>NZ_MCGG01000017.1 GCF_001746755.1 Magnetovibrio blakemorei | reverse complement strand
ACTTTCAATCACCAACATCACCACCATGACCATCGCGGCGGCAAAAATAAGAATGACGGAATATTCCAAAATTTTGGTGCGGTTGGTGATGTTTTGGCGATGGTCTGCTTCGTTGGAGTTGGTGTTGGACACCTGTAGCGAAGCGAGGCGGTCAAGGCGCGCAGAAAAGGGGTTTAAGGCGTCGTGAATGATGGCCATCTGAACATCGTCACCAGGTTTTAAGTTCACAAGGATGGGATCAAGCCTGGACATCGTGTTTTGCAAATCGATGATGGTGTCGTTGATGTTTGCAATGGTGCGCAGATGGGCCGTATCGTCAGAGTTTAAGATGGGCGGGATGCGGCTCCAGAGTGCGGAAAATTGCATCAAGACCTTGTCGTGAGTTAGCCCCTCATCTGCGTGCGCATACATATGCAACATATGCAGCGTGCGTTCCACGTCAAGCGCCACTTGAGACAACACCCAGACGTCAGACTGCGCACGATCAACTTCGTGATTTTGACGTTCGGTCAGGCTGGAAAACCCGGTCATCGTGAACAGGGCGATGCCAACGAACAACGCCAATGTCAGGGGCAAAATGAGGATCAGTTTGCGGTCCATGTTCACTTTTGTTTACGCTCTCAACCCGCGATTGCCCATTCAAAATTAGGATTCGATTATCGTACGCAGGAATTGTGGCCGCGTCCATCTGCCATCATTTTGGCACTGGGGCCTCAACCTGAGCCAGAAACTGAGCGGCGTCAATGTCTTGGATGTGACGCTTGAAAACAGCTTCAAAGGTTTGACGCAAGACCGTATCGACGTCGCCTAAGGTGGCTTCAACGTGCAAGTCGGCAAGCGAAGTCACACCGTGTTCGGAAATGCCGCACGGTACGATGGAACTGAAGTGGCTTAAGTCCGGATTGACGTTGAGTGCCAAGCCGTGAAAGCTGACCCACTTGCGCACCCTCACGCCGATGGCGCCGATTTTCGCTTCCGTGCCGATGTGCTGAGGATCGGCCACCCAGATGCCGACCCGCCCATCGCGGCGCTCGCCAGCCACGTCAAAGGCGGCCAGGGTGCGGATCATCACCTCTTCCAATTTTTGCACAAAAGCGCGCACGTCGCTGCCATGATGCTTGAGATCCAGCAACACATAGGCCACCCGCTGGCCGGGGCCGTGATAGGTGTATTGGCCACCGCGTCCGGCCTCGTAAACGGGGAAACGCTCAGCGTCCAACAGGTCGTTCGCCTTGGCGCTGGTGCCTGCGGTGTACAGCGGCGGGTGCTGCAAAAGCCATACGATTTCCGGCTTTGAGCCGTCGCGGATCTCTGCAACGCGTGTTTCCATGAAGTCGAGGGCCTCGCCATAGTCCACCAAGGCCTCGGAAACACACCATTCGACCGTTGGTAAAGCCTTGTTTTCCGCCATTGTTAAATCTCGTTTGGGCTTTTATTTCTCTGTGCTTGATTGAAGCGACAGTATTTGCTATTCCCCCCGCAGGCAACGCCTCGTTTAAGGTGTTGTGTCACGAAAAACTTTATGCGGTCGTGGCGGAATTGGTAGACGCGCAGCGTTGAGGTCGCTGTGAACGCAAGTTCGTGGAAGTTCGAGTCTTCTCGACCGCACCAAGTTTAAAAAAGCTCGCCCTTCGGGGCGGGCTTTTTTGTTTGCTGAGGCTTCAATGTGAGCTGCAACATGTCAATGTTTTGGCAGTCTATACAAAGATGTTGTTTCAACTTAAAGATTTATATATTACTCTTGTACATCAAGGTTTTTGTTTGCTTAAGTTTCATACCTAAAAAGTTGATGGTGTTTTTATGCGTGTACTCATTATTGATGATGAAGAACTGGCGCGCTTTGCAATACGTGAAATTCTTGAAAATGCTCATTATGATGTTGAAGAAGCCGAAAATGGCCGTATTGGTGTCAAAAAACAGGTTGAGACCCCATTTGATTTGATCATCACAGATCTGATTATGCCTGAGAAAGAGGGCATTGAGACAATTATCGAGCTCAAAAGTATGTTTCCGAACTTAAAGATTATTGCCATTTCAGGTGGCGGACGTTCGCGGAATATGGACTTCCTTGAAATGTCAGAAAGATTCGGCGCTAATCAAGTCCTCGCGAAACCCTTTACAGAACAGCAACTCTTAGAGACTATAAAAACAACGCTAAATTCTTAAGTTGTTTTGGTCAGCGCCGAGCTTATGCGGTGCCCATGATGGTGCTGCTCAGGTGAACTGTAGGGCCTCTTCATCAAACGGAGCTTGATCCCTGATTGACGGGCCTGTCCGGGAGTCAGGCGCATGTGCTGAATATTATTATATTCATCTGATCTTCATTCCGCTAAAATTTGGCTGCGTATTTGGTTCTGGATAAGAGTAAGACCTATTGCAGCGATTTTTCAGCCACATTCTCACTCAATCCATCTTAGCCTGCTTGACATATTACGGTTTAGCGCAACTGGCCATTTCGACGACGATCATGCCCGAAGGCATCGCGATTTTCTGGCCCCCCAATGCGGTGATTGTGGCCGCCTTAATTCTTTCAAGGCCTCGGCATTGGATCTGGTTCGTCGGTGCGGGCATAATTGGTGAGTTTTTGGCCGATTTTGGACATTTTCCAATTTGGCAGATCGCTGGCTTCGCTTTGGTCAACGCGCTAGAGGCGACATTAACGGCATTTTTTATTCGCTTTGTTCTGCTGCGCGGCAAGTCATACAAAGACATCTCCATTGATCTGTCTCTTGGTATGGTCGGGGTTTTTCTTTTTGTCTCTCCACCAATCGCCGCTTTGTGCGGTGCGGCCATTTATGAATTGGGCGATGAGAGTATATCGTATTGGGCGTTTTGGCGCGTTTGGTGGTTTGGGGATGCAATCGGGTTGCTTCTCATAACACCATTCTTGTTGGCGTGGCTCACGAGGGACGAGAGAGCCTTGATTCATTGGCGCACGCAATTTTTTGAAATTGTGGCAAGCGCGGCTGCTACCCTGTTGCTGAGTGCCGTTGTCTTTTTATCTCCTGCCTCATGGCCGTACTGGACAGGGATGCCATCACTCTTGCTCCCGCTCATAGCATATTTAGCGATACGATTTGGTCAACGTGGGGCAACCGCAGCGTTGGTGGTGATTGCCTTCACGGCTGCTTTTGGGGCAACCAATGAACTTGGTGCGTTTACTCATATCGGAACTCAAGCGGAAACCGTGGTGGCCATGCAAGAGTTTTTGCTGACTGCCGCCATACTTGCCTTCTTTCTGTCCACGTCGTTTCGTCAGCTTTCCATTGCCATATTTGATTTGAAACGCGAGCGCGCTTTGCTTGAGGAAAGGGTGCGTGAACGAACGCAATCCCTAAGCGATGCAAAAGTACGGGCCGAAATATTGGCGCACACAGATGTCCTGACGGACATCAACAATCGTCGGTCATTTATCGAAAAGGGTGAGTACATCAACAAGCAAGCAAAGCGGTTTGGTCAGTCGTACTCCATTATCATGTTAGATGTAGACCGTTTTAAAGACGTCAATGACACGTATGGCCATGAAATGGGCGATGCAGCTCTTACCCTGATTGGCAATATTATAAAGGATACCATCCGCACGGTTGATATTGCGGGTCGGATTGGTGGTGAGGAATTTGCAATTTGTTTGCCGGACACCAAGAGTGAGTTTGCAGTTGTTCTTGCGGAACGTCTGAGAACCATCATTTCTGAAACCCCGGTCATCGCTCATGGCCAAACGGTTTTCTTGACCATTAGCTTGGGCGTCAGCACTTACAGAGTTCGCCCTGAACAATGCCTAAGCCATTGATGTTTGGTATCGGATCATAAGTCGGGAAGTATCCGTTTTTACTATTTTGACTGTCTTTTCTGTCACGCTCATGATCCAGGCAAGCCAAAATGCCAGGGCGTTGAGGATCAGGCGCATGTTGTGGCCTGCGGCAACCAGCAGAGCGTTGATGGCGTCGCCAGTTTGGCCTTTTAGGAAGTTTCGATCAAGCCTGCCATCGGTTTTCATATGCCCGATGGTCGCCTCGATGGCCGATCTTCGTTTCAACTCACGCTTCATTTGGGGGCTCAATCCGCGCTTGTGTCCGGACAGCATGACCGAGGCCTCGCCCTCGTAATTATGGCCGCGATAGCCCCTATCGGCATAAATCCGCTCGGGATCGACACCAGTCATTTGCGCGGCCTGGGCGACGGTGTCGGACATCCCGGCCAACCGGATCAAGTGATGCTTCATGTCGATGATGGCGTCCAGACGTTCGCGAAACAGATCGGCATCACGGCGGCGGGGTTTTTTAGGCTTCATGAGAATCTACCAGAAAATGAGCGTTACGGGACTGCTTTCTGGCATTTTCCTATATTTAGAATCCCAAGGGAATCATTATTTATCAATATGTTGAGAGTTTTTCAGGGCGAACTACAGAGACGAAGAAGATACCCTGGGCCAAGTTCTTCGACGTGCCGATGTCGCCCTTTACAAAGCCAAGGAAGCTGGACGGAATGCCGTTAAGGTTGCCCTCGATAAATATTCGACGGCCGAGATGCTCAGAGAATTGGACTGACAATACGTTTGGAACTCAAGCCTCTTATGGAGGAGGCTAAATTCGATCAAGGTCCTAGCCCCCGTTTGTTACCACAGAGGTCAACGTCCGCTCTGGCGGGAAGGAAATGGTTACGGTGGTGCCTTGGCCTTTCTGGCTTTGTATTTTCAGTTCTCCATGATGCAATTGCACGAGTGCTTCCGTTAAAGGCAGGCCCAAGCCAGCGCCTTCATGTTTTCTGGACAAAGATCCATCAACTTGGCCAAAACGAGACAAGGCAAGATTGATTTCTTCCTTCGTCATGCCCAGGCCGGTATCCGTCACGGTTATCGACAGGGCGTGCTTGTCATTCGCCGAAGCTTCCAACGTGACCGTGCCGCCGGGGTCTGTGAATTTGGTCGCATTGGTGAGGAGATTGAAGAGAATTTGTTTCATTCGGCGCTGGTCGCCAATAAATAATGGCAAGTCCCTGGGAACTCGGTTTTTAAGCTGGATCTGTCCCGCAAGTGCCCGTGGCCCAGCCAATTTGGTGATGTTGTGGCAAAGCACCGAAATATCCATAGGTTCTTCATCAAGTTCAAAAGCGCCCGCTTCAATCCGGGAGAGGTCAAGAATGTCGTTGATGAGTTCAAGAAGATGAATCCCGGAATCATGGATGTTGTTGATATATTCAACGTATTTTGCATCCCCCAAAGAACCAAATATTTCTGTTTGCATGGCGCTGGAAAAACCAATGACAGCATTCAAAGGGGTTCTAAGCTCGTGGCTCATATTGGCCAAAAATTCTGATTTGGTGCGGTTCGCCACTTCCGCATTGATCTTGGAGATATTCAGTTCGTTGGTTCGCTCATTGACCAGTTCTTTAAGGTGGCAATGATAGGTGTCAAGTTCCTTGATCGAACTGTCGAGACGTTGTGCCATATGTTCCAGGTCATGACTGAGTTTGCCGATTTCGTCTTTTGCCGTTTCAGGGCTCTTCAACAACAAATTGCCCTTATCTAAACCTGATGCAAACTTACTGACCACCTTCAAACGCTTGACGATTCTCCGTGCGTTCCAGATCAAAACCAAAAGGGATACCGTTCCCGAGATGATGCTGAAAAACATAGACAAGTAAGTGTTTTGGGCTTCCTGTCTTAATGACTCGTCAAATGCTTCATTCATAACAGTGACCTCGTGTTTGGTCATTTTGTTGAGCGTTTCGTCAATATCTCCCAGGAGTTGGCTAACTGTTTTTTGGTATTCGAGAAAGGCGGCTTCTTTTTCAAAATCTTTAATGAGAAAAATCAAATGCCGTACTGAGCTGATATAAAGCCCAAAATAGTTGTGGACCGTTTTGTAATATGAAAGTGCATCCGGGTGTGATCTTAGCAGTGCCGAATTTAAATTGATCAGCTCGCCATGTAGTTTTTGTTGACGCACTTCGATCTCTTTGGCGAGGTCTTGTATTTGAGTTGCCTCTTCTGATGCCAGAAGTTCCAAAAGATTTTGATTGAGTGCGGAGAATTTGTTTTTAATGTTTTCGAGCCGGAGTACCGAAGTGACGTGACTGGCATGTAGTTGCTTCGTCAGCGAGAGAGATTCATTCAAGCTCGCGATGGTGAACGCCGTGGCCCCAACCCACAATAAGCTTACAAATAACAGGGGAAGAAGCATTTGCCACAGGAGGGGGCGGTCATTGTACTTCATGTTGTGGTCGGGCCTCGCGTTAAGTTTGTCAGTCGTTGGGCTTGTGGGGCTTTGTCAAGGCAGAATTAGGAAGCCGGCGTTGCTGAAAATCTCCACCGCCTCGGGACTCTTCAGGAATGAAATAAAATCAACCATTATGGCATCGTCCTCCTTTCCCACGGGCGCAGCACCGTAATAGCGGATCGGATCGTGCCATTCAGACGGCACATGCAAAACGGTCTGCAATTCATCGGTAAGGTTGGTGGAATAAAGAATTCCTGCCGTTCCTTCCGCTGCGACAGAGAGATCGTCGGCCAGCAGCGTGATGTGTTTGCGCGTGCCCACCTTGGTTTTGACTTGGTCCCAAAAGCCAGCCGATTCTAAGGCCTGTTTCGCATAACGTCCGAACGGCGCGGTGCCCGGATCGCCAATTAAAAGATGGGCGACTTTGGCGGAGGTCACGTCTTCCCATTTGGTGATGTCGAGAGGGTGTTTGGTGGGACAAGCAAGGATCAGTTCATTCCCCCAAAGTTGCCGAACCGCAGCGGCGTTCACATGGCCGCTCTGCACCAAATCCATCATCCATTCTTCGCTGGCGGAAATATAATAATCGGGAGAAAGCATGCCGCCCTTGATGCCTTTTGCGAGGCGTCCTGACGATTTGCAGATGTATGAGAAGGAGATATCATGGCGTTGGGCAAAGAGATCCGCAGCCTTTTTGATGCTTGAACAGGTGGAATTGGCAGCGGCGATGACCCGCGTGTTTGGGTTCTGGGCGAATACGTTTTGAGCGAAACAAAACGAGCCGATGCAGATGCAGATGATTCCGAGGCCCTTCGCCCAGTGTTGGGAGTAGGGCATGGATATCGTCATGGCGAGCTGCGCCATTGCCGTGAAAAAAACTGTTCCTGCTCGATAAGCCATCGTTTGCCCCCCCAGGCTGTCAACATCTACGGCTATTTGACGAAACAGGTTCACAAACCTCTGTGGATTTTGTTTAGATCCTGCAACGCAACAATCGATTGTTACAACATATACGATAAATGACGTATCGTCATTCCTCAGCATATAAAATAGTGGGATGTTCAATGCGATGGCAACTCTCATCATCGGCAAGTCTCATTCATGTGCCAAATCGGGCCAAAATGGGATGCATCGGGCCAAATGATTTTGGCCGGATTGATAAAACTCATGGGCTATGTATAAGTCCTCAAAGTTACTCGCTATCCGCTTGAAAGCAGACGTCATGAGGTGGCCTGAGCATTGGCACAACGCCTCTAGCCGACCATTTGGGGTGTCCTCATTTAAGGGGCTGTGGAACAAGGAACAGGGCTTTATGTTCCGGGCCTCATAGGCTAGTATCACCCCCGCTAGGCGGTCTTTTCGACGGCGGGGCGTTTTTGATCCGTCCGTTATTTTTTTGTCCGAACATCGCGCATTTTTCATGTGTCAATTTATACCGCCTATCCAGTCGGGCCAATGAACTGGAGGAGGTCTCTATGACCGAACCGAATCTGGAAAATCAGGACGCGATCACAACGCCCGGTGCCGTGCCGCCCGAAGACCCCAGCGAAATCTATGACGGGTTGCATGTCGCAGACGTCGAAGAAATCATCACCGCTTTGGAAGCGGGTGATACGCAAGGTGTGCGCGATCTGGTTGAAGATATGCACTTCGCCGACGCTGCCGACCTTACCGAGCGTCTCAGTCCCGAACAGCGCCGCACATTCTTGGAAGCCGCCCACGACGTTCTCGATCCAGATTTCATCACCGAGCTGGATGAAACCGTTCGTGACGATGTTTTTGACATCATCGGTCTGGACGCGGTCGCGGTTGCGGTTGCTGAGTTGGACACCGATGACGCGGTGGAGATTATTGACGAGCTGGAAGCGCATGAACAGCTTCACGTCCTAGATGCCATTCCGGCCGCTGACCGCACCCTGATCGAACAAGGTCTGGCGTACTCGGAATATTCCGCAGGCCGTTTGATGCAGCGCGAAGTCATGACCGTGCCGCAAATATGGACGGTGGGCGAAACCATCACTTTCATGCGTGAAATCGCCGAGCAAGATGAATGGGAAACGCCCAACGTTTTTTATGACATTGTGGTGGTTGACCCGCGTCACAGGCCGGTTGGGACCATTCCGCTCAGCACCTTGTTACAAACCAAGCGTCCGGTTCCGGTGACGGACATCATGCACGAGCAGATGAAACTTGTGCCGGTCGATATGGACCAAGAAGAAGTTGCTTTTCTGTTTCGTCAGCGCGATTTGGTGTCCGCTCCGGTGGTCGGTTCAGATGGCCGCTTGGTCGGTATCATCACCATTGACGACGTTGTCGACGTCATCGATGAAGAGGCCGAAGACGACATCTTGCTGATGGGTGGTGTGCGTGAGGACGATTTGTACTCAGCAACCTTGGACACCACCAAACAGCGCTTTTCCTGGCTGTTTATCAATTTGTTGACGGCCATCATGGCCTCAGTCGTGATCGGCTTTTTTCAAGCCACCATTGAACAGGTGGTGGCGTTGGCGGTGTTGATGCCCATTGTGGCGTCCATGGGCGGCAATGCCGGCACCCAAACCTTGACCGTTGCCGTGCGTGCGTTGGCCACCAAAGAACTCACCTCGACCAATGCCCGGCGCCAAATCGGCAAAGAGATTTTGGTGGGGACCATCAATGGGGTGGTTTTTGCGGTGTTGATCGGCGGTGTGGCGTGGGCGTGGTTTTCGAACCCGGCCATCGGTTTGGTGATCGGGTCTGCGATGGTCATCAACATGGTGGTGGCAGGCTTGTTCGGCGCCATTATTCCCATTGCGCTGGACCGTCACGGCATCGATCCCGCCGTGGCGTCGAGCGTGTTTCTCACCACCGTCACCGACGTGGTCGGCTTTTTGGTGTTTTTGGGGCTGGGAGCGATGTTCTTATTGTAAAGAACGTCCTATCCGAGGAGGCTTTGAACGTGCACCTGATCAAACTGGCCGTTGGGGTCGAGGATTTTGACCATCTGGCGCATCTGCAACAACAGCGCATGGCCGCGTACGTGGCTCAAGGTCTGTCTGCAAATCCTCGTCATGTCACCCGGATGAAACCCAAACGAGAGGCTGAAGTGCTGAACGGGGGATCCATCTATTGGGTGATTAAGGGGGCCATTCGGGCACGTCAAGAGCTTCTGGCGTTTGAAAGCTACAGCGATGACGAAGGCGTAAAGCGCTGCGTGATGATTTTGTCCCCAAAACTGGTGGCGACCCAAAATCGCCCCCACCGCGCGTTTCAAGGCTGGCGCTACCTGGATCCCGCCAAAGCCCCGCCCGATGTCGGATCCACGCCGAACGGTGATATGCCGCTCGAATTGGCCCGCGATCTGGAAGAATTGGGCCTGCTGTAAGGTAAACACCTCTTTCCCTGTTATTTTTCTTTAAGCCCCAGTGTGAATTCGATATGGTGTCGCTGAAGACGCTTGGGGGCGGTGTGAAAATTTAAGAATAAAAAATCTTTTTGGGGTATCCATGAGTTCGCTCGATGTGTCGCAACTCAAAATTTTGATTGTCGAAGACAATGTGCATTTTCGCACGTTGTTGCGTTCGATTCTTCAAGCTCTGGGCATGACCTTGCTGGAAGAAGCCCGCGATGGGATTGAGGCCATCGACATCCTCGACAACGTTCATCCGAATACGGCGTTTGATTTGGTGATCCTCGATTGGAAAATGGAGGGTATGGACGGGGTGGAATGCGTCAGCATGATCCGTAAACTCCAAGGCGTAAGTCGTGCGGTGCCCATCATTATGGTGACCGGTTACACTGAAACCAGCTTGCAAAACGAGGCCCGCAACGCCGGAGTCAACGATTTCCTGGGCAAGCCCATTTCCCCTCAGTCCTTGCTGGGACGCATTGTGAGTGTGATGGAAAATCCACGCCCCATGGTCGAGTGCACGAGCTACTATGGCCCTGATCGTCGCCTCAGCCAGCAAAAGTATTCCGGCCCCGACAAGCGAAATGGTGCAAAGGTTCTGCCCCTAAAATAGTGGCGGTCTGCTGTGCTTTGCGTGTAAGGTTTGGATCAGTGATTCTCAGTGATTTTTTGATCGATTTTTAAAGGCAGCGGGGACCTCATGGCAGGCAGTGTGAATAAGGTTATTTTGGTTGGCAACCTCGGTCGCGACCCGGAAGTGCGTTTTTCTCAAGACAACAAAAAAATCGTGAACATGAGCATCGCGACGTCTGAAAGCTGGAAAGACCGAAACTCCGGAGAGCGCAAGGAAAAGACCGAATGGCACCGTGTGGTCATCTTCAGCGATGGTCTGGCCAATATCGCCGAAAAATACCTGCGCAAGGGCTCCAAGGTTTATATCGAAGGTCAATTGCAAACCCGCAAGTGGACGGATAAAGACGGCCACGACAAGTACTCTACCGAAGTGGTGTTGCAGGGCTTTAACTGCGCCATGACCATGCTGGACGGTCCCGGTGGGACGTCTGGGGGCGGCCAAGGCGGTGGTCAGGGCGGCGGAGACGATAGCTTTGGCGGTGGTTCCGGTGGTGGCTACGGCGGCGGCAACGACAGCTTCGGCGGTGGCTCCGGTCCGGCTCCAGGCTCCGATCTGGACGATGAAATTCCGTTCTAGCCGACAACAGGCTACCAGCTCTGTCCAAGACACTATGCGAGGCGCGCAATTTCCAAAATTGCGCGCTTTTTCGTCGCAGAACCTCAGCAATTCTCCCTATGAACCGGGCGCGGAAATAAGCTTTAAAATCAGGCGTCATAAGGTTGTTTTCCCCCCCTCAAACTGCTAGATTTCAGGGGTCAGGAGGCGGTCAGATTTGGCCGCTTTTGATCTTGGTTAACATATTGAATTTGCTGGGAAAATCATTTGACCTCCGAATCGTCTGCGCCGCCTCCTTCTCCTGCTGAAGGATTCGAAACCATCGCCATCGAAGAGGAGATGAAAAGCTCCTATCTCGATTACGCCATGAGCGTGATCGTCAGCCGGGCTTTGCCCGACGTGCGCGATGGTTTGAAACCGGTTCACCGACGCATCGTGCATGCCATGAACGAGAACGGCTATGACTCCAACAAGCCGTACCGCAAATCGGCGCGCATCGTTGGTGACGTCATGGGTAAATATCACCCCCACGGCGACAGCGCGATTTACGACGCGATGGTGCGTATGGCGCAAGATTTCTCCTTGCGCCTGCCTTTGATTGACGGCCAGGGCAACTTTGGCTCCATGGACGGTGATCGTGCAGCGGCTATGCGTTACACCGAAGCGCGTATGGCCAAATCGGCGCATGCACTGATCGACGACATCGACAAGGACACCGTCGATTTTCAATCCAACTACGACGACACCCAGCGTGAACCGACCGTGCTTCCGGCGCGCTTTCCCAATTTGCTGGTGAACGGCGCGGGCGGTATCGCGGTGGGTATGGCGACGAACATTCCGCCGCACAACTTGGGCGAAGTGCTTGACGGCTGTATGGCGGTGATCGACGATCCTTTCATCACCATCGAAGGCTTGATGGAATACGTCAAAGCGCCCGATTTCCCCACCGGCGGCTTGATTATGGGCAAGCAAGGCGTGAACTCGGCATTTCACACCGGGCGCGGCTCGGTGATTATGCGCGGGCGTACGGAAATTGAAGAACGCGCCAAGGGCCGTGAAGCCATCATCATCACCGAAGTGCCCTATCAGGTGAACAAGGCGCGCATGGTTGCCACCATGGCTGAATGCGTGCGCGACAAGCGCATCGAAGGCATTTCCGACATTCGCGACGAATCGGACCGTCACGGTGTGCGGGTGGTGGTTGAAATCAAGCGCGACGCCATGGCTGAAGTGGTGCTGAACCAATTGTTCAAGCACACCCCGCTGCAAACGTCGTTTGGCGTCAATATGTTGGCGCTCAACGGTGGGCGTCCGATGTTGATGAATTTGAAGGAAATTCTTCAAGCGTTTGTGACGTTTCGCGAGGAAGTCATTCGCCGTCGCACCATTTATTTGCTCGGCAAAGCGCGGGACAAGGCCCATTTGTTGGTCGGCTTGGCCATTGCGGTCGCCAACATTGACGAAGTCATCGCGCTGATCCGCAAGGCCCCCAATCCGCAAGTGGCGCGGGAACAATTGATGGAGCGCGCGTGGCCTGCGGGTGACGTTATCCCGCTCATCGAACTGATCGACGAACCGGGCCGCTTGGTTGACGAAAACGGCAATTACAAGCTGTCTGAAATTCAGGCGCGCGGCATTCTGGAATTGCGTTTGCACCGTTTGACGGGCCTGGAACGCGACAAAATTGCCGATGATTTGCGTGCCTTGGGCGATGAAATCAAAGAGCTTTTGGCCATTTTGGGGTCCCGCGAAAAGCTCTATACGATTTTGCGCGAAGAACTGGAAGAAATGCGCACGCAATTCGCCACGCCCAGACGCACATCCTTGGAAGAAGCCGAATTCGAACACGACATCGAAGACTTGATCCAGCGCGAAGACATGGTCGTGACGGTGACCAACACGGGCTACATCAAGCGCGTGCCGTTGTCGACGTACCGTGCCCAGCGCCGGGGCGGCAAGGGCCGATCCGGCATGTCGATGCGCGACGAAGACTTTGTCAGTCAGGTTTTTGTGGTCAATACCCACACGCCGGTGCTGTTCTTCTCTTCCACCGGCATCGTCTACAAGCTCAAAGTTTACAAGCTGCCGTTGGGCGGGCCTACGGCGCGCGGTCAAGCGATGGTGAACATCTTCCCCTTGGACAAGGGGGAAACCATTTCCACCATGATGCCGTTGCCTGAAGACGAAAGCACCTGGAACACCATGTTCGTGATGTTCGCCACCGCGTCTGGCGGGGTGCGGCGCAATTCCTTGTCGGATTTCACCAACGTCATGACCAATGGCAAAATCGCCATGAAATTGGACGACGGTGATCGCCTGGTTGGCGTGCAGGTCTGTACGGAAGGTGATGACGTGCTGCTGGCTGCCAAAAACGGCAAATGCATTCGCTTCCCGGTGTCCAAAAAGGACGCGGAAGGGAACGAAAAGGGCGTGCGCGTGTTCGCCAGCCGGGCGTCTACGGGTGTGCGCGGTATGAGACTGGCCAAGGGCGACGAAGTCGTCACCATGTCCATCTTGCGCCACATTGATTTTGATACGGACGAACGGGACCTGTACCTGAAGGTACAAAGCGCGCGTCGCCGGGCGGCGGGCGCGGAAGGCGAAAGCGATGACGACCTGATCACCGATCCCACCCAGTTGGGCCTCACCGAAGAGCGCTTCGCCGAAATGGAAGGGATGGAAGACTTTATCCTCACCATCACCGAAAACGGCTTTGGCAAACGCACCTCGGCCTATGAATACCGCATCGCCGGGCGTGGCGGTCAGGGCATCACCAACATCGAAACCAACGCCCGCAATGGCCAGGTTGTCGCCTCATTCCCGGTGGAAGCCGAAGATCAGCTGGTGATGGTGTCAGACGGCGGGCAACTGATTCGAACCACGGTGGTGGACATTCGCATCGCCGGGCGCAACACTCAAGGCGTTACCTTGTTTAAGACCGCCGCTTCCGAACACGTGGTGTCCGTCACCCGTCTGACCGATGTGGAAGATGATACAGATGCCGATGATATGGATGAAGCACCTGTAACAGACGCAACGGACGCTGAGGCTGGTGCCGAAGTTGACGCCCAAGAAGTTGATGCTGAGGTCGAGGCGGAAGCTGATGGCGGAGCTGCAGATGACGAAAATGATAACACGTAGCGGAGACCTCCCCCATTATGTCCTCTGATATTGTTTCGCCTGAAACGAAATTTCGCACAGGTGTTTATCCCGGCACCTTTGATCCGCCCACCAATGGGCACATGGACATCATTTGCCGGGCCACCCGTGTGGTTGACAGGTTGATCGTTGCAGTGGCCGTCAATGCCGGCAAGGAGCCTTTGTTCACCCTTGATGAACGCGTCGAAATGGTCAAAGCGGAATTGCTCACGGCCAAAACCTGCGCGGGCGTCAATGTCGAAGTTATTCCCTTTGACAACTTGCTGGTCGATTTTGTGGTTGAGGCTGGGGCAAGCGTCATCGTGCGCGGTCTGCGCGCGGTATCGGACTTTGAGTATGAATTTCAAATGGCGGGGATGAACTCACACCTCTGTCGTGAATTGGAAACGGTCTTTTTGATGGCCTCGGACAAGAATCAATTTATTTCCAGTCGTTTCGTCAAGGAAATTGGCCGTCTCGGTGGGGATGTCCGTCATTTCGTTTCCCATCAGGTCGCGGCCCGCCTGGACGAGCGTTTCAAGATTAAAAAATCTTAAAAATCAAACTGTTGCGCCATTTTAGACTGCTAACTTTGCATTGTTGTTTATTTTTGTATTAGGAGGGGTTGACCGGGACGCCGCCGCACCTTAAGTTCCGCCCCGCACACATCGTTATTGTGTGACATGCGGGCACATAGCTCAGTTGGTAGAGCATTCGACTTTTAATCGAACGGCCGCAGGTTCGAATCCTGCTGTGCCCACCATTTTAAACCCCCGGTTCCGAATACGGAGCCGGGGGTTTTCTTTATGTCATCAATCAAAGGGGGCGGGGCTTATGACATCATGCGCACAAGCTGCTGCGCTTGCTGGCGCAGGCGGTTGGTGAAGGTTTGCATCAGAAGGCCGATGACGGGGTCCGAACCGTCAAGACGCTTTTGAAATTCTTCATTTGAAATGATCAGCACTTCGGTGTCTTGTAGGACCACCGCCGAAGCTGCGCGGGGTTCGTTGTCAATGAGCGCCATTTCCCCAAGGATATTGCCCGCATTTAACGTTGCGATGGTGCGCGGTTGGTCATCGCGGGCGATTTTGGTGATTTTGACTTGGCCGGACTTGATCAAATAAGCGCAATCGCCGTGGTCGCCTTCTTGAAAAATGATATCGCCGATGTGATAGGTGTGACTTTCCATGGGAACTCGCTTCGAGAGGATGGCGTTTTGTCCATCATACGCAAAGAGCGCGAAAATTCCATTTCCGTTTGCGCTTAACCTTAAGGTGAAGTGACATATTTTTGATAATTCGCCACCCATTCGGCGGCTGTTCCGGCGCCGCCTGGGGTGTTGTAATGGGTTTTCCAAAACGCCCCAAGGGCCTCTATGTCGGTGCCGTCCGTTGGCAGGGGGGCGGGTTGGCGCCAATATACAAGTCGGGACATGGCGACGCTGTAGGCCAAATTCCACGGCAGTTGTTGCGCCGTGTGACCGTCCCCGGCCGAAAATGTTTCCACCACCTGGGCCAAGTCGGTGCGATAGGCCAAATAGTTGGTCCAGACGTCGTCGTGGGTATTGGGCTCAATTTGCATAACGCCCAAGGCCGGTCCGCCGCCGACTTGCGCCAAATACGTGAGGCGGCTTTCTTGCACAGCCGTGCCCACCAATAGGTTTTCGGCTGCAAGGGAGTTCATCTGGGCGTTCCAGCCCGCCAAAGTCTGCAGCACGGGCTGCACGACGCGTGTTCTAAATTGTTCAATATTGATCATGATGTCAGTCCTGATGTGAAATTATCTACATCTACAAGGGACACGATTGTAGTTAGGTCTGTGAACTCATCTGATTTCATCAAAGTGTGCTTTTAGGGGGAAAGTGTATCTGCAGAGCAACACGTCGGTTACTTAAATTCATAAAGTTCTTACAAATGAATTGACTTGCGACAAAGCTTTGTTAACGATTTGTGACCAAGCTATTGGGCACGTTATGGGATCGGGACTTCCTTATTGTGAGTGGGGAACGTTCGCGATTGAATCGTTAGTCTGAACATCAAGACATATGATGTTCAACATGAAGGGGGAACGGGATGTTGAATCCCAGCATAGGCCAAGTTTTTTTGGTGAAATTCTACAACAAGGTTGTGCGTGCCCTGGTGAAGGAAAATCAGAGCCACAATTTTTATGAAGATCACTGGGCCGATGTCCATACGCAAGACGTTGTCGCGCGCACCGAAGCCGAAGCCCGGACCAAAATCGCCAAGCGGTTTCGGCCTGAAGATGGTTTTGTGATTGAAACGGTGATGCTGTCTGCACTTTAGTCGGCAGCAAGGCCAGCAGCGTTGAACCGGGCTCAATTTGATGCCTTCTGCGCGTCGTTACGCTCCGTCACCCACGTGGTGCAATGGGGCGGTTCGTCGGTATGGAAGGTTGGCGGCAAGATTTTTGCGATTTGCTCCACGTGGGGAAAACCTGCGGGCGATGATGCGGCCACCGATTCGGGCGACAAAATCAGCTTCAAATGTAGCGATCTCAGCTATTCCATTTTGTGTGAGCAAAAGGGAATCATTCCGGCACCCTATCTGGCGCGCGCCAAGTGGGTGCAGATTCAAGACCAAACTGCGCTCAGTGAAACGGAAATTTGCTCTTACATTGAAGATGCACATGCGCTGATTGCGGCTAAGCTCACCCGCGTGAAGCGTACCGAGTTGGGCCTGTAACGGTCCAATACCTATTGGTTTTCTTCGCCGCCGCTTTCAAAGTACCGCCAGCCATTGACGCCTTTGAGCACCACGCCGTCAAATCCCAAATCCATCACGCCATAAAGGTACGACGCCGTACCGCCGTACAGCAATGAATGCCATGCCGGATCCCAATATGTGATGCGGTAGCGGTCGGGATCGTCCCGTAGCGGGACGTTGACAAACGCCGGGTCTTCCATGCGCCAGCCCGGTTGCCACAAGAAGTTATAGGTCGCCACCGTGGACACATCGACTTCAGCCAAGACCAAGCGACGGGCCCCCAGCTTTTTGTATTTCAAACGCTCTACATCCAACTTGGTCAAGGGGTTGCGGCCATGAAACACGTTGGTGATAACGATGTCGTGGTTCGTGTAACTCAGCGCCTGAATGAAGTCGTTGGTCGAACCAAACCCTTGGGCATTGGCGATGTAGATATAATTCGTCGCCTGTTTCAAGTCGTCTAAGGACTTGGGGTTGGCGTTATAGGCAAGCTTGGGGTAAAGCGGTATCCGTCCCAAGATGGGTGTGTCGGCGACAAAAGGGAGATACTTTTTTGCGCTCGCCTGAGCATAGGCGCGGTCAATGTCTTGGGGCTTGGTCGCAAACTCGAGGTCTAAAATTGTCAAGCCAAGGCTCTTGGCGGTCTCGACGTTGGTGGACAAGACCGCGCGTGCCGCGCTGAGCGCAGGGGCTTCCTTGGCGGCCTCTTTGCCGCTTGGCGGCGTGAGTCTTGGGAACAATTCGGGCTCTAACACGCCATCGAGAGAGCGGGCGAACGTGCGCGCGGGAAACAGCAAGGTATTGTCTTGGAAGTCGGGCTTGGTGACCAAATCAAGACCGTGCTCGGCAATCACGATAAAACCGGGCTTGAGGCTGCGCGCATAGGCGCTGATGTTTTGCACCAAGGCGCGCATGGTTTCCCGAAAATCGATGATTTTTTCTCCACCGCCCGGCCCGGCGTTTTGCGCCATCGTTGGCATGGCCAGTCCCAGCAGACCCGCCGTCACCGCCAAGACCCGCAACCCTGCCTTTATCCGTCTCTGCCGTGTCATCGTTAAATCTCCCATCCCTTTCTTTTATCCGATTCTCGGGGTTAAGGGTATGACTTGTTCGGGCGTTATTGGTTGGGTGCAATTTGCAAACGGGCCTCATTCGGTGCTTTTCATTCTCTTGATGCGGCCCTAGAGTGCGGCCCATGAGAACGCATGTGATCATCATCGGCAATGAAAAGGGCGGCAGTGGCAAGTCCACCACGGTCATGCATTTGGCCGTCAGTTTGTTGCGCCAGGGGTTGCGCGTGACGGTGGTCGATTTGGATGCCCGCCAAGGCACCATCAGTCGATATTTTGAAAACCGTCAATTGCATATGAAAAAGCATAGTCTTGATTTGCCTATACCTGAGCTTCTCACCCTGCGCGCCGAAGACGGCGGCGGAGATGCTGAGGGGATTGAGGAGTTGTTGGCCGGGGTGTTTGAAGACGCCAGCAACAACGCCGATGTGATCATCGCCGACACGCCGGGGTCCGATACGCCTATGTCCAGGTTGGCCCATTCGTTTGCTGATACCTTGATCACGCCGATGAACGACAGTTTTATTGATTTGGACGTTTTGGCGAAAATCGATCCGGGCACGATGACCATCAAAAACCCCAGCCATTACGCCGAACTGGTGTGGCAGCAGCGCATGATCCGCGCCAAACGGGGGCGCAAAGCCGCCGATTGGATCGTCATGCGCAACCGCATGGGGCACACGGATTCAATCAACAAGCGCGAGATTGAGCGCCTGCTGGCGGATCTGGCCAAGCGCATCGGCTTTCGCACCGTGGCGGGCTTTTCTGAGCGGGTGATTTTCCGCGAACTGTTCCATCAAGGCCTCACCCTCATGGATGTGGCAGAGGTCTCCGGCGAAAGCGCGCTGAGCATGTCGCACATCGCCGCACGCCAAGAAGTCCGCGCTTTGGTGGAAGCGATCAATCTTTCCTAAACGCCATCTGCGCCTCGTTGGTCTTGGCATTCGCGCGTGGATATATCGCCTGGGCGTGCTAGACTCATGGTCAGCCTTTTGCTTGGATGGAGATCGGCTTATGGCAGAGCATCGAAAACATCAAATGGGTGACGGTGGGCAGTGTGTGTGCCCTAAATGCGGTAAAACAACCCCGCATCGAGACGGCGTGCGCTGTCAAGACGAGCGCTGCCCAGAGTGCCGTGCCAAGATGCTGCGTGAAGGCTCGGAGCACCATCAGCTTTTCTTGCAAAAACAGGCGCAAAAACAGACTGAGTAGCCCCACTTTTTTGAGCGATTAAACTGATATGAGGAACCTGTCGTCATGAGCATTGAAAGCGCGGCTGCGTTGGCCGTTGCCATCTTCGTATTGGGCGTCACGCCCGGTCCCGGCGTGTTTGCGATCGTCGCGCGCGCTCTGGCTTTGGGCTTTCGTCCGACCTTGGTCTTCATCTTCGGCATCATCGTCGGCGATTTGTTTTATCTGGTGTTGGCGGCGTTGGGACTCAGCGTCCTCGCCAGCCAATATGTCGCCGCTTTCGGTCTGTTGAAAATTGCAGGGGGCTTATACTTGGTGTATCTGGGCGTGCAGATGTGGCGCGCCGCCAGGGACGTCGAGACGGATTTGGTTCCCGCACCGGAACGCGGCCCAATGCGCCATTCGGGACGGCGTTTTTTGTCCGGTCTGAGCTTGACGCTGGGCAACCCCAAGGCGATGGTTTTTTACGTCGCCTTTTTGCCCGCGTTTATGGACTTGTCCTTGCTGGGCGTCGGCGGTCTGGTGAGCGCCGCGCTGGTGGTGAGTGTTACGTTGTTCATCGTTTTGGCGGGTTATGCGGCCATGGCGGCCAAGGCACGCAGCCTGTTTCGGTCCAGGCGCGCGGTGAAAAACCTGCACCGGGGGGCCGGCGGTCTGATGATCGGCGCCGGCGGTGCTGTGGCGGCCAGTTAGGTCGCCATGTGAGGACACCTAGGAAACCATGACAGACGATACCGATAACCTACCGTCAAACTCTTCTTCGCCGTCGGCCGTTGATGCGTTTTTGGATAAGCTCAACACCCAGCCTGTGCCTTTTCAAGGTGGGGCCCAAGGTGGGAATGGGGGACGGTTGATGTTTGCCATGGACGCCACCGCGTCGCGTGAACACAGCTGGGACATGGCGGCGCGCATTCAAGGCACCATGTTCGAAGCCGTTCAAGATATTGGCGGGTTGGCGGTGCAATTGGCGTTTTTTCGCGGCTTTGGTGAGTTTAAGGTGTCGGGCTGGCTGAGTCGGGCCCAAGATATCCAGCGCTTGATGTCGTCGGTGTTTTGTCTGGCTGGGCAGACCCAGGTGGAAAAGGTCCTCAAGCATGCGCGCAATGAAGCGACCCTTTCTGGGGTGCGCGCGGTTGTCTACGTCGGCGACTGCTTTGAAGAAAACGTCGATGCGGTGGGACAGGTCGCCGGGGAGCTTGGACTGATAGGGGTTCCGGTGTTCGTCTTTCACGAAGGCCAGGACGGTACGGCGGAGCGCGCTTTTCGCCACATCGCCAAGCTCAGCGGCGGGGCCTACGCGCACTTTGACGCCACCAGCGCCGAACAGCTGAAAAAACTGTTGGCGGCGGTGGCGGTGTTTACGGCTGGCGGGCGCAGCGCGCTGGAGGCCTATGCCAAGGTGCATGGGGCCGAAATCCTGCAGATCACCCAACAAATGCGCGGGGGCGGCTAAACGTGTCTTGGTTCATTCTTGGTGTCGCGGTCTTGATCGCCTTCATCTTGCTGTCGCGCTGGTATGTGACGGCGTCGCCCAAAAGCCTTGTGAAAATGCTGAAGTGGGTGGCCTTTGCCCTGGTGGTCTTGGTTGTAGTGTGGTTGGCCATGACGGGCAAGCTGTGGGCCGCCGTGGCGGCATTGCCGGCCATGGGGGTGTGGTTTGTGCGCATGTTTACAGGTCTGCGCACCGCAAAAGCGTTCGCCAATATTTTTGGCTTAGGCGGTGGGGCCAAGGGCTGGCAGACACCGGGCAGCGGTGCCAATCCGGGGGCGGGGCAGGGCTCTGACGTACGCACGCGCTTTGTCGATTTACACTTGGACCACGCGTCGGGGCATGTGTCGGGGCGTGTCCTTGACGGACAGTTCGCGGGCCGGGCGTTGGAAAGCCTCTCTTTGAGTGAGCTTTTGGCACTGTATACCGAAGCACAGGGTGATCCTGACAGCGCGCGTGTCCTGGAAGGTTATCTTGATCGCCATGAACCCAGTTGGCGTCATCACTCTGGTGGTGGTGGGCAGGAAAAGTCATCTTCACCGTCTTCTGGGGGGGCTATGAGCCGTGAGGAAGCCTTTAAGGTCTTGGGGCTGGCCCCAGATGCGGATCAGGCCACGATTAAGACAGCCCATCGTCGTTTGATGCGCAATCTCCATCCCGATAAGGGCGGTTCCGATTATTTGGCGCAGCAAATCAACCGCGCCAAAGACGTGTTGATGGGCAAGTGACAACTGTGTTGTGCTGTGGCACAAAGCCTTTATGACGAGCTTGTCCTTTTTGAACCTGATTGTGTTTGGCGCCTCTTTGAGCGCGTTATCGGCGGCCTTGACGTGGTTGTTGATGAAACGCGTGCGCATCATCGATACGCCCAATGAACGCTCATCGCACACCAACCCGACGCCGCGTTCGGGGGGTATCGCCATCGTCGCCAGCTTTTACATCGGCTTGCTTGGTCTGTGGCTGTTGAGTGAAAATAGTGTGTTTGAGCAAGCCTATTTCTGGGCGTTTTGCGGGGCGGCGCTCGTGATCTCGGCGGTGTCGATTGTAGATGATGTGGCGGGATTGGGGTTTCGCACTCGGTTGGGGGTGCAAATCGCTTGCGCAGCCCTGGTGGCGGCTTTTGGTATTGTTGTCGAGCATATCAGCTTGCCGGGGATCGGCATTTGGCATTTGGGCTGGGTGGCGTATCCGCTGACGGTGGTGTGGATCGTTGGGCTCACCAATGCGTTTAATTTTATGGATGGCATCGACGGCATTGCGGGAACCACGGCTATCGTTGCGGCAGGGTTTTTCGGGGCCATACTGTTTTTGCAGGGCAGCAGCGTTCTGTATCTCGTGAGCGCTCTTATCGTTTGGGCTTCCTTGGGTTTTTTGCTGTGGAACTGGCAGCCGGCGAAAATTTTCATGGGCGACAGCGGCAGTCAATTTTTGGGCTTTGCCCTGGCGACGTTGGCGGTGATGGCGGGGTGCTTTGATGAGTCTCAGATGTCGCTGTACGTGATGCCGTTGCTGTTTTTTCACTACATTTGGGATACGTCCTATACCCTTATTCGACGCTGGCGGGCGGGGGAGCGCATCACCGAAGCGCACCGCAGCCATCTTTATCAGTTGATGAACCGCTTAGGGGCCTCTCACGCTCGGGTCACCAGTGTTTATATGGCTATCGGTGTGCTGCAGGGGCTGGGGGCGTTGGTCTTGGTGAATCTTGATGGTTCTCAGCGCGTGTTGGTGTTTTTGCCGTTTATCGCTTTGCAGGTGATGTTAACGCGGGCTGTAACCCAGCGTGCGCGCCAGGCAGAGCTTATTGTTTAGGGTCCTGACCCTAAGGTCCGTTGCTTAAGTTGGGGCGCTGTGTCACAAATTAAGCTCACAATTGGGAGTTATCATGACGACAGCGATCACCAAAGTGGTGTTTCCCGTGGCCGGGTTGGGCACACGTTTTTTGCCTGTCACCAAGGCTATCCCCAAAGAAATGCTGCCGATCGCCGACCAGCCCTTGATCCAGTATGCGGTTCAAGAAGCCCAACAGGCCGGAATCGAAGAGTTTATCTTCGTCACCAATCCGACCAATCGGGTGCTGCTGCAAGCCCATTTCAGCACCAATGCGCAATTGGAAGCCACCTTGGCCGAACGCGGCAAGCTGGCGGAACTGAAAATCGTCAAAGAAACCACTTTGGCACCCGAACAAGTCAAATTTTGCTATCAAGACCGACCATTGGGGTTGGGCCATGCGGTGTGGTGCGCGCGGGAATATCTGGAGGGTGGCCCGTTCGCGGTCATTTTGCCCGATGATTTGATTATGGCGAAACCGGGCTGTCTCAAACAAATGGTCGATCTCCACGCCAAATTGGGCGGGAATATTGTCGCGGTTGAAAACGTCGCGCGCGAACTCACCAGCCGATATGGCATTTTGGATGTCAGCTCAGACGATGGCTCTATCGTCTCGGCGAAGGGCTTGGTGGAAAAACCGAAACCTGAAGAAGCCCCGTCGACCTTGTCGATCATTGGCAGATATATTCTCGACCACCAGGTGTTTCAGCATTTGGACAAAAAAATGACCGGATCTGGGGGCGAAATCCAGTTGACCGATGCCATTTCGGCGACCATCGGTCAGGTGCCCTTTCACGGCTTGCGGTTTGAAGGTACGCGTTTCGATTGCGGCTCCATGTTCGGCTTTGTCGAGGCCAACGTGGCATTTGGGCTTAAAAGCTCTCAGCATGAAAGCAAACTTCGGACTTACCTGAAGAACCATCTGTAAACCTAGTTTTCACCTGTTTCCCTTGCCAGCGCCGGGGGCATCGCTTAAAAACCCTCAAGCGTGTGCAGGCATCGGGATTCGCCCGTCTTGCCCTGTTGCAGAGTTAGGGGATTACCCATGCATGTAGCGATGATCGGTACCGGCTATGTCGGCTTGGTTTCTGGGGCGTGTTTTTCTGAATTCGGCGTCAGCGTGGTGTGCGTCGATAAAGACAGCAAAAAAATTGAGATGCTAGAAAATGGCATCATGCCGATTTTTGAGCCGGGTTTGGACGATTTGGTCAACACCAACGTTAAAGCTGGCCGCCTGACGTTCACCACCGATCTGGGCGAAGCGGTCAAGGCCGCCGATGCGGTGTTCATCGCTGTCGGGACGCCGACCCGCCGCGGTGACGGGCATGCGGATTTGAGCTACGTCTACGCCGCGGCAAAAGAAATCGCTGAAAATATTTCCGGCTACACCGTGATCGTAACCAAATCGACGGTCCCGGTGGGTACGGGGGACGAGGTCGAGCGGATCATTCGCGAAGCCCGCCCCGATGCGGAGTTTGACGTGGTTTCCAATCCTGAGTTTCTCCGCGAAGGCTCCGCCATTGCCGACTTTACCCATCCCGACCGGGTGGTCATCGGCACCCAAAGTCCGCGTGCCCAAGACGTGATGCGCGAATTGTACCGCCCGCTGTCGCTGATTGAGGCGCCGATCTTGTTTGTCTCGCGCACCTCTTCGGAATTGATCAAGTACGCGGCCAACACCTTTTTGGCGACCAAGATCACGTTTATCAATGAAATTGCGGACTTGTGCGAAAAAGTTGGTGCCGATGTGCATCACGTCGCCAAGGGCATCGGTTTGGATGGCCGCATTGGCAAAAAATTCTTGCACGCAGGCCCCGGTTACGGCGGATCGTGCTTTCCCAAAGATACTCTGGCCTTGGTTCATACGGCCCAGGATGTCGGCTCACCTTTGCGCATTATCGAAGCCGTCGTCGACATCAACGACAAGCGCAAAAAAGCCATGGCCGGGCGCATCATTAACGCGTGCGGCGGATCGGTCGCGGGCAAGACTGTGGCGGTATTAGGCGTGACGTTTAAACCCAATACCGACGACATGCGCGATGCCCCCAGCCTCGATATTCTGCCCGCTCTGATCAACGCGGGCGCGCGCGTCCAGGCGTTTGATCCCGAAGGCATGAAAGAGGCCAAGGAAATGATCGACGGGGTCGTGTGGTGCGACGACACCTATGCGACCATGGTCAACGCCGACGTTTTGGTGATTATCACCGAATGGAACGCCTTTCGTAGTCTCGACTGGGCGCGGGTGAAATCTTTGCTCTCATCGCCGATTTTGGTCGATTTGCGCAACATCTATGAAGCCCACGAAATGGCGGAAGCCGGTTTCGATTACCATTGCATCGGCCGTCCCAAAGTTTAATGGCCCCAAGTATAACGCGACAAAGCCCGCTGCGCTTTATGAGCTGCGGGCTTTACGTTGCAGGCATTTCGTTGGCTGGGGATCAGTTGAGGGATGCGACTTCAAGCGGCTCTGAGGTGCTTAACGGCATGCAGCCGATTTTCATTTTTTTGAGGTATTTGCAGGCCTTGTAGGCTTGGCTTTTGCTGATGTTCATGACCCGACCACGATACAGCACATGCCCGTTTTTCTTTTCCAACGGTGCCACGGTGATGTCGCCGTCGCCCAGATAGGACGGCGCAAGATTGATGGCGCGCATGGCGATTTCATAGGCTGGATCGTAGGACTTGTACGCGCCGATTTGTACGCCCCAGGTGGTCTTGGATGGCCCTGATTTTGACTTTGATTTTGCAGGTTGCCCCGGGGCAAACGCCACGTGAGCACTGGTGCCGGTGGTTTTTGCTTTGGCCGATGGTGTTGGTTTGGGAATGTCTTGGGCGACGGTGGTCGCATTGGGGTCGATCTTTGCCCAGCCCTCATCAAGCAGCTTCACCATGTGATGATTGCGGATTTGAGAATTTTTGGCCCCGAACACCACGCCGATCAGACGCTGGTTGTCGCGCTTGACCGAAGCCACGAGGTTAAAACCTGAAGCGCGTATGTAACCCGTTTTGATGCCGTCGGTGCCCTCATAATTGGTGAGCAATTTATTGTGGCTCTTATGGGTCGTGCCGGCGTATTCAAAATCGGGTTCGGAAAAATAATGATAGCGATGGGGAAAGTGCATCAACAGCGCCCGCGCCAGTTTTGACATGTCGCGTGCGGTCGACATTTGGCCACGGTGGGGCAAGCCGGATGCATTGCGAAATGTGGTGTTGCTCATGCCCAGCGCGCGGGCTTTGGTCGTCATCAGCAGGGCAAATTGGCGTTCCGTTCCGGCCAAATGCTCAGAGACGGCAGACGCAACGTCATTGGCGGACTTGATGGCCAAGGCACGGATGGCGGTTTCCACGCTGATGGATTGGCCGACCTGGATGCCCAATTTTGAAGGTGGCTGGTTGGCGGCGTGGCGGGTCATCATAATGCGGTCATCCATGCGCAGATGACCATCTTCCAACGCCTCGAACACCATATACAAGGTCATCATCTTGGTCAGAGAGGCGGGGTAGTTGCGGGTGTCGGCGTTGGTTTCGTGCAGCACTTCGCCGGTTTTGGCGTCAATCACCAACGATGCGTACTTCGCAAAGGCCAGATTAGGGGTGCACAAAGTAAAAGCCAGCAGCACAATGGCGCTGATGGCGAACAAAGCGGTCCTGCGAATGTGGCTCCTCAAAACACGGCTTCCCTTTTACCTGCAGTCTGACTCGGGCTTTTTTTATGAGATTGGGTTTGTCCCAACCTTCATATGCACAAGGTGCATCGCAATCGCCATCATTGCAGCGCCCATCATCGCTGGAAAGTGGATGACGTCGCAAGGGGAAAGGTGATCGTCCCCTTCCTTTTTCATAATGGCTTAGAACGATTCTCTCCCGCTTCGCTCTAACAAAAGGTTAAGGCCAAGGGATTTGGTGAAGATAAATGGGTGGGTAACCTCCAGAATGTCGGAGAAAAGGGCTGAAATGTTACGTTGATGTGGAAGAAACATGAATTTATGGTGCACTGCAAAATAACAGTTGACTAATGTTGCAGTGCAGCATAGATTATTCATATGCAAAGGGCCTCATGGAGCAAGCCGGGGGTCACGATGTCGCAAAATGGGCTTTGGGTAGAAGCCCTGCGATTGAAACCCCAATACTTTTTTAGGAGTGATGAGAAATGACCACCGCAAAGAAAAAGACCGCTTCTGCAACGAGCGCCATTGAAGCTGTTGCTGACAACTTCGATGCTACTGCAGATATGATCAAAGACGGCCTGGATGCCGCCATCAAAGCTGGAACCGAACAAGCAAAATCCGCGAAAGCTTTTGAAGGCGTTGAATTCCCCGGTCGCGAAAACTTCGATGCCGCTGTCAAAGCCAGCGAAGCTTATGTTTCCGGTATCCAGGAACTGAACGACTTGTTCTTCAAGGCCGCTAAAGCTGCCGTTCGCTTCAACAGCGACGCTGCACTGACCTTGACGTCTTGCAAAACCCCGGAAGAAATTTCTTCGGCACAGATGAAGCTGGCTCAATCCGGCCTTGAAGCTGCCGTCGAAACCAGCACCTCGATCAGCCAAGCGGCTATGAAGGTTGCCGGTGACGTAAGCGCACCGCTGACCAGCCAGTTCGGCACCGCGTACAACGACATCATTTCCAAGACCGCTGCCTAATTACACACCTCCCCATACTCCCTTATGGGCAGCGAAACTAAAGGCCCGGTGGTTTATCCACCGGGCCTTTTTTTGCCTTTTTTTCTGCCCAGGACTGGTGATTTTAGGCGACGCACCCCAAGTCTTAGAGGTGCAGACGATATCTTGGTTGCAGGGCCAAATTTACGGCCCTGTTCGTTTGCGCTATCATCGACAAGACTTGGGTGATTCTGCCCGAAGCTCGATGCACGACAAACGGCGGAGATTTGAAGTACGTGACGACGAATTTTACATTTAGCCCGCAATGGGACCTGCAACTGGCCCCCCAATATGACAGGGTGTTCACCATGGCCGGTCCGGATAAAAATGGATCCGGGGGCGGGTCCGACGGTGGACGAAACGATGATGGCGACGTTGGCGTGGTCCTGAAAACCCGTGCCAAAACCAAAAAACCGTCCATGTATAAAGTCTTGTTGCTGAACGACGATTACACGCCGATGGAATTCGTGGTGTACATTTTGGAACACATCTTCAGCAAAAGCCAAGAAGAGGCGACCCGCATCATGTTGCACGTGCATCAAAAGGGGGTCGGCATTTGCGGTGTGTTCACCTTTGAGGTGGCGGAGACCAAAGCCAACCAAGTGATGGACCTGGCGCGTCACAATCAGCATCCTTTACAGTGCACAATTGAAAAAGATGCCTAAATATAAAAAGAATACGAGCCAACAAAGCCACCGGAGCCAAGGGAGTTTGATCCAATGTTGTCGAGAAACTTAGAGCAGACTTTGCACCGCGCGCTCAATATTGCCGGCGAATACCGCCATGAATTCGCGACGCTGGAACACCTTTTGTTGGCCTTGACCGACGATCCCGATGCCATTTCGGTGCTTCGCGCGTGTGAGGTGGATTTGGAAGTCCTCCATGCCGACGTCACCAATTTCTTGGAAAATGAACTGGTTCTGCCGGCTTTGGACGGCCTGGAAGATCCCAAGCCGACGTCAGGCTTTCAGCGCGTTATTCAGCGCGCCATCATCCATGTGCAGTCTTCGGGACGTGAAGAGGTGACGGGTGCCAACGTGTTGGTGGCGCTGTTTTCCGAGCGGGAATCAAACGCCGTTTATTTCTTGCAAGAACAAGACATGACCCGTTTGGACGCCGTGAACTACATCAGCCACGGCATCGCCAAAGCCCCCGGTGCATCCGAAGAGCGTCTGGTCACGGGTGCCGAAGAAAATATGGATGAAGAAGGCGTCGTGAAAAAGGGTCAAGAGGCCCTACAAACCTATTGTGTGAACTTAAACGTCAAAGCGGCTGAGGGTAAAATCGACCCGTTGATTGGGCGCGCCGCCGAAATTGAGCGCACCATCCAGGTTTTGTGTCGGCGCACCAAAAACAACCCGCTATATGTCGGCGATCCCGGCGTCGGCAAAACCGCCATTGCCGAAGGATTGGCCCGGCGCATTGTTGAAAAAGACGTGCCGGAAGTGCTGTTCGACGCCATCATTTGGGCCTTGGACATGGGCTCTCTGCTGGCTGGAACGCGTTATCGCGGCGATTTTGAAGAACGCCTCAAAGCGGTCATCAAGGAATTGGAAGCTGCGCCCGAAAACATCATGTTCATCGACGAGATTCACACTGTCATCGGGGCCGGGGCGACCTCGGGTGGGTCTATGGATGCGTCCAACATCTTAAAGCCCTCCCTGGCGTCGGGGGCGTTGCGCTGCATCGGTTCAACCACCTACAAAGAATATCGCAACCATTTTGAGAAGGACCGTGCCCTGGTGCGGCGCTTCCAAAAGATCGATGTGCAAGAGCCTTCCGTCGAAGACACGGTGAAAATTCTGCGCGGTCTCAAACCCTATTACGAAGATCACCACAAGGTTCATTATACCGACGCGGCGTTGCGTTCGGCGGTGGAATTGGCGTCGCGCTACATCAACGACCGCAAATTGCCTGATAAGGCCATTGATGTGATTGATGAAGTGGGGGCATCGCGCATGCTGCTGCCCGAAAACAAACGCAAACGCAACGTCACGGTCAAAGACGTGGAAGCGGTGGTGGCGAAAATTGCGCGCATCCCACCGAAGAGCGTTTCCAGTGACGATGCTAAAGTTCTCAAGAACTTAGAGCGCGATCTTAAATCGATGGTTTATGGACAAGACAAAGCCATCACGGCCTTGTCGGGGTCCATTAAGTTGGCCCGTGCGGGTCTTCGCGAACCCAATAAGCCCATCGGCTCATATCTCTTTTCCGGCCCCACGGGCGTCGGCAAAACCGAAGTCGCGCGTCAGTTGGCCATGACCATGGGCGTGGAATTGGTGCGCTTTGACATGTCGGAATACATGGAACGCCACTCGGTCTCGCGCTTGATCGGCGCCCCGCCCGGATACGTCGGTTTTGACCAAGGCGGTCTGTTGACCGACGCGGTCGATCAACAACCCCATTGTGTGTTGCTGTTGGACGAAATCGAAAAAGCCCATCCCGATCTGTTCAACATTTTGTTGCAGGTGATGGATCACGGCAAGCTCACCGACAACAACGGCAAAAGCATTGATTTCCGCAATGTGGTGCTGATCATGACCACCAACGCGGGCGCGGCGGATTTGGCCAAGGCGGCTATCGGCTTTGAACGCTCGGTGCGCGAAGGCGACGACAAAGAAGCCATTGAGCGCATGTTCACGCCGGAGTTTCGCAACCGCTTGGATTCCATCATCACCTTCGCCAACCTGTCGCAAGAGGTTATGGCGCGGGTGGTGGACAAGTTCATCATGGAACTGGAAGTCCAATTGGCGGAACGCAACGTCACCATCGAGTTGACCGACGAAGCGCGGGCCTGGTTGGGCAAAAAGGGCTACGACCGCAACTTTGGCGCTCGTCCGCTCAGCCGCGTGATCCAAGAGCACATCAAGCGGCCGCTTTCCGAAGAGCTGTTGTTCGGCGCGCTGATGAACGGCGGTACCGTGCAAATCAAGGTCGAAGATGGCCTGATTGCCTTCGATTACCCCGAACCTGCTCCCAAAGCCCCGCGCCGCCGCTCTCAGAAGCCTAAGTCCCCTAAAAACCCAGAGGGTGGAGAAAAGGGCGGCTTGCCCGTCAAGGCCGGTCGTTCGCCAGTCCCGGCCGTCGTGAAATAGCGTTGGCGCGAGATAAAGCCGTGCTCATGAGTTCAAAACGAACTGGTATTATCTCAGCCATGAGTGCGGCCATTCTTTTCGGAGCCAGCACGCCGATGGCAAAGATGTTGTTGGTTGACGTAAGCCCATGGTTGCTCGCCGGGCTTTTTTATTTCGGTTCGGGCCTTGGGTTGACAGTTGTCCGCTTTGTCCGTGGTTCTAAGGGCGACGAACTTGTGCGCCGTGACTGGCCTTGGATGTTGGGTGCCGTGGCTGCCGGCGGTATCGCCGGGCCTGTCCTTCTTATGTGGGGGTTGGCAGGAACGTCCGCCTCTGCCACCTCACTTTTGCTGAATGCGGAAGGGGTCTTTACGGCGCTGCTTGCGTGGTATGTTTTTCGTGAAAACTTCGATTTGCGCATTGCCCTTGGCATGGTGGCCATCGTTGTTGGGGCCGTCGTCCTGTCATGGTCGGGCGGGATCGACGTGCAATCCCCCTGGCCTGTATTTGCCATCTTGGCGGCCTGCTTGTGTTGGGGAATTGATAACAACCTGACGCGCAAAGTGTCGCTGTCAGACCCGTTTCAAATCGCTGCGATCAAGGGACTTGTTGCGGGTGCAACGAACGTTTGTCTTGCGATGATTGTCGGGACCGCCATTCCGTCCGCAGGTACGCTTGCACTGTCGGGAATTGTTGGGTTTTTGGGCTATGGGATCAGCCTTGTGCTCTTTGTGATGGCCTTGCGCGAACTTGGTACGGCCAGGGCAGGGGCATATTTTTCTACCGCTCCTTTCGTCGGGGCAATCATAGCTGTCCCGCTTCTTGGTGATCCCCTGACCCCAGCCCTTGTTTTGGCGGGCGGGCTGATGGCAATCGGAGTTTGGCTCCATATGAGTGAACGCCATGCACACGCCCATGAACACCAACCCCTAGAACATTCCCATGTTCACGCTCATGCCGATGGGCATCACGGACATGAGCACGATCATTCCCCTGATGGTCCGCACATTCACAAACATCTTCACGAAGCCACACGTCACACCCATCCACATTATCCCGATGAGCATCATCGTCATAATCATTAGCGGTGTTTTGAGGTGGCTTAGGTACGACCCAACGCGGGTCAGGACAGTGACCGCGCATTTTGCATTTTGCGTTCACAAAACCCCACCTTTGGGCGTTCTCTAAGGGGGGGAGAAGGTTGCGTTGTGTATTTACTTTAAGTAAGCAGGGCAATCAACTCATATAAATACACAAACTTCAGACCGTGGCTTCTTTTTTATTCTGTGCCCCTTTGCCAATTTGGGAAACCGGGAATGAAAGCGGAGGATGCAACATGAGCATGAACGTTTATTTGGGCCGCAAATTCAATGCCAACCACCAGCTGGCCATATTGTTGGTCCGTCATTTGGGATTGGAGGACGCCCGCTATGAGGCCCGCAAAAACGGGTGGCGACACATTTTGGCAGCGCTTGACGAACAAGACGCCATCGTCACCGTGCCGAGATAAAGCCGTGCCCTTAAACCCTTATTGAGCTACTTATTGTGCTTCTGGGCAGGGCGCTTCACTCATGATGCGGGTGGTGCCGGGGCCGAGAAACGGTAGCGGCATGCTGGACCCACCGGGCATGTTGAATTCGCGCTGGCTGGGGGTGCCCATGGTTTGTCCGGGACGCTGACGTTCGACTTTGACCGTCATGCACGGCGCACACGTGTTGACTACGGTTTCGCGTCCAGCCGAATCTTTCAGCACGCGCATGCAGCGGTTGATCGCCATGGCGTTGGCCGCACTGCTGAGTGCACCAGCGCTCAACACCATCAACACCATCGGCCATACGATTAATTTCAAGATGATTTTCATAACCAATTCTAACCCAAGCTGTCGCTTTGTCGATAGGGGCTTTCGGCCAGCAGGATTTGACGTTCATGGGCAATGGCGGTGCGTTCGCGATCCAAAAATGCCGATACTCCGGCGCGAAAGTTAGTATCGGGGATGAAATGCGCGGAATGAGTTATCTGAGGCAGGTAGCCGCGCGCTATTTTGTGCTCACCTTGAGCCCCGGCTTCGACCCGCGCCAAACCCCGTTCAATGGCGATATCGATGGCTTGGTGGTAACAGACTTCAAAATGCAGGTAGGGAATCTCTTCTTTGCAGCCCCAATAGCGGCCATAAAGGGCATCGTCGCCGACCAGATTGAGCGCGCCTGCGACGATGTCGGCGCCGCGCATGGCCATCACCAGCACGACCTTGTTCGCCAGGCGCTGGCCCAACAGTTCAAAAAAATCTCGGTTGAGATACGCCTGGCCCCATTTGCGGTTGGAGGTATCTCTGTAAAACCCATAAAGGGCATCCCAGTGGCGCGCCTGGATGTCGGCCCCGCTCAAGTGCTCAATGTGCAGCCCGGTACCTTCCGTTGCCGCCCGGCGCTCTTTTTTCAGGGCCTTGCGTTTGCGCGACGACAACTGGGCCAAAAAGTCATCGTAGCAGTCATAGCTTTGGTTTTGCCAGTGATATTGAAGCCCGGTGCGCGCCAGATAGCCCGCGTCGGCAAAGACCTGGACGTCTGTGACGGGGATGAAGTTGACGTGCAGGCTGGACAGCTTTGCGCCTTGGACAGCCTCTGACATGGTTTGGGCCAATTGGTGTTTGAGGTTTAAGGCCAGGCTCGGCTGAACATCGCCGCGCACCAACAACCTGGGTCCTGTGACGGGCGTAAATGGCACCCCGCAAAGGAGTTTGGGGTAGTAACGTCCGCCTGCGCGCTCGTAAGCCTCGGCCCAGCCCCAATCGAACACGTATTCGCCCATGGAATTGCCCTTGAGGTACATTGGGGCTGCGGCCAAAAGGGTACCGCTGTCGTCTTGGATCAGCACATGGCGGGCCGCCCAACCGGTGTCGGCCTGCACGCACCCTGCATCTTCCAAACTGGATAAAAAGGCATGGCTGACAAACGGATTGGCGGGACCCGCACAACCGTCCCATTGATCGGGCGAGACAGCACCAATCGTTTCAACCAAGGAAATGTTTATGTGTTCGTGACCATCGGGCATGGCTTGGATATGTGGTGCCGTAGGGGTAACGGCAAGAAGAAGATTGCGCTTATGCGATCTCGAACAGGCCTTCAATTTCAACCGCGACACCCAAGGGCAAAGTGTTGACGCCGACCGCTGCGCGGGCGTGTTTGCCTTTTTCGCCAAAAACTTCGGCCATCAAGTCCGATGCCCCGTTGATGACTTTGGGTTGCTCGGTGAAGTCCGCCGTGCAGTTGACGAAACCGCCCAGGCGCACAACCCGCGTGACCCGGTCCAAATCGCCGTCACACGCGGCTTTGAGTTGGGCAATCAGGTTCAGACCGCACAATTTTGCCGCCTCATAGGCTTGCTCGGTGGTGAAATCTTCGCCCACCCGTCCCACATATTTGAGAACGCCATTTTCCAAGGTGATCTGACCCGAAATCACCACCAAGTTTCCGGTGCGCACAAAGGGCACATAGTTTGCGGCAGGGGCGGCGGCTTGGGGCAGGGTCAGGCCAAGTTCGGTCAAGCGGGCGTCTATGGTGGACATGTGGACCTCAATTAATAAAAAGCGCTGCGGGACAATTGGGCTGAACTGTAACCCCTGTGCGGATCGATCTCAAGATTGGATGATGATGTAAAAAAAGTTGTAACACTATCATCAGTACATCCCCATATGTAATACGTTGTGTGAGATTGCGGGGGATTGATCATGCCAGACGTCTTAGTAATCGATGATGACGAAGATTTTCGACTCTGGGTAACAACGGTTTTGATGGATCAGGGCTATGGCGTAAGCACGTTGCCCGGAGCCGAGGGTGCGGTCAGCCAGCTGTTGCGAGGCGGCATTGATTTGGTGCTGCTGGATTATCAAATGCCTGGGCAAGACGGCCTGTCGGTGTTGCGCGATATGGACAAGGCGCGTATTTCCACGCCCACCATTGTGCTGACATCCGACAACTCGCAGGCGGTGGCGGTGGAATGTTTTCGCAATGGCGCGATCGACTTTATTGCCAAGCCGATCGATCCCGATTACCTGTCCATCGTGGTCGAACGCACCTTAAACAGCCATGCGGGCACGCTGAAAAATATGTCCTATAAAGCGTTGGGCTACGTGCAGCATAAAAAGGGCTGTGTTCATTTCGATGATCCTCATAGCTGCGATTGCGGTTTGAAAGAGGTGATCATCGCTATTCAAGATTTTTAGGGTCAAGATTCAAGCCATGATGCTTCCAGAGCTTGCATTTCTTTGCTTGCATGGGGGGGCGCACGGGTATACATGCCTCCAACTCACACTGAATTGGAGATGAAGACCGTGTTTAGCGTAAATGAATATTTTGAGGGCACCGTTAAATCCATCGCGTTTAAAGGTGAAAAACTGCCCGCAACCGTTGGCGTCATGGCGCCCGGTGAATACGAATTTTCCACCAGCCAAAAAGAAGTCATGACCGTGATTTCCGGCGCGTTGACGGTCAAACTGCCCGGCGCGTCCGATTGGCAGGTGTTCGCCTCCGGTGCATCGTTTGAAGTCGCATCTGGAAAAAGCTTCCAGCTCAAAGTCTATCACGACACGGCTTATCTCTGCACGTACGAGTAATTATTCAGCCGCACAATCAAGTCGGCTCATCTGTGCAGTTGGCATGGCTACCATCGCAAAAGGGCGGGGTGGCGGTCTGCTTGCACATGCAGAGCCAGGCTTCGCCGGACTCTTCGGCGGTAAATATGACGGGTTTAAAACCTTGCTCCTTGTGAGAACCGTCGCAAAATGGCTGGGTTTGAGAATGTCCGCAACTGCACCAAGCATATTTTTTGCCGGCTTCCAGATTCACGGGTTGGGGTTCAGTGGCGGCGATTTTTGGCTTGTTCATGATCAGCGTCATCCTTTTTCGGCCTCCAGAGTATGTGGGGATGTTTGGGGCCGTATTAAAGGCTTCATGCTGATCTGGTGATGGTGAAATGGGTGCCGAGGTGCTAGAGTGTGTCCTGCTCCAACACCGTTCGAAAGGCCCTCGGATGCTTATTAAGTTATTTGCGCCACTCGCCGTTTTAGGCCTGCTCATCAGCGCTCAGCCCGCTCACGCGGACACGATGGATATTCCGGGCGTTGACAGCCAAAGTAGCCCGAAAGAACTGTTGGAAGGGGCGTCGCGCATGATGTTGCAAGCCCTGGAGCTGATGATCAAAGCCGTGCCGCAGTACGCGGCTCCGGTGATTTTACCCAACGGCGATATCCTCATTCGCCGCAAGCCCTCCGAGCCAGACGAGACGTTGCCCAAGAGCAATCCGGGGGAGCAAGACAAACATTCCGATCAAGACCGGATCTGATCAGTTCACACCATTTCGCAGCAACTCGTCACGTACCAGTTTGGTGTTGTTGAGCGCAGCCATTTTGTCGTCGACTTTTTCCCACACCCGTTTGGCGTCCTCTGAAGCTTTTTGCGAACCTCGTTCCGCGGCGACCGTGAACAAGCCATAGGCGAAACGCATGGGGTTATCGGCGTTGGCGATGTCGTTTTCGATGGAATGATCGGCTTGAAACTCCATCAACAGGCCACGTATGCGCAGGGCCGCCGGATCGCCGGTTTTCATCGCCAAGGTGGACAAATACATGCCCGCCGTCGAAATTAAATCGGCGTCTTTGTTCTTCACGACAAGCCGTCCCATGGACAGTACAACTTGACGTTTCAGCGCCGTCATCTCATCGCCACGGGCCTTCCTGGCAGCTTCGTCGTACCACTTGAAAGCTTCCTTGTGGTCCGCATCGCCACCCTTTCCGGTTTCGAAAAGGGTCCCCAGGTTGTAGGCGGAATAGGGGTCTTTGTAGGCGGTCTTGAGCCAAATGTTCCGCGCTGAGGCAAAGTCGCCGTTTTGATAAGCGTCATAGCCATCATCGGCCAGCACCGGAAGGCCGGCACCTAAGACCAAAGCCAAAACGAACGTGCTGAGATATAAAACTGCGGAGCGAAACATGGGCGGCATCCTCTGCGTCAAGGCCAAAGGATACCATGTCCTAAAGGTATTTTCCAAAAGCCAATTTTTCGCCGATTTTGCTTTAGGCCCCAAAAAAGGGGAGGGCGCAGCGAAATTCGCTGAACGCCCTCTAAGTCGATCCAGGGAGGAGTACTGGATCCCTTGGATGTCGGAAAAACGAACCTAACCGACAGTCGTCTTACGTAGCCCTTTTTACGGTCCCTATTGGGGCCTCGCGTAGGGAACGCCGGGGGCTTTAGGAGCAGCCCGTCGTGCCACCGCAGGTGTCGCACTTCAAGCAAGTGCCATTGCGCACCAGCGTGAAGTTACCGCATTCAGGGCAGTCGTCCCCTTCGTAACCGCGCATGCGCGCTTCGCGCACACGTTCCATGTGGATGTCGACCGTTTCCACCAACGTGGTTTCAACGCTCATCGAGCCGCCCGCGTGGGCCATGCCGCCGGAAACTGATTGCGGCATGCCGCCACCGCCGGACACCGCTTTTTTCAATTCAGCCGCGACAGGTTGCGGTTTGGCTTTTTTGTCACCCGCGCCACCTTTGATGACGGTCAGTTTGCGTGAACGCACGAACCCTTGAGAGGTCAGTTTTTCAACTGCACTGATGGCGTCTTCCATCATGTCCATATCGCTTTCGGTATGGCCGGCACCCATGGCGTCGGGCATCAGGTCGGCGGGTTTGGCGTGGGCCAAATCGTTGCGCGCCAGATAGCTCACCGCCAGTTCGCGGAAGATGTAGTCCAAGATCGAGGTCGCCATCTTGATGGTTTCGTTGCCTTCAACCAAGCCTGACGGCTCGAACCGGGTGAAGGTGAACGCTTCGACGAATTCTTCCAACGGCACGCCGTATTGCAGACCGATGGAAATGGCGATGGCGAAGTTGTTCATCAAGGAGCGGAACGCCGCGCCTTCTTTGTGCATATCGATGAACACTTCACCGATGCGCCCGTCGTCGTATTCACCCGTGCGCAGATAGACTTTGTGTCCACCCACGATGGCCTTTTGGGTGTAACCCTTGCGCCGATCGGGCAATTTGTCGCGTTCAATAATGCGTTCGATGATGCGTTCGGTGATGACACCTGTGCGGGCCGCGATGGCGGCGTTGTCGTTGTAGAGTTCCGACAAGCTTTCTTCGTCGTCCGCCAAGTCGCCGTCCAGCAAGGAGCCTTGCAAAGGCTGGCTGAGCTTGGAGCCGTCACGATACAACGCGTTGGCTTTGATGCCCAACTGCCAAGACAGCATGTAAGCGTCTTTGCAGTCTTCAACGGTGGAATCGTTGGGCATGTTGATGGTCTTGGAAATCGCCCCGGTGATGAACGGCTGGCTGGCCGCCATCATGCGGATGTGACTGTCGACGCTCAGATAACGCTTGCCGATGCGTCCGCAGGCGTTGGCGCAATCAAACACGGACACGTGTTCTTCAGCCAAATGCGGCGCGCCTTCCAAGGTCATGGCGCCACACACATAGGTGTTGGCCTGTTCAATGTCGTCTTTGCTAAAGCCCAAGTGACCCAGCATGTCGAACGAGACTTCATCAAGTTGCGCAGCATCGATGCCCAAGACCTGGGTGCAGAACTCTTCGCCCAAAGACCATTTGTTGAAGGCGAATTTGATGTCGAACGCATCCTTCAAGGCGGCTTCAAGAGCGCCGATGGCTTCTTCGGTGAAGCCTTTGCCCATCAAGGCCGCGTGGCTGATGGCGCCCTTGTAGTTTTTCAACGAGCTGTGGCCCAAGGCATAGCGTTCCATGGTTTCGACTTCGGCTTCGCTGTAGCCAAGACGCGCCAGCGCCGCCGGAACCATGCGGTTGATGATTTTGAAGTAACCGCCGCCGGCTAACTTTTTGAACTTCACCAAGGCGAAGTCCGGCTCGATCCCGGTGGTGTCGCAATCCATCACCAGACCAATGGTGCCGGTGGGGGCGATGACCGTGGTTTGGGCGTTGCGATAACCGTGTTGCTGACCCAGTTCCAGGGCCAGGTCCCAAGCTTCGCGGGACGCTGCGACCAAGGCACCGTCGGTGCAGCTGTCGACATCCAAAGGCACCGGCAGAACCGACAAGCCTTCGTAGCCGGTGGCATCGGAATGCGCGGCGCGACGGTGGTTGCGGATGACTTTCAGCATGGCTTCGGCATTTTGCGCATAGCCCGGGAACGCGCCCAGCTCGCCCGCCATTTCGGCAGACGTGGCGTAAGCGACACCCGTCATCAATGCAGAAATGGACCCGCAAATGGCGCGGCCTTCGTCACTGTCGTAGGAATGACCCGCCGCCATCAAGTAGCCGCCGATGTTGGCGAAGCCCAAGCCTAAGGTGCGGAATTCGTAGGAACGTTGCGCAATTTCGGGGGATGGGAATTGCGCCATCAGCACGGAAATTTCCAACGTCACCGTCCACAAACGCACCGCGTGTTCAAAGGCCGTCACGTCCAAAGACGCATCGGGACGCTGGAAGGTGTAAAGGTTCAACGAGGCCAAGTTGCATGCTGTGTCGTCCAAGAACATGTATTCCGAACACGGGTTGGACGCATTGATGCGACCAGATTCAGGACACGTGTGCCATTCGTTGATGGTGGTGTCGTATTGAATGCCGGGGTCCGCACACGCCCATGCAGCATGACCGATGCTTTCCCACAAATCGCGCGCCTTGATGCGCTTGTGCACTTCGCCGTTGGTGCGACGGATCAGTTCCCATTCACCGTCTTGGAGAACGCGTTCCAAGAAATCGTTGGTGATGCGCACGGTGTTGTTGGAGTTCTGCCCCGCAACCGTCATGTAGGCTTCGGAATCCCAATCGGTGTCGAATTCGGGGAATTTGACATCGGTGTAGCCTTGACGGGCGAACTGAATCACGCGCTGGACATAGTTTTCCGGGATCATGGCGCGGCGGGCGGCCAAGATGGCTTTTTTCAGCGCCGGATTTTCTTTGGGGTCGAAACGGTTTTCATCATCGCCGTCGGCACCCCCGTGACATGCCGCCATCACTGCGTTCATGTGCTTGGAAACGGTCTTCGATCCGGTCACCAGGGCGGCGACCTTTTGTTCTTCAGTGACTTTCCAATTGACGAAGTTTTCAATGTCAGGGTGATTGACGTCAACCACGACCATCTTCGCCGCACGGCGGGTGGTGCCGCCGGATTTGATGGCACCCGCTGCGCGGTCGCCGATCTTCAAGAAGCTCATCAAGCCCGAAGACTTGCCGCCGCCCGATAGGGGTTCGTTTTCGGCGCGCAGGTTGGAGAAGTTCGAGCCCGTGCCGGAACCGTATTTAAACAGGCGCGCTTCACGCACCCACAAATCCATGATGCCGCCGTCGCCGACCAGATCGTCGCTGATGGACTGAATAAAGCACGCGTGGGGTTGGGGGTGTTCATAAGCAGATTTGGATTTGACCAATTTACCGGTGGTGAAGTCCACATAGTGGTGGCCTTGGGCCGGACCATCGATGCCGTAGGCCCAAAACAGACCCGTGTTGAACCACTGGGGAGAGTTCGGTGCCGCCATCTGCTTGCACAACATATAGCGCATTTCGTCATAATAAGCGGAAGCGTCTTCTTCAGCGTCAAAGTAGCCGCCTTTCCAGCCCCAATAGGCCCAGGTGCCCGCCAAACGGTCGAACACCTGCTTGGCGCTGACTTCGGACGTGGAACGGTCGTCTTCGTTCAGCTTTTTCAGGGCGGCGCGGTCGGGTTCGGAGCGCCACAGAAATTCGGGCACATCGGCTTCTGCGACGGGTTTCAACGCTGCGGGCACACCGGCCTTGCGGAAATATTTCTGGGCGATGACATCGCACGCCACTTGGGACCATGCTGCCGGAGCCTCCATATCGTCCAGTTTAAAGACGATCGAGCCGTTCGGATTGCGGATTTCGCTCGATGTTGTGCGAAATTCGATATTGGCGTAGGGCGATTGCCCCTGTTTTGTGAAGTGACGCTGTATACGCATGTGACCCCAGATCCCAGGTTATTTGTGTTGCTGACAGTGGCTTACGGAACGGAGACACCGCCTCCCATCTTCCCCTTGAGCACACCGAAATGACCGTTATATCGGCTCTCTCGCTTATTGACGTGAATAAACACCCTTGTTTGTGTGAATAAACACTACTCAATGTGTCGCTTGTTTCGGTGTGGCACTATATGTAGACCAAGAGGGGTTAACGCTCAATGAATCTTCTTGCCAGTGAGCACAATAAATTGTGCATAAGACTCTACTAGCTACTAAATAATGTGATGTTTCAGGGGGTTGCTTGGGACACATCGCGCAAAAGATGAATTTCACATTTGCCCGGAGCCGAAAACTAATCCGATTTGTCTATTTGGCGGCTTAAATCCGCACATCCCTTTGCAAATTCACAGATGCTCCGCACGTAATCAGTTCTATGGAGGGGAGAGGACACTGTTTCGGGGATGAAATGACAGGACGAGAATCGGAAATATTATCATTTACTTATATACAAGAATGCGTTGCGTCGTTTTGATGCGCTGGACTGTCGGCTAAGCACATGCGATAAAAGTGCCGTGCGGTTGGGGGAATCCTCTGCTGACCGTGCAGCGACCCGGTTTATACTTTGTTTCAAAAAGCGGAGACACGTTCGTTATGGATATCGGCAGCATCGGCACGCATCTTTATACCTTGCTCCATGGTGAGCAGGTGGGCTCCGACGAATTTGGCAACAAGTACTATCGCAACAGCAAAAAGCTCAATGGTCGCGAACGGCGCTGGGTCATTTATAAGGGGAAAAAAGAAGCTTCGAAGATTCCGCCCGAATGGCATGCGTGGATTCACTTTACCTCGGCTAAGCCCTTGTCCGAAGCCGCTGCGCAGCCGCTGGACTGGCAAGAACATTATATTCCGAATCTGACCGGCACGCTCAATGCTTATCGTCCCCAAGGCAGCGATTACAAAGGTGGCAAGCGCGCCGCCGCCACCGGTGATTACCAAGCCTGGACGCCAGGACAGTAGTCATGCGCCACAGTGACACACACGACATATTGGTTGGCGGGCTGGCGATGGCGGTCTTGGCCTTTATGTTCGCCGTCTCTTACGGCGGCAAAGATTTAAGCACCCAAGCCAACGTTGGCAGTTATAACGTGACCGCGGTGTTTAACCGTATTGACGGTTTGTTCGAAGGCGATGAAGTGCGTCTGGGCGGGATTCCCATCGGCACCGTCGGAACGGTCAGCCTGGACAATCATTTTCGCGCCGTTGTGGGCCTGAACATCGACAACACCATTACCCTGCCAAAAGATAGCGCCGCCGCCATTCATACGGACGGTCTGTTCGGTTCAAAATCGGTGGAGATCGAACCGGGGGTTGAAGACGCGGCGCTGAAATCGGGCGATGTGTTTCAATACACCCAAGGTTCCATGATCGTTAGCGAATTGCTGAATTTGATTATTGATGAGGGCAATGCCAGAAAAGCGAAAACAGCGAACGCTGTGAACGGCGCATCTGAATTGCCTGATATGCCCACCTCTACTGAAGATCAAGGAAACTAACCATGGGGCGCAATGCGATTGAAACCGTGATGGGGGCTGCCGTTTTGTTGGTGGCGGCCGTATTTGTGTACTTTGCCTACAACACCGCGCAAATCAAAGCGGTTACGGGCTATGAAGTGTCGGCGCGCTTTTTCAAAATTGGCGGTTTGAGCAAGGGCTCGGACGTGCGCATCAGCGGCATTAAGGTGGGCACGGTGCTGACCAGCTCCCTGGATCCGAAAACCTTCGATGCGGTGGTGAGCTTGTCCATTCGTCCCGACATTCAGCTGCCCGTAGACACGTCCGCAACCATTTCGTCTTCGGGCATGTTGGGCGACAAGTATGTGTTGCTGGTTCCGGGCGAAGCGAAGGAAATCTTGGCTCCCGGGACGGAGATCACCAACACCAAAGACTTCCGTTCCTTGGAAGATCAAGTGGGGGAAATCATCTTTCTGGCCACCGGCGGCAGCGAAGGGGAGGCCAACGGTGGTGGGCTTGATGCAGGACCCGGTTTGGGCGGTCCCGGTCAGTAAGGCGGCTTGAAAACCACAAACGAAAACGTCGGCGCAATGTCGACAATGCTGCATTGCAAAAAATGCAGTTGCGAATAACAGGCTGATTTCGTAAATAGAGTGTCTCCCCCCAGGTATAAATCGAGAGACCATCTTATGATCAATGCACAGCAGAGTTGGAGCCCCGAAACCTATCTTAGGCATGGGGTATTCGTATCCCTTTTGGGTGAACCCGTGGTTCAAATCCTGGCTCCGAAAGCGGGGGAACGTATCCTCGATTTGGGCTGTGGCGAAGGCATCCTCACGGATAAAATCGTCGCCAGTGGGGCAGATGTTCTGGGCATGGACAACAGCGCCGATCAGATCGAAGGCGCCCAGCACCGCGGTTTGAAAGTGGTGTGCATGGACGCGCTGGAAATGAAATTCGACAACGAATTCGATGCGGTGTTTTCCAACGCAGCCCTGCATTGGATGAGCCCACTGTCGAAAGTCTTTGAAAACGTCTACCGCGCTTTGAAGCCGGGCGGGCGGTTTGTCGCGGAAATGGGCGGGGCGGGCAACATCCAAACCATCCGCATGGCATTGTACAACGCGCTGATGCGCCGCGGTATTGATCCCGCACAATATGATCCGTGGTCTTATTTGGGTGATAGTTCGGCCAAAATGATGTTGCAACGTGCGGGCTTCGAGACCCGCTCGGTCACGTTGATTCGTCGCCCCACCGATTTGCCGGGCGACATCGGGCCGTGGCTGGAAACGTTTGCCGGCAGTTTCATGCAAGCGGTGCCTGAAAATGAGCACGCGCAGATGATTGATGAAGTTCGAGATGCCTTGCAACCGCACCTGTTTGACCCGTACAACAAGTGGGTCGCGGATTATGTGCGTCTTCGGTTTAAGGTGGTAAAGCCTGTATGATGGGTTTCAGGATTGCGGTCGGTTTTGTCGGGCTTCTTTGGGCGACGCTGTTGAGCGCCCCTGCGGGCGCCGAGCCCTATGAGACCGTTATTTTGCAAGGCTTGGACAAAGTGACCGCGCGGGTCACCACCTTAAAAGTCAATTTGGGCGACGTGGTGCGTTTTGGCACCCTGGAAATCATTGCCCGTCATTGCGACAAACGCCCCCCTGAAGATACCCCCGAAAGTGCGGCGTTCTTAGACATTTGGGAAGTGCGTCCCGGCGAAGCGGCCATCGGCGTGTTTCGCGGCTGGATGTTTGCGTCCAGCCCCGGCCTCAACGCCCTGGAACACCCGGTCTATGACGTGTGGGTTTTGGGCTGTGAGAACAAAATCTCGAGTTCCGAAGAAATGGCGCCTGCTGAGGCCGAAACCGGAAAATGAGCATCGACGCCCAGCGCGTGCTGGAGGCGTTCTTGATACTCAAACCCGGAAATCTCAACGCCGCCCATACTGGCCAAGTGGTCGGTGATGAACTGGGTGTCGAGCAACACAAAGCCCCCAAGTCTCAGCCGTGCCACCAAATGAACCAGGGCCACTTTGGACGCGTTAGGACGGGTTGAAAACATACTTTCGCCCATGAACGCGCCTTTGAGGCTGATGCCGTAAAGCCCCCCCACCAGTTCTCCGTCCTGCCAGCACTCCACCGAATGGGCCAAGCCAATTTCAGCCATTTCGATATAGGCGCGGCGGATTTCATCGTTGATCCAGGTGCCGCCGGGTTGGTCGTCCAAGTCGTCCTCTGGGCGCGGACGTCGGGGTTGAGCACAGCCTTCAATGACGGCGGGGAAGTCTTGGTCCACGGTGATCTCAAAATCGCCCCGACGCAAAACCTTGCGCAAAGATTTGGAAATGTGCAGCCCGTCCAAGGGGATCACCCCACGCAATTGCGGGTCCACCCAAAAAATCGTTGGATCATCCTGGGATTCCGACATGGGGAACACCCCGGCCGCATAGGCGCGAACGAGGATTTCGGGGGTTAACTTATGCGGTCCGGGAATGGGGCGTGCGGCCATCAGAAGTCCATGAATTTGAGCGTGCCGAGGAAAAGAACAGGCGTCTTGAAGACAATATAGGGCAAGTGTGAACGGATTTCATCTGACCGTACATGAACAGGGGCTGGACACGGAATTCTTGGACAGCATACACGCGTGCTGCTATCATTCTAGCCTTGATACGCCACTTTGATGAAGACAAACGCGACTGCCTTCAAAATGGGAGATATCCAATGCCCCCTCTGGTTCGTTTTCTGCTCGTGCACGCCGCCATCGGCTTTGTCATTGCTTTTGTGTTTGTCGGCGGTTTTTTGCTGGCTGACATCGGCGGCATGCGCACCTTGATGCTGGCCTCGGACATCGGGTTTGTGGCAATGGCGTTGTTCACCTTTATGACCGGCTTGACCTTTTCCAGCGTGCAGATGGGCGTTGCGGTGATGCTGTTGGGCGAACCGGAGGACAATCAGCCGCCATCAAGCCGATGGCTCCGGCGCATTTGGGAAGCCGCACGCGAATGGCTGGCACCGCCGCTAGAGCGCGTGCCAGCCTCCATCAAGAAAAACCGCTAAACAAAAAAACGCCTCCGACTTTCGGGGGCGTTGGTTTTTGGGGGAGGAGCGTGTCGGGAGTGTGAGTAATGGTGACCGTGGTTTTTTTATATAAGCGTTTTGTGCACTGTCACTATAATTCAATCAAGGGAATGTAAGTCAGGATTAGATGTAGACGATTGCCCCGAAGCCTTTAAGTCGTTGCCAGCATCTTTTTGTTAGATCTTTGTTTTTTCACCACACCTCAACCATTCCTTTATGCGGTGCATAAATATAGGTCTTTGAATCCACCCTGCTGTCACCGCGAAACAGTTTCCAACTGTATTTCAGGGCGTGTTTGCGGCCTTGATAGGTGTAATCGAGTGTATCGATTGTCAGCTTCACGGTGTACGTGTCTAAATTTTCACCACTGGTGCATTGGTAGGTGAAGGTGCGCTCTTCGCCTTCCATCCACCATCCCAGTGGGAACTTGGCTTCATCTGCGCAGTACAGGGACCATCGGTTATCGTATGAACGGCCCAATCCCGTTTGGTCCTCACGGATCGTAAAAAACTGGATTTTTCCGTTATTGAACCGTTTGTACATTTTGCTAGGCTTGTTAGTGATTGGGTTTATCCAGTCGAAAGGGCCTTCGGTGCGCTTATGGTTGCGTGAACCAAATTGGAAATTTGTTAGGGGCGTGGTGATCTGGTGTTGGCTGTCCCAAGACCCGCCAGTCCACAGTTGAACGGGGATGAAGCGCTTCTTGTTGTCCTGATCGTAGGCGGAACCCCAGAGAGCTTGTTCAGCATCCCAGTTCGTGCCTTCCGTGCTTTGGGTAGTTTGACAGCCGCTCATCATGAGCATTGAAAAGACGATGCAGATTGCACGCTTCATTCTTATTCTCTCATTTTCTATTATGCGGAGAGAAAGATACGAAAATGCCTCCTGTGTCAACAAATACCCAGAAAATTTTGGGGCCTGATGGCAAGTGTGAGGATTACGGTGGGGGGGTACGGTGGTTACGGTGGCAGGTTACTTTTCTCAGATCACCATTATTCTGTCTAATGCCTGAGCATAACCATTGGTTGTTTTTTGTGCAACCACGCGGTCAAGCAGAGCGGAGTTGAAATTTCGGCGATTCCCCCGTCTTTGCGAGCGCCGCTTGGCGCGCGGCAATCCATGCGGTGGGGCAGGGGCGTGTTGCTCTGGATGGCCACGTTGCTTCGCTCCTCGCCATGACTCTCTCTCTTAAGTCAATCTCGCAAAGGCGGGGGCGCAGCTCTTGATATCTCATCGCTGTGGCTCGACCGTTGCGGTGATGCGGACAAGACTGCTGTCCTCTGAAATCGTAAACTCTCAACGTTTTCAGTGATTCACGAGCTTTTTTTGTGGACGCTCAGGGGCAGAATTTTTGTCCACATCCCTCAGAATGTATTCTTTGTTGAGAATGATAATCATTATTTGACACCTTGAAATCGGTGTGTTAGTTAGGAGTAGTATTTGTTGCGAATAATTCTTAATAGCAGGTAATTCATGTCTCCTCATAGCTCCAACCCGTTTCCCGGAATGCGCATCGTTGACGGTTCTTCCGGCCTCGGCCCTTGGGCGTCGCGCTTGACGCTGTGGGTCGCAGGTGTGGTGTGTGTCTTGGCCTTAAGCCTCCCCTCCGGCGTGCGCGCCGATACCGTTTCGTCTGAGGCGGGGTATTGGCGTGGGGTCGCTACAGAGGTTTCGGCTGTGTTCGACGAAATGATTGAGGCGGTCCGGCGCGGGGACGATAAAGCCGCCAAGCGCAGCCAAACGCGGGCCTATTTTGGCGTGTTTGAAGATCGAAAGATGGAAGCGGCGATCCGCAAAACATTCGGTCAGGCCCGGGCTTATGAGATTGAAAGTGGCTTTTCACAGGTGCGGCGCCTGATCGGAAAGGGCTCCACTGATGAGATCCAAGACGCGCGCGATGCGCTGGTTGGGTTGATCGAGCACGATGCCGTGGCGCTCGACCAGGCTGGGGTTTCAAAGGATGTTTACGATGTTCGCTAACGATTGCACGGTCATGTCCACGGCAATTTTCGGTGTGGCGCGCAAGCTGCTTCTGACGATGTTTTTGGGCCTTGTGTTGATGGGCGGCGCGGCCAGGGCCGAGGCCGCCACCGATTTTGTCGCAGCGCTTGAAACCTTAATCCAGCACGGCAACGTGCTTGCAGATGCTTATCAGGCGGAGGACGGCTTGACGTCAAGCGATGCTTTTTCGGATTTGTATTTTGACGACTTCGAGGCGAGCGGGCTGGAAAACGCCATTGCGCGTCGCGATGGGGGACGCAAAGCTGAACTGGAAGGCCGATTTTCGCAACTCATCAGTTTGTCCGCCAAAGGGGCCGCCCACTTGGAGGTGTTGAGCGCATGGGAACATTTGCGTTTGGGACTGATGGAAGAACAGGCGGTGTTCAGTGCGGCTTCGGGCGCGGATTCGTGGTGGCCGTCATTTTCCTCGGCTTTTTTGATTCTTTTGCGCGAAGGTGCGGAAGCGCTGCTTGTGGTGGGGGCTCTGGTTGCTTACGTGCAGCGCGTCGGTGAGCGCAAACACATGACGATGCTGTACGGGGCCATCTTCGCGGCGGTGGTTGCGAGCTTTTTCACCGCGTGGGCGATTTTTACCTCTGTGATGGGCTTGGACGGACGAGCGTTGGAAGCCTTGGAAGGGCTGACCATGCTGCTCGCGGCTGGGGTGTTGCTGTACGTGGGCCATTGGCTGCTGTCCAAGCGCGAGGCTGAACGTTGGCAGGCTTACATCCACAAACACGTCGATGGCGCGATTGAGTCGGGCAGTGGTTTGTCCTTGATGGCGGCGGTGTTTTTGGCGGTGTACAGGGAAGGGGCCGAGACGGTTCTGTTTTATCAAGCCTTGATCGCCGATCACCCAGACGGCGGTGACGCCATCATCAGCGGCTTTGTGCTGGCCGCCGTCGTGTTGGGGGGGCTGTTCGTCGCCATTCGGATACTCGGCTTGCGTTTGCCGCTGAAATTGTTTTTCACCGTCACGGCGGTGACCTTAGGGGCCTTGGCGGTGGTGTTTGTGGGTAAGGGCGTGGCGGAGCTCCAGGTGATTCGCTGGGTGTCCGCGACGCAATGGGATGGTGGTTTTCAAGTATCGTGGTTGGGTCTGTTTCCGACCCTGGAAAGTCTTGGTGCGCAGCTTGCCGTATTGGTGATCCTCGCGTTGGGCAGTTGCTGGCCGCTTTTGCGCAGGCGTGCGTCATGACCGAGTGGGGCGCCCGGAGCGCACAGCGTATCGTCAGCGGGATCGAGGCGTTTTTCGTGCGTCACCGTCACCGTTTGGTGTGGGTGCATGTGCTGATGTTTTTGGCCTTTGTCGGGTTGATTTTTGCGCCGCCCCTGGGCGCGATACCGGGCCCTCAGGACGGACTGTTGGACAATTACAGGCTGTTCGCCAACTTGCTGTTGTGGGGGCTGTGGTTTCCCCTTGTGTTCGTGTCGGTGATTTTCACCGGACGCAGTTGGTGCGGCTTGCTGTGCCCCATGGGCGCGGCGTCCGAATGGGCGAACAAGAAGGGCCTTAAACGCGCCATTCCGGCGTGGCTGCAGTGGCCGGGGACGCCAGTTGTCAGTTTTATCGTCATCACCATTTGGGCGCAAACCTTGGGTGCGCGCGATCATGCGGAAACCTCCGCGCTGCTGTTTGGCGGGGTGATGGCCGTGGCCATTGTCGTCGGCTTCGTGTGGGGGCGGAACAAGCGCGCGTGGTGTCGTCATGCGTGCCCCATTGGCCTGTTGTTGGGCGTCTATTCACGACTGGGCATGGTGGACTTTCGTCCCAAGCGTCTGCGCGAAGGGGGCGATGCATGGACCGAGGCGACGGCGTGCCCAACCATGATTGATCTCAAACGCAAAACGGAAACCCGTCACTGCATCGAATGTTTTCGCTGCGTGCACCCCAATACTCAAGGCGGTTTGCGCTTGGCCGTGCGCCGACCGGGCATAGAGATCGAAGAGATTGCCGGGCGCAATCCGAACCTGTCCGAAGTTCTGTTTCTCTTTTTGGGCAACGGCGTCGCCTTGGGTGGGTTTTTGTGGCTGGTGCTGGACAACTATCAGAGCTTTCGCCTGTGGTTGGCGACGAGCGCCATCAAGTCCGGCTGGTTGTGGGTTGGTGAGCCCGGCCCAAGCTGGTTGATGGCGGTGTTTCCGGTCGAGCGTGAAGTGTTTCGCTGGGTCGATTTTATCACCATCACGGGGTACATGGTGGGATGGATGGTGTTGTCGGTTATCGTTCTGAGCCTCACAACGGGCGCGTCGGCATGGTTGGCAGGTCGGCTTGGCGGGGCGCGCACTTGGTCGCGTCGGTTTGTCGAACTTGGCTATCAAATCGCTCCGGTGGCCATGGTGTCTTTGGTCTTGGGTTTGGGCGGGGAACTCTTTTCCGTTTTGTCCCTTTTGGGCCTGTCCGCAGACGATGTGCGTTTGGTGAAGAGTGTTTTGTTTGCGCTGGGTGCGGTGTGGAGCCTGTGGCTCGGCTGGCGCATTTTGGCGCACCAGGGCGTTGCGTCACATGTGCGGTTTATTCCGTTGGCAGGTGGTGCCGTGAGCATCACCTTTGTCGGTGCGGCCTGGTATCCGGCCGTCTTTAGTCTCTAACGTTTTCCTCAAATTTACACACGGCAGAAAAGGAAAGTCTCAATATGCATAAAAAACTGTTGCAAATGATTATTATTAGCGTAATGGCCGCGACGATTGGTACGACCGCTGCAACGGCTGGCGAACAGCCCGCCGGCGAGCCGATCGTCATCAACGGTATGGAGGTTATGGGCATCTTCCTCCAGCCCGTCGACATGGAACCTGCCATGCACGATCAAGGAAGTGCCGTAACCGACATTCACCTGGAAGCCGATATTCACGCCGTTGTCGGCAATGAAAACGGCTTTGCAGGTGGGGAATGGATCCCTTACCTGAACATTTCTTATGAGCTGACGAAGAGTGGCAGCGATTGGAAAAAAGCCGGTATGTTCATGGGCATGGTTGCGTCTGATGGCCCCCATTACGGTGCCAATGTCAAACTGGACGGTGCGGGTGAATACAATCTGGTGTTCCATATCCAGCCACCCGAGGGTCACGCCTTTATGCGTCACACCGACAAGGAAACCGGCGTGGGGCCGTGGTGGAAACCGTTCGATTACACCGGATCGTTTATCTTTGCGGGTGCCGGAAAGAAAGGCGGCTATTGAATCCCTTAGCCGAATTCCGATCCATTTGACGAAACTGTAAATGGACCGGGAAAAAGGGCCGGGCGATGTTATGTCGCCCGGCCTTCCTGTGTTCAGGTGACGCGACCGAGGTCGCGTGTCTGTCCGTTGGTCTATTTGGGTTTGGTCTCTTCCATAAACGCTTCGAGCCAATGGATGTCGTAATCGCCGTTGATGATGTCGGGCGCGGTGGCGAGTCTTTGGTGCAGCGGGATGGTCGTTTTCAGGCCGTCGATGACGTATTCCGACAAGGCGCGCCGCAACCGCATTAGGCATTCGTTGCGGTTGGTGCCGTGGACGATCAATTTGGCGATCATGGAATCGTAGTGCGAGGGCACTTTGTAGCCGGTGTATAGCCCGCTGTCGACGCGCACGCCCAGGCCGCCCGGGGCATGGTAAATGCCGATGGTGCCCGGACACGGCATGAAGCTCACCGGGTCTTCGGCGTTGATGCGACATTCAATGGCATGGCCGATAAACACCACATCCTCTTGGGTATAGCCCAACGGTGCACCTGCGGCGATGCGGATCATTTCGCGCACCAAATCCAGGCGCGTGATCATTTCCGTCACCGGGTGTTCAACCTGCAAGCGGGTGTTCATTTCGATGAAAAAGAACTCGCCGTCCTCATACAAGAATTCGATGGTGCCTGCCGAGCGATAGCCGATTTTTTTCACCGCTTCGGCGGCAATGGCGCCAATTCTGTCGCGCTGTTCTTTGTTCAGGGCCGGTGAGGGCGCTTCTTCCAAAACCTTTTGATGGCGACGCTGCAACGAGCAATCGCGTTCACCCAAGTGCACCACGTTGCCGTAGTTGTCGGCCAAGACCTGAATTTCAATGTGGCGCGGGCGACCAAGGAATTTTTCGATGTAGACTTCGGCGTTGCCAAAGGCGGATTCGGCTTCGGAGCGCGCCGAACGGAAAGCCAGTTCAAGTTCAGCTTCGCACGTGGCCATCTTCATGCCGCGTCCACCGCCACCCGCTGTGGCTTTGATGATGATCGGATAGCCAATGTCTTTGCACACTTTGATGGCTTCTTCATAGGTGCTGACACCACCGTCAGAGCCAGGAACCACGGGAATACCGGCTTTTTTGACCGCGTCTTTGGCGGCGATTTTATCGCCCATCAAGGTGATGTGTTCGGCGGTTGGGCCGATAAAGACAAAGCCGTGCTCTTCAACAATAGAGGCAAAGTGGGCGTTTTCCGACAAAAATCCGTAGCCCGGATGAATGGCGTCCGCGCCGGAAATTTGTGCCGCCGAGATGATCGCGGCGATGTTCAAGTAGCTATCTTTGGCCGGGGGTGGTCCAATGCAAACGGCTTCGTCGGCCAAGCGCACGTGCATGGCGCTGTCGTCCGCGGTGGAGTGAACGGCCACCGTTTTGATGCCCATTTCACGACACGCACGCAAAATACGCAGCGCGATTTCACCCCGGTTGGCGATAAGTACCTTGTCGAACATAAATGTTGGCCCCGCCGCTTATTCGATGATCAAAAGAGGTTCGCCGAATTCGACCGGAGACCCACTTTCCACCAAAATGTTTTTCACCGTGCCACCGCGCGGGGCTTTGATTTGGTTGAACACTTTCATCGCTTCGATCAGCAACACCACTTGGCCTTCGCTGACATGATCGCCGACGTTGACGAATGCTGCCGCGCCGGGTTCTGCCGCGGTGTATGCCACACCCACCATGGGTGAAGTCACCACGCCGGGGTGGTCCGCATGGGCGGGGGCTGCCGGGGTTTCTGGTGCAGCTGCCGGGGCATGGCCCATCGCTGGAGCCGCATAGGTGGCCACAGCGGTGCTGCCGCGGGCGACGCGCACCGTAAAGTCGTTTTGGCCGATTTCGATTTCGGTCAGGCCGGTTTCGTCCATCAGGCCCGCAAGCTTGCGGATCAGGTCGTCATCGACGTCAATTGTTTTGCTCATGAGCGATTGGTCTCACTTCTTGGTCAACAGGCGCGCGGCGGATTCCAGCGCCATTTCATAGCCAAATCCGCCAAATCCGCAAATCATGCCGACAGCAACCTTGGAAATGTAGGAATGGCTGCGGAATTCTTCGCGCTGGTGAATATTGGATAGGTGTACTTCGATGGTCGGTATTTGCACGGCTTTTAAGGCGTCCAAAATGGCGACAGAGGTATGCGTATAGGCCCCGGCGTTAAGAATCAACGCGTCAAACGTGCCTCGGGCTTGTTGCACCCAATCCACCAGTTGGCCTTCGCTATTGGTTTGGCGAAATTCGATTTCTAAGTCCAAGGCTTTGGCGCGCGCATGGCAATTGGCCTCGATGCCCGCCAGCGTCTCGGCGCCGTAGACATCGGGTTCACGCGTTCCCAAAAGATTGAGGTTCGGCCCATTGAGGACCAACACCTTGGCTGTCATCGAAATACCCTCAGATCGTAACTCAGATCTCGTTATACAGTATGGGCGTTTTATAGCACGCACATACTCTTGTGGAATAGGGACTTTGGCTTATGTTACAACGCTGAACACACAAGACCAGCCGAAAGCGGTGAAAAAACGGTCTTCAAGGCAATATAATAGGAAAGGCAGAGGGTATGCGTCTCACCATTAACGGCGAATTTCAGGAATTTGAGTCGGTTTTGACGGTCAATGAGCTGTTGACGCGAATCGGTCTTGACTCATCGAAGGTCGCCGTTGAGCGCAATTTGGAGATTGTGCCCAAGTCCACCTATGGCGACGCCGCTTTGGAAGACGGCGATAAATTGGAAATTGTTCACTTCATCGGCGGCGGTGCACCCAAGACGCCGTGTAACGATCCGGGGCAAGATCCCAGCTTGAAGGCCGATTGTTTTGAAGTGGCCGGAGAAAAATATTGGTCGCGGCTGTTGGTTGGCACCGGAAAATATAAAGATTTCGAAGAAACCGCCAAAGCCATTGAAGCGTCTGGCGCAGAAATCGTCACCGTTGCGGTGCGCCGGGTCAACGTGTCCAATCCCAAAGAGCCAATGCTGACGGATTACGTCGATCCCAAAACCTACACCTATCTGCCCAACACGGCGGGCTGCTTTAGCGCCGATGAAGCCGTGCGCACCTTGCGCTTGGCGCGCGAAGCTGGCGGCTGGGACTTGGTGAAGCTGGAAGTGTTGGGCGATCAAAAAACCTTGTACCCGAACATGCCGGAAACCCTCAAGGCGGCACAAACGCTGATCGATGAGGGTTTTAAGGTGATGGTTTATTGCGCCGATGATCCCATCCAGGCGAAAATTCTGGAAGAAATGGGCTGCGCCGCGATCATGCCGCTGGCGGCTCCCATCGGGTCCGGTTTGGGCATCCAAAACCCGGTCGGTATCCGCATCATCATCGAACAGGCCAACATTCCGGTGCTGGTTGATGCCGGTGTCGGCACCGCGTCTGACGCTGCCATCGCTATGGAACTGGGCTGTGACGGCGTGCTTATGAACACCGCCATTGCCGAAGCCAAAGACCCCATCAAGATGGCGCGGGCCATGAAACTGGCCGTTGAAGCGGGACGCTTGGCCTATTTGGCCGGGCGTATGCCGAAAAAGATGTACGCCGACCCAAGCTCACCGTTGGCGGGGTTGATTTAGCCTAAATGGACCTCCACGTTTGGCTTTCCTTCGTTTTGATCGCCGTAGCGGCTGTGTTGACGCCGGGCCCAGCCGTTTTGATGGCGGTGACGCATTCCGGTCGCTATGGCCTGGGACGTTCCGTGGTTCCGATTTTGGGCAATGTTTCAGGATTGGCGGTGCTTACTTTGGCCTCGACGCTCGGCGTCGGGGCGTTGATGAGCGCTTCTTCGGAATGGTTTTTAGGCCTGCGCATCGCGGGCGGTCTGTATTTGATTTATTTAGGCGTGAAGGTGTTGCGCGCATCGCGCGCGGCCAAAGTCTCAACCAAAGACGGTTTGAAACGGATTGAAGTGGTGCCGTCGCACCGCAGAAGTTATTTGCAAGGCCTTATGGTGGCGCTCAGCAATCCCAAGGCGCTGCTGTTGATCGGCGCTTTATTCCCGCAGTTTTTGGATGTCAGCCGACCCATTTGGCAACAGTTGGCGATTTTAGGCGGGACCTTGATGGTGTTGTCGTTTTCCGCCTTGATGATGTACGCGGCCCTGGCCAAAACATTGGTCGGCAAGGGCCGCGAAACCATTTCAGGTAAGGTCAACAAGATATCCGGGGCTTTGTTCATCGCCTTTGGCGTGATGTTGGCCTCAGGAATTCGCTAGCGGTTAGACTTCAACGCGACCAACCATGCCGGAAGCGTGCTTCAAGGCACCGTCCACCAGTTCAAGACCCAAAAACCGCGCCAAGTCCACGGGACCCGGCAGGGCCAGGTTTTGCACCAACGAACGGGTGAAGCCAAAGCGCCGGTAATAGGGTTCGTCACCGACCAAAATCACCGCGTCCCAGCCTTGTGCCTTGGCGTTTTCCAAGCTGGCGTTCATCAATGCCCGACCAATCCCCCGACCATGAAAGTCGGGATGGATGGCAATCGGACCCAGCAGCAAGGTCGAGGACACACCTTGGACGGCCACCTGCCAAAAGCGGATGGTGCCAATCAGGCGGCTACCTTGCGTGGCCACCAAGCCCAAATCGTCAAGGGGATCAAGGCCATCGCGCAACCGATAGGCGGTTTTGCGAAACCGGTCCGGTCCGAAGTTTAAGTCCACCAAGGAATCAATATCTTGGCCGTGCTCCGCTTGTTCGGCCCGCACCAATACGGCGGGGGCGTTGATAAAGGCGGTTTGCAGAAGGGCGTTCATCACCCCGGTCCTCGTTAGATACAGATCGCTTCAAGCGGCGCGAAGCCGTTGAAGTTTACCGATGAATACGTGGTGGTGTAAGCCCCCGTTGACAAAATCAGCACCTTGTCGCCCGCTTGCAAAGCCAACGGCAATTCATAAGCGGTTTTTTCGTACAAGATGTCGGCGGAATCGCACGTCGGGCCAGCCAGCACGACGGGGCCGGTTTCGGTACCGTCATGGTCCGTCACCAAACGGTATTTGATGGCTTCGTCCATAGTTTCGGCAAGACCGGAAAATTTGCCGATGTCCAAGAACACCCAGCGTTTTTCGTCATCGACGCTCTTTTTCGAGGTCAAAACCACTTCGGCCTGAATGACGCCTGCGTCACCCACCAAAGAACGGCCGGGCTCGAGAACCATTTCCGGCAAGGCAGCGCCAAAATGGCGCACCATCGCGGTCATGACGGTTTGGGCATAGTCTTCCAAGGGACGCACATTGGCGCGGTAGCGCGACGGAAAACCGCCGCCCATGTTGATCATGCGCAATTCGACACCGCGCAGAGCGGCTTCGTCAAAAAGCTTTTTGACCTGGGCAATGGCGGGGTCCCATTGGCTCAAATTGGTCTGCTGAGAACCGACGTGGAACGACACGCCGGACGCGTCCAGACCCAAGTCCTGGGCTTTCACCAACAGTTCAAGCGCCATTTCGGGATCGCAGCCAAACTTGCGCGACAGCGGCCATTCGGCCCCTTCGCTTTGGACCAAAATGCGGCAATAGACTTTTGAACCCGGCGCGCTGATGGAGATCTTTTCCAATTCGGCGTCGCTGTCAAAGGCATACATGCGCACGCCTTGGGTATAGGCATAAGCAATGTCGGCTTGTTTTTTGATGGTGTTGCCGTACGAAATGCGCGACGGCGGGACGCCCAACTTCAGGCATAAATCGATTTCGCCAGGGCTGGCGGTGTCGAAGTTTGAACCCAACTGGGCCAGGCGCGAAATCACTTCTTCAGCCGGATTGGCTTTGACGGCGAAGTAGACGTTGGCCAACGGCAGAAGGTGGGTCATGGTCGCGTAGTTGTGCTCGACAACATCGACGTCCACCACCAGGCACGGCGAGGGCAATTCATGGGCTTTAATGAAGGCGGCAATACGTGGCGAAAGCCCGCCTTGCTCTTCAGGCAAACGATGGCCCTCAGGCGCATGCGGCAGCTCTGGGACCAGTGAAATTTGAGTTTTTTTAGAAACTTGTCGGCGCAAACGGGCATTGCTGCCCAATTCGGTTGCAAACATCGGTACACCCCTTTTAGATCCGGCACCAGCCGGCGTTGCCAAAAAGGACGCGGTCGTCGTTGCATAAACCACTAAGGGCCAGCGGCACGTGCGTGTGCGTCTATGTCTGCTGAATTAGTCGCCTTGTTGGTTGAATGCAATAGGTAATTTCAGCTTTTAAAAAATAATTTTAGGCCTGTTCTTGATTTAAAACGGGGGTGTTTCCCCTCTGGCGGTTTACGGCCTTATCTGCAAGTTTTAGGGGGGATTGGTGTAAATTATATTGAACATGTGATTGAGGGCGCTTTGTGGATTTATCATTGGTCGGCGAGGCGTTAGGCAACCATGAGCCATATGGACGATTGAGAATCTCTCTAAATTTTGCTACCCACAAAGGAACTTGGCGCGCCCAATGCGCCGGGATGTTCTGAGGAACCTCAAAATGGTACACAAGCAAAACACGGCGAAAGATGACCGTCCGGTCATGGTCTTGCCGGAAACGGTGCTCAACGGCATCAGCGCAATAGAGCGGGCGATTTCAAAGCAAACCGAATGGTTTAAGACCTGGCAGGAACAGGTTGTGGTGAAACACGACATCTCGGCTTTTTCCGTGGCGGCGCTGTCTGACGTGCCGTTGGGGGCCTGGTATCAGAGCGATGCGTCTTTGGCGTTTCGCAACAATCCCAGTTTTCAAGCCTTGGGCGAAAGCCTTAACGATATGGTCGCTCAGGTGCGCGGGTTTTTGGCTGTCCGTGCCGATGGCGAACCTCATCCGGTTGATGATTACACCCAATTTATGAACACGTTGCTGGACATAAACGGCTTGGTGCAACAACTGCAAAATGATTCTTGGCGCGGCTTGACCAAGATGGACCCGCTCACGGGCATGCGCAATCGTCACGATATGATGGTGGATTTGGACAACGAGCGCGAACGCGCGCGGCGGTCTCATTTGCCGTGTTCTCTGGCGATGGTGGACTTGGATCATTTTAAAAAGATCAACGATATCTATGGTCACGTGGTGGGCGACATGGTGTTGCGTCACGTCTCAGGCATGTTCTCGGCCCAATTGCGACCTTACGACATGGTTTATCGATATGGTGGGGAAGAGTTTTTGCTGTGCCTGCCCAACACCGAACTGGACACCGCCGTTTCGGTCCTGGATCGTTTGCGCGACAAAATCGAAAAGACACAGATGCCCTATGGTCCGGCGGGGGAAAACCTGAGTGTAACCGCGTCTTTCGGCGTTGCCGAAATTGACACGGTCGAGCACATCACCAAAACCATCGAACGCGCCGACCAAGTGCTGTACGACGTCAAAAGGGGCGGTCGCAACGTGGTGAAGGCGTGGCGTGGGGAACTGACGTCCTAAGCGGATCAAAGGTTAAGCTTAAGTCCTTATAAATCAACCGCATGTGAATCATTGGCCTTGTTTTTTGTAAGGTCATGTTTTAACCTCTCCAATAAGTATGACATTATACGCAGGGCAGAAGCCCGCAAATGCCTTTAAAGGAGGATGTTCCTGTGACAGGCATCAGTCTTGGAACTGCAGAACGCAAAGCTCTACTGTCTCTTAAAGAGACAACAAAGTTGAAGGATCGCACGCAGCAGCGTCTGGCGACTGGGCTTAAAGTCAGCAGTGCCATTGATGGGGCGGAATCCTTTTTTCAAGCCAAAAGTTTATCTGATCGGACCAAGGACCTTCTGGAACGCAAGGACGGCATGGATCAGGGCGTCAGCCTTGTCCTGGCGGCGCAAAATGCCCTCAGCGGCGTCACCAGCATGTTGGGGCAGATGAAAGGGTTGGTTCAGGCCTCCGCCGTGCCCAGCAGCATCGATCCCAATCAATTTGACGAGATGCTCAACCAGTTAAATAATCTGGTGGGAGACTCGTATTACCAGGGCACCAATTTGCTGGCCAATCTTTCCTCTGCGGGCGAGGCCGTCACCACCGCAACCCACACCGTAGAATTCAGCGAAAAAAGCGACAGCAAGGTCGACATCAACGGCCAGTACGCGGGGTCGAGCTATTATCTCAGCACCGGTGGGGATGCCAAGCTGATCCCCAATGACGCTGGGACATCCTTCAGTGTTTCCAACTCGATCAGCACGCAAGAGGCCATTGACAGTGCTGATGTTCAAGTCAACACGACAACGGCTGGCGATCAGGCTGCAAATCGGATAGCTGCCTTGGACGGGGGAGGCTATGTCGTTGTGTGGAATGACGCCAACGCGCTAGATGGCGCTTCTTCCGGGATTATCGGCCAACAATATGACGCCAGCGGCAATACCATTGGCAATGAATTTGTCATCAACAGCACGACGGCGGGCAACCAACGCAACCCCGCAGTAACCGGCTTAAGCAACGGTGGCTATGTCGTCACGTGGCAAGATGAAAACGCAACCGATGGAAACGGTATCGGTATCTTCGCCCAACGTTTCGATTCCAGCGGTTCTGCGGTTGGTGGTGAGTTTCAGGTCAACGCGACGTATACCACCGGCGATCAGGTTTTGCCGGAAATTACGGCGCTTGATGATGGCGGGTTCGCCGTGACATGGGTCAACCAAAACAACGATGACGGTGGTGGCTATGGCATTTACGCGCGACGATTTGATGCCGACAGCAACGCTGTGAGCAGTGAGTTTTTGGTCAACAGCACCACATCTGGAAACCAAAATAACCCCCGCATCGCGACGTTAACCAATGGCAATTTTATTGTAACCTGGACCGATGAAAACGCAGCCGATGGAAGCGGCAGCGGTGTTTTTGCACAGCGCTATGATTCCAGTGGAACTGCACTGGGCTCGGAGTTTCAGGTCAATACCACCACGGCCAATAACCAACAAACCTCTGGCGTTACAGGACTCGCAGGCGGTGGCTTTGTCGTGACATGGCATGAAGAAAATACGCAAGACATTTATGCTCAAGTCTATAATTCAGACGGCTCTAAGCTCGGTTCAGAGTTTCAGGTGAATACAAATACGGGCATCCAAGCCGGCCCAGAAGTTAGCCAAATGAGCGATGGTGGGTTTTTGGTCGCGTGGGTCGACTACAATGCCGACGGGGCATCCGGTGCCATTGTTGGGCGGCGTTACGATTCCGTGGGAACATCCATCAGCAGCGAATTTCAAATCAACACAATCACAGCCGGCAACCAGGACACCGCCGAAATAGCGACATTGAGCAACGGCGATTTTGTCGTGTCGTGGACGGACGGTGGTGGTGCTGACGGTGCGGGTCAGGGCATTTTTGCACGCCGGTATAGTCTGGGGCTCACGGGTGGTTCCGTCGATGGGACCTCAGTGGTTTCCACCGACTACAGCAACAACCAGGTCACAGCAGACATAGGCGGTGTGCGCCAAACCTTGACGATTACTAAGCAAGGCCTAGGCGTTGCGCATTCCTGGTACTATCAGGATTTCGACACCTCAGCAGGACGGGATCAAGCAATTTCAGACCTCAACAGTGCGCTAGACACAGTGCGCGGACTATCGTTCCGACTGGGCAGTCAAATCTCGCTCTTACAAGTGCGCAGCGATTTTACTCAGCAATACACCAACGACCTTACCGAAGGCGCAGACAAGCTTGTCCTCGCAGACATCAATGAGGAAGGTGCCAACTTGCTGGCCCTGCAGACCCGCAGCTCGCTCGGCATTCAGGCTCTGAGTTTTGTCGGACAAGCCATCAGTAATGTGCTCAGCCTGTTTCGATAGTCGCAAAAGGCTAAAGCGTATTCTATTACGCTTTAGGATACTAAAATCGTTTCGACACGCGACCTTAGTTTGGGGCACGGGATAATCCGCTCGGCTATCTTGCGAGGACGCGCCATTACATCCTGCTGAGGGGCGTTTCCGGCCCTTCAAGGTCGCGCAAGACAATGGTCAATTTCCACAGATAAGCGGAAGTCTCTTTCACGACCCTAGTCTTCCGTTGTGGCTTCCGATGGGGCTTTTACAGGCGCATCTTCTGCTTTGACGGCAGGTTTTCTGCGTGGAGCCCGCCGTTTGGGTGCGGCCTTTTTGGCGTCTGTCGGCTTGTCTTTGTCCGTCGTTTTCGAAGGGGCCGTCTTGGCTTTTGCGGGGGCCTTTTCAGGAGCCTTTTCTGGGGCTACGAGAGGGTCGCGCAACAAGAAAGCGGGCATGTGGCCGTCACAGATTTCATTGTGAATATCGGGCAGTTCACCACCGCGTTGACGTCCACTCCGGTCATTGCGCGCGCTTTTGTCACGACTGCCCCGGTCACGGCTACCCCCATTGCGGTCTTGGCGAGCGGGGCGTTCGGAGCGTTCGGAGCGGGCAGGCTGTTCTGAGCGTGCCGGGGCTTCGGTCTTTTGTGGGGCGGGAGCCACCTCGACGGCGGGAGCCGTTTCGATGACAGGAGCTGCTGGAGCTTCAACGGGTGTTGCTTCAACAGCGTTGTTTTGTACAGGATCAGGGGTGTCGACTGCAGGAGCGGGTTCGCTGGGTTTGGCGGCGGACTGGCGGTTGCGTCCACCCCGTTCGCCACGGCCACCCCGTTCATTGCTGCGGCCACCGCTGCGTTCAGCACCACCGCGACCACCGCGGCCGCCACTGCGTCCGTCATCGTCGCTCAACTCGCCGGTTACGAAGTCTTTCGTTTCCAGGCGCGGAATAGCCTTGCCGATCAGTTTTTCGATGGCGGCGACGTACTTGCCGTCTTCAGGCAAAGCGATGGTGTAGGCATGGCCTTCTTTGCCGGCGCGTCCGGTGCGGCCAATGCGGTGAACGTAATCTTCGGCATTGTTGGGCACGTCGAAGTTAAAGACGTGGCTCAAGTTCGGCACATCCAAGCCGCGTGCGGCGACGTCAGAGCAAACCAAAATGCTAAAGTCTTTGTTCTTGAAACCGGCCAGCGTTTCGGTGCGGGCTGGCTGGCTCATATCGCCATGCAATTGGCCGACGCTGTAACCGCGTTTGGACAAGGATTTGTAAACGGCGGCCACATCAATCTTGCGGTTGCAAAAGACGATCGCGTCGCTCACAGATTCATGGTCAATCAATTCGCGCAAGACTTCACGTTTGAGCTTTTTCTTTCCGTCCAAGCCTTTGTTCTGCGCGCCGGGTTGAATAACAGCCAAGCCCTGTGTCACCGTTTCGGCGGTGGATGCCGGGGCGGAGACGGAAATTTCTTTTGGATTGAGCAGGAATTTGTCGGCCAGCTTTTTGATTTCCGGTGCCATGGTGGCGGAGAAAAACAAGGTCTGACGGATGGGCGGCAGCATGGAGACGATTTTTTCGATGTCGGGGATGAAACCCATGTCCAACATGCGGTCGGCTTCATCGATGACCAAGATTTTCACGTCGCGCATCAACAGGTGACCGCGCTCGAACATATCGAGCAAGCGTCCCGGTGTGGCGATCAGCACATCAGCGCCGCCGTCGAGCACTTTGGTCTGGGCCTTCATGTCGGTACCGCCGATCAAAAGCGCTTTGTTGAGCTTGAGATACTTGCCGTACTTATCGAAGTTTTCGGCAACCTGGGTGGCCAGTTCGCGAGTCGGCTCTAAAATCAGCGAGCGTGGCATGCGCATTTTGGCGCGGCCATGGGCCAAGATGTCGATCATCGGCAGCGTAAACGACGCGGTCTTGCCGGTCCCAGTTTGGGCACAGCCCAAGATATCGCGACCCATCAGGATCAGCGGTATGGCTTTCGCCTGGATGGGGGTGGGCGTGTCATATCCAGAATCGGTTACGGCACGCAGTACGTCTTCGCTCAGTCCGGTATCGGCAAAACTCATGGGGTTTAGGGGTGCTTTCTCAAAAAAATCAGGGCGTCGGCCCCAATGAAACAGGTTCTACGACAAGTGGGCATGACAATCCGCCCCTTTGGAGGCGCGATAAACAACACGTTCTTAGCTGAATGTCAACGCAAACCATGGGGAAAACCAAGGGATAGCGGGATTTGAAGGCGGCTTTACGGCTCAATCCATGCTGCGCTGCACACGCACGATTGCGCCAACTCGCCGACAGCGCTAACGTGTCGGTTCGCGATTAGGGCCTGACCCTAGACTCAAGGGAACCGATAAACGTGCTCATTGATGCAAACACCTCCAGCCTTTTGGTTGTCGATATTCAGACCAAACTCAATCCTGTGATGTTCGATCCCTTGCGTGCCCCTCAAGGCGCGGCGAAGCTCTTGCTGGGCGCGGACATGATGGGCGTCCCGGCATTGGTGACGGAACAATATTCAAAAGGTGTCGGCCCGACGGTCGACGACCTGCAAGATTTCATGCCGTCCGGCAGCCCGCTGGAAAAGAACAGCTTTTCATGTCTGGCGGATGAGGCTTTCAAAACGCGCTTTCTCGACTTGGGCAAACGCCAGGCCGTTATTTGCGGGATTGAGGCGCACATATGCGTTTTGCAAACGTCGCTTGATTTATTGGCCCACGGCATCCACGTGTTTGTCGTCGCAGACGCCACCGCTTCGCGCACCGTTGAAAACCATTCAGCCGGGATTGAGCGCATTCGCCATGCGGGCGGGCAAGTGGTGACGGTGGAAATGGTTCTGTTCGAATGGCTCAGGCATTCGAATGCCCCCGCGTTTAAAGACATCAGCCGGATGATAAAGTGATGAAATCCAGACCGACCCTTATTTTGATTCCCGGCCTCATGTGCGATGCCGCTTTGTGGGCGCATCAGGTGGTGGCGTTGTCCAATGTCGTCGATGTGATCGTCGCCGATATATCTGATGCCGATTCCATGGAGGCGTTAGCCGAGCAGGTGCTGGATGAAGCGCCGGATGAGTTTGCCTTGGCCGGGCTCAGCATGGGCGGCTATGTGGCCCAAGAAATTATGCGCCAAGCGCCAAGTCGGGTGACCCATTTGGGCTTTATCGACACCAATGCGCGTGCCGATTTGCCGGAACAATCGGAAAACCGCAAACGCTTGATCAAGATTGCAGAGACGGGAAAGCTCGACGGCATTGTGGCGGAGATGCTGCCCAACTTGATCCATCCCGATCATATGAACGTGCCGGCCATCGCCAATGTGTTTGGCCAGATGGCGGCGCGGCTTGGCTCCGACGTTTTTGTGGACCAGCAGACGGCGATTATGAACCGCGTGGATGGCCGCGCGGATCTGGCCAAAATCAACTGCCCTACGTTGGTGCTGTGTGGTGAACAAGACGCCCTGACCCCCGTGGAAGTGCATCAAGAAATGGTGGACGGTATCGGCGCTAACGCCAAGTTGGTGGTGATCCCCGACTGTGGCCATTTGAGCCCCATCGAACAGCCCGAGGCCGTGACGGCAGCTTTGCGCGCGTGGCTGCAGACATAAAAGGATTTTTCGGATGGCGACCATTTTACCTTATCGCGGCATTTTGCCGAAGATTGACGACAGCACCTTTGTGGCGGCCACGGCGGTCATCACCGGCGACGTTGAAATCGGTCCCGATAGCGGTATCTGGTACGGCTGTGTGGTGCGCGGTGACGTCAACGGGATTCGCATCGGGGCTGGGGTGAACATTCAAGACGGTACCATCGTGCATGTGTCGCGACCCTTTGGCACCATTATTGGTGATCGTGTCACCATCGGCCATATGGCGCTGATCCATGCGTGCACTTTGCATGCCGACAGCTTTATCGGGATGAAGGCTTGTGTCATGGATGGGGCCGTGGTTGAACAGGGTGCACTGGTCGCGGCGGGCGCGTTGGTGACGCCAGGCAAGCACATCCCTGCGGGACAAATGTGGGCCGGATCGCCCGCACGTTATGTGCGCGATGTGAATGCCCAAGATCGCGAAATGATGGCCTATATCCAACCCAACTATGTGCAGTTGGCAAAAGAGTACAAAAAAACCGAAAGCGAACTTTAATGGCCGATGAAACCGAAAACTTAGTCGCCGACGTTTTGGCGGGAAAAACCCGTGCGGTGGCGCGTGCCATGTCCATTGCCGAAGGCCGCAACGACGCGGCTGAACATCTGATGGCGCAAATCCATCGCCATGCAGGCCGCGCCCATGTGGTGGGCCTGACGGGGGTGCCCGGCAGCGGCAAATCGACCATGGTGGCGGCGTTGACGCGGGAATTTCGCAAGTTGGGCAAAACCGTAGGCATCGTCGCCATCGATCCCAGCAGCCCGTTTTCCGGCGGGGCGATTTTGGGCGACCGGGTGCGCATGACAGGTTTTGCCGAAGATGACGGCGTGTTCATTCGCTCCATGGCGACCCGTGGCGCGTTGGGCGGATTGGCACGTGCCTCTTTGGATACGGTAGACGTCTTGGACGCGGCGGGGTTCGATGTGGTGTTGATCGAAACCGTCGGGGTCGGTCAAGACGAAGTGGACATCGTGCAAGCGGCGCACACCGTTATTGTTGTCTCGGCCCCGGGGCTTGGCGACGAAGTGCAAGCCATCAAGGCGGGTGTGTTGGAAATCGCCGACATTCATGTGGTCAGCAAATGCGACAAGCCCGACGCGTCGCACACCATTCAAGATATCAACGGCATGTTGCATCTGGGCCGCCCCGGAAAGGGCGATAAAGCGTGGACCATTCCGGTGGTGCCCACCAGTGCGGAATCGGGCGAGGGCATTGTTGAACTTAGCCAAAAGATCATCACCCATTATGAACACCTGAAAAGCAGTGGCGAGATGGAGGTGCGCAAGCGGCAAATTTTGCAAATGCGCATCATCAAAACCGCCGAAGACATTTTGCGCGACCGCTTGATGCGCGAACGCAACGGCAAACTTCAAGGGTTGTTGGAGCAAGCTTACACCCGCGATTTAGATGTCCGTGCTGCCGCACGCGAACTGTTGAGCGCGGTGACGTTAAAAGGAACCTCTGGAGATGAATGATACTTTCGACGCCCGGCTTCAGGTCGTGGAAGAACTGCTGGCTCATCGCGATGCGGAAATGCAGGACTTGTCCGAAATGGTCAGCCAGCAATGGAAACGTATCGAAGATCTGGAACGCGAAATTGAACGCACCAAAGACCGCATCATCACGTTGGAAGATGAGGTCGGCGACGGTCCCGAAGCGGATCAAAAACCGCCCCACTGGTAAGGTGGATCAAATACATCCGGGCCTCTCCTTTTTGGTGTATTGATATGGCAATTCACTGAGTATATGTTTGCGCCGGTTGCGAACTTCAGTGGTTACTTTTACTGACCTTACAATACTGATCATATAAAAAATTATTTTGTCAATTTGCTGAGAGTGGGCTCAAGGCTATGGCATTCCAGACGGCTGTGCACAAAAGTATTTCAGGCAGAATCTTTTTCTTGATTCTGGCTGTGGTCGTGTCTCTCGCAAGCTTTGATTTTTATAACAGCGCGCAAGACAAGAAACGGCGGATTGCGGAAGTCACACAAGACTTCACCACAGCCGCCCACGACGCCGTAGCTAAAATTGACGATCTCATCAACACATCCGAAGAACTGCTTTCCGGCCTGTCGGGGACCAATGCGGTTTTGGGCAGCAACTTGTTTTCCTGCATGCGCGTGTTGCAAAGTGTGGGGGCCAAGTTCACCAAATACACCAACTTTTCCGTGGTCAACGCCGAAAAGTTTATCGTCTGCAGTTCCGGCCCTTTGAAAACGCCGAAAGACGTCAGCACGTCGCCCAACATCATTGAAGCCTTTCGGACCAAATCGTTTGCCGTGAGCCCGTTTAAGTTCGGCGTTCTGACCGGGGAACCCGTACTGGTGTTTTCTCTGCCATTGTTTGACCCCAAAGGGCAAGTCAACGGCACCTTGAACAATGGCCTGAGCATGACGTGGCTCAGGACTTATTTGGCGGATTTGTCACGCCTTGACGGTCAGCGCATGGTGGTCATCAATGGCCAAGGCGAAGTGATGTCCAGCCATCCTCAAAACCTGTTTGAAATCGGTTCATCCATCGCGGACACGGAGCTGGGGCGCCAATTGATCGGCAAGACCGACGGCGCGCTGATTTTTAAAGATGAACACGGTCATGACGTGCTGGCCGGATTTGCCAGCGTCTCGCGCATTCCCGGCGGGGCGGTCGTGGCTGCTTTTGCACCGCTGCCTCCCTTGCTGGCGGATATGCAGGAAAATTTGTACATCCATCTTGCTTTGTTGTTGAGCTTGGCGGTGGGCGCTTTGTTTGTGAGTTGGACAGGGGTGCGAGTTTTGGTGCTTGATCCCATCAACAAATTGATTCTCCTGGCCGGGAAGGTCGAAGACGGAGATTTCACGGCGCGTTCCAATATGTCCTATCGCTCTGGCGAGCTTGGTACGTTGGCCTTGGCGTATGATCGCATGCTGGATGTTTTGGATGAACGCACCGAAGAACTCCGTGAAAGTGAAGCCCACTACCGTGAATTGGTGGAAAACGAAGAGCACTTGGTGCATCGCTTTTTGCCGGACACGACCGAGGTTTTTGTCAACGAACCCATGGCCGCATTTTTTGGTGGTACACCGCAAGATTGGGTGGGGCAAAAATGGATAGAGCATGTCTCTGACGCCGAACGGTCTGTCATCATGGGGAGGTTGGAAAATTGCACCCCTGATGAACCCGCTTTTGTGTATGAGCAAATGTCCAACAACACAGTTGGCGAGCCTCGGTGGTTGCGGTGGAACAATCGAGCCTTTTTTGATGACGAAGGCCATGTCACGCATTTTCAAGCGATGGCCATGGACCTCACGGATCGTAAGCAGACGGAGCGCAACTTAGAAAGCGCGGTGATGGAGGCTCTTGCCGCCAACCGTGCAAAATCGAATTTCTTGGCCAATATGAGTCACGAACTGCGCACGCCGCTTAATTCCATCATCGGCTTTTCGGAAATGATGACATCCGGTGTGATGGGTGTGTTGCCGCCAAAGCTGAAGGAGTATTCAAGTTTTATCACCACCAGCGGCCACAACTTGCTCAACATCGTGAACGATATTCTTGACCTGTCAAAAATTGAAGCGGGCCAACTGACTCTTGAAGAAAGCGACGTGCATGTAAATCGCGAAGTGAAGGAGGTTCTCTCCATGCTTCAAGCACAAGCTCTTAAAAATGATAACACGCTGAACAATCGACTTGGCGAAGGATTGCCGTTTATCTTGCGCGGTGATCGTATGCGCCTCAAACAGGTGCTGCTGAACATTCTCAGCAATGCCCTGAAATTCACCCATGGCGGAGAGGTCAATATCGAAGGGGCGTGTGTGGAAGGTGCCTTTGAACTGAAAATCATCGACAACGGCATCGGCATGTCTCTTCACGATATCGACGTGGCGCTCAGTCCCTTTGGTCAAGTTGACGGTCATCATCTGAGCAAGCGCTACGAAGGCACAGGCTTAGGTTTGCCGTTGGCCGCGCAGTTGATGGAAATGCACGGCGGGACATTGAGTATCGAAAGCACGCTCGGGCAGGGAACGTGCGTGATTCTCAAATTCCCGCCAGAACGTACAGTATCTGTGAACTGAGCCCGTGAACTGAGCCCGTGAACTGAGTTAGTCGCTGCGCTTTAAGACGTACTCGCCCGGTGCCGCACACAATGCCTTCAGTTTGCCCTTACCGGGTTTGCGCGGGGCTTGGTCTTTTTTGCCCGTGTACCGGGTGACCCATTTGTTCCAGTCGTTCCACCAAGACCCCGGGTGTTGAGACGCGCCTTCCAGCCACGCTCCGGCTTTGTTCGGCTTGGCGCTGTTGGTCCAGTAGCCGTATTTATTGCGGCTTGGTGGGTTGATAACACCACCGACATGACCCGATCCGGACATCACGTATTTGGTTGGACCGCTCAACAGGCGTGAACTTTCATAGACGGTTTTCCACGGTGCGATGTGGTCTTCTTTGGTGGCCAGGAAGTAACTGGGGGTTTTGATTTTGGCCAGGTCAATCTTTACGCCTTTGATTTCGATGCCACCGTGTACACGCAGACGATTTTCCAGATACATGTGGCGCAGATAATACGTGTGCATGGCTGCGGGCATGTTGGTGTAATCGGAATTCCAATGCAAAATATCAAACGGACGCGGGTCTTTGCCCATCAGATAACTGTTGATGGCAAACGACCAAATCAGATCATTGGCGCGCAGCAACGAAAACGTCGAAGCCATTTCGCGGCCGTACAAAATGCCGTTGTCCTTCATGTGTTCTTCCAAGCGACCGACCAGGCCGTCGTCGATGAACACCGACAATTCGCCCACATCCGAAAAATCCAGAAGGGTTGTGAAAAAAGTTGCCGATTTAATGCGGTTTTTTGCGCCGCCTTTAAGTTCTTGGTCGGCAAGGTACGCCAGCGTGGTGGCCAACAAGGTGCCGCCAATGCAATAGCCGATGGCGTTCACCTGGGTTTCGCCGGTGGCCTGTTCGATGGCGTCCAGTGCGGCCAAGGGGCCTTCGACCAGATAATCTTCAAAGGCTTTGTCTTTGAGGCTTTCGTCAGGGTTGACCCAGGAAATGATGAACACCGTGTGGCCCTGTTCGACGGCCCAACGGACAAAGGATTTTTCAGCGCCCAAATCCAAGATGTAGAATTTATTGATCCAAGGCGGCACCACCAACAAAGGCGTTTTGCGCACCTTGTCTGTGGTGGGGGTGTATTGGATCAGTTCCATCAAATCGTTGCGAAAGATCACTTTACCCGGCGTGTTGGCAAGTTCGACCCCAAGCGTAAAGGCCCCTTCTTTGGTGGTGCGCACATTGAGGCGACCTCGGCCTTTTTCCATGTCCTGGATGGCCATTTCCAGGCCTTTGATCAAGTTGTCGCCGCGTGTTTCGATGGTTTCGTGCAAGGCTTCGGGATTGGTCAGCAAAAAATTGGTGGGCGCCATGGCGTCGGTCAGGCGGCGGGTGAAAAATTGAGCCTTTTGCCGTTCATGAGGATCAAGCCCATCGGCCCCGTTGACCAAATCGTCAACCCACGTTGAAAACAGCAAGTATTGCTGCTTGAGGAAATCAAAGTAGGGATCTTCTTTCCAGTCTTTGTCCAAAAATCGTTTGTCGCCGCGTTGGGGTTGGGCGATGGGTTCCGGTTTGTGTCCGGCCATTCGGGCGTTGAAATAGCCCAGCAGCTTTAAGCCGTTTTCCCAAAACTTCATCTGCGCCTTGGCCAGATGCTCCGGTTCCGACATCATTTGACGGGTCAGCTCGGCAAAGGTTTCGGGCAAGCCGACCAATTCGGTCAAGTTGAGTTCTGAGCGCGCGGTGGCCTGCCATTCGGGGTCAGTGGCGTGGCGTTCGTTAAATTCACGGATCATTTCTTGTGAACGTGTCGCGACTTCGGCCAGAATCGTTGGCAGTTCTTCCATGTGCTCAAGAGCATGCTCAACTTCGCCTTCGGTTGGGGCGGTTTGTTTTTTGTTTGCGTGTTGATCTGACATGAGGGAGGACCTTTGGTTTCTTGCCGTGAACAGGGGTTCAGTCATATCAGTTTATACATCAGAAACGAAGTGTGAGTTATAATCTTAACAAACGCCGTTCAGTGTGCCATAAATGTTCAAGAATTCAGGGATTTGGTGGCCTCCTTTGGGATGACACCGCATAGACAGAACGGGCCATAAGCTATGTTGAACGCTACGCAATCTTCGCAACGCCATAAACCATGGGGCAATATGGGTGTTTTCCGCGCTGCTGCATCGGCGGCCTTGCTGAGTGTCGCGCTGGGGGCGTGTTCATCCGTTCCGGACGCGATTAACCCGGTGTCTTGGTATGAAAAGACCACGGATTTCTTTTCGGGTGACAGTCAAGCCGCTGATGCCGGTGCCATGCCCTCGGGGCAAAACAATGGCCTTGCAGCCGATCCCAATGCACCACCTCCGGCGTCTGCGCCTTCGCAGTCCGTTGAGCGTGCGCCGAACGGTTTGAACGCGGCCCAAACGGCTGGTAACTATGCCTCTCCGCCGATTGAACGCCAGGGTGCGCCGTCCAACGTTTTGGCTCCGCAATCGGAAGTCGCTGCGGCTCCTTCTGTGTCTCCTCCTGTGCCGATGGCGCAACCGAGCGCGGCGGTTTCGCCTGCGCCCGTCATGCCGTCCAGGTCTGCACAGTCGTTGGGGACGGTGGCGGCACCGCCACCTCCGGCGATGCCAGGGTATGCGTCTGCAGCACCGTCATCACCGTCTTCAAGTGCGTCCATGACGCCGCCGCCGCCGTTTGAATTCCCGCCGGTGAACGCCATGTCGCCTTATGGCGATGAGGGCTTTGAAACCGTCGTGATTACGGCGGATGGTATGGAAACCGTATCCAAGCCTGCCACTCAGGCACAACACACCATGCAAGGTGGCGAGGTTGACGCCTATCAGGCCCAAAATACGGCCCAAAACACGGCCATGTTCCCCGATCCCAGCGCAACGCACTCGCCGGAATTCGGTGCCGTCGCCGTCAATGGGATGTTGCGGGTCGCGACCATTCACTTCGCCAACAACGCCGCCAACTTGGATCAGCGCGACCGTTCAATCTTGGGTGCGGTTATTCAACTGCAAAAAGAACGTGGCGGACGTGTGGTCGTGGTGGGGCATGCCAGTGCGCGGACCAAAGACATGGATTACATCAAACACCAGATGGTGAACTTTGAAATTTCCATGAATCGCGCCGGGGCCATTGGCACGGCGCTGAGAAACCTTGGTCTTTCGGACCAAAGCCTTGAAGTTCAAGCGGTTTCTGATACACAACCTTTGTATATGGAAGTCATGCCTTCGGGTGAGGCGTCCAACCGTCGGGTCGAAATCTATCTGGCGGGTGCCGCCACTTAGACGCAGGCGACGATCCGGATTATCCGGCGCCGCCGTCTCACACATGGGACGGCGGCGTTTTCGCTACAAATGCACTTGTTTGAACTCTAACCTTCTGGCAGAACGAGCACATGGAACAGGAATTTCACCGCATTCGCCGTCTCCCCCCTTATGTCTTCGCTGAAGTCAATAAGATGAAGGCCCGCGCCCGCGCCGCTGGTGAGGACATCATCGATTTTGGCATGGGCAATCCCGATCAGCCGACGCCCGCGCACATTGTTGAAAAACTGTGTGAAACGGCGCGCAATCCGAAAACCCACGGCTATTCCAATTCACGCGGTATTCCGGGTCTGCGCCGCGCCTTGGCGGCTTATTACGAACGGCGTTGGAACGTGTCTCTGGATCCGGAGACGGAAGCCATCGTGACACTGGGTTCAAAAGAAGGCTTGGCCAACTTGGCCAGCGCCATCACCAGCCCCGGTGATGTGATTTTGGTGCCCAACCCCAGTTATCCGATTCACCAGTTCGGCTTCATCATCGCCGGTGCGGCGGTGCGCAGCATTCCGGTTTCGACGGGACCTGAGTTTTTTGTCGCCTTGCAAAACGCGGTCAATCATTCGGTGCCCAAGCCGTCCATGTTGGTGATCAACTATCCCAACAACCCGACGGCAGAGGTTTGTGATCTCGACTTTTATGAAGCCGTGGTCGATTTTTGCCGCCACCATCAAATCTACGTGCTGTCGGACATCGCGTACTCGGAAATTTATTTTGATGGCAATCCGCCGCCCTCCATTTTGCAGGTCAAGGGTGCCAAAGAGGTTTGTGTTGAATTCACGTCCATGTCCAAAACCTACAACATGCCCGGTTGGCGCATCGGTTTTGCGGCTGGCAATCCACGCCTGATTTCGGCGCTGACGCGGATCAAATCGTATCTGGATTACGGCGCGTTCACGCCCATCCAGGTGGCGGCCACGGCGGCGTTGAATGGTCCGCAAAATTGCGTTGATGAAATTCGTCAGCTCTATAAAGAGCGCCGCGACGTTTTGATCGACGGTTTGGCCGGTGCCGGTTGGCATGTGCCCAGCCCGCCTGCGACCATGTTTGCCTGGGCGCCACTGCCCAAGGCCTTTGAACATTTAGGATCGCTGGAATTTTCCAAGCTGTTGCTGCGCGAAGCCCAGGTTGCGGTGGCGCCGGGCATCGGCTTTGGCGAACATGGCGATGGCTTTGTGCGTTTGGCGGTGGTGGAAAACAAACACCGCACCCGCCAAGCCCTTCGTTCCATTAAGTCCTTTATGGACAACTATCAAACCGTTCTCGAAGACGCGGAAAAACGCCGCGCGGAGGCCTAAGAATATGTCGAAAGAAGTTTTAAAAATCGCCGTTGCCGGATTGGGCACGGTGGGTGGTGGCACGGTTAAGCTGCTGCAAAACCACGCTGCCGAAATCGCTCTGCGCTGCGGTCGTGCGGTCGAAGTCAGCGCCGTCTCGGCGTTGTCCAAAAAGGGCCTGGATTTTGATGTGTCCGGGTATGCTTGGTATGACGACGCTGTTGAAATGGCCAAATCATGTGATGCTCATGTGTTGGTCGAATTGATCGGCGGGTCCGAAGGCGTTGCCAAAAAGACAGTTGAGGCCGCCTTGAATGCGGGCCGTCATGTGGTCACGGCGAACAAGGCGTTGATTGCCCATCACGGTGCGGCGTTGGCGAAATTGGCCGAAGCCAAGGGCGTCAGCCTCAATTACGAAGCCGCCGTCGCGGGCGGCATTCCGGTGATCAAGTCGATCCGCGAAAGTTTGGCGGGTAACTCCATCACCAAAATTCAAGGCATCATGAACGGCACGTGCAACTACATCCTCACCACCATGCGCGAAGAAGGCCTTGATTTTGATGTCGTGTTGCAAGACGCGCAAAACTTGGGCTACGCCGAGGCTGATCCCAGCTTCGACATTGACGGTGTGGACACGGCGCACAAGCTGGCGATCCTGACGGCGGTGGCGTTTGGCGTCGAAATCAATTTTGACGACATGTACATCGAAGGCATTCGCCATGTGTCGGCCACCGATATTCAGTTCGCCGAAGAGCTGGGCTATCGCATCAAGCTGTTGGGCGTAACGTCGCGCCACAATGGTGTGGTTGAACAGCGTGTGCATCCGGCCATGGTGCCGCTGAAAACGCCGCTGGCTCGCGTCGAAGGCGTGTTTAACGCCGTCGTTATCGATGGCGATGAAGTGGATCGCATCATGCAAGTGGGACGTGGTGCGGGCGAACGCCCGACGGCGTCGGCGGTTGTTGCCGACATCACCGATATTGCCCGCGGCATCCAGTTGCCGACGTTCTCCATCCCGGTGGGCGACTTGGAAAGTGTGCCGACCCGGTCCATGAGCGAACATGTGGGCGAATACTACGTGCGCTTGATGTTGGTGGACGAACCCGGTGTTTTCGCCGACGTTGCCGCCGTATTGCGCGATAATGACGTGTCGATGGCGTCGATGATCCAGCGCGAGCGCGAACCCGGTGAACCGGTTCCGGTGGTGTTGACCACCCACGAAACGAAGGAAGCCAATATGATGGCGGCGCTTGCCACCATCGCCGCGTTTGACAAAGTGGCCGAGCCGCCGCGTCTGATCCGCATTGAATGCGCTTGATGGCGTTTCGCCGTCCTTGCGAGCGTCGCGAAGCCATCCAGTTTCTCCGCAAAGGCGTGTGGATGGCTTCGTCGCGCGGCTCCTCGCAATGACGGGTGACTTCGCGTAGGGTGAGGCATGGATTCTCAAACTAAGCCAGTCGCAGAATTTTTAGAAAACGGCAAATTGTCGCTGGGCGGTAAACGGTGGCTGGTGAAAGCCACCGACGAACGTCAGGCCTTGGCCTTGAGTCAGCGTTTGCGCATTCCCGAAGTGGTGGCGCGGGTACTGGCGTCGCGTGGCCTGAACGTGGAAACGGCGGGGGATTTTCTCGACCCCAAACTCAAAGCGTTGTTGCCCGATCCCAGCCATCTCAAAGACATGGATAAAGCCGCCCGGCGCATCGCCGATGCGGTCAAGGCGGGCGAAGGCATCGCCATCTTTGGCGATTACGATGTGGACGGCGCGACCTCTTCAGCGGTGTTGAAACGGTTCTTGGACGCGGTCGGGGCCAAAGTACGGGTCTACATTCCCGACCGTTTGGAAGAAGGCTACGGCCCCAACGCCCCGGCCTTGTTAAAGCTGCAAGGAGAAGGGGCCAGTTTGGTCATCACCGTCGATTGCGGGCAAGTTTCGTTCGAGCCCTTGGCCGCCGCCCATGACGCCGGGCTGGATGTGATCGTTGTCGATCACCACGCTGGGGAGCCGCGTTTGCCCAAAGCGTTCGCCGTGATCAATCCCAACCGCCTTGATGACGACAGCCCCCATGGTCAAATGGCCGCAGTGGGGGTGGCGTTTTTGGTGGTCGTTGCGGTCAATCGCCAGCTTAAAGAAGACGGTTGGTACGCTGGTCGCAAGGCTCCCGACTTGATGCAGTGGTTGGATATCGTGGCCTTGGGCACGGTGTGCGACGTGGTGGCGCTGACCGGCGTCAACCGGGCCTTGGTGGCGCAGGGGTTAAAAGTGCTGGCGTCGCGGCAAAATATCGGTTTGCGCATGCTGGCGGATGTGGCGGGGGTGAAGGAAAAACCCAGTGCCTATCACTTAGGCTTCGTGTTGGGCCCGCGCATCAATGCGGGCGGGCGCGTGGGCCAGTCCGATTTGGGCACCCGCTTGCTGACCAGTGCTTCGGAAGGCGAAGCGTTGGCGCTGGCCCAGCGGCTCAACGATTTCAACGCCGACCGCCAAGACATCGAAGCCGCCGTGTTGGACGAAGCCGTCACCCAGGTGGACCGCAAACTTGCGGGCGATGAGCCAGGTGCCATTGTCATTGCCCACGGCGATGGCTGGCATCCCGGCGTGGTCGGTATCGTCGCATCCCGGCTGAAAGAAAAATTCAACCGCCCCAGCTGTGTCATCAGCTGGAACGGTGCCGTCGGCACGGCGTCGGGGCGCTCCGTCACGGGCGCGGATTTGGGCAGTGCGGTCATCGCCGCGCGCCAAGCGGGTTTGCTGATCAAGGGCGGCGGTCACGCCATGGCGGCAGGCTTTTCTTTGCAACGCGAAAAGCTTCCCGAATTGGAAGCCTTTTTGGCGGAACGCATGGTCAAGGCCCTGGGCGCAAATCCACCGCCGCCGGGGCTTTATATCGACACCATCACCTCAGTTGCAGGGGCCAACATGCACTTGGTCAAGACTTTGGAGCAAATCGGCCCGTTCGGTATGGCCAATCCCGAACCGCGCTTTTGCATCAAGGACGCGACCATCGTCAAAGCCGACCCGGTGGGCAGTGATCAAAGCCACGTGCGCTTGGTGCTGAGCGGCGAAGGCGGGCAGGGCAAGCTCACCGCCATCGCCTTTCGCGCGTTCGATTCGGACCTGGGCCAAGCCCTGATGAACCACGGCGGTGCCCCGTTCCACTTTGTCGGCAGACTGCGCATCAACGTCTGGAACGGCTATGAATCTGTCCAGTTGATGGTCGACGATGCGGTCAAAGCCTGGGGCTAAGATTAAGGCTTAGGCATTGATCGGCGTGGTTGGGTCGTTGCCCCATTCGGCCCAAGACCCGTCATAAATGGCCACGTCTTCCTTGCCCAGCATATACATGGCAAACGCCACCACACACGCGGTGACGCCGGAACCGCAGGTCACCACGGCGGGTTTGTTCATGTCCACCCCGGCCCCGTTGAGCAGTTCGCAAATCTCCTCGGCGCTTCTGAACGTGAAGTCCTTGGACGGCGGCGTGATGTAGGTGAAGGGGAGGTTGAGGGAGCCGGGGATGTGGCCGCGCCGCTCGGTCGGGCGGGGTTCGTGGTCGATACCGGAATAGCGCCCTTCGTTGCGGGCATCAATGACTTGAAATTTCGGGTTTTCAAGATTGTTGAGGATTTGCTTTTTGGTTTTGACCAAAGCGTTGTTTTGCCGTGCGGTGAAGTGGCGTTCGCGCACCGGCGGTTCAACTTTTTCAAGCGGACGGCGTTCTTTTGCCCAGCGCACCAAGCCACCGTTTAACACGCAGACATCCGTGTGCCCAAACAGGCGGAACATCCACCACACCCGACACGCCGCCATATAGCCGCCGTTGCTGTCATAGATGACGATTTTCGAGCCATCGCCCAGCCCCAAGCGCCGCACGTGGGAAGAAAACTTTTCCGGGCTGGGCAACATGTGCGGCAAGTCTGAATCGCTGTCGCAAATGGTTTCGATATCAAAAAACACCGCGCCGGGGATGTGGCGATAGGTCCATTCTTCGTAAGCGTCGCGATCTGCACCGGGCAGAAAATAGGTTGCGTCAACGATGCGCACATCCGGGGCGTCGAGATGCTCTTCGAGCCATTCGCAACTGACCAAAGCATCGGCGTTTTTGAATTTCATGGGGAGAGGCCTTACCTGTTTGTTTTTGACTTTCCCCAACTTTAGCAAGTTCTGAAAACCTATGCCAACCATTCCGGAACGGGGAGGCCTTTTGATTTCAAAAACACCGGATTGAACAACTTGGATTGATAGCGCGTGCCATAATCGCACAGCACCGTGACGATGGTGTGCCCCGGGCCCATTTGTTTCGCCAAGTGAATGGCCCCCGCGACGTTGATGCCGCTGGAGCCGCCTAAGCACAAGCCTTCGTGCTTCAACAAATCAAAGATGATGGGCAGGGCTTCCAAGTCGCTGATTTGGAACGCTTCGTCGATGGGGGCGCCCTCCAAATTGGCGGTGATGCGGCCTTGGCCAATGCCTTCGGTGATGGAATCACCTTGGGATTTCAATTCGCCATGCTTGTAATAGCCAAACAGCGCCGATCCCAATGGGTCGGCAATGGCCGTGACGATGGCGGGGTTCTTTTCTTTCAGCCCTAAGGCCACGCCCGCCAAGGTGCCGCCGGTGCCGACGGCGCAGACGAACCCATCCACCTTGCCGTCGGTCTGACGCCAGATTTCAGGGGCCGTGCCCTCGATGTGGGCGCGACGGTTGGCGAGGTTGTCAAATTGGCGCGCCCAAATGGCGCTGCCGGGGTTGGCAGCATTCAGTTCTTGGGCTTTACGTTCGGAAAAGTGGACATAGTTGTTGGGGTTCTTGTAAGGCACCGCCGGAACTTCGATCAGCTCCGCCCCGCACAGGCGCAAGGTGTCTTTCTTTTCCTGGCTTTGGGTGGTGGGGATGATGATAACCGATTTGTAGCCCAAGGCGTTGCCGACCAAGGTGAGGCCAATGCCGGTGTTGCCCGCCGTGCCCTCGACAATGGTGCCGCCGGGTTTGAGCAAGCCGCGCTGTTCGGCATCCCTAACGATGAACAACGCCGCGCGGTCCTTGACTGAACCGCCGGGGTTCATGAATTCGGCCTTGCCCAGGATTTCACATCCGGTGGCTTCGGATGCCGTATTCAAGCGGATCAGCGGGGTGTTGCCGACGGCATCGGGAAAGCCTGATCTTATGGTCATTTGTACGCACCTTACATGTATTATATTTATAACATCTATAATGTTTGTGTTGAAACAAGATACGGCCCAATGAAGGCGCAATCAAGGCCTGATACGTGCCACCCGGTGACGACACAAACCCGGCAAAAAGGACTCGTAAAGCGGCACATTTTGCCGATTCGAGGAGGGTTTGGGAAGTCTTGTGTTCCTGTAATGCGTTGAATTCAAACAAATTTATAAATTTGTTTTTTAGGCATAGTTGTTGCATTTGCTTGGCAGCCATTTTTGCGTGTCCCGTGTTGGGTCGCCGTGTTCGTCTGTTTGTAAAGGAAATGATCATGACCTCAGCCATTGAAAGCAACTTGAATGCATCTGCACATGCCAATCAACATACCCACAAAAGGGACAATAGCGAGAACTCTGCGGACATGTTCAGCCGATATTTGGACCGTTTTCGCCGATTTGGCAGTGAAACCAAAATCGATGGCGGCGCGGGGGATGATACCATTGACGCCAGCGGTTTTCTTGTCAAAATTGACGGCGGTTCGGGGGATGACACCATCACCGCTTCCGGATTTGACGTTGACATTCAAGGCGGATCCGGCGACGACGTGATTCAGGCTCACTCCAATTTTGGAATACGTCGTGGACTTCATCTTCGCCAATACGATCATGGTTATGGGCATGCTCACGCTCACGCTCATAATCCAAGTCACGGCGACAGCAACAGCAATGGCAACAGCGGTAGTGATAGGCACGGTGATAGAGATCATCGTCCCTATTTCCATGGCTATCCCGTTCTCCTTCATATTGGGCACATCGATGGTGGCGAAGGCAATGACCAAATCGATGCTCATGGTTTGATGACCGTGGACGGCGGGGAGGGCGACGATGTCATCAATGGGCACGGCGGTCTTGTGGGTGTAGACGGCGGCAGCGGCAACGACATCATTAATACCGGTGGCGGCTCCGTGAGGGCCATGGGCGGGGCCGGGGACGACGTCATTTCGACCGGAGACTCCCCCATCAACATTAACGCCTTCATCAACGGAGGCGCGGGTAATGATACGCTTAATGTAACAGGCAAGACCATGAGAGTTATGGGTGGAACCGGCGATGATGTGTTGAATTTGAAAAACCTGGGCGGCTTCGACGTCTATAACGGCTTACCCTTCCACAAATTAGATTCCGGTGCATCGCAGGTGGAAGGTGGTATTGGCGATGATATCATCAACTTCAACAATGCCTGGGCACATGTCACGTACCATAAAGGCGACGGCCACGATGTGATGGCGGGCGCGGATGAACGCAGCACTTTGTCCTTGGGTGAAGGACTGACTTTCGACGCGACCGAGTTCAGCCTGGTCGGTGATGATCTGGTGATATCGTTCCCGGCTGATAATGGCTCCATAACGTTTAAGAATTACTCAACGTCTGGCCTGCCGATGATCGAATATGCGGATGGCCGCATGCTGGATGCTTCGACCACCATCGCGTATGCGGGGGGCAACCCCGATGCCTATAACACCGATGCCCAAAGCGCAAATGCTGAAGAAGCCGAGAGCAGCGGTGCGGTCGATGCGGCTGGTGAAGAGTCAGAAAAGGGCGAAAAAAGCGAAAAGGGTGATAACAGCGGAAAAGGTTCTAAGTCCAAAGGGCACGAAGGCGAGGATGATTGAGCGCGAACCATTGCATGGCGATGAGCGTCATGGAATTGGTGTAACGCCCCTCGGAAAGCCAGCTCAGCGCCGTCTCTGTGTCAACGCTGAGGACGCGAATGTCTTCGTGTTCATGGTCGAGGCCGTGCACGCCGCCCGCGTTTGACGCATCCACGCGGGCGCAATATAAAAACACGCTTTCCGTGGTGCCGCCGGGACTGACCAAATAGTGCGTGATGGGTTCAAGTTCGAGCACGGTGCAATTGGCTTCTTCCAAGCATTCGCGCTTGGCGACGCCTTCGGGTGTTTCGCCCTCGTCAATGATGCCTGCGACGCATTCCAACAGCCAAGGCGAGTGGGTTTCTTTATCAAACCAAGGCGAAGCTAGGGCGGCGTACGCGCCGATGCGGAACTGTTCGATTAAGATCATCTTGTCGAGGATGGGGTCGAACAGCAGCACCGCCACGGCGTGGCCGCGCTCAAACACTTCACGGCTCATCACATCGCTCAAACCACCTTCAAATTTTTTGTGGCGCACGAAGTAGGTGTCGATTTTGAAATAGCCGTCGTGGTCGCGCACCCGCTCAAAGACTTCGACGTCATTGGCGCTGAAGGTTTGGCCTTGCTGAGGTGTTTTAAAGCTGTTCGTCATGGGTTGGTTTCCCCGGCATTAATTGCGGTCACAAGCGTACGGCCACACCAGTTTGGTGGTTGTGGGTTGGGGGGGGGTATCGGTATACAAAATCGGCACCAGAACGTCTTTTTCAGTGTCCGGCAGGGCTTTCACGGCGAGGCTGTCGAACGGTTCTTGTTGGCGGTAGAACGCCAGCGGATCCATCCATCGGCCATCGATGGGGATGATGGTGTCAAAGGCTTCCGTATAGGCCGGTGTTGGGGCGTAAAAAACCACGAAGTGGATGGCCGGACGGCGCGTGGTCGATTGTGCCGTGCCCATGGCGCTGACGCCGGAATTTCCCGTTGGGCCCAAGATTTGCCCCATCTTGACCCGCTGGCCGATTTTGAAGTCGGGCAGGGCGTCCATATGCCCGTAAGCGGTGTAGGTCCACACGGGCAAACCGGTTTGCTCGGGGCTGTGGCGCAGGACGATTTCAATGCCGCGTTTGGACTGTTTGCCTTCAAAAATGGCAACCACTGAACCCGCCGCCACCGCCCGCATCGGCGTGCCCCAGGGCATCGGCAAATCGATGCCGCCGTGGAGCGCAGCATGATCGCGTTTGGACGCATAATCCATGGCCCAGTAGTCATCCGCACCGGGGCACTTTGCGTCATCGGGAAAGCGCGGCCCGGTTCCGGTCGCCAACAGTCCCCGGCTGGTGGCGCTGCTTAAGGCGCATGTTCTGGCCCGCCCGATGGCGCAAAAGGTTTCGTCATCTAGGGCATCGCGACCAACCCGGTCAGTCCGTACGCTGGGGTCAATTTCATCGCTGACGGGGGCCATATCTTTGGGTGGCCAGACGTAGTCCGTGTTGTCGTGACCGTCATACAGGGCGCGAACTTCTTGGAGGTTGAGCTGGCCGTCGCCGTTGGTGTCGAGCCTTTCGAAGTTGCCGCGACGGTTCCATTCCACCGGGGTGAGCTGGCCGTCATCATCTGCATCTGCGTGGCGAAAATCGCGGGCTACGCGGTCTTTTTTGGCCTGGGCGTTCGCCGGGGCCAACGCTGTTATCAAGGCCATCAAGCACATTATCAAGACAGTTGGCGTTTTGCTCATGCCCTTAACCCCAAAAACGCCCCGATACTCCGGCAATGATGACCAACAGTCCCAAAATAAGGTTGATGGTGACGATGCGGCGCATGACGGCCAGATGCCCGGCGGCACCAGGCCAGTTTTGCGCATCGACTTCGGCTTTAAACTTTGCGAAGGGGCTCAAAAACAAAAAACCATACAACACCACCATCACCCAGCCCAGCGCATGCATGACCTCAACATGACGACCCGCTTCGGCGAAACCGCCAAAGTCGACGAACACCATGGCGTAGCCGGTCAGGGGCAGTAAAACGACGCTCAGCCACACCCAGGCAAAAAAGCGCGGAAATACGCTGCGCCAAATGGTTAAGCGGACGGGGGGATCAACTTCCATCAACGACGGGCGCAACACCATATGGGCGAAGAACATGCCGCCGACCCACACGACCGCCGCCAAGGTATGTGCGGTGCTGGTGACGGGAAACAAAAATTCGATCAAATCCATAAGCTTTTCCCCGGTTGTTCAGAAATCATTTGAATCATTGTAAGGTGGTTGGCTTGCTCTTGAAAGAGCTTAGGAAAAACGCTCCCAACCCAAACCTTCCAGATTGATGGCGGGGGCGTGACTGGCCACCAAATCGGCGGTGATCCGGGCCGAGCCCATGGCCATGGTCCAGCCCAGCATCCCGTGTCCGGTGTTCAAGATCAGGTTTTCTTGTTTGCCCCGTCCCAGGATCGGTACGCTGTCGGGGGTCATCGGGCGCAATCCGGTCCAATATTCGGCCTGATTCATTTCGATGGCGCGGGGGAACAACTGCAAGGCGTTGGTTGTGACCAAGCGGGCGCGTTTTTCGTCAAGGACGGAATCAAAACCGTTAAATTCCAGCATGCCCGCCACCCGCAGCTTGCCGCCCATGCGCGAAAACACCAACTTGTGCGCTTGGCTGGTGATGGAGGTGTTGGGGGCCATGGCGTCATCAGCCACCGGGGCGGTCATTGAATAACCTTTGGCCGGGTAAATCGGCACATTCAAATCCAGGCCTTTGAGCAAGGTCTTGCTGTGGCTGCCCAAGGCTATGACGAACACATCGGCCTCAATGGGGCCTTGAGAGGTTTCGACGGATGTCACCCGCCAGCCCTCTTTGTGAAAGCCTTGGACAGTGGTGTTGAAACGAAAGCTGACGCCGCGACGCTCACAACGTTCCGCCAAGGCCTTGGTGAATGCATAACAATCGCCGCTTTCGTCGCGCGGTGTGAAAATGCCGCCCGCGATCAAGAGGGTCGAGTGCCCCAAAGCCGGTTCAAGGGCGACGCAGCCCTTGCGGTCCAGCACGCGCTGCTCGGACCCCAGTTCTTTGAGGCCGCGGACATTTTCCAGGGCGTGGTCAAGCTCACGCGGTTTTTGGTAGACGTTGAGGATGCCCTTGGACTGGTGGTCAAAGGCCAAGGTTTCATGTTTAAGGGTTTCGCGCATGCGTTCGCGGGAATACAGCGCGAGGCGCAAAACACGTTCGGCGTTTTTCCAAAATTTAGGCTCTGTGCTGTTGGACAAAAATTGCAGCGTCCACGACCACAGCGCCGGGTCCAGGCGCAACCGAAATAAAAGCGGCGCATCCGTGCGGCCCAGCCATTTAAGCGCTTTGGCAACAACGCCGGGGGCAGCCAAGGGTTCGCCGTGATCAGAGGACAGCTGTCCACCGTTGGCGAAGCTGGTTTCCAACGCAACGCCTTCACACCGCTCGATAACGGTCACGTCATGGCCGTCTGAGGCCAACTCATAGGCGCTGGTGACGCCGATTACGCCTGCGCCAAGGACAACGACTTTCATTTCACTCGCCAATGTTTAAATGCTGCGAAAAACCCTGTCCTTGTGTTTAAAGCGCCACCGTCGAGATGTCCACGCTGACCTGACGGATCTTGCTGAACGGTATGGGTCATTTCTCTTGGCCTTAAAATACGATAGGCTTGTTTTTATGTGAACGTTCATCATTCTCGGATTGGGAGGCGTCGTCCATGGAAATCTTAAGTGTTTCGCAAATGCGCAAAGCGGATAAGGCAGCTATTGACGCCGGACGCCCGGGCCTTGACCTGATGCAAGCGGCCGGGTATGCGGTGGGCGAGGCAATTTTGGCGCGCTGGGACAAACGCGCCGTGGTTGTGCTGGCGGGACCTGGCAACAACGGCGGCGATGGCTATGTGGCGGCGTTGCACCTGAAAAAAGCCGGCTGGCCGGTCACAGTTTATGGTTTGGGCGAAAAAGCGGATTTGCCAGGGGGGGGGCAGGGGGACGCAGCTGTTTTTGCCAAACGCTGGCGGGCCAAAGTGCAGCCCTTGGAGGCAGCACTCGATGTCATCGCGGGTTTGGAAAACGGCGATGATCTGTTGGTGGTCGATGCGTTGTTCGGCACCGGATTGGCGCGCCCGTTAGAAGGGGCGGCCAAAATCCTCGCCGAACTGCTGACCGTGTCGCAAGCCCAACACAATGCCCCCGCCGTCGTTTCCGTGGACATTCCCAGCGGCTTGAGCGGCGATACGGGACGGGCGCTGGGCGAGCAGAGCGGGGCGATTTGTTTCCACGCCGACTTAACCGTGACATTTTGTCGCCCCAAACCGGCCCACGCCTTGATGCCGGGGCGCGGCGTGTGTGGCGAAATCGTTGTCGCCGATATTGGCATTTCAGATTCCATTGTTGCCGGACAGGGCCCTGTTTCGCACCTGAACGACATAAACGTGTGGGGGGAGGCCTTCCCCCGCCATGATGCCGACATCCACAAGTTTGCCCGCGGTCACGTGGTGGTGTTGGGGGGCGAAACCATGACCGGCGCGGCGCGGTTGGTGGCGGGCGCGGCGCGGCGCGGCGGTGCGGGATTGGTGAGCTTGGCGGCTCCCGAAAAAGCCTTTCCCATTTATGCCGCCAGTGTTGATCCAGGCACCTTGACGCCGTCCTTTAAAGGCGTGAAGGGATTTTCTGCTCTCATCAGTGATGCTCGCAAGACCACCTGTGTGATGGGGCCGGGGGCGGGCCTAGGTGCGGGGCAGGGCAAAACCACCCGCGCGATCACCTTGGCAGCCATCAACGCGGGCAAGCGCTGCGTGTTGGACGCCGATGCTTTGTCGGTGTTTCAAAAGGACCCGGATGTTTTGTTCAAGGCTCTTAAAGCTGAGGCGAAGATGCTGGGCGGGTTGGTTGCCACCGTCCTGACGCCCCATGGCGGAGAGTTCCAACGTCTGTTTCCGGACTTGGCGCGTCGCTATGCCAGGGGCGGCACGCGCACCAAACACAGCAAAATCGGCATCACTTTAGAAGCCGCCAAGCGCTCCGGCGCGGTTGTGCTGTTTAAAGGTCCCGACACGGTTGTCGCTGCGCCAGATGGTCGCACTGCGGTGACCACCAATGCGCCCAGAACCTTGGCGACGGCGGGCGCAGGCGATGTTTTGGCGGGGCTGATCGGGGCTTTGCTGGCCCAAGGTATGCCTGCGTTTGAAGCCGCCAATGGGGCCGCCTGGCTGCATGGCGAAGCCGCCAGCGCTTTCGGTCCGGGGCTGATTGCCGAAGACATCATCGACGAGTTGCCCGCCGTATTGGATTGGCTGGACGAGATGCTGGGCTAAAGTCGGGCGTTTTCTTTGACACGTCCTTGTGATAGGTACCGTTGACAGGGGGGCCGATTTGTATAAAGTGCGCGCCACGTTCGAACACCGGGACGCTCGGCGGGCGTGGTGGAATTGGTAGACACGCCAGATTTAGGTTCTGGTGGCGGAAACGCCGTGGGGGTTCAAGTCCCTTCGCCCGCACCACCTGAGTTGCTGAAACCCCGGTTTTCGCTTGAGATTGAGCCGGGCGCTAGTCGTTTTGATCATAACAACGGCAGGTGCCCCGAAAATTTTAATGCCCTAATGACTTTAAAATAGAGAGTTGACCATGCAGGTTACTGAAACCAAAAATGAAGGCCTAAGCCGCGAATTCACCATTGTCGTTCCGGCGAACGAATTCGAAGAGCAGGTTTCCAGCCGTCTCAATGAGCTGTCGAAGACCGTGCAATTGCCGGGCTTTCGCAAGGGCAAAGTGCCCGTCAGCCTGCTGCGTAAAAAGTACGGCCCCAATATTATGGGTGAAGCCCTTGATAAAACCGTTCAAGAGACCTCCGCCAAGGTCATGAGCGACAACGAGCTGCGTCCCGCCCTGCAGCCGAAAATCGAAATCGTCAGCTTTGATGAAGGCAAGGATCTCGAATACACCTTGGCCGTTGACGTCATGCCGGTGATCGAGTTGGGTGATTTTTCCAAAATCTCCGTCGAACGCGTGAACGCAGAAACCGATGAGACCGAAGTCGTCAAAACTTTGGAACGCATGGCGGAAGGCTACAAAACCTCCACCCCGGTCGCCAAAGCCCGTAAATCCAAAGCGGGCGATGTGTTGAACATCGACTTCTTGGGCAAAGTGGACGGCGAAGCCTTTCCTGGCGGCAAAGCCGAAGGCTATGACCTGGAACTGGGTTCCGGCAGCTTCATCCCCGGCTTTGAAGACCAATTGATTGGCCAAAATGTGGGGGCAACCCTTGACGTCAAAGTGAAGTTCCCCGACGAATACGGCGCGGAAAACCTGGCCGGCAAAGACGCTGTGTTTGAAGTCAAAATCAACGAAATGAAAGAATCCGCGCCGTCCGCCATTGACGACGAACTGGCCAAAAAAGCCGGCATGGAAAACCTGGATGCGTTGAAAGCGGCCATTCGTGACCAGCACAGCCAGGGCTTTACCCAGATCAGCAAGCAAAAGACCAAGCGCGTTCTGCTGGATGCCTTGCACGATGCTTACAGCTTCGATCTTCCCGCTGGATTGGTGGAAGCCGAATACGAAAGCATTCAAAAAGCCTTCGAACAGGCCAAAGAAGCCGGCCAGGACGTCGAAGATATGAGCGACGAAGAGCGTGAAACGGATTTCCGTTCCATTGCAGTGCGTCGCGTTAAGTTGGGTCTGCTGTTCGCCGAAATCGGACGCGTCAACAACATCCAAATCACCCAAGACGACCTGCAAAAGGCCATCTTGCAAGAAGCCCAAAACTATCCGGGTCAAGAGCAGATGGTGTTTAAGTACTATCAGGAACATCCTGAAGCCATGCAGCAGTTGTCCGGCCCGGTGTTCGAAGAAAAAGTCACCGACTTCATTCTCGAACTGGCCAAAGTTACGGACAAAATCGTGTCCATTGAAGAATTGTTGGCAGACGACGATGAGCCTGCCAAACCGGCTAAAAAAGCAGCAGCGAAAAAGCCTGCGGCGAAAAAAGCGGCTGCAAAAGACGCTGATGACAAGCCGGCTGCGAAAAAACCAGCGGCTAAAAAAGCCCCGGCGAAGAAGGCCGCAGCTAAGAAAGCTGATTAATTTCGCACGAAAAATGCCAATTGGGCCTTTTCTTTTCGGTTCCCGCCCCCATACTCTGTGTGGGGGCGGGTTTCGATTCCGGCTTGTTGCCCCGCTGCTGAAAATTTATTTAAGGACTGGTTCTGGCTATGCGTGATCGCGATCCCATTGATTTTTACATGAACAGCTTGGTGCCGATGGTTGTGGAAACCACCAACCGCGGCGAACGGGCATACGACATCTATTCGCGGCTTTTGAAAGAACGCATCATCTTTCTCACCGGCCAGGTCGAAGACCATGTCTCCAGCCTGATTTGCGCCCAGCTGTTGTTTTTGGAAAGCGAAAACCCCAGCAAGGACATCTCGTTTTACATCAACTCGCCGGGTGGCGTGGTGACGTCTGGTTTGGCCATCTATGACACCATGCAATACATCCGCCCCAAGGTGTCGACGGTGTGCGTCGGCCAAGCGGCCTCCATGGGCTCGTTGTTGTTGGCGGCGGGTGAAAAGGGTATGCGCTATGCCTTGCCCAACGCCCGGGTGATGATCCATCAGCCGTCCGGCGGCACCCAAGGCCAAGCCACCGATATTGAAATTCAGGCCCGGGAAATCCTCTCGTTGCGCGCCCGCCTGAACGACATCTACGTGCACCACACCGGACAAAAGCTGGACGACATCGAACACGCGATGGAACGCGATAAGTTCTTGAGCCCCGAAGAAGCCAAGAGTTTCGGTCTGATCGATGAAGTCGTGACCAAACGCCCCGACACGGACGATGACAGCGCCGATTCCAAAGATTGAGCGCCGCCAAAAAAAGAACCGCCCGGTGCGCAATTGAGCCGCCGGGCGATTTTTTTAAATCAATTCTAAGGTGATTTAAGGCAATCGCTTAACAATTTGGCAAATGTTTGCGGACTATTTTGAGACTGTCGTGCATCTGCTTTTGGGTGCTTTGTTGTTGCATAAGCTTTTGAATAACGAATTGTAAATGCAGGCAAAATGAGGCCTTTCACCGGGCTGTGAGTACGTTGAAGGGCTGTCTGCCCGCCGCTTTATAGGCTGTGATTTTTGCACCTGCAGATGCAAAAAAATGAGAAGGGGATTGTCCCTTCACCTCCCCAGTGGCTAAGATGGTGTAACTAACCGCGCCACAGCCCCGAAATGTGGTGGGGAAAATACGAACGGAGAACACATGAGCAAGTCCAGTAGTGGCGATACCAAGAACACGCTTTACTGCTCTTTTTGCGGCAAAAGCCAGCATGAGGTCCGCAAGCTGATTGCGGGCCCGACGGTCTTTATCTGCGATGAGTGCGTTGAGCTGTGCATGGATATCATTCGCGAGGAGCACAAAAGCTCACTCGTGAAATCCGGTGAGGGCGTGCCCACTCCCCAAGAAATTTGCGACGTCTTGAACGATTACGTGATTGGCCAAAGCCATGCCAAGCGGGTCTTGTCCGTGGCGGTGCACAATCACTACAAGCGTTTGAGCCACACTGCCAAAAACAACGACGTCGAATTGGCGAAGTCCAACATTTTGCTGTTGGGCCCGACCGGTTGCGGCAAGACGTTGCTGGCGCAGACCTTGGCGCGCATCATCGATGTGCCGTTCACCATGGCTGACGCCACCACGTTGACCGAAGCGGGTTACGTGGGCGAAGACGTGGAAAACATCATTTTGAAGCTGCTGCAATCGGCGGATTACAATGTTGAGCGCGCTCAGCGCGGCATTGTGTACATCGACGAAGTGGACAAAATCAGCCGCAAGTCGGACAACCCGTCCATCACCCGCGACGTGTCGGGTGAAGGCGTGCAGCAAGCCTTGTTGAAGATCATGGAAGGCACCGTTGCCTCCGTGCCGCCCCAAGGCGGGCGCAAGCATCCGCAGCAAGAATTCCTGCAGGTCGACACCACCAATATTTTGTTCATCTGCGGCGGCGCGTTCGCCGGTTTGGACAAGATCATCGCTTCGCGCGGGAAAGGCTCGTCCATCGGCTTTGGTGCCGATGTGAAGTCGCCGGATGCCCGTGGCGTTGGCGAAGTGTTGCGTGAACTGGAACCGGAAGATTTGCTGAAGTTCGGCCTGATCCCCGAATTTGTCGGTCGTGTGCCGGTGTTGGCGACGTTGGAAGACCTGGACGAAGCCGCCTTGATCACCATCCTGACGGAGCCGAAAAACGCGCTGGTGAAGCAATACCAGTTGTTGTTCGAAATGGAAGACGTACAGTTGACCTTCACCGAAGGCGCATTGCTGCACATCGCCAAGCGGGCCGTCGAACGTAAAACCGGTGCGCGTGGTCTGCGCTCGATCATGGAAGCCATTTTGCTGGAAACCATGTTTGATCTGCCCAGCCTTGACGGTGTCGAGGAGGTTGTGATCAATCGGGAAGTGGTCGCGGAAGGCGCAAAACCGTTGTTTATCTACGCTGAACGCTCCGAAGAAGTGGAATCGAGCGCTTAGGCACCCGTTTCACCCTCAAATCTTACCTTTAAGGCCTGTTTTCAGACCGCCGGACGCTCAAAAGTCCGGCGGTCTGATCTTTTTTGCCCTGGTTTTGCTCCTTATTCGGTGTTTATCCCCACATTTGAGCAATAAATATGCCGTGGACACTTGAAGAGGTGGCAAAAGGGGGCCATCTTTTCACATAAGAACCCCAAAGCTGGCCCACTCACGAGAAGGCTAGGCAAAACAAACTTTTTCATAAGGACTTCGTGTCGATATGAGCGATATTTCTTCCCCCGGCGAATTGCTGCCCGTCCTGCCACTGCGTGATATTGTGGTGTTTCCGCATATGATCGTGCCTCTGTTCGTGGGCCGTGAAAAGTCGGTGCGCGCGCTGGAAGACGTGATGCGCGAAGACAAGCAAATCTTGTTGGTGGCGCAAAAGAGCGCCGCTCAAGATGAGCCGCAGCCCGAAGACATCTATTCGGTCGGCACCGTATCCACCGTTTTGCAACTGCTGAAGCTGCCCGACGGCACCGTGAAGGTGTTGGTGGAAGGCGGGCGTCGCGCACGGATTTTGAAATACGGCGACAAGACCGATTTTTTCCAAGCCGAAGTCGAATACATTGCCGAAAACGATGGTGACGAGCACGAGCTTGAGGCCCTGTCCCGCTCCGTGGTTACGGAATTTGAGCAATACATCAAACTCAACAAGAAAATTCCGCCCGAAGCCTTGGTGTCGATCAATCAGATTGAAGACGCCGCCAAATTGGCTGACACGGTCGCGTCTCACTTGGCGTTGAAGATTTCTGAAAAGCAGGAATTGCTGGAAATCAAAACCACCCATGAACGCCTGGAACGCGTCTATTCCTATATGGAAGGCGAAATCGGCGTTCTTCAGGTGGAAAAGAAAATCCGTTCGCGGGTCAAGCGGCAGATGGAAAAAACCCAGCGCGAGTACTACTTGAACGAACAGCTCAAGGCCATTCAGAAGGAATTGGGCGAAGGTGAAGAGGGCAAGGACGAAAACGCCGAGCTGGAAGAGCGGATCCAAAAGACCCGCTTGTCCAAGGAAGCCCGCGAAAAATGCTTGGGCGAGTTCAAAAAACTTAAATCCATGAGCCCCATGTCGGCGGAAGCCACGGTGGTGCGCAATTATCTGGATTGGATGCTGGGAATTCCGTGGAAGAAAAAATCCCCGGTGAAAAAGGACTTGAAGGAAGCGTTGGCAGTGCTCGACGCCGACCACTATGGCTTGGAAAAGGTCAAAGAACGCATCCTTGAATATCTTGCCGTTCAGACCCGCACCAAAAAGCTCAAAGGCCCGATCTTGTGCTTGGTGGGCCCTCCCGGTGTCGGTAAAACGTCGCTGGGCAAGTCCATTGCGCGGTCCACGGGGCGCAAGTTTGTGCGCATGTCGTTGGGCGGGGTGCGTGATGAATCCGAGATTCGCGGTCATCGCCGTACCTACATCGGTTCCATGCCCGGCAAGGTCGTGCAGGGGATGAAAAAAGCCAAGGTCTCAAACCCGCTGTTCTTGTTGGATGAAATCGACAAAATGGGCGCGGATTGGCGTGGCGATCCGGCGTCTGCCCTGTTGGAGGTTCTCGATCCGGAACAAAACGCCACCTTTAACGACCATTACCTGGAAGTCGATTACGACTTGTCCGATGTGATGTTCGTGACCACGGCCAACACCATGAATATGCCGGGGCCGCTGTTGGACCGTATGGAGGTCATTCGTCTGTCGGGTTATACCGAAGACGAAAAGGTCGAAATCGCCAAAGGTCATCTGATTCGCAAACAAGTTGAAGCGCACGGGCTGAAAGAAAGCGAGTGGAGCATTTCCGATGGTGCCCTGCGCGATTTGATCCGCTATTACACCCGCGAAGCCGGTGTGCGCAGCTTGGAACGTGAAATCGCTAAATTGGCGCGTAAAGCGACCAAGGAAATTTTGATGGATCCGAGCATCGATCACATCAAGGTGACGTCACGCAATCTGGAAAAATATTCCGGCGTGAAACGCTTCCGCTATGGCGAATTGGAAGAAGAAGACAAAGTTGGCATCACCACGGGCTTGGCCTGGACTGAAGTGGGTGGTGAGATTTTGCAGATCGAAGCCTTGATGATGCACGGCAAAGGTCGCATGACCATCACCGGTAAGTTGGGTGATGTGATGACGGAATCCATCCAAGCGGCGAAGTCTTACGTGCAATCACAAGCCACCACGTTTGGCATTTTGCCGCCGTTGTTCCACAAAAAAGACATTCACGTTCACGTCCCGGAAGGGGCGACGCCCAAAGACGGCCCCAGCGCGGGCGTTGGAATGGTCACGTCGATCGTGTCGGTTATGACCGGAATCGCTGTGCGCAAGGACATTGCCATGACCGGTGAAATCACCCTGCGTGGGCGGGTGTTGCCCATCGGCGGGTTGAAGGAAAAACTGCTGGCAGCGTTGCGTTCGGGAATCAAGACGGTTCTGATCCCGGCCGACAACGAAAAGGATCTGGCCGAAATTCCCGACAATGTGAAAAAGGGCATGGAGATCATTCCGGTTTCACGTGTTGAGCAGGTTCTTGAACACGCTTTGGTTTCAAAACTGACCCCCATTGAGTGGTCGGAAACCGATGTGGACACCGCTGTAGCGGCCAGTTCCAGCGATGAGGATCACAACGAAGTGCTCACCCATTAGTTTTGGGGGCGAATCAAGTCCGCTTAAAACAGACGGCCCCGTCGCAGCTTTTGTCGCGTCGGGGTCGTTTTTTTTTAATATTTGTCAGATTTATAAAACGATCTAGTTCATTTGCCCTAAAAAGCCCTGAAAACCGCAAAAAACTGGGGAAAACTCCACTTGTTTGATTGACGTGGTTCGGGTTTGGACACTAAAGTCCTCCATTAACGAATCACTGCGCTGCAAAACGGCGCGTACCTGTACCAATCCTTGATTTATGAAGGGGGCCTTAAGTTGAACAAGAATGATTTGATTGCTGCCGTTGCTGCCAGCACGGACCTGTCCAAAACGGACGCCACCAAAGCTGTTGACGGCGTACTCGATGCTATTACGGGTTCTCTGAAGTCCGGTGACGAAGTCCGCTTGGTCGGTTTCGGCACGTTTAGCGTTGCAAAACGCGCAGCCTCAACCGGTCGCAACCCGCGCACCGGTGAATCCATTCAAATCCCAGCCTCCAACCAGCCGAAATTTAAAGCTGGTAAGGCTCTGAAAGACGCCGTCAACTAAGACAGCATCTTTGCGATTTCGACCGTCTCCACAAGGGGACGGTCGTTTCGCATTTGGGCTTGAGTTCCGGGTAACGGGGCAGTACTGTCCACGCGTTTCCAAGATGAAGGTCCACCTTAAGGGCGGTTAGCTCAGCTGGTAGAGCATCTCGTTTACACCGAGAATGTCGGCGGTTCGAACCCGTCACCGCCCACCAATTCAAAAAGGCGACGCTGACCGCGTCGCCTTTTTTTGCGTGTATCCGCAATCAGTTATGCTTTCATTTGTATGCTTATATACACCCTGAGGATGTTGAATATTGACTTTTGACCCTGAACTGGCCTCAAATAGAGTGTGGGCATTTGAATGATCGGGGCGCATCATGACGGACGTTGAGGTTGATAATAAAAACAGTAACGAAGCCAAAAAAGAAAAGGCGTTGCTTCGGGAATTTGCGCACGAAATTCGTACACCTCTGAATGCCTTGTTGGGTTTCTCTGCGATGATGAAAAAGGACGCGTTGCCGAAGTCCTTGTCGCAAGAGCAAGTTTACGATTATGCAGACGTGATCAATTCATCGACGCGCCGTTTGCTTATGATCTGCGAACGGGTGCTGGATGAAGCCATTACTGGGCGCGTGACGATACAAAAGGAAGACGTTGATTTTAGTGCCTTTTGTCCGGAAATTTTGCGCACGTTTGAGGTCGATGCCAAGGATAATGGCATCACCTTGAATTACACCATTGCCCAAGATTTCCCCACTTTGCACACTGACCCGGTGGTGCTGTATGAAGTTTTGTCAAATCTTCTCAGCAATGCCATCAAGTTTACCCCCAAAGGCGGCATGGTGACTGTAAAGGGTGAGCGCGATTACAAAAACAATGGCCTGATCATGATTGTTCAAGATACCGGTGCGGGGATTCCGACAACCATATTGATGAGCTTGATGAAGGGTGGCTCCGTCACTACATCATATGAGCACTCTCGTCGCAAGGGATGGGGCCAAGGTATTCAATTGGTCAGTGAAAAGGTTGCCCTTTTAGGGGGCAAGTTTGAAATTGAAAATGCGATGAGTGGCGGCACGGTTGCGTGCATTCGCTTGCCGTGTGCTTAAGACGAGCGCAAGGGATTAAATTAACCTCTCAGGGACCTTTTATGGCAAACCCGATTGACGACAGCGCCACCCGTGACAACACAGATGGCGACGAGGGCGTCAATGAAGCCAGCCTCAGTGTCGTTGATTTGTTTTCCATCGGTATTGGGCCGTCCAGTTCTCATACCGTCGGGCCTATGCGCGCGGCGTATCGGTTTGTCACCGAACTCAGCGAAAACGGCGATCTTGAGCGTGTCGGGCGTATACGGGTGACGTTGTTTGGGTCTTTGGCGCTGACCGGGCGCGGCCATCACACCGATAAGGCATTGTTGCTGGGGCTGTCGGGCAAGCGCCCGCGGGCCATCGAAGTCGACGAAGTTGTGAGCATCGTGGACGACATAACGGCGCGCAAGTCTCTCACCCTGGGCGGGGTGTCGGACATTGCCTTCGATCCTGAAAGCGACATTGTTTTTTTGGGCGATGAGGTTTTGGCCCGTCATACCAACGCTATGCGCTTTGAGGCCATCGATGCAGATGGGCACGATGTGCAAATGCGCACGTTCTATTCCATCGGTGGCGGATTCGTCGTGGAAGAGGGTCACGCGCAAATCGACACCTACAGCTCGGGCGACAATATCCGCATTCGCTATCCGTTTTCCTCCGCAAGCGAACTGCTGAGCATCGGTAAGGTGGAAAATTTGAGCATTGCCGAAATCATGCTGATCAACGAAACCGCGTGGCGCGAAGAGGGCGAAACCTTGGCCTTCTTGGACCGCATTCACGCGGTGATGAATGCGTGCATCGAACACGGGCTTCGCGCAGAAGGCATTTTGCCGGGGGGCTTAAAGGTGCCCAGGCGGGCGAAAAAGCTGTTTGATGAGCTGAACGCGAATTCCGAGATCGGCCTGCGCGACCCGCTGACCATCATGGATTGGGTGAATTTATATGCCTTGGCGGTGAATGAAGAAAATGCGTCCGGCGGGCGGGTGGTGACGGCCCCCACCAACGGTGCGGCAGGCATCATTCCGGCGGTGATCCGCTACTATGAACGCTTTTGCGCCTCCCGCGCGCCCAGGGCGGCGCCCGATTCTGTGGACGGTGTGCGCACCTTTTTGCTCACCGCGGCGGCCATCGGCGTGCTGTATAAAACCAGAGCCTCCATCTCGGGCGCGGAAGTGGGCTGTCAGGGCGAAGTGGGCGTGGCGTGCTCCATGGCGGCGGCGGGTCTGACGGCGGCCCTGGGCGGCACCAACGCGCAGATTGAGAACGCCGCTGAAATCGGTATGGAACACAACTTGGGCCTCACCTGCGATCCCGTTGGCGGTCTGGTGCAAATTCCGTGCATCGAACGCAACGCCATGGGCGCGGTCAAAGCCATCAACGCCGCGCGGTTGGCTTTGAAAGGCGATGGAGTGCATTTTGTGAGTTTAGATCAAGTGATCGAAACCATGCGACAGACTGGCCTGGATATGCAATCGAAGTACAAAGAAACCTCACAAGGCGGATTGGCGGTGAATGTGGTGGAATGTTGAGCCTCCTTTACGCGCTGACATTGATCCGCTTCACAACCTCGTCTTCCTCAGTTAGTGTCCTGCAATATAAGAACGATTTTATTTAGGTCGGATTTTCCCCGTGAATCCCTTTAAAAAGCGCACAGCCATTCTCATTGCCGGCGTCAGTACGCTGCTCGCCTCTATCAGCAGTCCGATTGCCTGGTATGTCGCCAGAGAAAATGCAGAAGAAGGCATCGTGTCGCTGGCCATGGAAGAATCGGGTCGCTTGCTCCACCATCACCATGCGATCAAGCTGGGGGGAGCGGACGCGGTTGGTCGTGCCAAAGTTGCGGCCAACACCATCGTCGGCGGGTTGTTTGATATCGCCGAAATTTACGATGAAAACGGCGCTAAACTGGCCGAATCCATGACCGCAGAGGGGGAGGCCATTGAGCCGTCTCTGACGGGGCATGGCAAACCCGATTACCGGGCGACGTCTTACGAGAGCCTTAAGCTGGCAGGTGACGTGTGGGTGTTGCGGGTCTTTATTCCCCTGCGGGAAAAGACGGGTGATGTCAGTGGCCCCATAACGGGATACTTCGAAGGTGTCCGTGTGGTGCCCAAATGGCAGCAGGAAGCAATCTTTGCCGATGCCCTGACAGTCGCGTTGATGGCGTGTCTGGCCTCATTGCTGTGCGGTGCCGCGATTTATCCCGTGGTCGTGCACCTTTCGACGGATAACGAACGTAAAGCCCGCGAAGTGCTCGATTCTCATATTTCGATGATGGAATCCTTGGGCCGGGCCATTGCCAAGCGCGATTCCGATACCGGGGAACACAACTACCGGGTTGCCTGGATTTCGGCGCGCATCGCCGAAGAAATGGGGCTGACGGGGCACGCGATGCAGGCCCTGATCGCCGGCAGCTTCCTTCATGATGTTGGAAAAATCGGCATTCCCGATGCCATTTTGCTCAAACCGGGCAAACTGGACGAAGAAGAGTTCACCATTATGCGTACCCACGTCGCGTTGGGAGAGGAGATTGTGACCGGCATGGGGTGGCTGGATGACGCCAATGCGGTGGTTGCGGCGCATCACGAAAAATGGGATGGCAGCGGCTATCCGCGCCAGTTGAAGGGCGAAGCCATTCCGCTGGCGGCACGGATCTTCGCGGTGGCTGATGTCTTTGATGCGCTGTCTTCCAAGCGCCCTTACAAACAGCCCATGGCGTTTGAAAAGGTTATGGACATCTTGGAAAAGGATACCGGAAGCCATTTTGACGCTGCCGTCATGGCGGTGTTTCGCAAGTTGGCTGTCGATATCTCACAACGCTTGGAAAACAGCTCAGAATCTCACGCTCGTAAACTGTTGGAAGAATGCGTTCGACAACACTTTGAAATGCAATAATCGGCCCGGTTCTGACAGTTCTGACGGTTCAGGCGTTGAGCGCGTCTTCAATCAATTCGACCAAAATGTGGCCTGCGGTGATGTGTGATTCTTGGATGCGTCCGGTGTCCTGAGCGGGCACGATGAAGGCTTCATCGCACAGCGGGGCGGCATTGCCACCATCGCCGCCGAGGAAGCCAAACACGGTGATTCCTTTGTCTTTGGCCGCTTGCATAGCCAGCAATACGTTGGCCGAATTTCCCGATGTGGTGATTCCCACCAAAATGTCGCCCGACTTGCCCAGCGCGCGCAGAGGGCGTTCAAAGATATAATCAAAGCCGTAATCGTTGGCGCAGGCGGTGAGGGTGGAACTGTCTTGGGTCAACGTCAACGCGGGCAAAGTGCCGCGTTCGCGATCAGAGCGCAGACGCACCAGCAATTCCGCCGCGATGTGTTGGGCATCTGCCGCCGATCCGCCATTGCCGCAAAACATCACTTTGCCGCCATTTTGGATGCTGGCGGCGGCTGTTTTTGCCATTCGCGCCAAGATTTGAGGCGCATCACTGATGGCGATGCGGGCCTTAAGGTCACTCGATTCGGTGAACACAGCTTGCGCGCGGTCGATCATTTGCGCGGTTAGGTCTGGTATTTGCGAGGTTAGGTCTGATGTTTTGTCTGAGCTCACGGTGCTTTCCATATGGTTTTGGACGTCTGCACATGACATTGCCCGCTTGGATGGTGCTTTGCAAGGGTGCTGAAAATGAACGAAAAGGGATGGAAACAGCGGGGGAGCGCCCGGCGTCAAATTTTTTTCACAAAAGGCTCGGTACAAAGCTTGACGCCCGCATGGGGCTGCATTACATAGACGCGTCCTCAGGCGGTGAAGCGACTTCATGGTCGGAGGGCAAGAACGGCGAAGGGGGTGTAGCTCAGTTGGTTAGAGCGCCGGCCTGTCACGCCGGAGGCCGCGGGTTCGAGTCCCGTCACTCCCGCCATTCGCCTTACAAAAAAAACCGCGACCCTAACAGGTTGCGGTTTTTTGTTTTTGGAATATGACGCAATTTGGTCAGGTTTGGTTTAGGGTTACAATTGTGTAAATGTTTTGTGATTTGAAAAAGCTTTGCATGAATACGACTTGTTAATACGTCGATGAGAATCTTTAGTCTCGTTTATGATTGATGGACTTCTGTTCTTTCCCGAATTGGGGCATTATAAATTCACAGAATCTTTTGAGTGGGAGCTTGAGCCATGGAACAAAAACAACAACAACAATATCCCAGCGTGTCGCAGCTTATTGAACTCGCTCGTACCATCAAGATGAGTGACGAACAAAAAGAAGAGCAGCGCAGGAGTTTTGTTTATGGGAACGTTGCGATCGAAGATGAGACACGTTCAATAACACGTGAAATGGTGGATGAGCGCGCCAAAGTTTTGCTCCACGAGTAACCTTTTTGAATTGAGTTTGTATTGTCCATAAATCTTTCTGACGAGGAAAAGCGCCAGCTCGAGATCGATAATGGTCTGAGGCAGTATGATTTTGCTCAAGAGGCAATCCAGTATTTTCTTGAGCCTGAACGCCCTTTTGCGTTGCGGAATAGTTTAATACAAGACCTGCAGAGAATTGCTGTAGATGGTATTGAAGATTTTCCGGGCGAATGGCGGAAATCACCTGTTAAAATTTCAAAAAGTCAGCACACTCCCCCAGAAGCACACCTCGTTCCAAACCTGGTGACGGAGTTGTGTGACTTTGTGAACAGCGAGTGGCATGAACAGTCCCCGTTCTATTTATCAAGCTTCATCATGTGGAGACTCAATTGGATTCATCCTTTCAGTGATGGAAACGGCAGAACTTCAAGGATGTTATCTTATATCATATTATGCGTAAAATTGCGGAGCATATTGCCAGGCTCTCCAACAATTCCTCAGCAAATTGAAGCGAACAGGGCACATTATTTTCAGGCGTTAGAGGCTGCTGATAAGGCTCTCTCTCAACAGGGGCTGTTTAATTTTGATGAGATGGAAAATATGCTGAAAGGCATGCTCGCCACTCAGTTGCTCTCCGTTGTTGAAACGGCCAACGGTGGAAAACTCACACCTTGAACACTATTTGAACGGCCCCACACCGTCTGTCTTGGTTTTTTTTGCTTTCAGCCCATGGGAGCTCGTGACATTGCAGTTGCGGTGACGTAGGTTGCTGCGGTGGTCGCTGCGGTTATGTGTTGCGCACAGCACAGTTCAAAATGCGACCCAAGCGGGATGCTCTTTTGCGTATTTCAGCGTGTGCGGGTGGTGTGTTGTTGCGGTGCACAAAAAAAATGAAGAAACCGTCATTCTTGACTTGAACGGGCGGGAAAACGGGGTAGGCTGGCCCTACCCAATTGGGGATAGGTGCTTCTGAGGAAATGTCCTATAACGGATGCGCGCCTCTTGGGGAGGTGTTGATGCTTACGAATGACGCAAAAACAAACGTTTGCATCGGGACTTTACAACGATTTTCAACGGAACGACCTGGGGAGTTCCTTTAATCCTATGACTGAGATGTCTTTCTTGTGCTTTGAGCAAACTTCGGCAGCGCATGTGCAACGCCGGATGCTTTGCTGTGGCTTAAAACAAGTGAGATGCCCGGTTCTTAGGGATCCCCGATGGGAGCCTCAGCATGAGCGACGCGCTTTTATCTGATTATTTCCCGGTTCTGGTGTTTATAGCCATTGCGGGTGTTATGGCGGTCTTTATGATCGCCGCGAGCTGGATCATTGGACGCCAAAAACCGGACCCGGAAAAGGATTCGGCCTACGAATGCGGATTCGAAGCGTTTGAAGACGCTCGCATCAAATTCGATGTGCGATTCTATCTGGTCGCCATTTTGTTCATCATCTTCGATTTGGAAGTCGCATTCTTGTTCCCGTGGGCGGCAAATTTGGGCGCGTTGGGCCTGTTTGGGTTTTGGTCGATGATGATCTTCTTGGCCGTGCTGACCATTGGCTTTGTGTATGAATGGAAGAAGGGAGCTCTGGAATGGGAGTAGAGACCAAGCCCGGCAATGAGCTTCAGCCCTTGAGCCCCCCTCAACTGAACGGCTCAGATCAAGATGCCTTGCTGTCCCAGGTTGAAGACGAGCTGAACGAACGCGGCTTTGTCGTCGCCAATGTTGACAAGGTGGTCAACTGGGCGCGCACCGGTTCCATGTGGCCGATGACGTTCGGTTTGGCGTGCTGTGCGGTGGAAATGATCCATGCGTATATGAGCCGCTATGACTTGGATCGATTCGGCGTGGTGCCGCGTCCCAGCCCGCGTCAATCGGACGTGATCATCGTTGCGGGCACGCTGACCAACAAAATGGCTCCGGCCTTTCGTAAAGTTTACGACCAAATGGCAGAACCCCGGTGGGTGATCTCCATGGGCTCGTGCGCCAACGGTGGCGGGTATTATCACTATTCCTATGCGGTGGTGCGCGGCTGTGACCGGGTGGTTCCGGTCGACATTTACGTGCCGGGGTGCCCGCCGACGGCGGAAGCGTTGTTGTACGGCATCTTGCAACTGCAAAAGAAAATCAGACGGACCGGCACGCTGTTTCGCTAAGCCAAACTGTTTCATCATCGTCTTTCGACACATGTGAGAGACGCGCACAGATTAAGAAACTGGGAGTTTTTGGACCTATGGATCCAGCCCTCGAAGAACTTAAAGAGATCGTCACTTCGGCTATGGGGGCGTCCGTGTTGGACACCTCCATCCGCAAAGGTGAGCTGGCCATTGAAGTGAAGCGTGACGATATTGAGCGCGTGCTCACCTATTTGCGCGACAACGTCAATTGCCAGTTTAAGCAACTGATCGATCTGTGCGGCGTCGATTACCCCGAGCGCGAAGAGCGCTTTGACGTGGTCTACAACCTGTTGAGCATGACCTTGAACCGCCGCATCCGCGTCAAAGTTCGCACCTCGGGCGAACCGGTGCCGAGCGTGACTTCGGTGTTTTCCACCGCGGGCTGGTTCGAGCGCGAATGCTGGGACATGTTCGGTGTGCCGTTTGTCGGCAATCTTGATCTGCGCCGGTTGCTGACGGATTACGGTTTTGAAGGCCATCCCCTGCGCAAAGACTTCCCTCTGACGGGCTTTGTGGAAATGCGCTACGACGATGAAAAGAAACGCGTGGTGTATGAACCGGTCAAACTGACCCAAGAATTCCGCACCTTCGATTTTTTGAGCCCCTGGGAAGGTCAGCCCGATCTGTTGCCGGGCGATGAAAAGGCCGAGCAGAACAAAGCCGAGCCAAGCAAAGAAAAGGGCGCGTAAATCATGTCGCAAAATCAAATCAAGAACATGACCCTGAACTTCGGGCCTCAGCATCCAGCCGCCCACGGTGTGCTGCGCATGGTGCTGGAGATGGATGGCGAAATCATTGATCGCGCCGATCCGCACATTGGCCTGTTGCACCGTGGCACCGAAAAGCTCATCGAACACAAGACCTATCAGCAGGCCACGCCGTATTTTGATCGTCTCGATTACGTGGCCCCGCAAAATCAGGAACACGCATTTGTGTTGGCGGCGGAAAAGCTGTTGGGCATCGAAGTGCCCGAACGCGCCCAGTACATCCGCGTGCTGTATTGCGAAATCGGCCGCATTTTGAACCACATCCTCAATGTGTGTTCCTACGCCATGGACGTGGGCGCGATGACGCCGATGTTGTGGGCGTTTGAAGATCGAGAACGCTTGATGGAGTTCTGCGAGCGGGTGTCGGGTGCGCGCATGCACATGAACTATTTCCGCATTGGCGGCGTGTCTCGGGACATGCCCGACGGCTTGGCCGAAGACATCTTGGCGTGGATCGAACAATACCCCAAGATGATCGACGATGTGGAAACGCTGCTGACGGAAAACCGTATTTTTAAACAGCGCACAGTGGACGTTGCCAAAGTGACCGTGGCGCAAGCGCTGGACTGGGGCTTTACCGGCCCGAACCTCCGCGCATCGGGCGTGGCGTGGGATCTGCGCAAGTCGCAACCCTATGACGCTTACGACAAAATGGATTTCGACATTCCCGTGGGCAAGTACGGCGACTGCTACGATCGCTACGTGGTGCGCATGATGGAAATGCGCGAAAGCTTGAAGATCATGCGCCAAGCCATCGAACAGATGCCCAAAGGCCCGGTCATGACGGAAAACCGCAAGGTGGCTTCGCCGCCGCGCGCGGAAATGAAAACGTCCATGGAAGCGTTGATTCATCACTTCAAACTGATGACCGAAGGTATGCACGTGCCGGCGGGCGAAACCTACACCGCCGTCGAAGCCCCCAAAGGCGAGTTCGGCGTGTATCTGGTCTCAGACGGCACCAACAAGCCGTACCGTTGTAAAATTCGCGCACCTGGGTTCGCCCATTTGCAGGCCATGGATATGATGTGCGAGGGCCATATGCTGGCCGATGCCGTCGCCGTGATCGGGTCCATTGATATTGTGTTTGGTGAGATTGACCGATGAGTGACAATGCCGAAACCTTTGCCTTTACGGCAGAAAACTTAGAGGCCGCCAAGGTCATCTTAGCCAAGTACCCCGCTGACCGAACGGCCAGCGCGGTGATGCCGTTGCTGACCTTGGCGCAGCGCCAAAACGACAACTGGCTGCCCCGTGCGGCTATGGACGCCGTGGCGGACATGGTCGGTTTGGAGCCGATCCGCGTCTATGAGGTCGCCACATTTTACACCATGTACAACTTAAAGCCGGTGGGCAAAAACTTCGTCCAGGTGTGCACCAACATTTCGTGCCTGCTCAAAGGCTCCGACGATGTGTTTAAGGTGTGCAAAGAAAAGCTGGGCATCAATTCCGGCGAAACCACCCCGGACGGTCAGTTTACCTTGCTGGAAGTCGAATGCTTGGGCGCGTGCGTCAACGCGCCGATGATGCAGGTTGGCGACGACTACTATGAAGACTTAACCGCCGAAACCACCGCAAAAATTATCGATGCGTTGGCCAAGGGCGAAACACCGCCAGCGGGATCGCAAGCGGGCAAGCGTGTGGGCTGCCAACCCGCGGGCGGCTTAACAACATTGTTGGGAGAGGGCTGATCCATGCTTCATGATCGTGATCGCATCTTCACCAATATTTACGGCATCCACGATTTGTCGCTCAAAGGTGCGCAGTCGCGCGGCGATTGGGACAAAACGGCTTCCATCATCAAAAAAGGCCGCGACTGGATTGTCGATGAAATGAAAACGTCGGGTCTGCGCGGTCGTGGCGGTGCGGGCTTTGGCACCGGCATGAAGTGGTCCTTCATGCCCAAGGAAGACAAACGCCCCAGCTACTTGGTGATCAACGCCGACGAAGGCGAACCGGGCACCTGCAAAGACCGCGAAATTTTGCGCTCCGAGCCGCACAAGCTGATCGAAGGGGCGCTGTTGGCGTCCGTCGGCATGGGCGCGCATGTGTGCTACATCTATGTGCGCGGTGAATTTTACCGCGAAGCCGAAGCCCTGCAACGGGCCATCGACGAAGCCTACGGAGCGGGTTTGGTGGGCAAAAACGCCTGCAAGTCTGGCTATGACTTCGACATCTACGTCCATCTGGGCAGCGGTGCTTACATCTGCGGCGAAGAAAGTGCGTTGATCGAAAGCTTGGAAGGCAAAAAAGGCCAGCCGCGCCTGAAGCCGCCGTTCCCCGCCAACTGTGGTCTGTACGGTTGCCCGACAACGGTGAACAACGTTGAATCCATTGCCGTGGTGCCGGAAATCTTGCGCCGGGGCGGATCGTGGTTTGCCGGTATCGGTCGTCCCAACAACACCGGAACCAAGCTGTTTTGCATCTCCGGCCATGTGGAAAATCCCTGCACAGTCGAAGAAGAAATGGGCATTCCCATGAAGGAATTGCTGGAAAAACATTGCGGCGGCGTGACCGGCGGATGGAACAATCTCAAGGGTGTCATCCCCGGCGGCTGTTCCGTTCCGGTGATGACCAAGGCCCAGTGCGACAGCGCGTTGATGGATTACGACGGGCTCAAAGAGCATGGCTCCAGCCTGGGCACCGCAGCGGTGATCGTCATGGATCAGTCCACCGACATCGTGCGCGCCATCACCCGGCTCAGCCGCTTTTACATGCATGAAAGCTGCGGCCAGTGTACGCCGTGCCGCGAAGGCACCGGGTGGATGTGGCGGATGCTGGAACGCATCGGTCAAGGCAATGCCCACATTGATGAAATCGATTTGCTGGAAGACGTCACGCGACGCATCGAAGGGCACACCATTTGCGCCCTTGGTGACGCAGCCGCCTGGCCGATCCAAGGTTTGATTCGCCATTTCAGAGACGAAATGGAAGCGCGAATCCTGGAAAAAGCCGGAACACCTGCCGGAAACCAAGTTGGCGCCCCCGCCAACGCGGCTGAATAATTAGAGTAGAGGAAGGGGAGCCATGCCAAAGCTCACCATTGATGGTACGGAAATCGAAGTCGAAGCCGGTCTGACCGTGCTGCAGGCTTGCGAATTGGCCGGAGCCGAAGTGCCAAGATTCTGCTACCACGAACGGCTGCCGCTTTCGGGCAACTGCCGCATGTGTCTGGTGGAAATGGAACGCGCGCCCAAGCCGGTCGCGTCGTGCTGCATGCCCGTCGGCGAAGGTATGGTCATCCATACCAACACCGAAAAGGTCAAAAAAATGCGCGAAGCGGTGATGGAGTTCTTGCTCATCAATCACCCGCTCGATTGCCCCATCTGCGACCAAGGCGGCGAATGCGATTTGCAAGACCAAGCCATGACTTATGGCACCGGCATCTCGCGCTATACCGAAACCAAACGCGCCGTTGAAAACAAAAACTTCAGCCCGCTGATCCGCGGCGTCATGACGCGCTGCATTCACTGCACGCGGTGTGTGCGTTTCGCCAATGAAATTGCCGGCACCGGCGAATTGGGCGGAGTGTTCCGGGGTGAACACTTGGAAATCGGCACCTACGTCGACAAGGCGATTTCGTCGGAACTGTCGGGCAACATGATCGATTTGTGCCCGGTCGGTGCCCTGACATCGGCGCCTTACGCGTTTAAAGCGCGTCCATGGGAGCTGAAAAAGACCGAAAGCGTTGATGTGTTGGACGCGGTTGGCGCCAACATTCGCGTGGACACACGTGGCGGCGAAGTGCTGCGCATCGTGCCGCGTCTGCACGAAGACGTGAACGAAGAATGGCTGGGCGACAAATCGCGTTTTGCCTGTGACGGTTTGGGGCGTCAACGCCTGGACCAGCCGTACGTGAAAAAAGACGGCAAGTTGCTGCCCGCAACGTGGGAAGAAGCGTTCGCAGCCATTAAAGCCAAAGTTGACGGTTTGGCCGGGTCCAAAATTGCCGCCTTGGCGGGCGACACAGCGGACGTCGAAGCCATGACGGCGCTGAAAGATCTGTTGGCCAAGCTGGGGTCCAAAAACGTCGACTGCCGCCAAGAAGGCAGTGCCGTCGATCCGAGCGTGCGCGCCAGCTACATTTTCAACACGTCTATTGCCGGGATTGAAGAGGCCGACGCGGTGTTGATCATCGGCTCAAACCCGCGTATTGAAGCGCCGGTTTTGAATGCGCGCATTCGCAAACGCTACCTCAAAGGCGGCTTGGCAGTGGGCGTGGTCGGGCCGAGCACGGACTTGACCTACAAACACGATTACTTCGGCGACGATCCGGCGGTTTTGGCGCAGATCGTCTCAGGCAAGCATGCGTTTGCCAAGGTTTTGAAAAAAGCCAAAAAACCGATGCTGATTTTGGGCGCAGGCGCGTTGATGCGTGCGGATGGGGCGGCGATTTTGGCCGCTGCCAAAGCCATTGCCGACGGCTTTGGTCTGATTGCGGAAGGCTGGAACGGCTTTAACGTCTTGCAAACCGCGGCGTCCCGCGTAGGCGGTTTGGACATCGGCTTTTCGTCCAAGGACGGCGGGCTGGACACGGCGGGCATCTTGGATGCGTGCGGTGACGGCAAAATTGAAGTCCTGTATCTGTTGGCGGCCGATGGTATGGAAGCCGCTAAACTGGGCGACACCTTCATCATCTATCAAGGCCACCACGGCGACAGTGGCGCGCACATGGCGGACGTGATTTTGCCGGGTGCTGCGTACACGGAAAAGAACGCCACCTACGTCAACACCGAAGGCCGCGTGCAACGGGGCCAACTGGCGGTGTTTGCACCGGGCCAAGCCAAAGAAGACTGGGCCATCGTGCGGGCGTTGTCGGCGGTGTTGGGCAAGACCTTGGGCTACGACACTTTGGCTCAGGTGCGCGCGCGCATGGTTGAACTGAACCCGATTTTTGCCACTCTGGACGAATTGCAACCCGCTGAGTGGGTTGATTTTGGCGTTGCGGGTGACATTCAATCAAAACCGCTGTCATCACATATTCGCAATTATTACATGACCGACCCGATTTCAAGGGCGTCCGAAACCATGGCGGCGTGCACCGCCGAATTCATGGTTGAGACGGAAAGGACCGGCACCGATGGTTGAGCTTTGGGATGCCTATCTATGGCCGCTGATCTGGATCGTTATTAAGATCTTGGTCATCGTTGTTCCGGTTTTGGTGGCTGTGGCCTACCTGACTTACATGGAACGCAAAGTCATCGGGTCGATGCACTTGCGTCGCGGTCCCAACGTGGTCGGGCCGTTTGGCTTGCTGCAACCGTTTGCCGACGGTGTGAAGCTGTTCTTGAAAGAAACCGTCATTCCGTCCAGCGCCAACCGGGCGGTGTTCTTGATCGCGCCGATGTTGACGTTTTTCTTGGCGTTGATCGCCTGGGCGGTCATTCCGTTCGGCGAAGGCTTGGTCTTGGCTGACATCAATGTCGGTGTTTTGTACCTGTTCGCGATTTCGTCGCTGGGGGTCTACGGCATCGTCATGGCGGGTTGGGCATCGAACTCCAAGTACGCGTTTTTGGGGGCTTTGCGCTCGGCGGCGCAGATGGTGTCTTATGAAGTGTCCATGGGCTTTGTCATCATTACGGTGCTGTTGTGTGTCGGTTCGTTGAACCTGACGGCCATCGTCGAAGCCCAGCGCGGCATGTGGTTTGTCATTCCGTTGCTGCCCATGGCGGTGGTGTTTTTCATCTCCACCTTGGCGGAAACCAACCGTCACCCGTTTGATTTGGCGGAAGCCGAAGCCGAATTGGTTGCGGGCTTCAACGTTGAATATTCGGCCATGACCTTTGCGCTGTTTTTCTTGGGTGAATACGCCAACATGATTTTGATGTGTGGCATGACCACCATCTTGTTTTTAGGGGGGTGGTTGCCGCCCTTAGACATTGCGCCGTTCAATCTGATCCCCGGACCGATTTGGTTCTTCATCAAGATTGTCATGCTGCTGTTCATTTTCATCTGGGTACGTGCCAGCTTCCCGCGCTATCGCTACGACCAACTGATGCGTTTGGGTTGGAAAGTGTTTCTGCCCATGTCGTTGGCCGGGGTGGTGATCGTTTCGGCTGTTTTGGTGATGTTCGACTTGTTGCCGAACGTCCCAGCGGTCACAGGTTGAGGAGGACCTAAATATGAGCTTCATCAACCGACACATGCGCGCATTTTTGCTGGTGGAACTGCTGCAAGGCATGTTCCTCACGCTGCGCTACATGTTCCGTCCCAAAATAACGCTGAACTATCCCTATGAAAAAGGCCCGCTGAGCCCGCGTTTTCGCGGTGAGCATGCGCTGCGTCGTTACCCCAATGGGGAAGAGCGCTGCATCGCGTGCAAATTGTGTGAAGCCATTTGCCCGGCACAAGCCATCACCATCGAAGCCGAACCACGTGATGACGGCTCGCGCCGCACCACGCGCTACGACATCGACATGACCAAGTGCATCTATTGCGGCTTTTGCGAAGAAGCTTGCCCGGTGGACGCCATTGTTGAAGGCCCGAATTTTGAATATGCGACCGAAACACGGGAAGAGCTGATGTACGACAAAAGCAAACTGCTGGCCAACGGTGATCGGTGGGAGGTCGAACTCGACCTCCGCCTGCGCGCCGATGCGCCCTACCGTTGAGGAGCCTGGGAAACACATGATCGCAACTTTGGTTTTCTATATGTTCGCCATCTTCTGCATCGGTTCGGGGGTGATGGTTGTGACCAGCCGCAACCCGGTTCATTCGGTGTTGTTTTTGATCTTGGCGTTTTTCAACGCGGGTGGATTGTTCGTTTTGGCGGGGGCGGAATTCCTCGCCATGCTGTTGGTCATCGTCTACGTCGGCGCGGTCGCGGTGCTGTTTATGTTCGTGGTCATGATGCTGGACGTCACGGTGGCGGAGATGAAGCAGGGCTTCCTCAACTACCTGCCCATCGGTTTGCTGGTGGTGGTGATCTTCATCGGTGAAATGTTGGCCTCGGCGTCGGTCTGGCATATGGCCCCGGAAGCCGCCGCCAACATCCAGGCCAAAACGCCCGGTGTCGATGTGATGAGCAATACGTCGGCGTTGGCTGAACTGCTGTACACCCGTTACGTCTATTTGTTCCAAGCTGCGGGGCTGGTGCTTTTGGTGGCCATGATCGGCGCCATTGTGCTCACCCATCGCAAGCGCAAGGACAGCAAAAAACAAGTGATCTCTCGCCAGTTGGCGCGCGATGCGAAGGAGGCCGTGGTGCTCAAAAAAGTCGAAACGGGGAGGGGCATCTGATGGCCGACATTGGATTGGGACATTATTTGACGGTGGCGGCGATTTTGTTCGCGACCGGGATGTTCGGAATTTTCCTGAACCGCAAAAACGTCATCGTCATTTTGATGTCGATCGAACTTTTGTTGCTGGGCATCAACATCAACATGGTGGCGTTTTCGGTTGAGCTGGGCGATATGGTGGGCCAAGTGTTCTCGCTGTTTATCCTCACCGTCGCCGCTGCCGAGGCCGCCATCGGGCTGGCCATCTTGGTGGTGTTTTTCCGTAACCGTGGTTCCATTGCCGTTGATGACATCAACGGTATGAAGGGCTGAGGAGCGCAAGATGAGCATGATTAAAGCCATTGTCTTTCTGCCGCTTCTGGCCTCGATGCTCGCGGGGATGCTCGCGTTCGTGAAGTGCGGTTCCGACAAACACAAAAAACACAAAATCGATATGTACGCCCAATGGATCACCTCTGCCGCTTTGTTGGTGGCGATGGTGTTGTCATGGATTGTGTTCAGCCAAGTCGGCTTGCACGGCGAAACCTATACGGTGACGGTGCTGCACTGGATTCAATCGGGTGATTTGGATCTCAACTGGGCGCTGAAGGTCGATACCCTGACGGCTGTGATGCTGGTGGTGGTGTGTACGGTTTCGGCCATGGTGCACGTCTATTCCGTTGGTTACATGCACCACGACCCGGATGTGCCGCGGTTTATGAGCTATCTGTCGCTGTTCACCTTTTTCATGTTGATGCTGGTGACTGCCGACAACTTGGTGCAGATGTTCTTCGGCTGGGAAGGGGTGGGCCTGGCGTCTTACTTGCTGATCGGTTTTTGGTACAACAAGCCGTCCGCCAACGCCGCCGCGATTAAGGCCTTTGTGGTCAACCGCGTCGGTGACTTCGGTTTTGCCTTGGGCATCTTCGCCACCTTCGTGATGTTCGGCACGGTCAATTTGGACACCATCTTTGCCAACGCCGGGACCATGGCGGATGCGCAGATTTCGATTTTCTCGGGTCAGTTCCACGCCATCACGGTGATCTGTTTGCTGTTGTTCATCGGCGCCATGGGCAAGTCGGCGCAGTTGGGTCTGCACACCTGGTTGCCGGACGCCATGGAAGGCCCGACCCCGGTGTCGGCGTTGATCCACGCGGCCACCATGGTGACGGCGGGTGTGTTCATGGTCAGCCGTATGTCGCCTTTGTTTGAATATTCGGACTTTGCCTTGCAAGTGGTGACGGTTGTCGGCGCCAGCACGGCTATTTTCGCCGCGACCATCGGCTGCACCCAGTTCGATATCAAACGCGTGATCGCGTATTCGACCTGTTCGCAGTTGGGCTATATGTTTTTCGCCATTGGCGTTTCGGCATATCAAGCGGCGATCTTCCACTTGATGACCCACGCGTTCTTCAAGGCCCTGTTGTTCTTAGGCGCTGGCTCGGTCATTCATGCCATGTCCGATGAACAAGACATGCGCAAGATGGGTGGCACCTGGAAGCTTATTCCGGTGACCTATTCCTTGATGTGGATTGGTTCGCTGGCTTTGGCCGGGGTGTGGCCGTTTGCGGGTTATTTCTCCAAGGACACGATTTTGGAAGCGGCTTACGGCGCGCATACGGGGGTCGGTAATTACGCCTTCTGGATGGGCATTACGGCGGCGTTCCTGACCGCGTTCTACAGCTGGCGTCTGATCATCATGACGTTCCATGGCACACCGCGCGCCGATGAAAAGACCATGGCGCACGTCCACGAAAGCCCCAAGGTCATGATCTTGCCGTTGCTGTTGTTGGCGGCAGGCGCATGTGGTGCGGGCTGGATCGGCTATGAGTGGTTCGTCGGTCATGGCGCCGCGCATTTCTGGGGCAATTCTATTTTGGTCCTGGAAAGCCATCCGGCGTTGGAAAATGCCCACCATGTGCCCGGCTGGGTGAAACTCCTGCCGTTGGTTGTTGGGGGGGCAGGGATCGCCTTGGCTTATCTGATGTATATGTTCGTGCCGAGCCTTCCGGGACTGGTGGTTTCTGCCATCAAACCCATCCATACATTCGTTTTCAACAAGTGGTACTTCGACGAGCTGTACGACGCCGTCTTCGTCAAACCAGCGTTCCTTATTGGGCGCGGTTTGTGGAAAGTGGGGGATCAGGCCATCATTGATGGTCTTGGCCCCAACGGTGTTGCCCAGGCGACGCAAGACACGGCCGAAAAAGCCAGTGTTTTGCAGACGGGGTATCTCTATCACTATGCGTTCGCCATGCTTGTTGGCGTGGTGCTCATGGTGGTCTGGTACATGTACATTGCGGGGTGATGAGATAAATGGCTGACCTTCCAATCCTATCGCTCCTGATTTTCCTGCCGTTGGCGGGTGCAGGCTTTATCCTCACCATCAACGGTGACGATGAGATCGCACAGAACAATGCCCGCAAGACGGCCTTGTGGGCGTCCACCATCACGTTCATTTTGTCGTTGTGGCTGTGGTTCAAGTTCGACAACTCGACGGCGGACTTCCAGTTCGTCGAAAACGTCGATTGGATTCCGACTTTCAACATCAGCTACCATTTGGGCATTGATGGCATTTCGGTGTTGTTTGTGTTGCTGACCACGGTGTTGACGCCGGTGTGTATTCTCGCCAGTTGGCGCAGCATTCAAGACCGGGTCAAGGAATACATGATCGCGTTCTTGATCTTGGAAACCATGATGATCGGCATGTTTGCTGCGCTGGACATCGTGATTTTCTACATCTTCTTTGAAGCCGTGCTGATCCCCATGTTCTTGATCATTGGCGTGTGGGGCGGACAGCGCCGGGTGTATGCTTCGTACAAGCTGTTTTTGTATACGCTGCTGGGCTCGGTGTTGATGCTGTTGGCGATTTTGGTGATGTACAATCAAGCGGGCACCACCGACATTCCCACCTTGATGACGACGCGCTTTGATCCCAGCTTGCAAATTTGGTTGTGGCTGGCGTTCTTCGCCTCGTTCGCGGTGAAGGTGCCCATGTGGCCGGTGCACACGTGGTTGCCCGATGCCCACGTGGAAGCCCCGACGGCGGGTTCCGTCATCTTGGCGGGCATGCTGTTGAAGTTTGGCGGTTATGGCTTCATTCGCTTTTCGTTGCCCATGTTCCCCGATGCTTCGGTTTACTTCACGCCGTTGATTTACAGCCTGTCCATTGTGGCGGTGATCTACACTTCCTTGGTGGCGCTGGTTCAAAACGACATGAAAAAGCTGATCGCGTATTCGTCCATCGCCCACATGGGCTTTGTGACGGCGGGCACGTTCTCGCTGACCATGCAGGGCGTTGAAGGGGCAATTTTTCAGATGCTCAGTCACGGTGTGGTTTCGGCGGCGTTGTTCTTGTGTGTCGGCGTGATCTATGACCGCCTGCACACCCGCGAGATTGCCGCCTACGGTGGACTGGTGCACAAGATGCCGGCCTATGCGTTGGTGTTCATGCTGTTCATGATGGCGTCCGTAGGCCTGCCGGGTACCGGTGGATTTGTCGGTGAGTTCTTGGTTCTGGTGGGGCTGTTCAAAGCCAACACCTGGGTTGCGGCCTTTGCTGCCACGGGTGTGGTTTTGGGTGCGGCTTACATGCTTTATCTCTATCGCCGGGTTGTGTTCGGCGCGTTGGAGAAGGAAGAGGTCAAGAAGATGCTCGATATGAGCCGCCGCGAATGGGCGGTGTTTGCGCCGTTGATTATTCTCACCTTGTGGATGGGCGTTTATCCGATGTCTTTCCTGGACATGATGCATGTCTCTGTCGATAACCTGCTGGGCCAAGTTCAACTTGCGCTGGATGCCAGCAATTCAGCCCTCGTGGCTGGCCAGTAAGGGAGATACAGGTTTATGGCTGACGTTCCCAACATCGCCCCGGTATTGCCGGAAATCTTCCTTGCCCTGGCGGCCATGTCCTTGCTGATGCTGGGCGTGTTTCAAAAGGCCACAACCCCCGATGGCGTTATGCGCGCTTCGCGCCTGACGTCTGGTTTGGGCGTGGTGACGCTGGTCCTGGCGTTGATTTTGGTGTTCACCGTTTCGGGTGCCAAACTGGTCGCGTTCGACGGCTTGTTCTTGTCCGATCCGTTTTCCTCTTACGTCAAAATCTTGATTTTGCTGGCGTCGGCTTTTTCGCTGATTTTGGCGCAGAATTGGCTGGAGCGCCAAGGCGCGCACCGTTTTGAATTCGCCATTTTGCTGATCTTCGCCACCTTGGGCATGATGATGATGGTGTCGGCGGGCAACTTGTTGTCGCTCTACATGGGCTTGGAGTTGCAATCGTTGTCGCTCTACGTGCTGGCGGCTTTTCACCGAGACGACACCCGCTCGACAGAAGCGGGCTTGAAGTATTTTGTCTTGGGCGCCTTGGCGTCGGGCTTGTTGCTGTATGGCTCGTCGTTGGTTTATGGCTTTAGCGGCACCACCGATTTTGCCACCATCGCCACCACCATCGCCGCCCAAGAACACACCCCCTTGGGCTTGATCATCGGGTTGGTGTTCGTCATGGCGGGCCTCGCGTTTAAGGTTTCGGCGGTGCCGTTCCATATGTGGACGCCCGATGTCTACGAAGGCGCACCGACTCCGGTGACGGCGTTCTTCTCGGTCGCGCCGAAAATTGCCGCCTTGGCCCTGTTCGTTCGCGTCATGGTCGGACCGTTTGGCGCTTTGGTGGCGGAATGGCAGCAGGTCGTGGTGCTGATTTCGATTTTGTCCATGTTGCTGGGCGCGTTTGCCGCCATCGCACAAACCAACATCAAACGCATGATGGCGTATAGCTCCATCGGTCATGTCGGTTATGCGCTGATTGGTCTTGCGGTTGGTAATGAAGCGGGCGTGATGGGGGTTTTGGTTTATCTCACCATCTATGTGTTCATGAACGTCGGCACCTTTGCCTGCATCATGGCGATGCGTCGCGGCGACCGCAACGTCGAAAACATTACCGAGTTGGGCGGGCTGGGCAAAACCCATCCAGCCATGGCGGCGGCGTTGGCGATCTTCATGTTTTCCATGGCTGGCATTCCGCCGCTGGCCGGCTTCATCGGCAAACTCTACATCTTCATGGCCGCCATTGACGCGCAACTGTATACACTGGCGATTGTGGGCGTGTTGAGCAGTGTGGTGTCAGCGTATTATTATCTGCGCATCATCAAGGTGATGTACTTTGACGATCCCGGTATCGAGCCGTTGGAAAGCCCGCTGCCGACCTCCATCGTGGGTGTGCTGGTGGTGACCAGCTTGGCGACGTTGTTGTTCATCTTGGTGCCGTCCCCGGTGATCGGCTGGGCCGGTACGGCTGCGGCTTCGCTCTTTTAAGTCAGGCGATGAATTCCTCACAAACGAGCCTCCAGCTCCCAAGCCCTTATCGGCTTGTGGAGCTGGAAAGCATCGACAGCACCAACGCTGAGGCCAAACGCTTGGCCGAACAAGGCGCGCCCGATTGCACGGTTGTGTGGGCCAAGCGCCAAACCGCCGGGCGCGGTCGGCGTGGACGCACCTGGGTGTCGGAAGACGGCAATCTTTATTTTTCCATTTTGTTGCGCATGCCCTATCCCATGGAGGTCATGTCGCAGTTGAGCTTCGTGGCCGCCAATGCGGTGGCAGACGCCGTGCAAGTGGCTGCCACACGCGGCGCATTTGTTAACGTCAAATGGCCCAACGATGTGTTGTTGGAAGGTCAAAAGGTCGCGGGCATCTTGTTGGAAGGTGAGCCTGATCTGAAGACGGGCGCGTTTAAGTGGCTGGTTTTGGGCATTGGCGTGAACATCGCCTCGCACCCGGCGTTGGAAGAGGGTGCGTACCCGCCAACGTCCCTGGCGGCCCAAGGGGTGGAGGGCGAAGGTTTGGACGTGACCTTGATGCTCGATACCTTGACCAAGCGTTTCCTGGCAGGCTTGGCGACATGGCGGAACTTAGGCTTTGGCCCCATTCGCCGTCATTGGCTGGCCCGCGCCAAAGGGCTAGGCGGTCCGGTCACCGTGCGTCTGCCCAACGAACAGGTTCAAGGCGTTTTCGGCGCGCTGGATGAAAAAGGGGCTTTGGTTTTGCATCTAGACGGCCAACCAAACCGCCTTATCACCGCCGGAGACGTCTTCATTCCTTCGATCCCGCACGAAATATAGGGCTTTTATCCAAATAAGTTTTGTGATTATTCCTATTATTTGCCTGTTTTTTAAAGAGTTTAGGGCGTAATCTTTTTTTATTCTTATGGTGTTTTATATGCCGTAGGTAGACTCTTTTGAATTGGCATTGACCTTTGAACTCCATCACCGTTGAAAATCGTGGCAAAAGCCCACTTGATTTTTTTCAGCCGCTGTCGGTTGTGAATGCGAACGGCGATGTGATGCTGCCAGAAGGCGATGATTTTATGCGTGCGGATTTTTCGCGCGTGGGCCCCGATTTGGTGATTGAAACGTCGGGCGGGGCTCCGTATCTGATTGCAGATTATTTTATGTCCGAAACGCCCCCGGCGCTGGTCAGCGCTGACGGTGCCGTTTTCAACGCAGCCCTCGTGACGGCCTTGGCTGGGCCCATCGCACCAGGGCAGGTGGCGCAGCTTGGCCCCAACGCGGCCGCTTCGCCACAGGCAGTCGGCCTTGGTCAGCCCATCGGGCAGGTGAGTGAGGCATCCGGTTCCGTGATGGTCACGCATCCCGACGGCACGCAAGCCACGTTGGTGACGGGGGGGCAGATTTTCCAGGGCGATGTCTTGCAAACGGGGGCGAAGGCGAGCGTCAGCCTCGTTTTTGCCGACGATACGGTGTTTTCCCTGGCGGAAGACGCGCGCATGGTGATGGACGAAATGGTCTATGACCCCGACACCCAGACGGGCATATTCAAAACCCAGGTGGTGTCCGGCGTGTTTTCCTTTGTCAGTGGTCAGGTGGCCAAAACGGCACCTGACGGTATGATCGTGTCGACGCCGACGACCACCATCGGTATTCGCGGCTCGACCGCCATGGCCAATGCGGCTGGGGAAGGGTTGCAAAGCACAATCACCTTGGTGCCCGACGTTGACGGCAATGTGGGGGAACTTTCGATTTCCACCCGCGCGGGCACCCAAGTCTTGAACCAACCCAACGCTTCGACCACCGTCTTCAGCGCCTTTGCGCCGCCCAGTCAGGTGGTGTTTTTGTCGCCGCAAGAGGTTCAAAAAAACTTTGGTGCGACCTTTACGACCTTGACCAAGGCGGTCGCCAAACAAGCCAAAGTCAAAGCGGTCGAAGCGCAAGGGCGCGCCGAGAACGCTCAAAACGAAGCGAAGGTCGCAAAGGTCGAAGCGGAAAAAGCCAAAGAAGAAGTCTCTAAGGCCGAAGGCGCCGCCAGCGAAGCCGAAGCCAAAGCTGAAGCCGCTCAAGCCGAAGCCGAAGCCGCCAAAGCCGAGTTGGAAGCCGCCAAAGCCGAAGGCAATGAAGAAGCCATCGCCGCCGCCGCTGCCAAACTCGCCGCCGCCGAAGCCAAAGTGGACCAGGCCTTAGCGCAAGTGGAAGTGGCGAAAGCCGAAGTGCAAAAGGCGGCTGAAGTCGCTGCCAAGGCCGGTGCAGAGGCCACCAAGGCTGTTGCCACGGCTGAAAAGGCCCAGGCCCAGGCCGAACAAGCCCAACAATTCAGCTCCCTTGCCAGCACTGCGTCTAAGGCACAAGAACAAGCCTTTGAGGCAGAAAAACAAGCCCAAGAGGAAGTTGAGCAGAAAGCGGCGGCGGACGGCGCAAAAGACGGCACCGACGGGACGACCAAGGGTGCCGATTCCGCAGATCCGACCATCACAGTCACTGTCGAAGAACCCGAGCCAGACCCCATTCCTGAAATCATTCTTGCACCCACTCCGGTGATCGTCGTTGTGCCCGTTACGACGACCACGACGACAACAACCGATGATGAGAAGACCACCACGACCACGTCCTCTGAAACCAATCCCAGTTATAGCGGTTTGTTTACCGGGACGACGGGCATTACGGCGACGCTGCACAATGCTCTGAGCAGCACGTCGGGCCAGTACGAAATTGTCGCCACAGTGACCGGGTCGGGCATCAGTGATACGTACAACAACGTGAAGTCGTTCACCGCGTCTGCGGGCGATGATACGATTACCCTGACGGGGCTGACGATGACGTCGTTAAACGTCGGTTCTGGGCAAGACTTGATTTACGTCGATTCAACCACCCGTGTGACGACGATTTCAAACAGTCAGCCCAACACCAACTATCTGATGACCAAGGGTACTGAAAATTTTGGCAATATGAACTTGAGCGGCACCACGTTTTCTGGATTGTTTCATGTTTATCTCAATCTGGATTATGTCGGCAGCGCCACGACCGCAAACATCAGCACCACGACCCTGACGGTGAGCAGCTCCACGTCATTCGACACCAGCAACACAATCGATTTTGGCACCGGCACCACGACGGGCATCATCACCAGTGATGACGGCATGAATTTGACCAATGTGACGATGACGGCGGTCGATCAGATCATCCTCGATTCTTCCAGCAATACGGCTGGGGCCACCCTGACCTTGGGTGCTCAAACGTTGCCCACAAATCTCACCATCACCGGCAGCGGTGACGATTTCATCCAGATGGCGGGGACCACCTTGGACCTTGCTACACAGTCGACGACGGTGACCGGGATCTCTAAAATCGTGGGCACGGCTGGCAACGATACTTTGACGGTCAATCAGGGCGACCTGAGCAGTGGCATGACTTTGGATGGCGGATCGGGCTCCGATACCCTCACCACGCCGGACGCCACGCTCAATCTATCGGGCATGACGGTCAGCAATTTTGAATTCATCACCACCTCGAACGGCACCGGAACCACCTTCACCGGGACCAGTGGCAACGACGTGTTTACCTCCGGTTCTGGGGCGGACGTGTTCGTCTTTGCCGCCACCGCCGCCGCCAATGGCAATGACACCCTCTATAACTTCACGGCGGGCAGCGATAAAATCAACGTGGATGCTTTTGCAACGGGATTGTCGATGACGCAGATAACGGGCAACGTCACCATCACCGCGGGAACCGTGTATTATTATTTTAACAATATGTTGGCAAACGCAGCCGATTCATCGCAGGGCGTTATTGACGCCATCAATAACGCGGCCGTCATAACGGATGCGGCGGCGACGGCCATGTTGGTCATTTCCGATGACAATTCCACGGCGGTCTACGAATGGAAGGGCAATGGCGGGTTCGATGAGGCCACAGGCGATACCTTTACCTTGATGGGAACCCTGAGTTCCGCCATATCGGCGACTGGCGATGTCATTGTGACGAATTTAGCGTAATCCCCTCGGTTGACCTGCTCCAACAAAGCTCGTGAAAAGCGCTTTGCCCCGAACGGCTTGGCGTGGTAGGGATGGCCCCATGCTTTTAGCGATTGATGCTGGCAATACAAACACCGTCTTTGCCGTGTTTTCCCCGGACGGTGAACTGAAGGGTGAATGGCGCGCCAGCACCACGGGCGCCAGAACTTCTGACGAGTACGGCGTGTGGTTGCTGCGCCTGTTGGAGCTGGAACACATCCTGCCCTCAGACATCAACGCCGCAATCATCGCCACGGTGGTTCCCGCGACCCTGCACAGTCTAAAAGTGCTGTGCGACCGATACTTTCACACCACCCCCCTGGTGGTGGGTGAGGCCAATGTCAAATTGGGCGTCGAGGCCAAAATCGACAATCCCCAAGAGGTCGGCGCGGACCGCTTGGTCAACGCGGTTGCCGCCAATGCCAAATACGGTGGACCGTTGATTTGCATCGATTTTGGCACCGCCACCACCTTTGACGTGATTGATCATGACGGCAATTATGCGGGTGGCGCGATTGCACCGGGCATCAATTTGTCCTTGGAGGCCTTGCACATGGCGGCGGCAAAGTTGCCCCGCGTGGCGGTTGAACGCCCCGCCAAGGTGATTGGCACGGGCACCGTTTCGGCAATGCAGTCGGGCATTTATTGGGGCTATGTGTCAATGATCGAAGGCATGGTCGCACGCATTCGAGAAGAATTCCGCGCCGATATGGACGTGGTCGCAACGGGGGGCTTGGCGCAGATGTTTTGCGACGCCACCTCAATCATCAATTGGACGGATCGGGACCTGACGCTTCGGGGCCTGTATCTCATCTACCAACTCAATAAAGGGTAATCGATGGCAGGCGAAGAGCTTTTGTTTTTGCCCTTGGGCGGCGCCGGCGAAATCGGCATGAATTTAAATCTGTACGGCTTTGGCGCGCCCGGCAACGTCACCTGGATGATGGTCGATTTGGGCATCACGTTCGGCGACGGCACCCATCCGGGCGTTGATGTCATCATGCCCGACCCAACTTACATCGAACAACGCAAAGACAAGCTGGCCGGCATCGTGTTAACCCATGCCCATGAAGATCACCTGGGCGCGGTGGCGTATCTGTGGGAGCGTTTTGGCTGCCCCATTTATGCGACCCCGTTCACGGTGTCGATCATTCAGCGCAAGCTGGCCGAGGTGGGTTTGCTGGACATCGTGCCGATTGTCGAAGTGCCGCTGAAAGGCAGTTTTGAGGTTGGCCCGTTTACCATTGATCTGATCACGCTGACCCATTCCATTCCCGAACCCAATGGCATGGCCATCCGCACCCCGCTGGGCACGGTGCTGCACACGGGCGATTGGAAGCTTGATCCCGACCCGGTGTTGGGCGAAAGCTATGACATGAAGGCGCTGCGCCGGTTGGGCGACGAAGGCGTGCTGGCGATGGTGTGCGACAGCACCAACATCTTCACGCCGGGCACCAGCGGTTCTGAGGGCGATCTCTATGAAAGCCTGCGCAAGGTGATTGAACCGTGCACAGGGCGCGTGGTGGTGACGTGTTTTGCGTCCAACGTGGCGCGTTTGGAAACCGTGTCGCGGGTGGCGCGGTCCTTGGGGCGAGACGTCGTGCTGGCGGGGCGTTCCTTTTGGCGCATGATCGATGCGGCCAAGGAAAATGGCTACCTGCAAGACGTGCCGAATTTTTTAGACGAAGAAATGTGTGGCGAAATTCCCAAAGATAAGGTGCTGATCATCTGCACCGGATCCCAAGGTGAGGCGCGCGCGGCTTTGTCGCGCATCGCGGCGGACGATCACCCGCGCATTTATCTGTCCGGCGGCGATACGGTGATTTTTTCATCCCGGCAAATTCCCGGCAATGAAGTGTCCATCAGCCGCCTGCAAAACCGCCTGGCGCGTCGCGGCATCGACATCATCACCGACAAAGACCATTTTGTGCACGTGTCCGGCCATCCGGCGTATGACGAAATGCTGGAAATGTATCAAACCATCAAACCGCAAATCTCGATCCCGGTGCATGGCGAAATCCGCCATTTAAAGGAACACGCCAAGTTGGCGCTGGAATGCCAGGTGTCGCAAGCCATCGTCAATGAAAACGGCGGCATGATCCGCATTGCCCCGGGGCCCGCAGCCGTGGTCGAACAGGTGCCGTCCGGTCGCTTGGCCTTGGAAGGCGGACGGGTGGTGCCGATGGATGGCGAACTGGTGCGCGGGCGGGTGCGGGCGTTGATGAACGGCAGCGTCACCCTCACCATGGTGCTCGATAAAGTGGGTAACTTTATCGGCGATCCGCAGCTCACCACCATCGGCTTGTTGGAGCCGAACGAACTTGATTTCGAAGACGATGTGCTGGACGCCGCCGAAGAGGCCGTGGAGCGCTTGTCGAAAAAGGATCTGCGCAACGACGATGTGGTCAGTGAAACCGTGCGCATTGCGGTGCGGCGCTATTTCCGCTCTAAATTCAACAAGAACGCCGTGACCTCGGTCCATTTGGTTCGGGTCAACGTTTAGGAAAAACACAGGAGACCTCCCTCATGATCGGTAATCTCAATCACGTCGCCATCGCTGTCCCGGACTTAGGTGCCGCCACCGCCAAATACCGGGATTTGTTGGGGGCAAAAGTATCTGAGCCCAAAGACGAGCCGGACCACGGCGTGCGAGTGGTGTTTGTCGAACTGCCCAACACCAAGATCGAACTTTTGGAGCCGCTGGACGAAAACTCGCCGATCAACGGCTTTTTGGCCAAAAACCCGGACGGTGGTATTCATCATCTGTGTTTTGAGGTGGACGACATCACCGCGGCATCAAAAAAGCTTTCCGCTGAAAGCGTGCGAATCTTGGGCGGTGGTGAGCCCAAAATCGGAGCGCACGGCAAGCCCGTTTTGTTCCTGCATCCCAAAGATTTTTGCGCTACTCTGATTGAGCTGGAGCAAGCCTAGCCAGGATGCCTCCCGCACAGTGGGGAGGTTTTGATGAACGAGCACGTAAAAGCCCCGGGGAAAAATCAAGCAAAGCCCAGGCGGGTGGAAATCACCGGGCACAGCCAGATTAAGGTGAACAAAAAATGGGTGGCGGCCATCGTCCTCATTTTGGTTGTTTTCACGTCTATGGTGGGATGGATGTACATGGTTGCTGCGACGTCGCGCCCACCCATAATTAAGACGGGTGGGTATTGACGGAGGAAAGGTATGGACAACGATCAAAACGCGGCGGCTATGCCGCAAATGGCCCCGGCGCAGAGAATGAAGGACGCGCGGGCTGTGCGGATGAATCCCAAAGTGGTGGCGTGGGTGGCTTTTTGCGCCAGCTTGCTGGCCGTTGTTGGCTTTTCCATTATGTTCATTCACGCCGCCTATCGGCATAATTGGTGAGTGAGGGAGGAGGGGTATTTTGAGCGCGTATTGCAACTCCGCCCCCGGCCATCCGTTACACGGCCCCTATCACGACACCGAATACGGCTTTCCCGGCAAAGGCGATCAAGCGCTGTTTGAGCTGTTGTGCCTGGAAATCTTTCAGGCCGGATTGTCGTGGGAATTGGTGCTGAAAAAACGCCCCACCACCGTTGAGGCCTTTGACGGCTTCGATGTCGATATCGTGGCCGGGTATGGCGAAGCGGATGTTTTGCGTTTGCTGGACAATCCGGGGCTCATTCGCAACCGCCTGAAAATCACCTCCATCATTCACAACGCCGGTGTCGTGCAAGGCTTGCGCAAAAGCGACGGCGGTTTTGCTGCGTGGTTGGCTCAAAACCACCCCAAAACCTTGAACGAATGGGTCAAGCTGTTCAAAAAGACCTTTAAATTTACCGGGCCGGAGGTGGTTAACGAATTTCTCATGAGCACCGGGTATCTTGAAGGAGCGCACCATAAGGACTGCCCGGTTTTTCAGGCGGTGCTGGCGCAAAATCCGCCGTGGACAGCGGCCCTGAAGGCATAACGGTGAGAGAGTTTGAGATGAAACAGGTCTACCTAGCTTTGATGGTGAGCTTGATGGCAGCCCCTGCTTTGGCCCAAAATACGGGTGAGGCGACGGGTGAGGTTACCGTCACGCACGCCTCTGTCAGCCTTGACGACTGCAAACGACTGGTCAAGTACGTGCCCTCCGCCGATGTGGCCTATAAGCCCGGCGTCGATGTACATGGCAAGGCCGTCAAGCCCGCCGATGACAAACCGCTCGGCGCGATTGAGGTGCCTCAAGAAATCATCATTGATTTTGGCATTGATCTGGCCGGACGTTACGGTTTTGGCGCTGCAGGTTTGTTCGATGCGACGGCGGGCATCGCCACCATCAAATACGATGTCGGCACGGGCGCCTTGATGGTCAACGGCAAACCGCTTTTGGATACGGATTCCCAAGCCATTGAAGCCGCCTGCACATTGCGGCTGCAACAAGACGCCGATAAATAACAGCCAAATAACGGGCACAAAAGAGCCGCATTTGGCGGTTAGGAACGGCTCTCGTGATCTCGCCGTTTGCGCTCACGCCCCCATTGCCCTACAGTCGCGTCACACTCCGCCCTAACCGTGTAAGGACTTCTTTTCGATATGTTTTCCGCATTTGAGTGGATGATGGCCATGCGCTATCTTCGGGCCCGCAGGCAAGAAGGTTTTGTGTCCGTCATCGCCTGGTTTTCTTTGTTGGGCATCGCCATCGGCGTCGCCACGTTGATCATTGTGATGAGCGTGATGAACGGCTTTCGTGCGGAATTGATGGATCGCATTTTGGGCCTCAACGGCCACGTCAATGTCTATGCACCGATTGGCGAAATGTCTGATTATGACGCCAAGGCCAAAATTGTCGCGGCGGTGCCCGGCGTGATCAGCGCTTCGCCGTTGATCGAAGGCCAAGTCATGGCGACCCACAACGGCCAAGCCCGCGGTTTGGTTCTGCGCGGCATTAAGTCAACCGACTTGCAGGCGCGGCAAATGATCGCCAACAACATTCAAATGGGTGATTTGAACAATTTTGGCGCCGAAGACAGCATCATCATCGGCTCTCAGTTGGCCAGTCGCTTGGGTGTCAGGGTGGGCGACAGTGTCACCATCATTTCTCCCAAAGGCCAGCCCACCGCATTCGGCACGGTGCCGCGCATGCGCTCGTTTGAAGTGGTGGCGACGTTCTCCATCGGCATGTTCGAATACGACAGTGGTTTTGCCTTCATTCCCTTGCACGCCGCACAGGTTTATTTCCAGATGAAAGACTCCGTCAATAATCTGGAAGTGTTTGTTTCCGACGCCAACAACACCAAAGGCATTGGCGACGACATCAAGCACGCCCTGGATGAACAGGCGCGGGTGTTTGACTGGCAAAAAACCAATGCCAGCTTTTTCAATGCCATTCAGGTGGAACGCAACGTGATGTTTTTGATCCTCACCCTGATCATTTTGGTGGCGGCGTTCAACATCATTTCCAGTTTGATCATGTTGGTGAAAGACAAAGGCCGCGATATTGCGATTTTGCGTACCATGGGGGCGACCCGGGGCATGATTATGCGGGTGTTCTTTTTGGCCGGCGCCAGCATTGGCGTGCTTGGCACGGCGAGCGGTTTTGGCTTGGGGCTGTGGTTTTCGCTCAACATCGAATCCATTCGCCAATGGATTCAGTCCGTCACCGGAACCGAACTGTTTGCCGCCGAAATTTACTTCTTGTCCCAACTGCCCGCCAAGGTCGAACCGATGGAGGTTCTGTCCACCGTGTTGATGGGGCTGGGGTTGTCGTTTTTGGCGACCATTTACCCGGCTTGGCGCGCCGCACGCCTGGACCCGGCAGAGGCGCTTCGTTATGAATAGGGAAATGATGGGCAATCCGGTTTTGCATCTGCAAGCGATTGAGCGGTGCTTCGGCACCGGCGAAACCGCGTTGCACGTGCTCAAAGGGGCCGAGCTGAAAATCAACGCGGGCGAAATCGTCGCCCTGGTCGGTCCCAGCGGTTCGGGCAAGTCGACGCTGTTGCACATTGCCGGCTTGTTGGAAAAACCCGACAGCGGCGAGATCAATATCGCCGGCGTGGCATGTTCAAAACTGGGTGACGATCGGCGCACGGAAATGCGCCGTAAACACTTGGGCTTTGTGTATCAATATCATCACTTGCTGGCAGAATTTTCGGCCCTGGAAAACATCGCCATTCCGCAGATTATTGCGGGTCTGGACAAGGCTGAGGCCAAAGAGCGCGCCAGTCAGTTGCTGGAGATGCTGGGGCTGGCGAATCGCGCCACCCACCGTCCGGCGAAGTTATCGGGCGGCGAACAGCAACGGGTCGCCATTGGCCGGGCCCTGGCCAATGCGCCAACGTTGCTGCTGGCCGACGAGCCGACCGGGAACCTGGACCCGGAAACAGCCGGGGGGGTCTTCAATATGTTGTTGAATTTGACCCGGAAAACCGGACTCACGGCGGTGATTGCAACCCACAACCCTGATTTGGCTCGGCGCATGGATCGCACCGTCCGGGTTGAAAATGGTCATTTGATCGAGGTTTAGACCGTCTCTAAAGAAATACTTGAATCTCAATGGAAATCGCCCCACGCTATAGGTCTGGAGCACCTATAACTGTTGAGGGGATAAGGCCGTATGAGCACCGTTCAGGATAAGGCGTCGACACCGGCGCGTCTTGGCAATTTACCCATTTCTTTTTTTGCCATCGTGATGGGCCTGGCGGGCCTGACCTTAGCATGGGAAAAGGCCGAACAAGCCACCATCATGCCATTTATGGCCAGCCCCTATCACGCAATGATCACGGCGGTCGTGTTCATTGTTTTGTTGATCGCATACACAGCAAAGTATGTTCTGCACAGGGAAGGGGTTCTCAAGGAACTGCACCACCCGGTGCAACTGAGCTTTTTCCCCACCATTTCCATCAGCTTGCTGTTGATGGCGGTGGTGACGTTTGAGTACTATCCCGAGTTGTCCAAAAATCTCTGGATGGTCGGCGCGGCGGCGCACTTGGGGCTCACCATGTACGTGCTGTCGTCGTGGATCAATCACACCCATTTTGACATCAACCATATGAACCCGGCTTGGTTCATTCCCGTGGTGGGCAACATCGTCGCCCCCATCGGCGGCATGCAGCACGGCTTTGTCGATATCTCGTGGTTTTTCTTCTCCGTTGGTCTGGTGTTTTGGTTGGTGTTGTTTGTGATCGTGATGTACCGCATCATCTTTCACAATCCGCTGCCTGACAAATTGCTGCCGACGTTTTTCATTTTGGTTGCACCGCCAGCGGTCGGTTTTATCTCTTACGTGAAGTTGACGGGCGGCGTGGATGCGTTTTCGACCGTGCTGTTTCACACCGCACTGTTTTTGACGTTGTTGCTGGCAACCCAGTTCGTCAAGTTTGCGCGGTTGAAGTTCTTCTTGTCGTGGTGGGCTTATTCGTTCCCGTTAGCGGCGATGACCATTGCCTCTTTTTTGATGGCGGAAGCGACCGGTAAGGACTTTTACCACTTCTTGGCCATCGTTTTGTTCTTCATTCTCAACATGGTTCTGGCGCTTTTGACGGTACGCACCATCGAAGCGATGATGAAAAACCAGATTTGTGTGGTTGAAGATTGATCTCTGAACTGTTCTCAGACTAGACTTCTCGCGGCGTCGGTTGGATTTCCTCCGACGCCGCAGTTTTCTTCAGGTGTTTTGAATGCTGCTCAGCATTCGAAAAGAATCGGGAAGGCGGTGCAACTCCGCCACGTGCCCAACGCTGTGAGGGGGAGTGTTCAAGCGCATACCCACTGGCTTATGTTTAAGCTGGGAAGGGGCATGAACACATCGATCCCAAGTCAGAAGACCGGCCTGGAGAATTTTGCCCGGACGCATGGACAGCGTCGCGGGTTTATTTTTCCATGAAGGGGACTTTAAATGGAAAACGCACACAGCACGCCTACGCCTCAACACCAATTTTCCGCCTCAGAACGCCAAGCCTTATATCGCACCATCTATTCCAGGCGCGATGTGCGCGGGCAGTTTACCGATGAACCCATCACTCCGGAGATGCTCAGTCGGGTGATGATGGCGGCGCACTATGCACCGTCGGTGGGGTTTATGCAGCCGTGGAGCTTCATCCTCATCCGCTCCGATGAGACCAAGCAAAAGGTCCACGCCCTGTTCACCAAAGCCCATGGGGAGGCCGCGGACATGTTTGACGGGGACAAGCGCGAAACGTATCGGAACCTCAAACTCGAAGGGATTTTAGAAGCGCCCTTGAACATCTGCATCACCTGCGACAAAGATCGCGCCGGACCGGTGGTGATCGGCCGCACCCATATCCCTGAAATGGACCTCTACAGCACCGTATGTGCGGTGCAGAACCTGTGGCTGGCGGCGCGCGCCGAAGGCTTGGGCATGGGCTGGGTGAGCATATTGGATCAAGAGCGCCTTAAGGATGTCTTGGACCTGCCCGAAAACGTCGTCCCGGTGGCCTATCTGTGCCTGGGTCATGTCTCTCAATTTCACGACAAACCCGAATTGCAAAAAGCCGGATGGCGCCCGCGCTTGCCCATCGAAGAGCTGACGCACTTCGAAGGCTTTGAACAAAGCGCGGACGATGCCTTCGCGACGGAGCTGTTCCAAAACCTCCGCCAAGAACAAAAGCGCATCGAGAGCGGCCTTTCTGATGCAGTAGGGGGCTGAGGTCCTCACACCCAAGCCGTCATTGCGAGGAGCGTAGCGACGCGGCAATCCACCCCAAACCGCAAGCACCGTCGCCGGGGTCTGGATTGCCGCGCGCGCCCTTTGGAGGCTCGCAATGACGGGCGGTATTTTGCCGTTTCGCGGGCCGTTGACAGGCACCTCATCTTCTAAGCTATGTCCTGCGGACAACGCTGATGTGCTAACTCACGGCTACTCCTTCATTAAAATGAGCATACGCTTAGAGGTCACGAGCAACCCCTTGAGAATAGGCCGTTAAAATGATTTCCATTGCATATCTTAATGAACAGAACCACCAAATTGCCGAACTGGCGAAAGTCTTGGCCTATTTGTTTCAGGACCGCGAAATGTGCGATTCAGAAGTCACTTACGAATTGTTCGAACGCTATCTCGAAAAGTTTGATGCGCATATGAGCAAGAACAAAGAGATCTATTCCACAATGCTCAACAACCATGACGGCTCAGTTAAGGCCACCGTCGAACGCTTCATGGAAGGCGAGCGCGAAATCAAACGTGTGTTCAAGGCGTATACGAGCAAATGGTGCACCAATGGCCTGCATATCGCCAACCACCAAGAGTTCGCGAAAGAATCCGATGAAATGTTCGAATTGGTGTGGAACCGCATCCAGGCCGAAAGCGAACAGCTCTATCCGTTCTTCCGGGAATACCGCGATGCGGCGTGAAGTGTGGAGAGTGTAACCCTGTCACCGAAGTCACCGTCACCTTAACCAGTAGGTGCGGTTTTATCGCGCCAGTCCGTGTTGGATGGTGGGTTAGGATTTTTTCGCCCTAAATGCGCTGGATTCAATAATTTTGCAAAAGACCCGCATGAGTTCAGGATCATGCTTTTTTCCGGATTCTTCATGCAATATAACCATGATTTCCGAGTGCGTTCGAGCGTGATGGTATGACCTTGTAACGGCCATTGCGTCGTAGCTGTCGGCGATGGAGATAATCCGGGAAAAAACAGGAATTTTTTCTCCTATAAGTTTGTCTGGATAGCCCATGCCGTTGTAATGTTCATGGTGGTGTCGAATCAACAGAGCAGCCTGTTGAGAGCCTTCGAGTTCTGTCCCGACCATTATTTTTTCTCCGATTTCGGAGTGTTTTTTCATGATTTCCCACTCGTCTTCGTCAAATTGGGAAGGCTTGAACAGAATGTGGTCAGGTATACCGATTTTGCCTATGTCGTGGAATGAAGAGGCAATATTGAGAATGTTAGCCTCATTTTTTGCTAGACCGCAATATTCCCCAATTTTCATGGAAAGACCGTTCACACGCTCGGAATGAAGGCGCGTTAATATATCTCGGTAACCCAGCGCAATAGACAGGGCTTTGGTATACTTGAGCAGAGTATTGAAAATCTGATCTTCCAGTTCCATGCGAGCGCCTCGGTTGTGAACTTCATAAATAGATGGGTGTTCTGTATCCATTTGTCCGCATAAAAAAACTCTTGTTTATTGCGAGCCCCCAGAAGGGGCGTTGCAATCCATGTTCTGGACGTGGATCTGGTGGCGTGAGGTGGATTGCATCGTCGCTGCGCTTCTCGCAATGACGCGAAATGTTATGCGGACAGGGCTCCGTTAAGGCTCTGCACGATCGTACCTTACCCCCCCCTCAAATTTAGCTGGGCAGACTCGCCAATGGTGTGATTGTATCAGTTTTATGACAGCCGCCGATTTCGGCCCTTTGCGTGTTTGCTGCGCGCAAATCGTGGTTAGCCTCAAAGAGTAAGGTCAATGTCGTCTCGCAAATTTAAAAAGAGTGGTCGATTGGCGTCCGGAAAATCCGCACTTCAGCGCACCCTAAACACGGCCATTCAACAACACCAAGCGGGTGATTTGAGGGCGGCAAAGACGTCCTACGAACAAATCTTAAAAGCGGACCCAACTCACCCCGCCGCCTTGCACTTGCTGGGCGTCTTGGCGCATCAAATGGGTAAAGGTGAAATTGCCATAGAGCTTATTTCCAAAGCGATTCACCATATGCCGGGCGTCTGTGAAATGCACTTCAATCTAGGATATGCACTTAAGGGTGCAGGAAAATTGGAGGACGCCTTAACCCAGTACAGATTGGCCATCAATTTAAAGCCGGATTATGTCGAGGCGGTCTACCATTTAGGTTTGGTGTTACATGAGCTGGGGCAATGGGCAATTGCCGAAGAGGCCTTTCAGAACCTTTTGAAGCTTAAACCAGATAGCCCCAATGCCCATTTCGTCTTAGGCAACCTTTTTAAGGAGCAAGGTCGATTTGCGGATGCCACTGTGGCCTATCAGAGCGCAATCGCACATAAACCCGATATGTTTGAAGCGTATGCCAATCTGGCTTTGGCGATGCAAAAGCAGGGGAGGCCGGATGAGGCCGTTGCTCTTTTTCAAAAAGCCCTGATGCTTGCGCCCGACGAGGCGCAATTGCACTACAATTTAGGCAACGCGTTACAAGATGCCAGACGCATTGAAGAGGCTGTTGCAAGCTATCGCCAGGCGCTGAGCATGGCGCCGAACCTTGTCGGGGCACATTTTAATTTGGCCCGCTCTCTTGAGCATCTCGGTGACGCCAATGCCTTTCGACATTTCTGGCAAGCCGTTGTGCTGGATGCAGATAACGACCTGTATTGGGCGGCCTTTGCAAACAGCGTGATGGGACTTGAGCTTACAGCCGCTGATGCGGACTTTTTAACCACCTTGGACGTTCTGCTGAATCGCCCCAATGTTCGCCCCCGCGATTTGGCCCACACGATCATCAATGCGCTCAAATGCCAGCCAGACTTTTGGGCAATTGTCCAAAAGGTGCTGAATTCCAACTCTGACGATGATGTGGCGTTTGAAACGGTGGCGAAGCACTTTTCCGAGTTCCCGGTGTTTATGCGCCTCATGAGGCTGAGCCCGCTCACGGACTTGGGTGTGGAAAGGATGCTCACGCGTTTACGACACGCGTTGCTCCGTCACGTTTTGAGTGGAGAGCTGAGCGCACAAGGTCTCGCGTTCGCCGCAGCAATGGCGCAACAATCCTTTGCCAACGAATTTGTCCTATGTGAAACCGCTGCAGAAAGCGATCAGGTTGAGGCGTTACACCGACAGATTGCCCAGACAATTGAGGATGGACAAAATCCGGACTCACATCAGATCCTTGCCTTGGCGACTTACAGGCCTCTCCATGGATATGCGTGGGCGGAAAAACTTGTCGATGGTGTGTGGCCCGATGTGGTTCGTGAGGTGATCCGGTGTCAGATTGAGGAGCCTTTGCAAGAACGCGTGTTTCGAGGCTGCATGCCTTGCCTGGCCCCCATTGATGGTGATGTTTCGCAGGCTGTTCGCGACCAGTATGAACAAAATCCTTATCCACGGTGGTTAAAAACGGCCGTGCAAAATCGTACTCTGGATTTTTCTCAATCCATTCAAAGTTTGCAGTTTTGGCGGGAACCGGAACCGTTTTGTGCGGCTGCGCCGCCCCAAGTTCTCATTGCGGGCTGTGGCACCGGACAACAATCTGTAAACACGGCCTCATGGTTGCCGGATGCCCAGGTCCTGGCTGTTGATTTAAGTCTCTCCAGCTTGTCGTATGCCTGGCGCAAAACGAACGAGTTGGGCATTTCCAACATTGAATATGCCCAAGCGGATATCTTAGCGTTGGGGAATTTAAAGAGGTCATTTGATTTGGTTGAATCCGTTGGCGTTCTTCATCATATGGAGGACCCGGTTCAGGGCTGGAAAGTCTTGGTTGATGTGTTGCGTCCCGGCGGTTTTATGAAGATTGGTCTCTACAGTGAATTGGCGCGCCAATCTGTCGTTCAAGCCCGCGCCCTCATTGCAGATCAGGGCTATGCCTCAACCCCGCAAGACATCCGGCGTCTTCGGGAAGATCTTGTTGCAATGGGTGAAGCAGGCAATTCAGAGCTTTCCAAGCTGTTCCAACTATCTGATTTTTATAGTTTGAGCGAATGCCGGGACTTGCTTTTTCATGTTCAGGAACATCGTTTTACGTTGGCTCAGATCAATGAGATTTTGCAAGAACTGAACTTGACCTTTCTTGGCTTTGAACTGCGCCGTGAGAGCGTCCGCAGGCAATTTGAAAGAGACCACCCGCAGCCCGGCGCTTTGCAACAGTTGGCGTGCTGGCATGACTTTGAAACCCGGCATCCGGATACGTTTATCGGCATGTATCAGTTCTGGTGCCAAAAAAGTTCATCCGGAACGGCAAGAGCTGAGCATATAGCTTTCAATTAGCGCTGGCCAATTAACACTGGGCAGACTCGTCGTGGATGTGGTTTTATCGGCTTTATGTCTCACGCTGATTTTGTTCACTTGCGCGTTCACAGCGCTTATTCCCTGTCCGAGGGCGCGATCCGCGTTAAGGATTTGAACGGCTTGTGCAATAAGCACAAGATGCCAGCCGTTGCCGTGACCGACACCAACAACCTGTTCGGGGCCTTGGAGTTTTCCTTGGGCGCTGTCGACGGCGGGGTGCAGCCCATTATCGGCGTGCAAATTGCCGTGAGCCGGGAAGGGGGCGACAACCCCAGTATGGGCCGCACCGTCACCCAGCAGCGCCCCGACACCGTCGTGTTGCTGGTGCAAAACGATGTGGGCTATCGCAACATCCTCAAATTGCTGTCCACGGCGTATATGGATTCAGATGACGTCGAAGACCCCCAAGTCACCATTGATCACCTGCAAACCTATTCGGACGGGCTGATTTTGTTGACCGGCGGCGTGCACGGCCCGGTGGGCCGCATGCTGGTGGACGGCCAAGTTGACCACGCCGAGGCCTGCCTGGAGCGCTTGCTGAAAGCCTATCCGGGGCGGGTGTACATTGAGCTGCAACGCCACGGCCTCAAAGAAGAAGCGCAAATCGAGGCGCAGATGATCGATTGGGCCTACGCCAAAAACGTGCCCTTGGTCGCCACCAACGAGGCTTTTTTTGTCGACCGCAATATGTTCCAATCCCACGATGCACTGATTTGCATTGCGGCAGGCGCTTATGTCAGCCAAGACCAGCGCCGTCGCCTGACCACCGACCATTATTTCAAATCGCCCGAAGAAATGAAGGTTCTGTTCGCCGACGTTCCCGAAGCCATCGCCAACACCTTGGTGGTGGCGCAACGCTGCGCCTTCAAGGTGGAGCGGGTGAAGCCGATTTTGCCGCCGTTCGATTGCGGCGAAGGACGCAACGAACAAGACGAATTGCGCAAGCAATCGCGCGATGGGCTGGAGCGTCGATTGGAAGCTCAGGTCTTTACCCCGGGGCTGTCGGACGCCGAAAAAGAAGCCGTAGCCAAGCCGTATCGGGAACGCCTGGAATTTGAGCTGGGCGTGATCATCCAAATGGGCTTTCCCGGATACTTCCTGATCGTGGCCGATTTCATCCAATGGGCCAAGGACCACGACATTCCGGTGGGGCCGGGGCGTGGTTCGGGTGCGGGCTCGGTGGTGGCGTGGGTGCTGACCATTACGGACTTGGACCCGCTGCGTTTTGGTTTGCTGTTCGAACGGTTCTTGAACCCCGAACGTGTGTCCATGCCTGACTTCGACATCGATTTTTGCCAAGATCGCCGCGACGAAGTCATCAAGTACGTGCAAGACAAATATGGCCGCGATCACGTCGCCCAGATCATCACCTTTGGAAAGCTGCAAGCCCGCGCGGTGCTGCGCGATGTTGGCCGGGTGCTGGAAATGCCCTACGGCCAGGTTGACCGCATCTGTAAAATGGTGCCCAACGATCCGGGCAAGGCCATGAGCCTGCCCGAAGCGGTGGAAGCAGAACCCGAACTGCGCCGCATGATCAAAGAAGAGCACGAAGTCGCCCGCCTGATCGAAATCGCCAAGCCGTTGGAAGGTCTATACCGTCATGCCTCGACCCACGCGGCGGGGGTGGTGATCGGCGACCGGCCGCTGGACCAGTTGGTGCCGCTGTATCGCGATCCGCGTTCCGACATGCCGGTGACGGGCTTCAACATGAAGTACGTGGAACAAGTCGGACTGGTGAAGTTCGATTTCTTGGGCCTGAAAACCCTGACTGTGTTGTCCACGGCAGTGAAGTTTGCGCTGGAAGGCGGGAACAGCATTGATCTGACCACCGTGCCCTTGGACGATCAACCGTCGTTCGATCTGTTGCAGCGCGCCGAAACCCAAGGCGTGTTTCAGTTGGAATCGGCGGGCATGAAAGATCAGCTGCGCGGTCTGCGTCCCACCACGTTTGAAGACATCATCGCGATCGTGGCGCTCTATCGTCCCGGTCCGATGGAAAACATTCCAAGCTATATTCGCCGTAAACATGGCGATGAGCAGCCCGACTACATGTACCCGACCTTGGAGCCGATTCTCAAAGAGACTTTCGGCATCATCATCTACCAAGAACAGGTCATGCAGATCGCCCAAGAGCTGTCGGGCTATTCCCTCGGCGGTGCGGATTTGCTGCGCCGCGCCATGGGTAAAAAGAACCAAGAAGAGATGGACAAGCAGCGCGCCCAGTTCATCGAAGGCGCGGTGGCCCGGGGCGTGCCGTCGGCCAAGGCGGATCAGATTTTTGATCACGTCAACAAATTCGCCGGCTACGGCTTTAACAAATCCCACGCCGCAGCTTATGCCTTGGTGGCCTATCACACGGCCTATATGAAGGCCAATTTCCCTTACGAATTTATGGCCGCGTCCATGACCTTGGACTTGGGCAACACCGACAAACTCAACGCCTATCGCCAGGAATTGGACCGTATGGGGGTGAAGCTGTTGTCGCCCGACATCAACGCGTCGGAAACATTCTTTAAGGTGGAACGGGGCAAGGACGGCAAGCCCACCGCCATTCGCTACGCTCTGGCGGCGCTGAAAAACGTCGGTGAAGCGGCCATGGCCAGCCTCATTGGCGAGCGCGCCAAAAACGGCCCGTTCAAAGACCTGGAAGACTTTGCCGGGCGCTTGGACACCCATCAAGTGAACAAGCGGCAAATGGAAAATATGGTGCGCTCCGGCACTTTTGATAGCCTCAACCCCAACCGCCGACAACTCCATCAAGGGATTGAGGCGATCATGAGCGAGGCCTCCGCCCAGCAATCTGACCGGGAAAGCAATCAAATCGGCTTGTTTGGTGGTGGCGATCAGCCCAAACAGACCATCCGGCTGCCCGATGTGGCCGATTGGCCGCCCATGGAACGGTTGCGCGAAGAATTTGACGCCATCGGCTTTTACCTCAGCGCCCACCCCTTGGACAGTTATGGCAAAAGCCTGCAACGCCTGGAAGTCGTGCCCTTTTCCAAAGTGCTGGCACGCGGTCAATCGGGCAACTTCACCTTGGCGGGCACGGTGGTGTCGAAAAAAGAACGCATCAGTCAAAAGGGCAAGCGCTACGCCTTCGTGACGTGCTCGGACGCGTCGGGCTCCTATGAAGTGATGATGTTTTCCGAAACTCTGGCGGCGTCGGCGGATTTGCTGGAACCGGGAACGGCGGTGCTGATCAAGGCCACCGCGCAATTTGAAGGCGAAACCGTCAAGCTGCTGGCTCAATCTATGCGCGGACTGGACAAAATGGCGGCGCAAACGTCAGCAGGCCTGCAAATCACCATCACGGATGACAAACCGCTGGCTGACCTGCAAGCGGCCATGGAAAATGCCAAACCGGGACGGGGAGAGGTGCGCATCTTGGTCCGCACGGCTCAATATGAAACCTCTATTGCGCTGAAAGAAAAGCCCGTCTCCGTCACGCCGGAACTCCTCCACGCGGTTTATTCCATCGCGGGTATTGCCGAAGTGCAGGAGATTTGAGGGGAGGGGTGGTGAGAAGGATGCTCTTAAGCGATCCAGAACAAGCTGCCCACAAGTAGAACCAGCACAACCGCGCAGAATTTGCAGTTGCGCAGGAACAAATGGTGCTCGCGGATGGTTCGGGCTTGGTGATAACGCATGTGCTGTTCTCCGGAACCTCAGTATAACGCAGCGGGCGGATCGGCTCGATAGCTTATTTCATCAGCATTTTATTGCTCTGGTTAGACCGTCATGCTGACGATGCCCGCCGCCACCAAAAGCAAAACAAGGCTGCCAATTTTGCAATTTCGGATGAATATGGACCGCTGGCGAATGGCTCGAGCTTGATGATAGCGCATGTTCTGGCTCCTGACTTAAGATTCATTCTTAACATACGCACACGTTAGAATAATTCAAATGTATTTTTTGTTGCATTTCTCTTGCAATGCGCCTGTGAAAAGCCTAAAAAACCGCCACGCATCCCATGAGGGGCTGCGATTTCGCACGTGGACGTGCGGCCCCGGCGCAAATTCGTCGGTGTGTCGCTCCGGTGTTTCTCGGCTGAGAGACGGTGTCCGCGGAGGCTTAACCGGAATAGGAACAACAAAATGGCAATGCCAACCTTTACCATGCGTCAGCTCTTGGAAGCCGGCGTTCACTTCGGTCACAACACCCGTCGTTGGAACCCCAAAATGGCGCCGTACCTGTTTGGTGCGCGCAACTCCGTTCACATCATTGATTTGGGCCAAACTGCACCGCTGCTGTCGCGCGCTATGGAAGCCGTTCGTGACGCCGTCGCGGGTGGTGGACGTGTGCTGTTCGTCGGCACCAAGCGTCAGGCCTCTGAAAAAGTCGCTGAAACCGCACGCAACTGCGGTCAGTACTTCGTCAACCACCGTTGGTTGGGCGGCATGATGACCAACTGGAACACCATTTCCGGTTCCATCAAACGCTTGCGCGAACTGGACGCTCAGTTGACCGATGCGCAGAAAAGCGAAGGCCTGACGAAAAAAGAACTGCTCCAGCTGACCCGCGAACGCGATAAGCTGGAACTGGCGTTGGGCGGCATCAAAGACATGGGCGGTCTTCCCGACATCATGGTCGTCATTGACACCAATAAAGAAGCCAACGCCATCGCCGAAGCGAACAAACTGGGCATCCCCGTGGTTGCCATTTTGGACAGCAACTCCGATCCCAAGGGCGTCGATTATCCGGTGCCCGGCAACGATGACGCCATTCGCGCCATCACCACTTACTGCGAACTGATTTCCGGTGCTGTGCTGGACGGTATTCAGGCTGAAGTGGGTAAGCGCGGCGGTGATATCGGTGCGGCTGCTGAGCCGATCGCAGAAGTTCTGCCCGATGCTGAAGCTGCTGCTGTTGCGGACACGGTTGTCGAAGCCGCTGCTGCGACCGAGTAAATTGATTTTAATAAATGTGTCATAGCAACATGCTAGGACAACATCTTAAAGGAGATATTTAAGATGGCTGCTATTACTGCTGCTCTGGTGAAAGAGCTCCGCGAAAAGTCTGGCGCGGGAATGATGGATTGCAAAAAGGCCCTCGGCGAGACCGATGGCGACATGGACGCTGCGGTCGATTGGCTGCGCACCAAAGGCTTGGCTGCTGCTGCCAAAAAGTCCGGTCGTATCGCGGCTGAAGGCTTGGTTGGCGTGTACGTCGATGGCGCAAAAGGCGCCATGGTCGAAGTCAACTCCGAAACCGATTTCGTGTCGCGTAACGATCAGTTCCAAAACTTTGTATCCTCTGTGACCAAGTTGGCCATGGACTCAAATGGCGATTTGGCCGCGTTGAACGCCATGGATTTCCCTGGTACGGGTCGCACCGTAGCGGAAGAACTCACCCATTTGATCTCGACCATTGGCGAAAACATGAACATTCGCCGCGTGCAGGTGCTCAACGTGGACGGCGGCGAAGTGGCCGCATACGTTCACGGCGCCATCGCAGACGGTTTGGGCAAAATCGGCGTGATGGTCGGTGCAACGGGCGATAATGCACAGAGCTTCGGCAAGCAAGTCGCCATGCACGTCGCCGCCACCAACCCGGCTTCCTTGTCGCGTGATGACTTGGACCCGGAATTGCTGCAACGTGAAAAGCAAATTCTGATCGAACAAGCCCGTGAATCCGGCAAACCCGAAGAAATCATCGAAAAGATGATTGTCGGTCGTATCTCCAAGTACTACGCAGAAGTGTGCTTGTTGGAACAGACCTTCGTGATCGACGGCGAAAGCAAAGTTTCCAAGGCTGCTGAAGCCGCTGGCGTGGACGTCAAAGCGTTTGTGCGCTTTGGTCTGGGCGAAGGCATCGAAAAGAAAGAAGAAGATTTCGCAGCCGAAGTGGCTGCGGTCGCAGGCGGCAACTAAGCCCCGCGTCTTCAAATTAACAAAAAAACGGGGGCTTCCTGATGGGAAGCCCCCGTTTTTGTTTGTCTGAATGTTTAACCTAATTGACGCATTTGTCGTTGTTGGCCAACCAATGCAAGGCGTTGGACGCATTGACGAACGTTTCCGGGTCTTCGACTTGCAATTGGTTCATGCGATCCGACAAATCGTAAAACGTCGAAATCAGTGTTTCGGGCACGTTGGAAGCAAAATTACAACGCCCCCTGGAATGACCAAACGGCATCACTTCGGCGCGAATGTTGGGCAAGCCTTGAACCGCATGCATAGGCTGCGTTTCCGACAAAAGAGTTTTGATGACGTTCAAAACGCAGGCAAGGTCTTCGACGGTTTCAGCTTGTTCAGCTTCCACGTGAAGATACTCAAGCATGGCATGAATGCTTTCGCTGGACAGCGGGGCCGTGGTTTTGTTTTTGCTCATCGTATCCTCCGTTGGCGACGTGTCTGTGCTGAGGCAAGGTCTCTGCACTTGATGTGTTCGTGTCTCACAATTATCGAGATGAATTCGAGCATATGTTGCCCATTTGAGGGTACTACGGAGGTACGTAGGGTCAGATAAAAGGTTCCGACCCTAGACATTTGTGCTATGCTCTTTTAAAGTTGAGATCTGCTTTTAATGCAACTGCATTGAGGGGGGCGATGGACGCGAGACGGGCATTTTGCGGACAACGTGGCGAGGGTGAGGTTGCGGTAAGGGGCGCGGGGCTGATGGCATTGGCTAAGTTCATCGAAGATACGTTGGCGGCGGACGATCCCGCGCAACTGTTTTCAAGTTATCTGCATGCGCTTGAGCAAATCGGCGTTGATCGGGTGATGTATAGTGCGTTGCGCAATACCCACCACGATGAAGTCAAAATCCCCGGCATATCCCATTGCTACCCGGATGACTGGGTCAGCTACTACATGGAACACAATTATGTGCAGTTGGACCCTGTGCGTCAGCATTGTTTGGCAACGCGCAATGGTTTCATGTGGGATGAAATGCTGCGATCTCGCGATGTCACTTCGGCACAAAAAAAGCTGATGAACCAAGGCACGGAGGCAGGGCTTCACACGGGCCTGGCAATACCGTTTCACGGCCCCTACGGGGAAGTTTATGGGGTTGGTTTGGCGTGCAGCACAAAAGTACCCGATCTCAGTCGGTTTTTGCGTCAAATTGAGATTATGTCCGTCCAGTTTCACGTGGTTTTTTCGTCCCTGCACGATCAGGCGCGAAATGCCGTTGGCAAAAGCTTGACGCCGCGCGAAACAGAGGTCATCAAATGGTGCGCCGTGGGCAAAAGCAATTGGGCTATCGGCGAAATTCTCAACATCAGTGAGCACGGTGTGGATTTTCATATCCGCAATATCTTGCGCAAACTCGATTGTGACACGCGCATTTCTGCCGTCGTTAAGGCGCTTCACGGTGGCCTGATTAAACTTTAATCCACAGTCTTTTGCGCCAGAGCAGCGCAATCCTACGCTGGTGCGTAGGTTACATCTATATTCATGACTTGGCATCTTTGCCCTCAGATTTTCTGGGAACAAAGGGCAAATATCATGACCGTCGATTGCTTTAACTACGAAACCGCACACCTCTATGGCGACGCCTTGGCGTTACAGTTTCGCTTGCGTCACCGCGTCTTTATTGAGCGCCAAGCTTATAACGTTCCGTCACACAAAGGGATGGAATACGACCAGTTCGATAATCCCGCCGCTCAATACTTTGTCTGGCGTGACAACCGGGGCGTGGCGCGGGGCGTTGCCCGCCTTGCGCCGACATCGGTGAATTATATGCTGGAAGAGGTGTGGCCGCACATGGTGCAAGACATTGGCTTGCCGAAATCCGATCGCATTTGGGAAGGAACCCGTTTTGGTGTGGATCGGGACTTGGACCCAAAACAGCGCAATACAATCGTTAAGGAATTGGTGTGCGCGTACATCGAATACGCCATCCTCAACGGGATCGATGACATCATCGGGGTTATGCCAGTGGGGATTTGGCGCGCGGTGTTCGCCCGCAACGGCTGGAAATCAGAGACCATCGGGCCGGTGTGGCGTGAAGACGGCATCGACTTGGTGGCGGCAAAACTGCCATGTTCGCTGGAGGTTCTGCACACCGTGCGCCGCCGCACTCAAGCCAGCAATGTTTTGCAGATTTTGGGTGCCGATCAATTTCTGGGTCAAGACCTCGAAGCGGCATAACCGCCGGACTTCATCCAAAAAGCCGGGGAAGTTTATCCTTCCCCGGCTTTTTTGTGTCCTTTGCGTTGCTTAGGCTTGTGCACACGGGTGCTAAAAGGCTGGAAAAATGGGTATCTTGGTGTAATATCCCCTCCAAATTTAGGCGCGGAGTCGCCTGATCACTGTCCGAGCTGAGCCGCTCAGCAATTAACCCGCCTGATTGAGGAATCCAACGACAATGTCCGAAGCGCCTGTGTACCGACGCGTGTTGTTGAAATTGTCAGGCGAGGGACTGATGGGGGATAAGGACTTTGGTCTGTGCACCGAAACCGTCAACCGCATTGCTGAAGAAGTCAAAACCGTCCACGATATGGGTGTTGAGTTGTGCCTGGTGATCGGCGCCGGCAATATTTTTCGCGGGATGTCGGCGGCGGCTTCGACCATTGAGCGCACCAGCGCCGATTATATGGGGATGCTGGCCACCGTCATGAACGCGCTGGCGATGCAAAGCGCCTTGGAAGCCAAGGGCGTGAGCACCCGGGTGCAGTCGGCCATCCCGATGAATACGGTGTGTGAGCCGTTCATTCGCCGTCGTGCGGTGCGCCATTTGGAAAAAGGCCGGGTGGTGATTTTTGCGGCGGGAACCGGCAATCCGTTTTTCACGACCGATACGGCAGCGGCGCTGCGCGCAATTGAAATGAGCTCGGATGCTCTGTTGAAGGGCACCCAAGTTGATGGCGTTTATAGCGCCGATCCGAAAAAGGATGCCAGCGCCACCCGCTATGAACGCTTAAGTTATCAGCAGGTGTTGGCAGAAAATTTACGGGTTATGGATACCTCGGCCATTGCCCTGGCGCGGGACAATAAGTTGCCGATTTTGGTTTTTGACCTTCACACACCCGGTGCGTTCGCTCAGGTGGTGTGCGGGAAGGGTACGTTTACGACTGTTGAATAATGGGCCTGATGCGCACGTGGCATGGGCACAACTGAGGACTTAAAGGGGATACATCGTGGCCGATATTAACGCTTTGAAATCGGATCTGGAACGGCGCATGGAAGGCGCTGTGGAAGTTCTGCACAAGGAGTTCGGTGGCTTGCGCACGGGGCGCGCCTCAACCAGTTTGCTTGATACCATCACCGTGGAGGCTTATGGCCAGGCGATGCCGCTCAACCAAGTCGGTACAGTGGGGGTCCCGGAACCGCGTTTGTTGGCGGTTCAAGTGTGGGATAAAGGCATGGTGAAAGCCGTGGAAAAGGCTATCATGGATTCTGGATTGGGGCTGAACCCACAATCCGACGGCCAGTTGGTGCGCATACCCATTCCGCCTTTGAACGAAGAACGGCGCAAAGAACTGGCGAAAGTCGCCGGAAAATACACCGAAGAAGCCCGTGTTGCAGTGCGCAATGTGCGTCGCCATGGTATGGATGAGCTGAAAAAGGCGGAAAAGGACGGCGATATTTCCGAAGATGGACTGCGCCAGTATTCTGATGAAATTCAGAAGATGACGGATGCCAACATTGCTAAAATCGATGAGGCCCTGACTCACAAAGAAGCGGAAATCATGCAGGTTTAATCTTTTAGCCTGTCAATTTGTGGCCCTTTGACAACGACAAAGCCGAAGCGAGTATCCGAACGCATGCCGATTAAACCTCAATCCCAACTGGGTGATGCACCATTGCCGGTTCATGTTGCCATCATTATGGATGGCAACGGTCGGTGGGCATCGGCCAGGGGCTTGCCGCGTACGGAAGGGCACCGTCGCGGGGCTGAATCGGTGCGCACTGTCATCAAGGCCGCGTCACGCCTGGGGGTTCGTTATCTCACCTTGTTCGGCTTTTCGTCTGAAAATTGGAAGCGTCCGTCCGGTGAAGTGATGGATTTGATGGGCTTGTTGCGTTTGTATTTGCGCAAGGAATTGGCCGAATTGCATAAACAAGGCGTGCGTTTTCGGGTGATCGGTGATCGTTCCCGCTTGTCCGTCGACATTCAAGACTTAATCATCGTGGCGGAACAGCGTACCCGCGCCAATGTGGGACTCAATTTGGTGCTGGCGCTGAGCTACGGCGGGCGCGCCGAAATCGTGAACAGCGCGCGAAACATGGCGGAGCGCGTCAAAAGTGGCGAGCTGGACCCGGAAAATATTGATGAGGATCTGTTTGCAAAGAGTCTTGAAACCGCTGACATCCCCGATCCTGACTTGCTCATTCGCACCAGTGGTGAGCAACGCTTGTCGAATTTCTTGCTGTGGCAGACGGCCTACACTGAACTTGTTTTTACCGACACCCTGTGGCCTGACTTTAGAACCGAAGAATTTGAACTCGCGCTGAGCCAATATCAATCGCGTGATCGACGTTATGGTTCCGTAGGTGTCTAAAATTTTCTCAAAAGCTCTTATTTTGCGCATCCTCTCCGCCCTGGTTCTGGCCCCATTGGTTTTGGTGCTGGTTCATTTTGGCGGCCCATATTTTGATGTTTTGATTGCTTCGATGGCGGTCATCTTGGTGTGGGAATGGGCGAGCATGGTTGGACGTCGGCCCCTGTGGGTGGCGTTGGGTCTGATCTATGTGGGGCTGTCGGCATTGGCGCTGTGGGCCATTCGTCTGGACGGGGAATGGGGCCAAGTGATGATTTTTTGGCTGTTGGCCATTGTGTGGGGGGCTGACACCGGCGGTTACGCCTTTGGCAAAAATATAGGCGGCCCGAAGTTGGCACCGTCCATCAGCCCCAACAAAACCTGGTCCGGTTTTGTTGGGGGCACTCTTTTGGGTGCCGGGGCGGGGTGGGGTGTTGTGTCTTATTTTCGCCCAGATGATGCGCTAGACAGTGTCGGTGCCAGCGTTGTCTTTGTCAGTGCCGCTTTCGCGGTCGTCAGTCAGGTGGGTGATTTGTTGGAAAGCTGGGTTAAACGCCGTTTTGACGTCAAAGACAGCGGCAATATAATTCCCGGTCATGGGGGGCTGTTTGACCGGGTCGATGGTTTGGTGGCGACGGCAATCGCTCTGGCCTTGATTAATTTCGCATTGCAAGGCAACGTTCTCAAATGGCTGTCGTAAGCACATCATTAAAATCTGCGCCCGAAGACCTGCCCGAAGCCTGGCACCAAGAACGGCGATCGGTGAGCGTTTTGGGCTCCACCGGGTCGATCGGGTGTAACACCGTCGATTTGCTGGCGCGCAACCCGGATGCTTTCAGCGTTGAAGTCCTGACCGGCAACCGCAACGTCAAGCTTTTGGCGGAACAAGCGGTTAGGCTGAAGGCAAAGCGTGCCGTTGTTGCCGATGAAAGCCTCTACGGGGAGCTCAAGTCCTTGTTGTCGGGGACCAACATTGCGTGCGCTGCGGGTGAAGATGCGATCATCGAGGCTGGGGCTCACCCCTCTGACATCTTGGTTGCGGCCATCGTCGGCACAGCGGGCCTGAAACCGACTTTGGAAGGCGCCCGGCGTGGGGCTCTGGTGGCCTTGGCCAACAAAGAAACCTTGGTTTCTGCGGGGGCCCTGATGACCCAAGAGGTCAAAAACGGCGGCGCAACCCTCATTCCGGTGGACAGTGAACACAGCGCCATTTTTCAAGTGTTTGATTTTGAGCGCGTCCAGGCGGTGTCCAAAATCACTTTGACGGCATCGGGCGGCCCCTTTCGCGAAAAGTCGCTGGACGAAATGCAAGCGATGACGCCCGAACAAGCGGTTGCTCATCCCAATTGGGACATGGGCGCTAAAATCAGCGTCGACAGCGCCACCATGATGAACAAAGGCCTTGAAATGATCGAGGCTTTTCACTTGTTCCCGGTTCCCTCGGAAGCCATCGAAGTTTTGGTGCATCCGCAATCGGTGATTCATTCGATGGTGTCGTACGTGGACGGTTCCGTTTTGGCGCAATTGGGTACGCCCGATATGCGCACGCCGATTGCGTTTGCGTTGGCGTGGCCGAAGCGCATGTCGGCGCCATCTGAAACCTTGTCGTTGGCTGACATTGGCACGCTGACCTTCGAAGCCCCGGATACGGTGCGTTTTCCGGCGTTGCGTCTGGCGCGGGAATGCTTGCAGACCGGGGGCGCTGCGCCGACGGTGATGAATGCCGCAAACGAGGTGGCTGTGGCCGCATTTTTGGGGCGAAAAATCGGCTTTCTGGATATTGCGCGGGTGGTCGAAAAGGTGTTGGATGAAGGGGGGCTGGAGCCTTTGTCGGATCTGGACGCGGTATTTGCCATCGACGCGGAAGCCCGTCTTCGTGCCGCTGCGGTTATCGATCGACTTTAATTCATCTTAAATGTTAATGAAATGGAATAATACGTTTTGATAATGGACTTTTTTAATCTTTTGACCGGAACGGTTGTTCCCTTTCTCGCCATTTTGACGGTGCTGGTGTTCGTCCATGAAATGGGCCATTTTTTACTGGCCCGGTGGAACAACGTTAAGGTTGAGGTGTTCTCGGTTGGCTTTGGTCATGAACTGTGGGGTTTTAACGACAAACGCGGCACACGCTGGCGGTTGAGCGCCGTGCCGTTGGGCGGTTACGTGAAGATGTTTGGTGAAGCGGACATGGTGACCGGCGTCGATGATGCCGAAGATCGGCCCATGACCGATGACGAAAGGAAAGTCTCTTTCCATCACAAAGGCCTGGGTCAACGCACGGCCATTGTCGCGGCGGGACCATTGGCCAACTTCTTGTTCGCCGTTTTGCTTTTTTGGGGCGTTAATTCCGTCTTTGGGGTCCCTAAAATTCTTTCCGCCGTGGGTGAAGTGATGCCCGATACGGCTGCTGAAGCGGCCGGTTTCCAAGCTGGCGACGTTATTTTATCGGTCGGTGGACAACCCATCACGTTGTTCAGCGAACTCAGCGAGATTGTTTCGGTCAACGCCCACGTGGCCTTGGACTTTGAAGTCCAGCGTGCGGATGCCATAGTCCATTTGCTGGCCACGCCGCGCAGTTGGAAGGACAGTGAGGGGACAAGCGCAGGCGCGACAGCCTCTTCTTCAGCTTCCGATGAAAAACCGCGCGGATTGTTGGGCGTTCGCCCCTCCGCAGAGCATGTGAAATCGGAACGCGCAGGCCTTGTTGAAGGTTTGGGGCTGGGGATTGAGCAGACCTATTCGTTTTCGGTCAATATTTTGTCCGGATTGGGAGAAATGTTTTCCGGGGAGCGCAGCGCCAAAGAATTGGGTGGGGTTTTGTCCATCGCCGAATTTTCCGGCCAAGCCGCAGAAGCTGGAATCATCAGCACATTGAGCTTTTTGGCCATCTTGTCGATCAACTTAGGCCTGATCAATTTGTTCCCGGTTCCGGTTCTCGATGGCGGTCATCTGGTGTTTTACGCGGCAGAAGCTGTTCGCGGTAAGCCTTTGAGTCAAAACATACAAGAATACAGTTTCCGTTTCGGCATGGTTCTGGTATTGCTTTTGATGGTATTTGCGACCTGGAACGACTTTGGGCGCCTTTTTGAGAAATTTGGATGATGGTTCATCTTTTCTGAAAAGGACTTGAAGGCGGTTTTTCGCGTTTTGGCCTATCGTTAGGCCGGGATGACGCTCCTGGGTTGGTGGGGGCGAATATCCGATGGGGCTGGAATGAATATATTTACGCAGACACGTAAGGCAAAAAAAATGGGGCGCGCTGTGCGAGGGATCATTTTCAGGGTGGTGACGGCTTTGACGTTGCCCTTACTTGCGCCCGTTCTAACGCCTGTGATGGTGTTCACAGTTGCGTTCGGATTGATGCCCGCCCTTACCGTGCCTGCGCATGCTCAAGAAACAGACACCATTCAAGCCATTGCCATCGAAGGGGCGGCGCGTATCGAGGCGGAAACCATTCGCTCTTATTTGCTCGTGCGTGAAGGGGACGGTTTCGATCCCGTGCGTATTGACCGCTCGTTGAAGTCTTTGTTTTCAACCGGATTGTTTGCTGACGTCTCGTTTCGCCGCGAAGCCAACACGTTGGTCGTCATCGTGCAGGAAAACCCGGTTATCAACCGCATCGCCTTTGAAGGTAACAAGCGCATCAAAGACGAAGAGCTGATGACCGAAATTTCGTTGAAGCCGCGCGTCATCTACACCCGTTCCAAAGTCCAAAATGATGTCAACCGTCTGCAAACGCTGTACCAAAAAAGTGGTCGCTTTGCAGTTTCGGTCGAGCCTAAGCTTATTCAGCTGCCCCAAAACCGTGTTGATCTGGTCTTCGAAGTCGATGAAGGCGCTTTGACCGAAGTTCAAAACATTCGTTTTGTCGGCAACAAAGTCTTTGACGACAGCGATCTGCAAGAGATTGTACGCACCCGTGAAACCCGCTGGTATCGGTTCTTGTCCTCGGACGACACCTATGATCCAGACCGCATCACGTTTGATCGTGAATTGTTGCGCCGTTACTACTTAAAAAACGGCTATGCCGATTTTAAGGTTCTGTCGGCGGTTGCTGAGCTGACATCGGATCGCAACCAATTTTTTATCACATTCACGATTGAAGAGGGGCAGCGTTATAAGTTTGGCGACGTCAACATTAAAGCCAACTTGCGCGATTTGAATGCCGATGACGTTGCCGATAGGCTTAAGTTTGAAAAGGGCGAGTGGTATGACGCCACGGCGGTTGACGATACCGTTGAAGCGCTGACGGAAGCCGCTGGCAACTTGGGCTATGCATTCGTCGATGTGCGTCCAAATGTGGATCGCAATGCCGAAACGGGTGACATCAACATCGCGTTTGAAATCAAAGAAGGGCCGCGGGTGTTCGTCGAACACATTAACGTGACGGGTAACGTGCGCACTTTGGATGAGGTCGTGCGCCGGGAATTCAAGGTTGTCGAAGGCGACGCCTTTAACGCTTCAAAGCTGCGTCAGTCTTTGACCCGTGTTGAAGATTTGAACTTCTTTGAAAAAGTGAACATGACCCAAGAGCCGGGTTCGGCACCTGACAAAGTCAATGTAAACGTAGAAGTGCAGGAAAAATCCACAGGCTCGTTGTCCATCGGGGCGGGCTATTCGACCAGTTCGGGTGCCTTGGCTGAATTTGGCGTTCGCGAGCGGAACTTGCTGGGCAAAGGCCAGGATCTGTCCTTAAACGTGCGCGTTTCTGAGCGCCAAAGCCAAGTCAATGTGAGCTTTACCGAGCCGCATTTCATGAACCGTGACGTCAGTGCCGGCATTGATCTTTTCAACACCCAAACGGACAACCAGACGGCTAGCTCTTACGACACCAAAACCACTGGCGCGGGATTGCGTTTCGGTTATCCGGTTTCCAGTCATTTGGATCAAGGCTGGCATTACACATTGAAACAGTCCGATATCACCGGGGTGCCGTCAACGGCGTCCATTTATGTGAAGCAGCAAGAAGGTGAGAAGATTCTGTCCGAACTTGGCCATAGTTTGATGTACGATCGGCGCAACAGTAAAGTGAATCCGACCGAAGGCTATTATGCGGTTATGACCAACGATTTGGCCGGGTTGGGCGGTGATACCAATTACTTACGCAACGAAGTGCGTGGGGCGTTCTATTACAAATTCGCCGATGGCTGGGTTTCAACCACGCGTGCTGGCGCGGGTGTGATTATGGGTATCGGTCAAGATGTTGGCCTTTTGGATCGTTTCTTTGTTGGCGGCGACAATTTACGCGGCTTCAGTAACGGGGGTGTCGGACCTCGCGACACCGTAACGGCTGATTCATTGGGCGGTGAATTTATGTACACGGGCGGCGCAGAACTCTCTGTGCCGCTGGGTTTACCTCAAGAACTGGGTATTTCGGGCAAAGTGTTTACCGACCTGGGCAGCCTGATGACGGTTAATCCGGGCGGCGCCAATATTTCCGACGACGGATCGCTGCGCTCTTCTGTTGGGGTCGGGGTGACGTGGGTGTCGCCTGTGGGGCCGATCAGCCTTGATTTTGCCCAAGCCATCATGAAACAAGGTTATGATGAGACGGAACTTATGCGTGTCAACTTTGGCACCAAATTTTAGGAGATGGTTTTGAATATCAAATCATTTGCAGGGATGTGTTGCGCAATCGTTTTGGGTGCGCTGAGCATTATACCGCAAGCCAATGCACAAGATGCTGCTGCAAATAAAGCGGCCAGCGCTGGCGTGTATCTTGCCGTATTGGATACCGATGCGGTGTTTGTGAATGCGAAGGCCATGCAAACCATTCATGAGCAGATGGCAAAATTTCAGGCTGACCTGCAGACGACCATTGATAAAGAGAAAGCCGACGTCAAAAAGGCTGAGGAAGAACTGCTTGCCCAGCGCCCGTTGTTGGCCGCCGACGTTTTTGCGGAAAAACGCAAGCAGTTTCAAGAACGTATTGTAAAGCTGCAGCGTGAAGTCCAAGAAAGTAACTTGAAGCTGAATACCGTGCGCACCGATGCGAATAAAAAAGTTACCGACGTGTTTCGTGCGGTTGTTGCCGATATTGTTAAAATTAACGGCATCACGGTTGTCTTCCAAAAGGGCCAAGTGGTGTTTTCGGACCCAAAACTTGACATCACCAACCTGGTGCTGATCGATTTGGACAAGCGGTTGCCGTCCGTTAAGGTTGCCAGTCCCAAAAAATAAGGGCGACATCTATGGCCGACCCACGGTTTTTTAAGAACGCAGGCCCTTTTAGCCTTGCTCAATTGGCGTCCATTGGGCAAGCCGAAATTGCCTCTGGTGATCCAGACTTGATGCTGAACGATGTCCAGCCCCTGCAAGCGGCAGGGGCCGAGCACCTGAGCTTTCTGGACAACAAACTGTACGTTGAAGCGTTCACACAAAGCGCGGCTGGGGCTTGTCTGTGCGATCCAAATTTTGTTGATCGCGCGCCTGCTACCATGGCGGTGTTGAGCACCAAGGAACCATATCGGGCCTATGCCCGCATCGCTCAGGCCTTTTACCCGCCCGAAGCCGTGCGCCCCGGCGTGCACCCATCGGCACATGTCAGTGCGGTGGCGAGCCTTGGCAAAGGCTGCCAAATCGATGCCGGCGCGGTCGTATCCGATGGGGCTGAGATCGGTGACGGCTGTAAAATCGGCGCCAACAGCTACATCGGTCCCGGCGTGGTCTTAGGTGCAGGCTGTGACATTGGTCCGAACGTTACCCTCCAATATGCATTGATCGGCAAAAACTGCGTTTTCCATCCCGGCGTGCGTATTGGTCAAGACGGCTTTGGTTTTGCCCCCGGTGCCGTGCATTTGAAAGTGCCGCAGTTGGGCCGAGTGGTCATCGGTGATGACGTTGATATCGGGGCGAATGCGTGCGTGGACCGGGGTGCCGGGCCAGATACGGTGATTGCATCGGGCAGCAAAATCGACAACATGGTACAAATCGGCCACAACGTTGAAATCGGCATAGGGTGTTTGTTCCCGGCCCTATCGGGTATTTCCGGCAGCACCAAGATTGGCAACTATGTCATGATGGGAGGGGCTACGGGGATTGCCGGGCATCTGAGTATTGGTGATGGGGCGCGTATTGCAGCGCAAAGCGGCGTGATGCGCGATGTAGAGCCGGGCCAGACTGTTGCGGGGTCGCCCGCCATGCCCGCAAAAGAATATTGGCGTCAAGTGGTGGCTTTGAAGAAATTGACAAGACCGAAGAAGGGGGAGTGAGCTTTGAGTTCCGATACCGTAATTAATGTGAACCGGATCATGGAAATGATCCCCCATCGTTATCCGTTTTTGATGATTGACCGGGTCAAAGACCTGATCCCCGATGTGCAGGCTGTCGGCGTCAAAAACGTCACCGCCAGCGAACCGCATTTTCAAGGCCACTTTCCCGATCATCCGGTCATGCCCGGTGTGTTGATTGTCGAAGCCATGGCGCAGACCGCGGCGGTTTTGGTGGTTGAAACTTTGGGCGCAGAGGCCGAAGGCAAGTTGGTTTATTTTATGACGGTCGACAATGCGCGCTTTCGCAAACCCGTTACGCCGGGTGATGTGCTCGAAATTACAGTGACCAAACTGCGTTCACGCGGTAACGTTTATAAGTTCGAAGGCAAAGCCCGCGCCGATGGCGCGCTCATGGCTGAAGCCGTCTTTTCCGCCATGATCATGGATCGTTGATATGACCAATATTCATCCCACGGCCATTATTGAAAACGGTGCCGAATTGGGCGATAACGTCCGCATCGGACCGTATTGCATCGTCGGTTCCCAGGTGAAGTTGGCGGACGGCGTCCAGTTGGAAAGCCATGTGGTGGTCGGCGGCGATACCCGTATTGGCGCCAACACCCGCATTTTTCCGTTTGCCTCCATCGGGTTGCAACCCCAAGACTTGAAGTTTAAAGGCGAAGCTTCGCGCTTGGAAATCGGCTGCAACACCGTCATTCGCGAACACGTGACCATGAACCCCGGCACCGAAGGCGGCGGCCTGCTGACCAAAGTCGGCGACAACTGCTTGATCATGGTGGGCGCGCATGTGGCCCACGATTGCCAAATTTCAGATCATGTGATTTTGGTCAACAATGCGACTTTGGCGGGCCATGTTCACATTGGCGAGTTTGCGATCATCGGCGGACTGTCGGCGGTGCATCAGTTTGTGCGCATCGGCAAACACGCCATGCTGGGCGGCATGTCCGGGGTTGAAAACGACGTCATCCCATATGGCACCGTGATGGGCAACCGCGCACACCTGTCGGGCCTGAATCTGGTGGGGCTGAAACGCCGCGGCTTTGATCGGGAAACCATTCATGCCTTGCGCAATGCCTATCGCTTGCTGTTTGCTCAAGAAGGCACCATGGCGGAACGCCAGCAAGACGTTGCCGAGATGTTCAAAGACAACGAGCCGGTAATGGAAATCGTCCAGTTTATCGCAGAAGATAGCTCACGTTCCATCTGTCAGCCGAAAATGGATGATGCTTCCTGACGCGCCAAAGTTGGGCATCCTCGCCGGTGGCGGTGATCTGCCCCGGCTGTTGATTCAGGCGTGCCAAAAAAACGGACGCGAAGTCTTTGTCATTGCCTTTAAAGATCAATGCGATGCCCAGACCGTGGCCGGCGTTGATCACGCTTGGGTGCGCCTGGGCGCAGCGGGAAAATCCATCCAAGCCTTGAAAGACGCGCAAGTTATTGACTTGGTGATGGCCGGACGCATCCACCGTCCATCCATGACGGCGTTGATGCCCGACGCGCGGGCGGTGCGTATTTTGGCCGGTGGTGTCATGAACAAAGGCGATGACGGGGTGCTCAGGACCATTGTTTCGGCTCTGGAACGCGAAGAAGGCTTTCACATGGTGGGCGCGCACGAAGTCTTGCCGGAATTGCTGTCTCCCGAAGGCGTTATGGGACAAGTCAGTCCTTCTGAAAACGATCAAGTGGATATTGACGTGGCCGTTCACGCGGCGCTTGCCTTAGGCGGGGCGGATAAAGGTCAAGCCGCCGTCGCCAAAGCCGGGCAGGTCGTCGCCTTGGAAGATCAAGACGGCACCGATGCCATGCTCAAACGCATTGCTCAGGCGAACGGTTTTGATCAGGGCGGCGTGCTGGCGAAAATGACCAAGCCGGGGCAAGAACGCCGTGCCGATTTGCCGACCATTGGACTGGGGACCGTTGAATATGCCTCAGCGGCGGGACTTAAGGGGATTGTTGTTGAGGCGGGTGGGTCCATCATTGTCGGGCGCGAGGCCGTAATCAAGGCCGCCGATGACAAAGGTCTGTTTTTGGTTGGGGTGAAACCATGACGACGGAGCTTTCTTCACCCCTGGTGTTCTTGATTGCGGGCGAAAATTCCGGCGATGCCCTGGGCGCCAGCTTGATGGGCGCGTTGCGGGACAAAACACACGACAAGGTGCGTTTTGCCGGAGTGGGAGGTCCGGAAATGACGGCTGAGGGGCTTTCAAGCCTGTTTCCCATGCAAGATTTGGCGGTCATGGGGGTGTTTGAAGTGATCCCCAAGTTACCGACACTGTTGCGCCGCATGGGTGAAACCGCGGATGAAATTGAACGCTTGAAGCCGGACGTTTTGATCACCATCGACGCTCCGGACTTTTGCTTTCGGGTCATCAAAAAAATCAAAGCCCGGAGTTTCAGTATACCCATCGTTCACTATGTTGCCCCCAGTGTGTGGGCGTGGCGTTCCGGTCGGGCGGCCAAGGTAGCCAAATTCCTGGACCATTTGCTGTGTCTGTTGCCTTTTGAGCCGCCGTATTTTCACGCCGTTGGATTGGACGCCACTTTTGTCGGTCATCCGGTGGTGACCCGTCAGATCGACGAGGCCGGGAGGGCCGCCTTTCGCAGCCGTCACGCCATTGGGGCGGAAACGAAAGTCATGTGCGTGCTGCCCGGCAGCCGCAGCGGAGAGGTGGAGCGTTTGTTGGAGGTCTTTGGCGAGACCATGCAGCGTCTTTATACGCACATTCCGGATTTGGTGGTGGTGATCCCCGCCGTTGCACATCTGCACGGCAAGATTGCCCAAACCGTCTCGTCTTGGGCCGTGCCAACGCATGTGGTGGGCCAAGACGAAAAGGCTGAGGCTTATGTGGCGTCAGACGCGGCCTTGGCCGCCAGCGGCACGGTGACGCTGGAATTGGCGATGGCCGGGGTTGTTCATGTGATCGGCTACCGGGTCAACGCGCTCACGGCATTTTTGGGGCGGTTGCTGATCAAGACCCCTTATGCCAATCTGATCAACATCTGTCTTCATCGCGAAGCGGTACCGGAATTTATTCAAGACCAGTGCACAGCCGACAACCTCGCCCAAGAATTGGAACGTTTGCTGACCGATGAGAGGGCGCGCACGGCACAACGCCACAGCGCGATAGAAGCCTTAACGCAATTGGGGCTGGGCGGGCCGCCACCGGGGGACCGCGCGGCGGATGTGGTGCTCAGCGTTTTACACCAAGCCCTTCAGGAGGAAAACTGACATGGACACGATTGGTACAGATACGCAGGCCTTTCGCTTTTTGCACACCATGATCCGGGTCCGCGATTTGGACAAATCCATAGATTTTTACACCCGCCATTTGGGCATGAAGGTGTTGCGGCGCTCCGATTACCCCGAAGGCAAATTCACCCTGGCTTTTGTCGGTTACGGGGAAGAGCAAAACAACACGGTGATCGAACTGACCCACAATTGGGATCAAGATCAACCTTATGAACTGGGCAGTGGATTTGGTCATTTGGCGATCGCAGTTCCGGACATTTATGCGGTTTGCGATGACCTGCAAAAAGAAGGTGTGCCCATTCCTCGTGCTCCAGGCCCGATGAAGCATGGCACCACCGTTATCGCCTTTATCGAAGACCCCGATGGCTACAAGATCGAACTGATTGAACGGAAATCATAAAGGTCATGAATATTATCATTATTGGCATGCGCGGTGCCGGGAAATCGAATGTTTCAAGGCGCTTGGCGGTACTCACGAAGCGCACTGTGCTGTCGACGGACACTTTGATCGAATATGAAAACGGCGGCAAAACCATTGCCGAGATCATTGCCAAGTCCAAAGGCGACTGGCGCGCCTTTCGCGATATGGAATATGCGGTGGTGAAAAAAATCGCCAACATGGATGGCGTGATTGTCGATTGCGGCGGCGGCGTCATTGTGGATTTGGATAAAAACGGCAACGAAATCTATTCCAAGCGTAAAGTCGATGCGCTGAAAAAGGGCGGTGCCGTTGTGTGGCTCAAGGGCGACATCAAAACCTTGGTGGACAAGGTTAAAGACAAGGCCGAACGGCCCAATTTGGATGAAACCAAGTCAGCAGAAGAAATCATGAGGCGGCGTTTGCCGTTTTATGAAAATGCCGCCGATTTTACGCTGGAAATCGAGGATAAAAAGCGCCCCGAGCTGGCGGAGATGATCGTCCAGCACTTTATAAATCAGTTGTGAGAAGTCTCAGAGATTGTCGTTGTTAAGGCATCGTCTGAGGCTATGGCAAAGCGGTTTTTCCCTTGGTCTTTTGCGCTATACATCGCCCTGTCGGCATTGGCGAAGAGGGTATCAAGTTCCGTCCCGTGATCCGGTGCGAAAGCGATCCCAATGCTGGCGGAAAGGTGGCTGACCGCACCTTCATTCAGCGTGTAGGGCGAAGCCAGTTCGGCCAAGACTTTTTCCGCCACCAACGCCGCCGTGTCACGGGTGACGCTGCCCTCCAAAATCACCGCGAATTCATCCCCCCCCATGCGCCCGGCGGTGTCGCTTTTGCGCATGATGTTGGTGAGACGCTCCGCAACGATTTGCAGAACCTGATCGCCGGCAGAGTGCCCCAGATTGTCATTCACATCCTTAAAGCCATCCAAATCAAGAAACAGCAAGGCCAGCTGTGTCTGAGTCCGCTGAGAGCGGGCCAGGGCTTGTTCCAGGCGGGCGTCAAAATCGCGACGGTTGGACAGCCCCGTTAGGGTGTCGTGACTGGCCAATTCCTCAAGCTTGTTTTCCAATTCTTTACGTTGGGTGATATCGACCATGACGCCGATGATGCCACCAACCAAGCCATTTGATTTTTCAAAAACCGCTTTGTGGAACATGACGTCGTGTTTTGATCCGTCCGCATGTACCACCACGGTCTCATAAATTTGTGAACCGCCTTCAATGATCAAATCCATATCGGCTTTGTGGTAGATTTCCGCTAAATCCTCAGGCGCGACGTCAAAGACGGATCGGTCGAGAATTTGTTCGCGCGGCCTTCCCAGATAAGCTTCAAACTGCTTGTTGCAGCCGATGTATACGCCCAGTTCATTTTTATAAAAAACGGGGGCGGGAATGGCGTTGATAAGGGTCTCTTGCAGCCGGAGCTGATCCTTGGCCTCATTTTGCGCCTTTCTGATTTGCGGGAAAACCCACAAATCCAGACAAATCAGTAAGGAGACGGAAACAATCGTTGCGTCCAAAAGAGCTGACACAGTCGGGTAAGTTTGCATCAAATCGTCCAGAGCGAGCATCACCAAGACCTCAACGCCAAAAATGACGGAGACGATTTGGATGAAAAGGCGGACGGTCATGAACCGATCTGAGGTGCCCGGTTTGTGCATAAAATTGAAAGCTCTGATGATACGAAAAGGGCAGGGTATCGAGTGCCTGAGTATACGGATGGACTTTCGATTGCGAAAGGATTTGATTGTACGTCAATTGTATTACGAAAAAAAACGGCGACCCGGTGGGGCCGCCGTTTTGAAGGGTTATGAGCCGAAAGCGTTAGTTTCGTTCCGGCATTTTGACATAATTGCGGGTGGTTTGACCCGTGTAAAGTTGGCGCGGGCGGCCAATTTTTTGCGACGGATCTTCAATCATTTCGTTCCACTGCGCGACCCAACCGACCGTGCGGGCCACGGCGAACAGAACCGTGAACATCTCGGTCGGGATGCCCATGGCGCTGAAGATGATGCCCGAATAGAAATCGACGTTCGGGTACAACTTCTTTTCCACGAAATACGGATCTTCCAGGGCGATCTTTTCCAAGGCCATGGCGAGCTTGAGCAGCGGATCGTTTTCCGCCCCCAGTTCCTTGAGAACTTCGTGCGCGGTCTTGCGCATGACCGTGGCGCGCGGATCGAAGTTTTTGTAGACGCGATGGCCAAAGCCCATGAGGCGGAAAGGATCGTTTTTATCCTTGGCGCGGGCGATGTATTCGTCAATATGATCAACCGAGCCAATTTCTTTGAGCATGGTCAAGACTGCTTCGTTGGCACCGCCATGGGCGGGGCCCCACCCAGGCACGAAATGCCTGCGGAAATGCTGGCGAACGGGTTGGCACCTGAAGAACTGGCCAAACGCACAGTCGAGGTAGACGCATTCTGTTCGTGATCGGCATGCAAAATCAAAATCCGGTCCATGGCGCGGGCCAAGATGGGATTGACGTGATATTCCTCGCACGGGGTGGAAAACATCATGTACAGGAAGTTTTCCGCATAGTTCAGGTCATTGCGCGGATAAACGAACGGCATGCCCTGGGAATAGCGCAGGGCATTGGCAGCAATGGTCGGCATTTTGGCGATCATGCGTGTCGAGGCGACAAAGCGGTGCTGTGGGTCGTTGATGTCGGTGCTGTCGTGATAGAACGCCGCCAACGCGCCAACAACACCCACCATAACGGCCATAGGATGGCTGTCACGACGGAAACCTTGGTAGAATTTGTGGATCTGTTCATGAAGCATTGTGTGATAGGTGATGCGGTGATTGAACTTGGCCTTTTGCTCATGGGTCGGCAGTTCGCCGTAAATCAGCAAGTAGCAGGTTTCCACATAATCGGATTCTACGGCCAATTGTTCGATGGGATAGCCACGATACAGCAACTCACCCTTGTCGCCGTCAATGTAGGTGATGCCCGACTGGCAGCTGCCGGTCGATGTGAAACCAGGGTCATAGGTGAAATGGCCGGTGTCGGCATACAAGCGTCGGACATCAATCACACGGGGACCCACGCTGCCTTCAAGCACCGGGAGTTCCCAGCTTTCGCCTGTGTCGTTGTTGGTGAGCGTGAAGGTGTGTTCGGCTACATCTTTGTTTTTCATGGATCCTCACAATTCTTTTTGGCCAGCCCGGTCCTTGGCGGAGCGGGGCGGGGTTTCCTCTGACAGATTGGGCGCTGAAACGCCTCTTACAACAGTTGTTATGCTTCCCCTAAAACGTCAGCGAGACGCCCCAGACTTTCTTCTTTCCCCAAAACTTCCATAACATCAAACACCCCCGGCGAGATGTTTGAGCCGGTGAGCGCGGCGCGCAGCGGTTGCGCGATTTTGCCGAGCTTCATCTCTTCTTGAAAGGCAAAGTCTTTGGCAACTTCTTGCAACGCGGCAGCGTTCCAATCTTCCTGATCGATCAAGATATCGGTCAATTGACGCAGCGCCCTCAGCCCATGACTGTTCAGCAGCTTGGCTGCATTTTCGTTCATTTCCAAGGGTCTGGTGTGTGCGTAAAATGCAGCACTTTCAGTGAGTTCAAGTGTATTCTTCGCGCGTTCCTTTAGGCCGGGCATGCCAGCCAGAACGCGGGCTTTTCCGCTTTCTGCCAGGCGCTCACCCAGCAGCGCTTCGACGCCGGGCCAGATGATGTCGAGCAGGCGTTGGTCATCGGCTTCCCGCATGTAGTGGGCGTTGATGTTGGCCAGTTTGTCGGCGTCAAAACGTGCAGCAGATTTGCCGACGTCGACAACGTCGAACCATTCAATGGCTTGTTCGCGGGAAATGATTTCCGCATCGCCGTGGCCCCAACCCAGACGCAGCAAATAATTGCACACAGCTTCGGGTAGTAGACCCATGTCGCGATAGGCTTCGACACCCAAAGCCCCATGGCGCTTGGACAGCTTTTTGCCGTCAGAACCGTGCAACAGCGGCATGTGCGCAAACACCGGACGGTCCCAACCCATGGCATCATAAATCTGCATTTGGCGAAAGGTGTTGGTCAGGTGGTCGTCGCCGCGCACCACGTGGGTCACGCCCATGTCGTGATCGTCAACCACCACGGCCAGCATATAGGTTGGTGTGCCGTCGCCGCGCAGCAAGACAAAATCGTCGATTTCGCCGTTGGAAACCGTCACTTTGCCTTGGATCAAGTCTTCAACAACGGTTTCGCCCGCGTGTTCGGCTTTGATGCGCACCACATACTCGACGCCTTCGGGTGCTTCGCCTGAGGAACGGTCGCGCCAGCGTCCGTCATAGCGCATGGGCTTGCCTTCAGCCTTGGCAGTTTCACGCATGTCGGTGAGTTCTTCGGGTGTGCAATAGCATTTGTACGCTTTGCCCATGTCGAGCAATGCGTGCGCGACTTCGGCATGGCGCGGGGCGCGGGTGAATTGCGAAACGATGTCGCCGTCCCAGTCTATGCCCAACCATTTCAGCCCGGCGGAAATTGCATCGACGGCTTCTTGGGTGGAGCGCTGGCGGTCGGTGTCTTCGATGCGCAGCAAAAACTTGCCGCCAGTGTGCTTGGCGTACAGATAATTAAACAGCGCCGTGCGAGCGCCGCCAATATGCAAAAATCCAGTGGGTGAGGGCGCAAAGCGCGTTACGACGGTCATGATTACCGTTAGTCTCTTTCTCTAAATTTGGTGTAATGGTAACGTGTATTACCTATCCAATTAGGTAGGTTCTAGCACACTCTTTTCGCAATTGCAGCATTCAGAGTGTTCAAATGCTGCATTTGCTGCGCTTTTTTACGTGAAATCCCTTCAAAAGGATAGAACAAACCTTAAGATGCAGAGCTTTAGAGCATTTTTCCCCCGGATATCCGCTGCCTTTATGGTGGAGCGAGACCGTTGGCCACTATGGTTTCCGGTGCTGTTGGGGCTGGGAATCGGGCTGTATTTTTCTCTGCCGTTTGAACCGCCGCTGTGGTTTGGCTGGTTGTTCGGCGGGATTTTGGGGTTTTGGGCTTTGCGCCTGCACAACCGCCCCATCGTGGCCGCGGGTGTGTTGGCGCTGGCGCTCGTTCTGTTGGGCCTGGGGGTGGCGGGTTTGCGCACCTGGTGGGTGGCGGCCCCGGTGATCAATGCGGAAAGCGGCGCGTTGAGCCTCAGCGCTCAAGTTGAACGCATTGAGGTTCTTGACCATGGCCAGCGGGTGAGCTTGATTCATTTGCACAGCGCGCGTCTCAGCCCCGACGCAACGCCCAAGTCTGTACGCATCAAGTTGATGGGCGAACAGCCGCCGTTTTTGCCCGGTGATTGGATTGAGCTCAGGGCCAACTTGATGCCGCCCCCGGCACCCGCCATGCCCGGCGCGTTCGATTTTCAACGTCAAAGCTATTTTCGGGGCTTAGGGGGTGTCGGTTTTGCCTTTGGCAAGATCAAGGTGATTGGCGCGGCCCCCAATGCCGGGCTGGACAGCTTAAGCTTTGGCTTTCAGCGTCTGCGCACCGCCATCACCCAGCGGGTGCGAGATGGGTTTGGGGTGGCCCAGAGCGGCGATCGCGGTGCCATTGCCATGGCCTTGATGACCGGCGAACGCAGTGAAATCTCCGAACCTGTGCTGAACGACATGCGCGCCAGTGGTTTGGCGCATCTGTTGGCGATTTCCGGCCTGCATGTGGGATTGATTGCGGGCATTGTGTTTTTTGCCCTGCGTGCGGGGCTGGCGCTGATCCCGTGGCTGGCTTTGCGCTATCCGATCAAAAAGTGGGCGGCCGCCCTAGCGATTTTGGCGGCGTTTGCCTATGCCCTGTTGGCGGGGGCTACGGTTCCCACCCAGCGGGCCTTTTTGATGGTCGCGATCGTGTTGTTGGCGGTGGTGTTTGATCGGCGCGCCGTGTCCATGCGGTTGGTGGCGTGGGCGGCCATGGCGATCTTGGTGCTGAGCCCCGAAAGTCTTTTGGGGGCCAGCTTTCAGATGTCGTTTTCCGCCGTGGTGGCGTTGGTGGGCGTGTATGAAGTTTTGAGCCGTCGCGGCGTGTTGCAGCACTCAGCAGAAACCAAATGGGGGCAAGTGGGGCGCTATATGATGGGGGTCGCCTTGACCACCGCCGTTGCCGGGGCGGCCACCGGATTTTTTGCCGCGTATCATTTTAACCGGGTGGCGGATTTTGGCTTGGCAGCCAATCTGATCGCGGTCCCGGTGACCGCCTTGTGGATCATGCCCTGGGCGGTGGTGGCTTATGCCTTGATGCCTTTGGGGCTGGAAAGTTTGGCGTTGACGCCCATGGGCTGGGGGATTGATGTTTTGATGAGGACCGCCCACACCGTCGCCGGGTGGCCGGGTGCGGTGTCGGATGTAGCTGCGTTTCCGACGTGGGGACTGGTCTTGATTGCGTTGGGTGGGCTGTGGTTGGCGCTGTGGCAGGGGCGATGGCGGTTGGGTGGCATCCCGGTTTTTGCGATCGGTCTGCTCAGTCTGTTCGCCGAGTCCATGCCCGACGTCATCATTCACGCCGACGCCAAGCTTGCCGCCGTGCGCACGCCCCAGGGCCATTATGCCTTTTCCAGTCTGAAGACGGCCAAATTTGAACGCGACGTGTGGCTGCGCCGCGCGGGTCTTGCGGGGGATATGGGACGGTGGACGGAGTTTGCAAAAGAGTCTGAGAATGAGCAGGGCCCGTCGGGTGGCGTGCCTAAAGCGGCAGCACTTCGGTGTGATGCTCTGGGGTGCCTGTATCAAGCCAAGGGCCAGCGCATCGCCTTCACCCGTGTCCCCGAAGCCCTGCAAGAAGATTGCTGGGCGGCGGATGTGGTGGTGGTGAACATGCCCGAGGCCACTTGCCCAGCGGTGAATCTTTTGATCACCAGTACGGATTTGAAACGTCTGGGCACCCACGCCGTGTGGCTGAGCACGGGCAGCCGTGACCCGACAGGTGCAAAAGGCATCCGTGTGAAAACCGTCAACGGAGAACGCGGTGACCGCCCCTGGGTTCTAAAACCGAAGCGCTGATTGAGATTCTTCCAATCAGAACTTGCGCAGCAAACCCACCAGACGGCCTTGGATGTGAACGCGGTCGGGGCCGAAAATGCGCGTTTCATAGGCCGCGTTGGCGGGTTTTAAGGCCACCTTGTCGCCTTTTTTGTGGATGTATTTTAAGGTGGCTTCTTCGTTGTCCACCAAGGCGACGACAATGGCGCCGTTTTCCGTGTGGTTGGTGCGTTGAATGATCACCGTGTCGCCGTCAAGAATACCCGCTTCGATCATGGAATCGCCATCGACCTCAAGGCAAAAATGATCGCCACCACCGAGCATGGAGGGCGGAACTTCAATAAACGAGGAAGGGTCGGACAACGCTTCAATCGGCGTGCCCGCCGCGATGCGGCCCAAAAACGGCAGTTCGATGCCGGCGGCCGGAGAGGTGTGGGCGGGAATGGGCTTTGCGCCAAATTCACCCTTGACGACGTTGGCCATGCTCGACGGTTTTTCGGCTGTCACCTGGGCTGCTTGGGCCTTGCTGTCGGCGCGGTCACGTTCGATGTTTTCCGGCATTTTGAGAATTTCAAGCGCCCGGGCGCGGTGCGGCAAGCGGCGAATGAAGCCGCGTTCTTCCAGTCCGCTGATCAAACGGTGAATGCCCGACTTGGATTTCAGGCCCAGCGCCATCTTCATTTCGTCAAACGAGGGCGGCACGCCCGCTTCGCGGATGCGGGTGTCGATCAGCAAGAGCAATTCGTACTGTTTTTTGGTCAGCATAAGGTCACCTGAATCCGGAAGTCGCGCAAAAAAGCGAAGAGCGCGCGTGTGGAACAAAACAAAAACACAATATGTATGTTCTACTTTGGTTCCTCTTGCGGGTCAAGGGCTATTTTCTTCAATTTTGTGTTGTATCGGAGTTGCTTGAGGGCCTTGGAAAGGCTCATACTGAACCATGTTTAGAAAAACAGCTTTCTTTTATGGGGGTATTGCCCCTGTCACGGGTCTTAGCCTGTGCCTCTGTCTGGTGCTGGTGGGCTGTACGGACGAAGCCCCGCGGCTCGAGCCCGAAGTCGCGCATTGCGCCATCATCGTTGGGCGCGCCACCCAGGTCTATGGGGAAATCACCATCATTGGCGTTCAAACTGCGGACGTGGGGGACGTGCGCACGGTGCACTTGCGGTTTGCCTATCCGTCCGATAGCACGGAGTTCAGCGTCGGCAACATCACCTGTTCGTATGCGTTTTCGCTGGATTCGCGGGTAAATCCCAAACGGGTTGTGAAAGCCGCGTCGGTTTATTTTAAAGGGCGCGCGCTGTCGGAAAATGAGCTCCATTACCTCAACACGTCGCCCTTTCGGGCACTGCCAAAATTTAAGATAAATCCTTAAATCTTATTTTGCGTCATAATGGAAAATGCATCCGGGTATAGGACGTTTCCCTCAAATTCATCAAAAATGCCATTTTTTAGGGGTAAAACCATAAAAAATTGGCCTGAAAATGGGCTTTTCAGACATTTTGCCATTTGCGCGCTGAATCCAAAACGTGGATAGAAATTTTGGTGGCCCACAACAATCACTGCCTCAATGCCACTTTGTTTACATTTTTCAAGGCCTTGACGGACCAGTTCCGAGCCGATGCCGAGCCGTTGGTGGGTGGGGGCGACGGCCAGGGGCGCTAGGGCTGCGGCGCGAATGGAGTTTTTATGGTCATTTGAGACCACTTCAAGCTCTGAAAAGAGGATGTGAGCGACGATTTCGCCGTACTCAATCGCCACCATTGAAACGATGACCAAGTCGTCAGCGCGCAAACGATCGATCAGTTCAGATTCCGCCGTACCGCCAAAGGCGGCATCGGTGACGGCGCGAATGGCGCCTAAGTCGTCGTCGTCGGTCTGTTCGCGAATCTGCATCAGAGCGTTATGCGTCCGGTGTGCAGGGGGATGAAGTCCACCGTATCGCCCGCCTTGGCCGGGGGCGCAAAGGGGGCGCGAATGACCAGACAATCGGCTTCGGCAAATTTCGCCAGCATGGCACTGTCTTGTTTTGAAAACGGGGTGACCAAGTGTTCGCCGTCTGCGCCGATGCTCAAGGTGGCGCGCATGTATTCCTGGCGCTCGTCATTACCCCCAAGATCGATGGCCAGTTGAGCGGTTTGCAGGGGCGCGTCGGTGGCGGGCACGCTCAGCATGGCTGCGATGGCCGGACGCAAAAACACCGCGCTGGACACCCCCACGCTGACCGGGTTGCCGGGCATGCCCAACACCGGCATACCGTCCAAAAGACCAAAAATGACAGGCTTTCCAGGGCGCATGGCGACTTTGTCGAAGGCCAGTTGCAGGCCTTCTTGGAGCAGGACTTGGCCGACCAGGTCATAATCGCCCACCGACGCCCCGCCGATGGTGATCAGCATGTCGGCTTGTTTGGCGGCCCGAACCCGTTCGGTGAGTGAGCCAAGATCGTCACGCGCGATGCCCAAATCCAAAGGCTCCCCGCCCAAAACCTTGATAAAGGCCGACAGCATCACCGAATTGGAACTGATGATTTGATTGTCGCCCAAGGTGTCGCCGGGCATCACCACTTCATTGCCGGTGGCGATGAGCGCGATCCGAGGCTTGCGCCGAACTTTGACCCACGGCACGTTCGCCGCCGCCGCCAAACCGACATTGCGACCACTCATCAAGCTTCCGGCCTTCAACAGCACGGTGTCCGCTTTGAAGTCCAGTCCGGCGGGGCGAATGAATTTGCCTGCGGGGGCCTTTTCCAATACCGTAATGGCTTCGCCCGCCGCTTCAGTATCTTCTTGGATGATGATGGTGTCGGTGCCTTTGGGCACGGGGGCGCCGGTGAAAATTCGCACCGCACAGCCGGGGCCGACATCACCGTCAAAGCTGCCGCCTGCGGCACTTTCGCCGATGACTTTGAGGGTGGCGGGGGCTTGGGCGGAAACTTGGGCGACGTCTTCTTGACGCACCGCGTAACCGTCCATGGCTGAGACGTCCGCCCACGGCTGGGTGAGGCGCGCAAGCACGTCTTCGGCCAAGATCCGGCCCAAGGCGTCGGGCAGGGCGACTTGCTCGGCGCAGGTCGGTTTCATGGCGGCGATAATTTGGCTGAGCGCGTCGGAGGCCGGAATCATCATGTTGTTACCTCTTGTTTCAAGTTAGTCAGCGCGAAACTCGCCGGATTTTCCACCCGCTTTGTGGACCAAACGCACGTCCGTAATGTGCATGGCTTTATCGACCGCTTTGCACATGTCGTAAACCGTCAAGGCGGCGACGCTGACGGCGGTGAGCGCTTCCATTTCCACGCCAGTTTGGCCGGACAGTTTACAGGTGGCTTCGATATCGACGGCATTTCGCGCCGGATCACAGGTCAGCTCGACTTTGACCGAGGTCAGCATCAAGGGGTGGCACAGCGGAATCAAATCGGGGGTTCGTTTAGCCCCCATGATGCCCGCTAATTGTGCAATGGACAGCACGTCGCCCTTTTTAAAGCCACGCTCTTGGATTTTGGTCAAGGTTTCGGCGGCCATCAAGACCGTGCCGCGCGCCGTGGCGGTGCGTTCCGTCACCGATTTTTCGCCCACATCAACCATCCGGGCGTTGCCGTCTTTGTCCAGGTGGGTGAAATCAGGCATGGGGGGCATCCTTTGACAAAAGAGCGACGGTCGCAGCCTCAACGTCTTTTTGCCGCATCAGGCTTTCGCCGATCAAAAAGCAGTTGGCCCCAACTTTGGACATGCGCGCCAAATCTTCGGGGGAGTTCAGTCCGCTTTCAGACACCAAAACGCGATCTTTGGGCACCAATGCGGCCAGCGCTTCGGTGGTGGCTAAATCCGTTACCATGGTTTTGAGGTTGCGGTTGTTGATGCCGATCAATTCGGTTTTGAGTTTCAGCGCACGCTCCAATTCGGTGGCGTCGTGAACTTCGACCAACACGTCCATGCCAAATTCATGGGCGGTAGCTTCCAACTCGGCGGCTTGTTCATCGCTGAGTGAGGCCATGATCAACAAGATGCAATCGGCGCCATAGGCTCGCGATTCGACAATTTGGTAGGGATCGAGCATGAAGTCTTTGCGCAAAACCGGGATTTTGACGGCCGCCTTGGTTTCGATCAGGTATTCGTCTGCGCCTTGAAAAGATTCAACGTCGGTCAGCACCGACAAACACGTCGCTCCACCGCGTTGATAGGCCTTGGCCAATTGCGGTGGGTTGAAGTCGGCACGGATCAGGCCCTTGGATGGGGAGGCCTTTTTGATTTCTGCAATCAGGGCGTAATCGCCGTCCGCAACGGTGCTTTTGAGCGCGGCGATGAAGCCCCGCGGCGCTTCGGCCATGTAAGCCAGATTTTCCACATCGCCAATGGAGCGCACGGACTTGCACTTGGCGATATGGGAGCGCTTATAAGCGTTGATTTTTTTGAGGATGTCAGACATCAACCGCCCACCTCATCGGTCATCGTCGCCGCACCGTCGTCGTTGGTGATGTTGATCAAGTCCTCCAAGGTGTCCAGCGCCTTGCCCGCATCCAGTGCTGCTTGAGCCTGGGCGGCACCGTCTTTCAAGTCGGCAGCTTTGCCGGCAATCAACAAGGCGGCGGCGGTGTTGAACACCACACAGTCGCGGAACGCGCCTTTTTCGCCTTGCAGCATGGCGCGCATGGCGTTGGCGTTGTGCTCGGGCGTGTCGCCTTTTAAGTCTTCGGGTTGGGCAAACGGCAATCCGGCGTCTTGAGGGGTGATTTCAAACTCTGACACGACGCCGTCCTTGATTTGCGCCACAAAAGTGACGCCGGTGGTGGTGATTTCGTCCAAACCGTCGGAACCGTGGACGATCCACGCCATTTCCGTGCCAAGGTTGCCCAAGGTTTTTGCCATCGGCACGATCCAGTCGCGGGAATAGGCACCGGTCAACTGGCGTTTCACGCCTGCGGGATTGGACAGCGGCCCGATCAAGTTGAAGATGGTGCGCACCGCCATGTCCCGGCGCACCGGCATGACGTGTTTCATGGCCAAGTGGTGGCGGGTCGCCAGCAAGAAACCGATGTTGGCTTCCCAGATGGAGCGTTTCACCAGTTCCATGGGGCATTCCAAGTTCACGCCGAGCGCGCTCAACACGTCCGCAGTGCCGGATTTGGACGACAGGGCGCGGTTGCCGTGTTTGGCGACCGGAACGCCGCACGCCGCCGTCAACAGGGCCGCGCCTGTGGAAATGTTATAGGTGCCCGACGCATCGCCGCCGGTGCCGACGATGTCGATGGCGCCATGTGGGGCCTCGACCGTCAGCATCTTTTTGCGCATGGTCTTGACCGCACCGCTGATTTCATCAACGGTTTCGCCGCGAACGCGCAGTGCCATCAAAAAGCCCGCGATTTGCACGTCGGTGGCCTCATCGGACATGATGATGTCAAACGCCTGTTCGGCCTCGTCGGCGGTCAAGATCGTGCGGTCGGCGACTTTCGCAAGAATGGGTCTTAGGGCGCTCGGAGTATCGGTCATGCGTTTTTCCTGGTCTTTTTCCCACTCTGGGAGATATCGATAAAGTTTTTGATCATGTCGTGGCCGTGCTCAGAAGCGATGCTTTCGGGGTGGAACTGCACGCCGAAAATGGGCCGGGTCTTGTGCATCAGGCCTTGGATGACGCCGTCTGCGCTTTCGGCGGTGATTTCCAAACAATCGGGCAATCCATCACGTGCCACCATCAACGAATGATAACGGGTGCACATCAAAGGCGAGGGCAGGCCCTGAAACACGCCTTTGCCGGAGTGGGTGATTTCGGACACCTTGCCATGCATGGGCAACGGGGAGCGCACGACAGAGCCGCCAAAGTGCTGACCGATGGTCTGGTGGCCCAAACACACGCCAAAAATCGGCAGGTCGTCGGGCGCTTTGGCGACCACCTCCAGGCAGATGCCCGCTTGATCGGGATCGCACGGTCCGGGGGACAGGACAATGCCGTCATAGCCGCCACCCACAGCTTGTTCGGCACTGATGGCGTCGTTGCGCTGCACGTCGACTTCTGCCCCCAGTTCGCCCAGGTAGTGCAAAAGGTTATAGGTGAAGCTGTCGTAGTTATCGATAAGGAGAAACATTTTAAAGCCTTACGGCAAGTTGTTCACAAGGTTATGATTTGAAGGCCGAGCCAAGTTCCCCATGATTTAGCACAGAGTTTGAAAGGTCTCATAAAACTTTCTTTGACCTTCCCAACGCTGGAAGGTCTATAGTCAACCTTAAACGTAAGTGGAAGGTTGTGATCATGTCGCACATGGCGCGGATGGAAAAGGCCGTCGTGCAAGTTCCCGGCGTCTCGGTGGGGAGCGTCAATCGTGCCGTTTGGCGGGGGCTGGCGCTCAGCAGTGTGTCTGCCGTCACCAATTCGCTTTTGTCGAACAGCTGGAATCTGAGGAGCGGAAAATGAACATTGGACAAGCGGCAAAGCGTTCAGACGTTTCGGCCAAAACCATTCGCTATTATGAATCTATTGGTTTGATCGCCCAGGCTACCCGCGGTGAAAACGGCTACCGGGATTATGCGGAAAATGACGTTGAGACCCTCAAATTCATCAAACGTTCGCGCAATCTTGGCTTTTCGGTGGAGACGGTGGGAAATTTGCTGGACTTGTGGCGCAACAAAAAACGCGCCAGCTCTGACGTGAAGGCGGTCGCGCTGAAACACATCGAAGACGTGGAAAACCGCATCCAAGAACTGGTCAGCATCCGAGATACCCTCAAAAACCTAACCCAGTGCTGCCAAGGTGACGACCGCCCCGATTGCCCCATTTTGGAAGAACTGGCGGGGGTCATGAAGGCCCCGGCGATGTGCTGCGAATAAGCTGAATATCGGGGCCGTTGACGCGGGGCATCAGGCGTAGGATTCTAGCAAATTGATTCTGTCCCAAACCAAAGGCGCTTCGTGACTCGCAAACCAGCCCCATTGTCCGCCAAATCACGTCTGGCGAAACGCACCGTCGCCAAACATAAGGCGCGCAAAGTGGCGGCGCGTTTTGCGTGGTTGAGGAAGGGCGTGCTGCTGGTGATGCAGATGTGGCATCACCCGGTGGTGCGGCGCGCCTTCGCCAAAACCATATGGGTGCCCAAGCTGAATGTAGAGCTGCCCCTCGTCGCGACGGCGGCATTTGTCGGCTTTTTGGTTTTGGCCTCAGGGCTGGGCTATATGGGGGCAAAGACCCTGTTTGGCACAAGCGGGACGCACATTTCTCTTCAACTTCCGCCCCAGCTTCCCGCAAAGCCCGCTCAAACGGTTATCCAGCAAACCCATGGCTTGCGCGGTGTGATTTTGCCCGAACCGCCGGAAGCATCTGAGCCGTCTGCTCTTGTCTCCAACGTCGCACCGGGTAACACACCCGGCACGCCGTTGGCGTATGAAGAAAAAGCCTTAGATGAAGTGTATGAGCCGTCTCCTCATACCGACAATGCCAAGACACAGCCTCCCGGCAACGAACTTGGTAGCGTCACACCCGTGCCGCACGAGCCCAATTTGGGCCCGCAACCGTTGTGGCTGAAAAACGCCATCGCCTTTACGCCCCTCGAAGGCCTGCCGATGATTGCCATTGTCATCGATGACATGGGCGTTGACCGAAAGCGGTCTGAGCATATGTGGGAAGACATTCCAGCACCCTTAACTCTGTCGTTTATGACCTATGCCCACGACTTGGACGAACAAACCCAAGCCGCGCGTGCACGTGGTCATGAATTGATGCTGCACATGCCCATGGAGCCGTCCAGCGTCACCATTGATGCCGGTCCCAACGTGTTGATGACAACTATGCCGGATACGGAAATTCGCAACCTTGCCAACTGGGGGATGGACCGTTTTGCGGGCTTTATCGGTGTCAACAACCACATGGGCAGCCACTTTACCGAAGACAGCCATGCCATGCACATCGTCTTGCAAGAAATACAAAAGCGCGGGCTGTTGTATTTGGACAGCCGCACGTCGAGCCATACGGTTGGTCCCAAAGTCGCCCGCGAATTGGGCATGGCGGCCTTGGAGCGCAATGTCTTTTTGGACAACGACAACGTTCCCGCCAAGGTTCTCAACCAATTGCAAGAAGTCGAACGTTTGGCCCGCCAGCACGGCCGTGTCATCGCCATCGGTCATCCGCGTGACGCCACGATCCGGGTGCTCAAAGAGTGGATTCCCGAAGCTCGGGCGCGGGGCTTGGCCATCGTGCCCATTTCCACATTGATGAAAGATCGTCTGAAACGCCAAGCGGCGAAAAGACTGGTGCAAAACCCCGGCTAGGTGAAAAAATTCACCGCAACGCAGCATTGGACGCTTTTGTGCAAAATCAACAATGACCGTGCAACAATGAAGTGTTTGTTCTTGACCTTCCCAGAACGGGAAGGGTTATCTTGATTGTTGTATAGATTCAAAATTGTGCTGTAGCCTGATGCTACGAAAGGTTAGAAGATGAGCAAGATTTACAAAGTAAACGGCATGACTTGCGGCGGTTGTGCAAAGTCCGTCACCAACGCCATTATCGATGCTGCGCCGGGGGCTCAGGTTGACGTCAATTTGGAAGCCAAATCTGTGAGCGTCAGCGGGGCTGATGAAGCAACCGTCAAACAAGCGGTTACAGACGCCGGGTTTGAATACGCGGGCGCGGCGTAAAATACCACGATCAACTGTTTTGGGGAGAAGAGGGAACATGTTGAAGGCGACTTTAAGGGCTGCGCTGGGCGCGGCGATGTCTGTTTTTGTGCTGTTTGCCGTGTTGGTTCCGGCCCCGGTCGGTGCGGCGGGCGGCCCTGAACAATTCATCATTCAACCGTTGGATTATGACATTCCCGCAGAAGTCGCTGCGGCGGCGGAACAGGGTAAAACCTTGGTTGTTATGTTTGGTCAAAACGGTTGCCCCTATTGTGCGAAAATGCACACGCGTGTGTTTCCTCATCCTCAAGTGACGGAACTGTATGGGGCCCATTTTGTGTTGTTCGAAATCAACATCAAAGGCGATTTGGAAGTCATTGGTCATGACGGCGAAGCCACCACGGAAAAGCAGTATGCCGCCCAAATGCGCGCCCGGGCGACGCCGCTGTTTGTCTATTACGACAAAGACGGCAAAGATGTTCTGCGTCTCACCGGCTATCAAGAACCGGGTATTTTCATGACTGCCGGGCGGTATGTGACCAGCGAAGCCTATAAGGATGGAACGTCGTTCCTCACCTTTGTGCGCAGCGGCAAGTGAGGAGGGGACCCATGCACCGTATACTGATGAGCCTGAGTGTTTTTGCGATAATCTTGTCCTGTGGCCAAGTCGCGCACGCGCAAGCACCACAAACCGATGTGGCGTTGGTCAGCCAGATGAAGGATGCCCCCGCCGCCCAAAAGCTGGAAGCGTTGGCGCTGTATTACGACTTGCACGTATCTGAGTTGATGGTGCAAAACATGAACGAGCTACGCACCGGGGCCTTGTTCGCCAAGCAAGAGGTCATCGCGTCGGGCGGGGATGCGGCGCAATTGGCGGCTGTTGATCTGAGCACGCAAAAGGTCCTGGCCGAGCATGCCGTGCGCTTGGAGGAAAATGTGTCTCTGCGCACCAAGTTGGGCGCATTGTCGGGGCTAGAACTTGATGATCCGTTGGTGATGCCCCCCGATGCTCCATTGCAAGCGATGAGTCCGCCCCAAGGAACGCCGGCTGATTTGGTGCAAGCGTTGGGCACCGCCTGGACCGCCCTTGAAGCTGCCAAAACCGCTTGGCAAGATGAGCGTTTGATCCTTTTGGATGCGCAGCAACGCTATGACGACACCCGCGATGTGGCGATTGGCGATCACATGCGCGCCATGACGGTGGCCGAAGCCGCTTACACCAAAGCCATCGGCGCATATCGCTTGATCGTGGCGAAAATCGCCGTCAACGCGGGGCAAGACTTAGGCGAAGTTCTGGGCGCACTGTAAAAGAACCGTTACCATACTGCCGTACAAGACGGGGTCGCAACTTAAGCGACTCCGTTTTGTTTTGTGGATATGAAGCTATGGATTTGAATGCCTATATTGATATTTACTGTGAACGGACCCAGCCGGGACTGTGGAGTGAACCGCTGAATGCCGTCACCAATTTGGCCTTTTTGTTTGCCGCGTGGTTGTGCTGGCATCACCACGCCGACAAAACCCCAAATTTAGACAAAAGCGGCACGTTGTTGATGGCGTTGGTGGGGCTGATCGGCATCGGCAGTGGTTTGTTTCACACCGTCGCCACCCGTTGGGCCATGATGGCCGACGTGATCCCCATTGCAATTTTCATTCACGCGTTTTTGTTTTTCGCCCTGCAGCGTTTCTTTGGCTTCAATAAGATTTCCAGTGTTGCGGGGGTGCTGGCGTTTTTAGGTCTGTCAGGCGTGGTGGACGTGGCCGTGCCCAATGAAGTTTTAAACGGCAGTGCAGGCTATATACCGCCCTTTGCGGCGCTCACCGCCATGGGCGGGGCCATGGTGATGCGCAAACATCCGGGTGCCGACTTGATGCTGATTGCGGCAGCGGTATTTGCGGTTTCGCTGACGTTTCGCACCATTGATCAAATGGTCTGCGCGTGGCTCAGCATTGGCAGCCACTTTTTATGGCACACTCTGAACGGGGTGGCGCTGTATCTGGTTGGCAAAGCCTATATGCAGGCGCGCCGGGGTGCGTTGGGGTGAACAGGGGGCGGTCAAGGGCCAAGGCAAGCGGTAGGGCTTTTCAAGTGGAGAGGAACCTGTCTATAAAGGGGTCCCATCACCGCTGAAAGCCACAGAATTTGGGCTATGAAGGGCTATACCTTGAACTTTGATGCACAGACCCAAATCCTCACCCTGTCGTGTCCCGATACCATGGGCATTGTTGCCGCAGTGTCTGGTTTTTTGCTCCAAAACGACTGCAATATTTTAGAAGCAGCGCAGTTTGACGACAGCCTGACCAGCCGATTTTTTATGCGCACGGTGTTTTCCCGGGGGGCGAACAGCCCGTCACCGGATGGCCTCTCAACGGCTTTTCAGGGTATTGGCATGCGCTTTGGCATGGAATGGGCCATGCACAGCGCCAGCCAGCGTCCCAAGGTTTTGTTGATGGTTTCCAAGTTCGGCCACTGTCTGAACGATTTGCTGTACCAGCATTCCATCAACGCCATTCCCATGGATGTGGTGGGCGTCGTTTCCAATCATCTGGAGCTGCAACCGCTGGCGAATATGTATGGGATTGCGTTTCACCATCTGCCGGTGAGCAAGGACACCAAGGCCGCCCAGGAAGACGCCTTGCGGGCCTTGATCGAAGACACCAAAACGGAACTGGTGGTGCTGGCCAGATACATGCAGATTTTGTCGCCCGACCTGTGTCGCTACTTAAGCGGTAGCGCCATCAATATTCATCATTCGTTTTTGCCCAGTTTCAAAGGCGCAAAGCCCTATCATCAAGCCCATGAGCGCGGTGTGAAGGTGATCGGGGCGACCGCTCATTATGTGACGGAATCCTTGGATGAAGGCCCCATTATCGAACAAGACACCGTGCGCGTGACCCACGCGCAAACCCCTGATCAACTGGTCGCCTTGGGGCGCAACATCGAAAACCAAGTTTTGGCGCGCGCAATCACCTATCACTGCGAACGTCGGGTTCTGTTGAACGGTGTTAAAACGGTGGTGTTTCAATAACCCTCATGCGAATCCGGGCCCCCGAATCCAAGACAAAAAAAGCGGCGCCCGACCGAAATGTCGTGCGCCGCTTTAAATGAAACATGAAGGGGAACGGTTAGACCTTCATGCCTTCGGACATTTTTTTGGCAACAAAATAGGTAACGGGAATGGAAATAAGCGTTCCCAAACCCGCTGCGCCGATGATGCCCATGGCGTTGTTCAAGCCAAGCGGCATGGTCAACACGCACAGAACCAAGACGCCCACGAAGACGATCAGGGCCATCAAAAACACGGCAAGACGTAAAACAATCATAATACTCTCTCCCACAAAATACCTTGAACGGACTTACAGACAGTTATCTTAGCAAATCGCCGTGCACTGACAAGCTTTGCTGTCGGGTGTGCCTGATAAGAGGCTGAAGAAGACGCTTAATGCGCAGAACGTGAAATGTGTGCATTCGCCGCTTGCTCCGCCACCGCCCCCCTTTTATGATGCGCATCCATTCGTCAAGGAGCACTTCGGCTCTTTGAAATATAAGACCTTTATTTAGGATACCTGGCCGTCATGCTCGATTTCATGCGCAAATCTGCGAACACCATCTTTATCAAGTTGCTTTTGGGCCTTTTGATTTTGAGTTTCGCTGCCTGGGGCATCGGCGATATTTTTCGCGGCCGCGCGGCCAATACTTCCGTGGCGTCGGTCGGTAAAACGGACATTTCGGTGGAGCAATACCGCGCCGAATTCACCCGCGAATTGCAGCGCATGTCGCAAATGTTCGGTCAAGAGATCAGCCGCGAGCAAGCCCAGGCCATGGGTGTCGGCAATTTGCTGGTGAGCCGTTTGGCCCAAACCGCCTTGATCAACGAAGGGGCGAAGAGCTTAGGCATTTATGTCTCAGATCAGCAGATTCTCGATGAAATTCACAAGACGCCGGAATTTTTCAATGAAGCGGGGCGCTTTGATCGCAACATTTTCATCAGCACCTTGAGCCGCAGCGGCTTTAACGAAAACAGCTACGTCGCCCGGGTGCGTCAAAACATCGCCCGCCAGCAGTTTTTGAGCCCCATTCGTGATGGCGTGTTAGCGCCTAAGGGCTTGGTTGACGCGCTGTACAGCTTTGCCGCCGAACAGCGCCGCGCCGATGTGATTCGCATCGAACACGCCAGCTTGCTCAACGTGAAAACGCCAAGCCCCGAAGAGCTGGCCAAATTCCATACGGATAACGCCGCCAACTTCATGGCGCCGGAATATCGGAAACTCACCGCCATCGTTTTGGAGGCCTCCACCATTGCCGACACCATTACGCTCAGCGATGCTGAATTGCAGGCCGCCTATGACGAACATGAAGGAGAATTCCTGACCCCGGAAAAACGCACCCTGCGCCAAGTGTTGGTCCAAGACGAAGCCACCGCCACCAAAGCCAAGGCGCTGTTGGATGGCGGCAAATCCATGACCGAGGTTGCCGCCGAAGTGGGCGCAAACCCGGCGATGGTCGACATTGGCGCCTTCACCACGTCAGATGCTTCGAACTTGAGCCCCGACATCGCCACGGCGGTGTTTGCCCTGCCCAAGGGCGGGCGCTCAGACGTGCTGCAAAGCCCGCTGGGCTGGCATGTGTTTGAAGTGGTGGACATTCAGCCGACGGTGGTCAAAGCGTTGGCCGACGTGAAGGATGAATTGACCCAAAAAGCCAAGATCGAGCGTGCGCTGACCGCTTTGTACGAACTGTCGAACCAGGTCGAAGACAAGTTGGGCGGCGGCATGACGTTTGAAGAAGCGGCAACCTCGGTGGGGTTGCAGGCCATTCACGTTGCTGCCCTTGATGCTCAGGGTTTGGGTCCAGACGGGAAAGCCGTCGACGCACCTTACGGTCCAGATTTGGCTCGGGAGGCCTTTAAGCTGACGGATGGGCAAGACAGCCAAATGACCGAAGTCGCTGACGGAAAAGCGTTTGTTGTGGTGCGCTTGGATGGCGTCACGCCGCCCGCGTTGCGTCCGCTGGACACCGTCATGAAAGACGTGAGCGAGGCCTGGAGCAATCAACAACGCAGCCAAATGGCGGCGGGGCTGGCCCAGGTCGCCAAGGACCGCATGACGGCGGGCGAAAGCGCTGCCGACGTGGCCGCGGCCATTGGGTTTAGCGCCACCACCACCCAGCCCTTCACCCGTGAAGGTAAAGGCTTGCAAAACAATGCCTTGCCCGCCAACCTGATCCGCGAACTGTTCACCTTGTCTTCCGGCGGTGTGGCCTCGGCGGCTGGCACCGGCGCACACACTGTGGCGCGTTTGACGGACATCGTCCAGGCCAACTCCAACATCGAAAGCGCCGAATACAAGGCCGTCGCTGACAAAGCCAGAGGCGACCTGCAAGGGGACTTGTTGTCGCAGTTGGCCTTTGCGTTGGAAGGCGTGTATGACGTCACCATCAACCACAACGCTATCGCAGACGCCTTCTAAGCGGGTACAGGAACACGCCGATTATGGATCTGAACCCGGGCATTTCCGACTTTGAAAAGACCTACAGCGCGGGCCAGGCCCAAGTGGTGTGGACCACGCTGGTGGGCGATCTCGACACGCCCGTTTCCGCCTATCTCAAGTTGGTGGGGGCCAAGGATTTGGGCTTTTTGCTGGAATCGGTGGAAGGCGGGGCCAACCGGGGACGTTATTCGTTTGTCGGTTGTCGTCCCGATGTGGTGTGGCGGGCAACGGGCAACAGCGCCGAAATCAATAGAGACGCGCTGACGGACCCCAATGCCTTTCAAACCTGTCCGGTGGCCGCACGCGAAGGCACGCTGAAATCTCTGCGCGCCTTGTTGGCGGAAAGCCAAATCAAGATGCCGCCCGCGGGCGCACACGGCGAACTGCCGCCTATGGCGACCGGGTTGATCGGGTATTTATCTTACGACAGCGTGCGTTTGGTGGAAAACATTCCCGACGCCAACCCCGACGTTTTGAATGTGCCCGACGGGATGTTTTTGCGCCCCACGGTGATTTCGATTTTCGACAACGCGTCCGACGTGGTGTTTGTCGTTACCCCGGTTTATCCCCGCGACGGTGTTAGCGCCACTGAGGCCTTTGACGCGGCCCAGGCGCGTCTGGCCAAAACCGTGTCCGACTTTGAAAGCGCCTTGCCGCCGCAGCCGGTGTTGGAAGAAACGCTGGACCTGCCCGAACCCGTGTCCAACATGGAAAAATCGGCGTTCGCCACCATGGTCGAAAAGGCCAAAGAGTACATCTTGGCGGGCGACATCTTCCAAGTGGTGCTGAGCCAGCGTTTTAAACTGCCGTTCAGCTTGCCGCCGTTTGCGTTTTATCGCTCGCTCCGGCGCATCAACCCGTCGCCGTTTTTGTTTTATTTGAACTTCGGCGGCTTTCAGGTGGCGGGCTCCAGCCCGGAAATCTTGGTCCGGTTGCGGGGGGGCACCGTCACCATTCGCCCTATCGCCGGAACCCGCCCGCGCGGCACCACGCCCAGCGAAGACAAAGCCTTGGAAGAAGACCTGCTGGCCGACCCCAAAGAGCGCGCCGAGCACCTGATGCTGTTGGACTTGGGTCGCAACGATGTGGGCCGTGTCGCCCAGGTGGGCTCGGTCAAAGTCACCGACAGCTATTTGATTGAACGCTACAGCCACGTCATGCACATCGTGTCCAACGTGGAAGGTAAAATCGCCCCCGACAAAGACGCCATTGATGCTCTTTACGCAGGCTTTCCCGCCGGAACCACGTCCGGTGCGCCCAAAGTCCGCGCCATGGAAATCATCGACGAACTGGAACCGGAAAAGCGCGGCATCTATGCCGGGTGCATCGGCTATTTCGGTGCCGACGGCGACATGGACACCTGCATTGCGCTGCGCACCGCGGTCATCAAAGACGGCTGGCTCTACGCCCAAGCGGGCGGCGGCGTGGTCGCGGATTCCACGGCGGAAGGCGAATACCAGGAAAGCTGCAACAAAGCCAAAGCCCTCATCCGCGCCGCCCAGGAAGCGGTGCGCTACGCCCGGCGCAACAACTAAACCCACTAGTGAGCGCAAAGCGACGGGCCGGGAAGAGGGCTTCTCCAACTCGACCAAGCGACAGGATACCTTCCCATGGACAGCTACGCAGACGAATACCTCGAAAAGTACAACCAAGCCTTTAGCCAGCATGTTGTCAGTGCGGCCTATTACTATAAAAATGATCAACCTGAAGGGATCGCGATTGGACTGACCGCAGGCGTGGTTGAGCCTCAGCTCATCAAAACCACGGTGAAGGTGGCCGAGGTCACAGGCCATGTGGGCTACCGGAAAGTCAAAGCCGGTGAGCTTTCCATAGACGATCTTGTAGCGATGACGGAAGAACTGATCAAAGACATCAAAAACCAACCCACAGCCATGCTGTCGCCACAAAAGCTCAAAGAGCACACGGTCTACACAGGCATCATCGCCGGAAACATCATCGCGCTCTTGCTGCTCGGTCACATCCAAAACGATGACCACAACGGCTATTCGTATGAAGTCAATGCGAAGGATGCAAAGCCTCTAAGGTAAGGGGCCCGGTTATTGGTGGGGGTGGGATTAAGTAAACTGTCCCCATAAGAGTCACCATAACCTCACATATGTCTCCATAACTCTACCGTAACTCGTAAAAATGATATGCAGACAGTGTTAGATGTTGCGCTATAATAAGTAGATAAGAATCGACTTAACTTCCATTGCGTGCGTCTTTTTTTGTTTGATGATGTCAGTTTGGACTATACGTCCGCAATTTATTGGGGGGGAATCGTGAAGGCAAC
>NZ_MCGG01000016.1 GCF_001746755.1 Magnetovibrio blakemorei | reverse complement strand
GGCAAGCACTCATATGGCCATCACTCAAAACCTTAAATCTTTATGAGAATTCTTGATTTGCGTTTATTTTTTCCTGCGTAAAAACATGCATGTACCGAAGTAACACCAAGAGAACCCTATTTTCTAACAGACGGCATTCTTGGATTTTTTAGATTACAGTTGGGGCAAAATGACAGCCACGAGCGTAAATAAAACAGTGTTTCATGTCCCAGCGTCAGGGGATTGAGCTTCAGATCGGAACGAAATTTAGACCCAGGGCGGTGATCAGTTTGACGGTATCGGGCAGAGAAAGCGGGTCAAGCCGCCCCAAAAGGGAGATAATGGGTCAACGTGATAAGCCGCGTCCGACAACCCTTAACAAACTCGGAAGTCAGTGATATGGCGTGCGGCACACAGCGAAAGCGCCGCCAATTGGGAACCCTTACGTTATCATAAATCATCGGCATAGAGCAGCCTAATTAGCTTTATGCGCCGCACCCTTGGTAAATTTTTTTGCCTTTGCGGCGGGCGTAGTTTTAACGGTGCACAAAAATCATGGCGTACCTTTAAGTGCCCATTCGAAGCAGACGGTCAATGTAACTTCCCAAGAGCAACCACCCTTCTTTCAGTTCGATTTGCTGTTTGGGGCTGAGTTCACGATTGGATAACAGAGCCAGCAGCCCATTGGACACCAGTTCGCCGACCTTGCCCTTAACGTCCAGGGTAATGTCCGACACCAGATTTCCGTTCACAGGAGTTCCGGCTTTGTTTGCGCGCATCATATAGAAACGGATGATGTTTGAAAATTCGTCAATCAAGGCTTCATTGGCGCGCTTGTAAGGCGTATTTGCCTGACCGCCATCGCTCCCCCAAGACTCGCCACTGTCACTGCTTCGAGGTTTTTTTGTCGGCGCTACGATCATTTTACTGAGGCGCGTTAACAGTGCAATTTTGAAATTCAGGCTAAAACTTATCCCTTGCGCCTTAAATCCTTGTTGTTGGTAAACGTGAAATTCGGAGAATTTAGCTACAAATTCAGGAACATTACCTTTCTTATCTATCTCCGCCAAGGCTTCCAGGCATTTGATATAGGCCGGTTTCCCCCCCCCGTATTCCCGCGTCCAGAGCTCAAAGTTCAGCTTAGAAACGCCAAGTTTTAGACAGGCATCCTCCGCCGACTGGCCCTGGGCCATCAACGCATTAACGTTCCAAAGAATACATGAGATTTGATCGGGGGTTAGAGGAACATTCTGCATATCCGTATCCTAACGATTACCTTTCCGGGGTCTTAATTGTTGGGCGCAATCCAAGCGTTAAGTTAGGGGCTGTCCTACCCTTCTAGACATCGGCAATTTACTCAAAAGTTTGTCAATTGCGTTGCGCCCCTGAACTGTTAGAACCCAATCCCCCGAGGCTTCACGCACCAGCCCCCGTTTTATTGCATCGTGGGCCATTGGTAGCGGCACGTCTTGTTCCAACACGCCTGTATCTTTGCCGGCAGCCAGAAGCCAAAGTCGAATATCTTGCGGTAAATCGTTAGCGTTCATGAGCCACCGGGTGTACGTTTTGAGTTAATCTGTGCCTTCATCGAAGGCGATGGCCGGAATATCAAAACCTTGCGTGACAAAATAGGGACTTCTTCTCCAGTCTTGGGGTTTTGACCGATGCGGTCACCTTTGGAACGTATGCAAAAATTGCCGAACGAAGCGAGTTTGACATTCTCGCCTCTGACTAGGGCATCAGTAACCATGTTGAGTACACTGTCCAGATGGGCACCACAATCACTCCGCGAGAGGCCAACCTCTTTAAAAATGGCATCGCTGAGTTGAGAGCGCGTTACAGTACGACCAGACATTCGGCTAGCAACTTGTATTCTTCACGATGATATATTGAGCAGTCTTTGCTGCAGCTTGGTCCATGAGCATAAGTGAACCAATACTACCCACAACAAGCATTGGCACGCCAATCGGGCCCATGGCAAGCCCAACTTTAGCAAGCCCAAGCAATGCACATTTTGTTACCGCAACACCCTTAAGGAGAGTTAATTCTAAAATTGCCATTGTATTCCCCCAAAATATAAGTGGATATGCTACCCCCCCCCCGCGCGTCTTGCAATGGACAATATACAACTGCGGATGATTCATATCACCAGCTTGCGCCACAGAACCAACACAGCATTAAGACTCTGTTAATCTTTAGGGATTCAGGGTAACATAAATTATGTCAAAGATTGATCCCCTCCAAGCTGCGGATGTGCTTATTAAAAATAAGGGCAAGCGGAGGGCTTTTGAATATATTTTTATAAACCTAAAAAGATTCAATGAATCAGGAGAGATGTACGAGTACCATGATTGGGCCGAAATTTTGCGGGCCTATGCAAGGCTTGTGGTTCGCCATGCACCTCACCGTCATTCCGTTCACTAAAAATTCACCTGGCAGGTTTCACATGAGTGCGCCAAATATAGATTCAGACGGTTTAGGTGTGTTGATCATTGATGATTCAAGAACAATGCGCAAGATTATTATCCAGCTTCTCGCCGCGTTGAAAATTTTCAATGTTTATGAGGCCGAAAGCGGCGTAGACGCCGTAGAACAAATTACCCAAAAGGCCTACCCCAACCCAGATATCATCATTTGTGATCTTCATATGGAAAACATGGATGGGATTGAGTTTCTGAATCATCTCAGACTGCATGACATCCATATCCCGGTCATCGTTCTGACGTCAGATCATAACAGTCTAGTTCACGAGGTGGCTGCCCAGGTAGGTGCCGCAAAGATCTTGATTAAACCCGTATCACCGCAGGACCTGTTGAGCGTTATCGAGTCAACGGTCGGCTTCTCAATCTCTGCGGCCAAACCCACCAGCACGTCTTCCAAACAGTGGTCGTGAACAACGACCGCACAAGACGTTTCAGCCTCCAAACATACAGGCGCACGACATGTCCAAAATGATTCTAATTGTAGAAGATAGTGAACTGAAGCCGCACCCCGTGATGACGGCGATCCGCTATCCCGCTGATCTGGGTCTGCTCAATGAGGCGAGGGAAACACAATGAGCCGCCCTAATTCTCGTTTGACTGAGGAGCAACGACTTATCGAGCTCGCAAGGATTGCAGACAGACGTGCAGAGGTCGAAGAGTTTGTTAACATCCTAGAAGGCCGCGTCAATACCCTCAAACAAATCAGTCAGAAATTGCAAGATTTGGGAGATGAGGTTTACACGTATCACTTCCTTGAATTTCAGCGCGTGGTTTCGGAAAACCTTGCCTTTATCATTATTATCGAAGGGCGTTTGGCAACCCAGCCTCAAGGAGAGAAAGACGAGCTTCTTGAAAAATTTGACGATCTTATCGCCGCCATTTGGAGTATCGTTTTGACTGGGTCGTTAAGTTTTCTAACGACGATTTCCAACGATGAATACTTGCCGCTGGGATCTCGTGAAGTTTTCGTTCATGAACTGAGGTCCTTAAATGATGCTCGAATAAAATTGACAGACGAACGATTTAAGTCACGCTTAAACAAGAGTACATTGATTCAAGTGGATAAAGCTGAGCGCATTCTCTCAGAGGTTATTGAAAAGGCACCTAAACTACTTTTGTTTTAATGTCTCTTGGGTCAAAAACGGACCTTAGACAGTTTACAGTGTGGCTGTTGTTTTGTAGATGATTCCATCTTCTGAAACCTAGAAATATATGTTAAAGCCGATTAGATGACAGCAAACATTCAAATTGCCATTGCCCTCTGTCCGTCGTCAAAATATTTGGGCCAATCGATCATCTGATTTAACGGAGGATCTGGCTCACCTGGGTTGATGTTAAGCGGCTTGCCGCTGATGGTTCAAGCGGCGTTTCTGGATGGTCTGTTTTTTGATGCGTTTTCTCCTTTCCTTAATGGCAGTGTCGCGCCCGAAGTAGACGTCGGCGGGCGTGACGTTGCCGAGGCTTTCGTGATAGCGCTTGTGATTGTAGTGTTTGACGAAGGCGTCAATCTGATTTTCCAGATGCCCCGGCAGGTAATAGTTCTCCAGCAGGATGCGGTTTTTCAGGGTTTGATGCCAACGTTCGATTTTGCCCTGGGTTTGGGGATGGTTGGGCGCTCCCCGCACATGGTCCATTTTTCGGTCCTCCAGCCACTCGGCCAGATCGCCGGAGATATACGACGGGCCATTGTCGCTGAGCAGGCGAGGCCTGTGCACGACGTTGGCGGCGTCGCAGCCCGACGCCTTCAGCGCCAGTTCCAGCGTTGCCGTCACATCTTCAACCCGCATGTTGGTGCATAATTTCCAAGCGATGATGTACCGGGAGAAGTCATCCAGGATCGTCGACAGGTAAAACCAGCCCCAACCGATGACCTTGAAGTAGGTGAAGTCGGTCTGCCACAACTGGTTTGGCGCCGTGGTTTTGTCACGGAACTCGCTGGCCGCCTTGATCACCACGAAGGCCGGGCTGGTGATCAGGTCATGGGCCTTGAGAAGCCGGTAAACCGAGGCTTCCGAGACGAAGTAACCCTTGGTGTCGGTGAACTTGACCGCCAATTCCCGGGGGCTCAGTTCCGGCTCGTCCAGGGCCAATTCCACGACCCGACCCCTGACATCGTCTGGGATGCGGTTCCACACCCGCCCGGGGCCGCTGGTACGGTCTTCGAGGCCGACTTCACCAAAGGCCTGATAAAGGTCATACCAGCGATAGAACGTCGTGCTGGGAATGCCCAGCTTGTCCAGCGTGCGGCGCACCGGCAGGTGGGATTTCTCCACCAGCCGGATGATTTCAAGCTTTTCGGATGCGGGGTACCTCATTCTTCGTCTCCCCCATCCCCTATCATGCTTTTTTTGAGCAGGCGGTTCTCCAGCATCTGCTCGGCCAGCGCTTCTTTCAGGTCGCGCGTCTCGGCGCGCAACGCCTTACCCAATGCAGGAACCGATATGAGCGTTTCCGAGTGGTGAGCGGTACCTAATGCAGGAACACTTATAATATACCATAGGGGAGCGTAGCTGGAATGCGCGGGTGTTCTCTAAAATAGTGGGATTTAGTGATACACGTTAACCTTCTGCTCAGATGATGGGCTCAACCCAAAAATAAAGGAAAAATCACATGGAAATAGAAGGCGAATTTCAAGATGGGGCTGAATTTAAGCTTACCTCTAAACCTAGTAACCTTGCTCAGGCGACATTTATCGCCATCTGGGAAGGCCATGCCCGAATCACTCGGCGCTTAATGACTTGGGATAAATCGGGGACAAGTACGCGCGCACGAGGCGTTGGGGAAATTTTGTCAGGCCCTAAAACAAGCCCTCCAGCACTGAATTCAGGAACGGCTTATGGGTATTTTATGGGTACAAATGAAAAAAGCCGCTCAGTTGAGCAGCTAACATATTGAAAAACTTGGCGTCCCCTACGGGATTCGAACCCGTGTTGCCGCCGTGAGAGGGCGGTGTCCTAGGCCTCTAGACGAAGGGGACTTGGGGCCAAGTGAAGCGCTGGTATAGGGCTCCTTTGCGGGGCTTTCAACTGTTTTCGCAGATCTCTAACGAGACCTTGGTGATTTTGCGGGTGTCGCGGTTGAGACGCCAAGCCTGGGGGGCGGTCGCTTGCCCGGTGCGGACGGAGACGATCAGCCACACCAGTTCCGGTTCAAACGCCATGTCAAGGTCGCGCTCAGAAGGCTGGGCGGGGTGATCGGGATGGGAATGGTAGTGACCGACGATGGTCTCATCGGTGTCGCTGAGTGCGCGCATCAGATCAAAGCGCACTTGCGGATCAATTTCAAAGCTGTCGCGCCCGCTTTTCTCGTTCGGGGGCTTGTGGTGCTCGATGACTGTATTGGCACTGGCCACCACACGGGTGACGGTGACGGTCTTGTCTGGGCTGATGATCCCCGCCAGCAGACCGCAGCATTCATAAGGATACGCCCGTTCAGCCTGAGCGGTGATGTCTGCGCAGTGGCTGGGACTGATGTGGATCACGGGGTCGTCTTCACCCGGCCCAAGACCTTGCCGCTGTGCAAGTCGACGATAACAACCAGATCGGCCGTTTCCCCGTTGCGTGCGATGACCAAGATCAAACGGCCCTGTTTGGCACGTGCCGAAATGACCCGCGCGGTTTGGGGCAAGCCAAGGTCGATTTCGCCAAATGCCTGAGCAGCGGTTGACCCGGACTGCGTTGGTGTAGATTGTTTTGTATCTAAGTCCGAATCATTGTCCGACGCAGGCATTGCGTCCGCTTGGGCTCGGGGCGTATTGTCGGAGCGAAACATTTTATAGTTGGGGTTTTGCGACTTCTGGTAAAAGCCATAGATCATCAATCCCATCAGCACAGCGATGAAAAAGCTCATCACGATCACCAGACCCTTCGCCATCGCCATCATTTCAATCCGCTTCATTGTCTAAGTATGAAAAACATCATCTGTGAAACCACATACACCGTACAGGTGCCTGATAACAAGGCCGGGATGCGTTTAGATAAGCTGCTGGCCGAAGCCGCAGACGGGCTTTCGCGCGCCCGGCTTAAGGCTTTGATGGACGATGGCCGTGTTTTTGTGGGGAACTGGGCGGGGAAACGGTCACAGACGGCGCCAAAAAGGCTCGCCCTGGCGATGTATACGTCATTTGCGTGCCCCCCGCCGTTGCGGCCGAACCCATCCCCCAAGACATTGCGCTGGACGTTGTTTATGAAGATGCCGACCTGATTGTCATCAACAAACCGCCCGGTTTGGTGGTTCATCCGGCGGCGGGCAACGCGGATGGGACCCTGGTCAATGCGTTGTTGGCGCATTGCGGGGCCAGCTTGTCGGGCATTGGTGGTGTGGCACGACCGGGCATTGTGCATCGTCTCGACAAAGGCACCGGCGGCCTGATGGTCGCGGCCAAAAACGATGCCGCCCACGAAGGCCTCAGCCGTCAGTTTGCCGATCACTCCTTGGACCGCGCCTATATGGCCTTGGTGTGGGGCGTTCCGAATCCGCTTAAAGGTGAGATTGAAGGTCAAATCGGAAGGTCTCCGCAAAATCGGAAAAAAATGGCCGTACTGGAGCGGGGCGGAAAATATGCGCTGACCCGCTACAAGGTATTGAAAGCGTTTGGCACGGTGGCCTCTTTGGTCGAGTGTCGGCTGGCGACCGGGCGCACCCACCAAATTCGGGTGCACATGACGTCAATTGGCTGCCCTTTGATTGGCGATCCGGTATACGGCGGGAGCGGGCGTTCAAAGCGCAACCTATTGGATGCCGAGGCGCGCTTATGCGTCGACAAACTTGACCATCAAGCTTTGTTTGCGTATGAAATTGGGTTTTTACACCCAAAAACGCAAGAAAAATTATTTTTTAGAGCAGAAAAACCTTTATTTATCATAGAGATAGAGAGTGAATTAGAAAGAGTTTGACACGCATTATATCCCGAGTATTCTACTAAGGTATTATTGAACGCGCCCCTAAAAAGGCGTATAGTGATTACCTAGAGAGACCGAATTGGAAATGCTCTAGGGCATAGATTTGGGAGATTGATGTGATGACAACGACTGCAAAAGTGCTGCCGAAATTAGATATTTCGCCCGAGCAAAATCTCACGCGTTACTTACAAGACATCCGTAAATTCCCCATGCTGACCCTGGAACAGGAACAGCAGTTGTCTCAGGACTGGGTAAATAAGGGCGATGAAGTCGCCGCCCATCTGATGGTGACCAGCCATTTGCGTTTGGTGGCAAAAATTGCCATGGGCTATCGCGGATACGGACTACCCATCGCAGAACTGATTTCGGAAGGCAATGTCGGCATGATGCAGGCGGTCCAGCGTTTTGATCCGGAACGTGGCTTTCGCTTAGCGACCTACGCCATGTGGTGGATTCGCGCTGCGATCCAAGAATATATCCTGCATTCATGGTCTTTGGTCAAAATGGGTACGACGGCGGCACAAAAAAAGCTGTTTTTCAATTTGCGGCGTCTCAAAGGTCAAATGCAGGCCTATGAAGAAGGGGATTTGTCGCCGGAAAACGTGACAAAAATTTCGACCCGTCTGGGTGTCTCCGAAGTTGAAGTGGTCAACATGAACCGCCGCCTCAGTGGCCCGGACAGTTCGCTGAACGCGACCGTGCGCATGGATGGCGAAGAACAATGGCAAGACTGGTTGGAAGACGACACCGACAATCAAGAAGAGCAGTTGTCTGAATTCCAGGAATTGATCCGCCGTCGCAGCCTGTTGAAAGGCGCGATGAAGGGCTTGTCTACGCGGGAACGCACAATCCTCACCGAACGGCGTTTGAAAGAGACGCCGGCAACCTTGGAAAACCTTTCCAAGTCGTTTGGGATTTCACGCGAGCGGGTGCGTCAGATCGAGGTGAGGGCGTTTGAGAAGCTTCAAAAGTCTGTCAAAAACGCCATGATTGAGCAAAACATTTCCGCCTGAATTGGATCTGGTTTTGACGTACAGGGCGTTACATTCGTTGACTTAAATGCAACCCCGTTAAGAACACTAGCAAACCGCCGCCACCGAATGTGCGGCGGTTTGTTTTTAAGTTCACGTGTCAGTGTTGTGACCTAGGTTCTATGGCCCCGGTGGTGACCTGTACCTTCCACACCATGCTCCATATGCTGTTCTTGCTTTGCGGTCTTGCGCATTTCAACAATGGAAGCGACCTCAGTGCCCCATTCTTCAATGAGGTCTTTTTGTTCGCCCCGCAACTGCGCGACTTTGCGTTGCTGCAAAACGATCACGAACGAGCTGATGATGGGCGGCATGGTGAGAAATAAAAACCAACCAAAGGCCGCAGCCGAATACATCACCAGCAAATTGAAGATATCGCTGACGGTGAGGATCGCCGCATCAAAGGTATTGATGTCGGTCCACAAGGTCATAATAAAAGGAAACACGCCGATAAAATTAACCGAGCCGACGCAAAAGGTCGTGCTCTTTTGCTTGGTGCGATCAATGATCAGAGCCACCACTGTTGGCAGCATCCCAAGAAAGAGAACCACCATGGTCGGTCCGGCCAACACAACCAAGCACGTCAGCACCAGCAAGATCCAGGTCAAGTTAGAGCGACCCCGTCTGCGGAGTTCCTCTTGACCAGTGTTTTGGGCCTGTTGCCGTGCCATGTTTTTGCTCCGGCTTACATCGTTGTTGCAAAAATGATGACCGTGGTGGCGATCATCGAAAGGGTAATGGCCAGCATGGCAGTCGTTCGTTCGCCGGCTTCAAGGGCGACCTTCTTTTGATCGATGCCTTCGCCGACGATGCCTTCGATTTCCACTTCGGCATGGGCGAAAGCAATTTGTGCGGCCTCGAAATCCGAGTTGTCGACGGTGCGTCGATCGGCATTGTCAATGAGATCAAAAAGCTCTGGCAAGCTGCCTTGACGCACCAGTGCCGGAATTTCTTGTTCGATGTGTCGCCGGGTCGTGCGGCTGTGATAGGTGCCGATGGCCGGTGCCAACAATCCCCCCAACCAGCTTGATAATCCATACAAGGCAGGTATTTTCATACGCCACTGCATCAAGGCGTAGAGGCTGAGCAAGCCGATCAGAGACGTTTCTTCGTGTGGATCGCTAAGTGCCTTCAGGTGCGGCGTAACATCATATTTGAAATGTGTATCGATAAAGGCCGCAATATGTTTGTCCATGGGCCTTGAACGCTTATCGGTGTGATCGGCAATGTCATCAATTGCGGACAAGAAGTCGTCGATGTGATCAACATAAGTCTTGTTCAATAAGGGACTCTGACAGGGCAAGGTTTGGTTAAGTTCATAGAGGCAGCGTTCCATGCCGTAGCCCATTTCGTTAATCCTGGCAAAGTTGCGCAAGGAAATGAATGAGCGTTCTATCGCTGAAATTTCAACGGTTTTTTTCTCGTGCACGCCCGCCCAAAAACCAATGAGATCGCGGGCTAGAACTTCACCGGGAATTTGGAAATTGCCCTTGCGCAAATATTCAACCGCCATCGCGACGCCGAAACCGTCCGGCAAGAATGAAAAATGTTTGTAGCGAATGGGCCCGTGCGGATCCAGGCGCATGCAAACCTTAGAAACCAAAACATCATCTGCAGCATCGAGTGAGGCTTCGTGGCCCTTCGGTATGGTCATGATTTCAAGAAGAGAATCTGCAATCTCCGGGGCATCAATGCTGGTGCGCAGCCAATGTTCCAATTTGCCGCTTCTGATGATCTTGATGGCCTCAGGAACGCTTTTTGAGAACGCCTGCGCGATGGATCGGACGGTCATGTGATCGCGCGCGCCGAACTTGAATGGGGCTTTGGGTTTGGTTGCCGGACGGCGTTGAATAGGTGTTTTGCGCTGCCCGTTGAGCCATTGATCAAGGGCCTCGATGTTCCAGCGCTCAAACTCTTCATCAGCCAACAAACCGCGCACGGGTTCGATCAATGATGCCGTAATCCGTTCGTTTTCGCACATGGCTTGGTACGTGCCCTTTTCCGCTTTGGCGGAGAGCATCTCATCATCACTGAAACGTGCTGCTGGATTGTTGCCTTGAAGGACAAACAAACTCAAAATGCCCAGGGCATACATATCGTCGTAAATCATGCCGTCACCGCGTCCGGACGGCATTGCGAATGCGCGGTTCAAAGGCTCGTAAATGGCGGGTTGGTCAAATCCGGGTGGCGACGTCAGGCACTCGCCAAGCACCAGATTTTTACGTTCCTTATCCATGTAAAAGAGATTGTCGAGGCGGATGGCGCGGTGTGCGTAGCTGATGACGGCCAACTCGGAAATGGCTTGTGACAGCGGTTCAAAAATCACTTTGCTGATTTCGTATTCGGTGATCCGAGTAAATCGATCAGCGGTTGACTGAAGCATGCGCCCACCCAATGGCCGATCAAAAACGATGGCGATGGTGGTCTGGTCAATGGGTGACCAAAACAGAGGGCCGAAATCAAGCATTGGCAGCATGCCACGAATGCCTTGTGTCCGCAGTTCTTTCAGCAGACCCGTGCGGATGGGCAGACCCGGTTTGCAGATGAGAGCAAAAATGGGGCGGCCGGGTTCGCGGCGGTCTTCGGCCTTGTAGGCCAAAGCTTGTGGAGAGTTGAGGTCAGGCAGCGCCTTGGATGGATAAATGAGATAGCGATCGTTCAGCGCACACGGTGGAAACAGCGCATCATCAAGCGGCGGCAGCGGTCCGCCACGGTCCGGCTCAGGAATGCCCGTGGAAGAGGTCTTTGCAGGGGCCCCGTTCGCCGGTTTGATTTCAGGTGCTGGTGTGGCTGGAGAGGGGGATGGGGGCGCAGAAACACCATCGCTTCCCACATGGGGAAGCGATGCATCCGTCTGAGCTTCAGCCGTTTCTACGGCCTGGTTCAGGGCATCAACCATCAAGGTCCTCCAGCTCGAATTCTACGAGCATTTGAAACAGGCTGATAGGTTATCTTAAAAGGCTATAAAAAACAACGTCTTTAGACGCAGAACCTCCCGCGTTTGGCGGCGCGGGAGGTTCTGAGTTTAGGTGAACGGAGTGGCCCGTGCTCAGCAGGGCGGTGTAGATTTTAATCCGCAAAGGGATCGCGGACCAAGATCGTGTCGTCGCGTTCCGGACTGGTCGACAAAAGTGCCACCGGGGCTTCGATCAGCTCTTCAATGCGGCGCACGTATTTTACGGCCGTGGCAGGCAAATCCGCCCAGGACCGGGCACCAAAGGTGCTGTCGGACCAACCTTCCATGATTTCATAGATAGGTTCGACGTTTTCCTGATCCTTGGTCGAGGCCGGCAGGTGATCGATTCGCTTGCCGTTCAGGTTGTAGCCGACACACACTTTCAGCTCGTCCATACCGTCCAAAACGTCCAACTTCGTCAGGGCTATACCACTGATTCCATTAACTTTAACGGCTTGGCGAACGAGTACAGCGTCAAAATAGCCGCAGCGCCGCGGACGACCCGTGGTGGTGCCGAATTCGTGTCCGCGCTTGCCCAGGCCCGCGCCGACGTCGTCGAACAATTCAGTTGGGAACGGACCTGCACCGACACGGGTGGTGTAGGCTTTGGTGATGCCCAAGACGTAATCGATGGCGTTTGCGCCCATGCCTGATCCGGCGGCGGCTTGGCTGGCGACAACGTTGGACGAGGTCACAAACGGGTATGTGCCGTGGTCGATGTCGAGCATGGTGCCTTGCGCGCCTTCAAACAAAATGCGCTTGCCGGCTTTTTTGGCTTCGTCGAGAACCATCCAGGTGGTGTCCACGTAGGGCAATAATTTGGGAGCCAATTCCATCAACGCCTGAACGATATCGGCACCGATGAGTTCTGGCTGACCGAGGCCGCGCAGCAGGGCATTGTGGTGGAACAGCATTTTTTCGACTTTGGCTTTGATGAGATCTTCATCGGCCAAGTCTCCGGCGCGAATGGCGCGACGTGCGACTTTGTCTTCGTAGGCCGGACCGATGCCGCGTCCGGTGGTGCCAATTTTGGCTTTGCCCAAAGCTTCTTCACGGGCTTGGTCCAAGTTGGCGTGGAGCGGCAAAATCAACGGTGCGTTTTCCGCGACTTTCAGATTTTCGGGGCTGACTTCGACCCCTTGGCCGCGCAGATTATCGATTTCTTGCAGCAAGTTCCAGGGGTCCAGGACCACACCATTGCCGATGACCGACAAGGTGCCTTTGCGCACGATGCCCGATGGCAGGATGTGCAATTTGTAGGTGACGCCATCGATGACCAGCGTATGGCCCGCGTTGTGACCGCCTTGAAAACGCACCACCACGTTGGCGCGTTCAGACAGCCAATCGACAATTTTACCCTTGCCCTCGTCGCCCCATTGCGAGCCGACGACCACTACGTTGGCCATGATTTACCCCTCATTCCCTGTAAGTTCGTTGAGTGCACGCACTTTGCCGCCTTCAAGCAGGTGTGTGCAGTTAAGACGCCGGGCTTCGCCCTGGTCGTCGTTTGATTCGTTTGCGTTTGCATCCAAGCCGGTGATGGTGCGCCAGCCCTCTGCGCGCAGCTTGCGGGCATCCGCGGGCGGCGTGGCGAAGGGCAGATAGACGCAGCTTTGCGCCGCAGCCTGGGGCAGGGCATCCAAGACGGTGTCCATGAACAGCGTAAAGCCGGTGGCGTCTTCCAAAGCGCCAACGCCGCCCGCTTCATAGCGTCCGCCACGGCCCAATTCACCCGAAGCCCCGCGGGCAAACAGTGCGAATGTTACCCCTGTATGATACTCAAATCCGCGGTTTTCCACCGGATCGATGGTCAATTGAATGGTGTTGTTGGCGCTGAGGACGCCATGCGTGACGGCAGCCAGATGGGCGCGCAGGGCGCTCGCATCCCCGTCCAAGTCAATGGCGTTCAATTTTTTCAGTGCCGTTGCTGCGGGACCAACCGCGTCCAGCATGCCGAGCAGTGCGGCCAAGACCTTGTCGCCCAGAACGTCTGCAAAGGCCGCGACGCCCGCGCTGTCTTTGCGGTTGAGCGCAATGCGCAGATCGCGGGCTTGGGCCTCGGTGAAGGGGCAGTTTTGCACCACTTGCGCCGCCAAGGTGGGTAAGCCTAAGTCGATGCTGAGGTTTTGCACGCCAATGGATTCGAGCGCTTCGGCGGCCATCAGCACGACTTCGACGTCTGCTGCCGGGCTGGAGGGGCCAATCAGTTCTGCGCCGACTTGGCCGAATTGGCGTTCGGGGCGCAACTGAGAGCCTTTAACCCGTACCACTTGGCCTGAATACGCCAAACGCAAAGGGCGCGGTGAATTGCTGAGCCGTGAACCGGCAATGCGCGCGACCTGCAACGTCATATCGGGGCGTAACGCCAACATGCGCTGGCTGACCGGGTCCTGAACGCGAAAAGTCTGTTCCGCCATGGCCAAGCCGGAGCCATAGAGCAAATTTTCTTCAAATTCCATCAACGGCGGTTTGACGCGGCCATAGCCCCAGGCGTCAAAATGCGCAACCAAACGCCCTGCTGCATCTGCTTCGCGGGCAGCTTCGGGCGGCAGACCATCCTGCATGCCTGCGGGGAGCAGGGCCTTTTCGGTATTTTGGCTCATGGAACTTTGGCGCTTCAATTCACGTGTTAAAGGTTCAGAGACGACTCCGTAGGGAACTACACCGAACCAACCGCTCGCTGTGTAGCCGAAAACGATCATTTGGGCAAGTGCGGCCCGCTTCTGAGCCCCGCTAACCTGACGTTAACCATGAGGCCTTATGGTTCTCTATTCAACACACATTGCGCCATCCCCATAAGGATAAACGAAGGTTAAGACCGATGAACAATGAAACCGCTACAGCAGATTTGCAGGCGCAAAGCAGGCTTAACGGTGTCGTAACGGTAACCTTGTACGCCTTCGGCATTGGCGCGGGTGCCCTGATCGGCCTGATGGGCTTGCTGTTGGCGGCTTAATTTATTCGCTTTTATGCCTTTTTCCCTACTCAAAGTGCACTGTCAACGCCTGGAGTTTTGCCGGCCATGTGCCTTTGTCGAAGGTTTGACCGTCTTGCATAATCACATAACTGCGCTTTTTGTAGTGGGGTAAGACGCGAGTGAGCGCCTTCAGGCCGTCCGCATCTAAGGCTTCCGCCACCAACAAAGTGCGGCCAGCACCATCGCGTGCCGTCCACGCGCGGGCGTCGCCTTGTGCCGCAATCCGTTCGGGAACGGCTGGCAAGTGGTGTTGTGCCAAATAGGTTCGCACGGGGGCCTGAAGGCCAACGATGAGGACGGTTTTGTCGCCATCTCCTGGGTCGGCTGGTTGAAGCAGACTTTGCGCCAATTCAGTGCCCAGTTCTTGAACCACGCCGTCGCCCAGCACCACCACTTGGGCGGTTGGGTCCAAGGTGATGTCGCGCAAGATGGGGGGCATATCGGCGGCGTTGAGGCGCAAAAACACGTCCGTGTCCGGGTCAACGCGCACCGCCGTCGCCTTGGCCGAAGTCGCAAACGAAAAGGTCTGGCTTTTGGTGACAAGGTTCACAACGTGGCGCTGAATGCCCTGCGGCGTTTCAATGTCGATGGGGATGTTTAACGGATACGCCAGGCCATCCTGGATTTGCTTAAGGGTGAAACGCACGCCGTCTGTGTTGGTGGCGTCGCTGAGGGTGAGTTCCGGCGCGCCGGACCGCTCGATCCAGGCGCTGAAAAATGCCGAGAGGTTTTGTTGGGTTTCGGCTTCAAACGCCGCCTTAATGTCAGCCCAACCCGCGACTTTGCGGGTGTTGTCCCGATTGAATCGTTGCAAGGCCTTGTTGAAGACGTTTTCGCCCCACTGGGTTTTCAGCATGTGAAAGACAAACGCGGCCTTGCCGTAGCCCACCACTTGGGATGCGTCATGGGTCTTGGAGCGAAAAGCGCTGAGGGCCTGATCGCTCTCACGCGGCAATGCAGCGTAATTTCGCAGCCATTCCTGGCGCATCTCTTGGGCCGCACCGGGGCGCAGCTTTTCAGCCATGGCGTGGTCGGCCTGATAGGTGGTCAGACCTTCCGCCCAGTTGCCCTTTTGGTAATCGACCTCCACGGCGTTGCCCCACCAATTGTGCAAAATTTCATGGGGCAATGAGGTTGTGCGGATAAACGGCAAGGCCAGCACGCGGCGCCCCATATAGGTCATGCCGGGCAAGCCCCAACCCACCGGGTGGGTGGCGGACAGAATGAAAAATCCAGGGTAGGGATAGGGCCCGACTGTGGCCGCGTAGCCGTCGATATAGCCAGCCGTGTCGTTCAGGTAATCATTGGCAAGGGCCGCCAGCTCTGCATGGAAATAGGTCCGCAGGCGCACCCCGTTCGCCATCAACTCGTGCACGTGATACGGCCCCGTGATCAGGATCGGTGAGGCCGATGGGGTGAGGCTTTCAAACTGGGCGGTGTAGCCCCCATCCGTCTCCGTCTCATCGACCAAGCGCCCCGGTACGACGAACTTTTGACCGTTGGGCACTGAGCCTTTAATCCCCCAGGTGGCGAGGCGATCATCGGGTTGGGCCAGCCAGTCAGGGTCGATAAAGCCGCCCTCATCATCCAACGACGGCAGCTCTCGGCTGGCGTAGCTGAGCTCTACGGTATGGGGGCCCTTTAAGCGCAAGGATAGGCGGTCCTGCGTTCGGCTGAAGGAAACCGCTGTGCCGTCCACTTTGGCGCTGCTCACCTTGAACGTGGACGAGAGGCGAAAATGCGTTAGGCCCTGGGCGGTCAAGGTGAGGGTGTCAACGACGTCAATCTGGTTTTGAGCGGGATCAATTCGGACCGTCGCGATGTGATGAACAGGCGCTACGTCGGCTAGGGCCTCAACAGCCCAGGTCGATCCCGTTAAGACGAGTATGTTTAAGAGGAAAGCCCATAACCGCATCATTTGGGTCCGGGTGTTTTGGGCTCTTCGAGACCGGCTGGAAAACGAGCGATGAGTTCAAGGGTGTCTTTGCCGCGCTTGACGCTTAACGGCAGCCAGGTTCCGGGACTCATGGATTTGATGATGGACACCAAGGTGCTGGCTTGCGTCAGTTTTGTTCCGGCCGCCTGCACAATGATGTCGTTTTGTTTGAGGCCTGCCGCTTCGCCGATGGAGTCCTTGATCACTTCGTCAACCCGCACGCCTGTCTCAGAGGCTTCGATCATCACACCCAGTTTGGGTTTTTCAGCTCCCATCATGGCGTCTGTGAAGGCAACGCCGAACACCGCATCGGCGACCGGGATGCCATTCGGGCTGACCAGTTCGGAACAGGGACGAGACTGATCCCAAGGGGAGAGAACGCCGACATCTTTGTGGCCTAAGTCTTTCAGCTGGGCTGGAATGCCGAGAAAATGATCCATATGGCCGCGTCCGATGATGGCGACGATGCGCGCGTCCTGTCCCGCCCGGCGGGCATCTTTTAAGGCCGTATCAGCCGCCTCGGCCATGGCGCGGTCCCAGGTCAGCTGGACATCGACAAAATTGGAAAACATCGGATCGGTCAGGTCAGGACCTTTGGGGTCGCCGTTTTTCTTGCCTTCACGGTTGTCGTGTTGACCGTAAACGTCGCTCAGCATTTTGAGATATTCAGGCGTGGCGGGGGCTGGATCGCCAATGCCGCGCCGGTCATCGGAGGGTATGTTTTTCCAGCCTTTGAGTGACACTTCGCGGGTTAACGCGCGATCGACGTTCAGCGCCACCATGGCCACACGGTTGAGGCGGGCAAAGTGGAACAGGGGCATGTATTGGCTGGCGTCGAATTTCCACACTGTTTCCCAATCGCTGGCTTTGAGAAATTCTTGCTCGCTGAGGTCTCCGGCCACCCATTGGTCTAGGGCGCTTTGGACCCGGCGGGGAAAGGCTTCAAAGCCCAAAATCATGTTGGGGCGCTGAGCATAAAGCTGGGCGATGGTTTGCGCCTGCCAGCGGTGGTGGTCGGCGATAACATGGGTTTCCCCCAACAAGACAATGTCTTTGTCTTGCATGCGCTTGATGATTTGATCGTTGCCCAGGGTTTGCTGGGTGGCCGGGTCGTACCATGTCCCTGCTGGCACACAGGCGGTGTCGCTCAGTTTACGCTCTGTTTCAGAGGACGAAAGTTCCGGGCTGGCCTGTGCAATGCATCCGGCAACCATGAGGCTTATCGCAAAGAGGGGAATCATTTGTGGTGTCATGGGAGGAGTGTAGCCAAAAAAATGTGTTGGAAATACGACGAATTTTTCCGGTCTATTCGGTCCCGACCCTATTGTTTGTCCCGGGATCAATAGTTAGGGTCGCTGAGGGGCCTTTAAGGAGATCGTCTGTTTTGAGCAAATATGGAGCCATCGCCGCAGGGGACAGGGAGACCACCCGCGCGGCGGCGGAAATTTTGAAAGCGGGCGGCAATGCGTTTGATGCTGCGTTGGCGGGGTTGTTTGCCTCAACCGTTGCCGAGCCAGTGCTGTCCAGTTTGGGCGGCGGCGGGTTTTTGTTGGCGTCTTCGGCCAAAACGACGGCGCCTGTGCTATATGATTTTTTTGCCCACACCCCTCGCCGCAAATGCGATGAAGTTGATTTTCAGCCCATAGATGCCGATTTCGGCACGGTGACCCAAGAATTTCACATCGGCGTGGGTTCCATCGCCACACCGGGCATCGTCAAAGGGGCATTCGACGTTCACCGCGAACTGGGCCGCATGCCCATGCGTGAAATCCTTCAGCCCGCCATCGACTTGGCCCGGTCTGGCTTTAAGCTGTCGGCGTTGCAGGCCTCTGTTTTTGATATTGTTGCCCCGATTTATAAGTCTACGCCTGCGTGTCGGGCCCAATACGCCAGCCCATCCCATCCCGGTCAGCTGATTCGCGCGGGCGAAGTGATGAAGGTCCCCGCCAAAGCCGATTTCCTGGAAGCCTTGGCCAGCGAAGGCGACGATTTGTTTTATCGGGGCGAAGTCGCGGCCCAAGTGGCAAGAGATTGTGAAGACTTGGGCGGACATTTGCGCCGCACCGATTTTGAAAACTACGCCGTCATCAAACGCGCCCCCTTGAGAGTGGACTTTGAAGGGGCACGGATTTTCACCAATCCGCCGCCCTCGGTGGGCGGCACGTTGATTGCTTTTGCCTTAAAGCTGATTGCCGACACCGGGTTGGGGCAATTGGACTTTGGTTCGTTCACACATCTGGACCGTTTGGCTCAGGTGATGGCCTTGAGCAATCAGGCGCGGGTTGAAAGCGGCCTCAATGAACATCCTGAACAGGGCTCAAAGTCCGTTCTGGAACCGGAATTCGTCGCCCGCTACCGGACTGAAATTTTGGGCCGCCCAGCCTCGCATCGGGGCACCACCCACATCAGCGTCATCGACAAAGACGCCAATGCCGTTTCCATGACGGTTTCCAACGGCGAAGGCTCAGGCTACGTCATACCGGGCACGGGCATCGTGCTGAACAACATGCTGGGCGAAGAAGATATCAACCCGAAGGGCTTTCATCAGTGGCCTGTTGACACGCGGATGTCGTCGATGATGGCGCCAAGTCTGATTTTGCGCTCTGATGGTTTGATCACGGCACTGGGATCTGGCGGTTCTAACCGCATCCGCACAGCGGTGTTGCAGGTGATTTTGAACCTGCTGTCGTTTGGGGCGCATATTGAAGAAGCCGTAGAACTGCCGCGCATCCACTATGAGCGCGGTTTGCTGAATGTCGAAGCGGGCTTTGATGAAGGCGTGCGAGAGCAACTCATCAAAGCGTTTGATGAATGTAAGGTGTGGGGTGAGCTGAATCTGTTTTTTGGCGGCGTGCATGCCGTGGAATACAACGGCCGCACAGGTGCGTTGTCCGGCGGGGGCGATCCTCGTCGGGGTGGCGTGGCGGTGGTCGTGTAGGTTCCGGCCCTAATGGTTCTCGTCGGTTGTCATCAGTGCCCGGCGCAGTTCCAAGTAGCGAATCGTCGCATCGGCTTGGTTCATGCACTCCGACAAACAATGACACGGCACACCATCGTCGCAGGCCTCACGATCTTTGCGCGTCGCCAGTCCGTGCGCGGAACAAATGGATTTTGCGAACGTGCCCCTGAGGGAACGTGCTTCAACACGAGGGGCCTGCGGGCGCGCAGGGATGGGAGCCGCATCAGCGGGCGTGTTAAAAACCCCATCACGATTTTCGTTTGGGGAATGGTTTGGCCCTTGAGGCTCGGCCAGTGGGGCCGGTTTTGCCATGATTCTTGGTCCTTCTCCGCCTCTGATTCGGATTTCTTCCAGAGGCAACTGCGAATCAATTTTTACCTGCGAGCATTGATTTTGTTGTATAAATCAAATTACAGGCGAACGAAAGAGCACTCAAAAGACAACCTTGTATATCAACAGTGTTGTGAATAAACATCAAAAATTGGTTAACTGTTTTGAGGCATACTGCCCTTTCTGACAAAATTGTAGACGCACGTATGTCCCATAAGGAGAAAAAGCGTGGTCGATACGCTGAGAGAAATTCGATTGCTGTCCGAACTTGATGACGGAGAAATCGCCGTCGTTGAGAAAAATTGCAGATGGAAAACATACGGCGCGAGTGAGCAGATTATTGATCAGCACTCCGATAGCAACGACATCTTTTTTGTCGTATCGGGACGCGTTCGAGTGGTGAATTATTCCCTTTTGGGTCGGGAAATCACCTTTGATGATTTGGAACCGGGCGGGCACTTTGGCGAGCTTGCCGCAATCGATGGCTTGCCGCGCTCCGCCAGCGTGATGGCCCTGGAGGAAGCGCGCATCGCTTCGTTGCCGTCCGATCAGTTTCAGCGCATGATTTTGAGCCATCCAAAAATTGCGTTGAAGTTGATGAAGCACCTGGCCTACTTGGTGCGCACGTCAACTCTACGCATTATGGATTTGTCGACCTTGGGGGCCAACAACCGGGTTCATGCGGATTTGTTGAGCTTGGCGCGCAAAGTGACGAAAGATGATATGACCGCCGTCATTCAGCCCATTCCGGTTCATTCAGACGTCGCCTCGCGGGTCAGCACCACCCGCGAGACCGTGGCGCGAGTGATGAGTGATTTGGCGCGAAAAGGTATTGTCGAACGCCAGAAGGACGCCTTGGTGGTCAAAGATTTAGAGCGCCTTGAGGATATGGTCGAGGACGTGCGCGGTGAATAACGCGCTTCGAACATCGGGGTGCAACAAAAAGGCCGGGAGTTTCTCCCGGCCTTTTTGTTGAGTTTAGGGGGGGCCGGAGCCTAATTAAGATCTTCAGGCTTGGGCCGAATGGCTTTGAGGAAGTTCGCGACCTCTGTGCTGAGACTATCGGATTGTTTGCTGAGGTCTTGCGCCGCCGTTCGGATGTCGGTGGCGGCAACCCCGGTGTCCTCGGCGGCCTGATTGACTTCGCGAATAGACGAAGACACTTCAGCCGTGCCGCTGGACGCATGTTCAACGTTGCGCGCGATTTCTTGTGTGGCTGCGCCTTGTTCTTCGACGGCTGAGGCAATGGTCGAAGCGATTTCGCTTATTCGGGTGATGGTCGTGCCAATGGTTTTAATGGCGCTAACGGCGTCTTGAGTTGCGCCTTGGATCGCGCCGACTTGTGCTGAGATTTCTTCCGTCGCCTTTGCGGTTTGATTGGCGAGGTT
>NZ_MCGG01000015.1 GCF_001746755.1 Magnetovibrio blakemorei | reverse complement strand
CTGGAATGTTCAAGGGGGGCAGGGGAGCGGGCTTTGGCGGTGATACGTCGTTTGCGTCGATGTGCGCTTTTAAGGTGCTGAGGGTCGGTGCGGTGATGCGCGATTGCCCTAAAATGGCTGATGGGGGCGTGTCGCAGGCACCTTGGCAGGGGGCAGGGCAGACCCGCACCTGATCGCCAAAGGCTTCAAGGGCTTCCGTCAACAGCGCCTTCGCCCCCGCCATCCGGCACGCTGGACCGTCGCAGATGCGCAAGGTGAGCGCCGGGGGCGGCGTTTCGCCTTCGCCTAAGGTGGTGAAGTGGGCATAAAACGTCGCGGTCTCATAGACATCGATTTGGGCGAGAGCCAACAGTTGCGCCAGGGCGGCCATGTGTCCGGCGCTGAGATGGCCAAAATGGTCATTGAGGCTGTGCAGATGTTCAATCAGCAAATCTCGGTTTTTGGGGGTATCGCCCACAAGAGCGCGCACGTCACCCAGTTCGCCATCCGATGGGTGGCGAACTTTTGGGTGCGGGCGGGTTGACTTTGGACGCTCAACCCCTTTGTGACGTTTTGGCCCCATAATACGTGTGATCCCTTGCGACTTTGGTAAGTCCAAGTCAATAATAAGAAATATAGGACTTCTAAGGGTAAAAATCATGAACATTGATCATCGGGTGGCACAACTTTTGGTCTCGCGGGTCTGTCACGACTTGGCAGGGGGCGTCAGCGCGCTCAGCACTGGTGCGGAACTGTTGAGCGAAGACTCGACGATGGCTGACGAACAAGCGTTGGATGTGATCGCCATGAGCGCGGCCCAATGCGCCAGCCGCTTGGCCTTTTTTCGCGTCGCGTTTGGTTTGGGCGGAGGGGAAGACGATACCATCACCATCGATGAACTGAAGGCCTTGGTCGTTAATTTTGTTCAAGGGGGGCGGGTCTCGGTGGTGTGGGAGGCGCAAAATGCGCGGATAAAATTGAATGCGGGCAAAATTTTGCTGAATCTGTGCCTCATTGCCTCGGAATCCTTGCCGCGTGGCGGTGTGTTGCGTATCGAAGTCTCGGAAATCGGCGCAAAGTTGGGGTTTGCCGTCTCCGTTCAGGGCGTAGGGGCAAGCCTGCGCCCGGGAATGGAGGATGCACTTTTGGCAAAAACGGATACCGAGATGCTGAACGCACGCACGGTGCACGGGTATTTCACCGCTATTTTGGCCGATGTGCTGGGGGCGGAATTGGAATTCATGTCCGCCGGGGACGACGAAATCCAACTGGCAGCCCTTTTATAATCAGCTGTGTAAGGTTTTTTTCATTTTATTCGGCGTTTATTGAGCGATTGGCGTAGAAAAAATTTGGTTCACACGAATAGGGGCGCTAATATCTGATAATAATAAGATGATAGATTGATCTAAAGGGATTATAACTGTCATCTACGCCTAAGGCACCGCATACGACATCGTGCATGATAATATGTGCGTTTTGGATATGCACCTCTTGAACATGCACCTGGGGATCCAGTTATGGACGATCTTTTAAGCGAATTTATTACAGAAACCTCGGAAAGCATTAACTTGGTTGATATGCAGCTTGTGGAGTTTGAAAAAGACCCGCAAAACGCTGCGATTTTGGGCAATATTTTTCGTCTCGTTCATACCGTCAAGGGCACCTGCGGCTTCTTAGGCTTGCCGCGCCTTGAATCGGTTGCTCATGCTGGCGAAAACGTCCTGGATAAATATCGCGATGGTGCATTGGAAGTGACGCCCGCTGGTGTGTCGCTGGTTCTTTTGTGTATCGACACCATTCGTGGGTTGGTCGAAACACTGGCGGAAACGGCGGCGGAACCCGAAGGCGATGATGCCGAACTGATTGCTCAACTCAATGCCTTGGCCAGTGGTCAAAGTGCCCCTGCTGCTGCGCCCGCCGTTGCGGCTGCGGCACCTGCGGCCGCTTCCGGTCCAAAGACCAGTGATGCCGGCTTCCCCGTTGCGGCAGAGCTTCTGGCTGAATATGAAGAAGCCACCGGTGGTGGGGACGATTCATCGGGTCCGACGACCTCGAGCGGTGGTTTCCCCGTCGCGGCTGAGTTGCTTGCCGAATACGAAACGGCCACGGGAGGCGGCGATACGGGCTCTTCGCATTCTTCGGATGGCGGTTTCCCCGTCGCTGCCGAGCTTTTGGCTGAGTACGAAGAAGCGACAGGGGGTGGCTCTGCTGCTGCAGATGCTGCCGCTGATGCCGCTGCCAACGCGGAAATGGAACACATGGCTGAGGCTGAGGCTGCTCCGGCCCCTGCGCCTAAACCCGCGCCGGCTCCTGCCGCCGCCGCATCGGTTCCGGCCAAAACCCCTGCTGCAAAACCGGCCGCTAAGGCTGCACCGCCCGCCAAGGCAGATGCGGGTGGGGGCGTTACCGCTTCGTTGCGTGTGAACGTTGACGTTTTGGAAAACCTGATGACCTTGGTTTCCGAAATGGTGCTGACCCGCAACCAGCTTTTGCAGATGATACGCGGCAGCGAAGACAGTGAATTTACGGTTCCCATTCAGCGCTTGAGCCACATCACCACCGACCTTCAAGAAGGCGTGATGAAAACCCGCATGCAGCCCATTGGCAATGCATGGTCTAAGCTGCCCCGTATTGTGCGCGATCTGTCCTTGGAAACGGGCAAGAAAATTGAATTGCAGATGTTGGGCGCGGAAACGGAACTGGATCGCCAGGTTCTGGATCTGATCAAAGATCCGTTGACCCACATGGTGCGAAATTCAGCCGATCACGGCCTTGAAACACCTGCAGATCGTGTTGCCATGGGCAAGCCAGAAGTCGGCATGATCACCTTGAACGCGTATCACGAAGGCGGCCACATCATCATCGACATCGCCGATGACGGCAAAGGCTTGCCGATGCAGCGCATTCGCGAAAAGTGTATTTCCAACGGTCTGTTGACGGAATCCGAACTGGATGATTTGTCCGATCAGCAGATTCAGCAGTACATCTTTAAGGCCGGGTTCTCGACCGCTGAAAAAGTCACCAGTGTGTCGGGACGCGGCGTCGGTATGGACGTGGTGCGCACCAATATTGAAAAAATTGGCGGCACAATCGAACTGAAATCCGTAGAGAACAAAGGCTCGACGTTCACCATTAAAATTCCCCTGACGTTGGCCATTGTGGCCGCGTTGATCGTGGAAAGCTGCGGTGAAAAGTTTGCCATTCCGCAAATCAGCGTTTTGGAATTGGTGCGGGCTTCTGCGCGGTCTGAATATTCGGTGGAAGTCATCAACGAAAGCCCGGTTTTGCGTTTGCGCAATCGTTTGTTGCCGTTGGTGCACTTGGGCGATCTGTTGAAACTGTCGACGGGCGGCAGCAAAAAAATCGCCGAAGAAACCTTTATCATCGTCGCCCAAGTCGGCACCTACAGCTTTGGCATTATCGTCGACCGGGTCTTCGACACCGAAGAAATTGTGGTCAAGCCGACTTCGCCGGTTTTGCGCGATATTCCGGTCTATTCCGGCAACACGATTTTGGGTGACGGTTCGGTCATTATGATTTTGGACCCCAACGGCATCGCCGCCTCCACGGGCGAAGTCAGCGTTGGGCCGCAAACAGAAAAAGCCGCCGAGGAAAGTCTTGGCAAACAGGGCGACGAACGGGTCTCCATGTTGATTTTCCGTGCCGGTGGGGACGAGCTTAAAGCCGTGCCGTTGGCGTTGGTTGCGCGTCTTGAAGAAATTGACATGACGGAGGTGGAAGTCGCCCACGGTGAGCATATGGTTCAGTACCGTGGTCAACTGATGCCGCTGATCCCCTTCAGTGCGGGTCACGAGTGGAAATATGACGGTCGCCAAGCTGTTTTGGTGTTTACCGAATCAGAACGGTCCATGGGGCTGGTGGTCGATGAAATCGTCGATATCGTCGAGGATCGGTTGAAGGTCGAAATCACCGCGAACCGTCCCGGATTGATCGGTTCTGCCGTTATTGATGGCAAAGCGACGGATGTGATCGACGCCGGGTATTATTTGACCCAGGCGTTCCCCGACTGGTTCGGTGGCTCGGAAGAGGACGCCAGCGGTTTGATTGCTGGTAAGCATGCCTTGTTGGTTGATGACAGTCCCTTCTTTCGCAATTTATTGGCGCCCATCCTGTCGGTTGCCGGGTTCAGCGTTACAACCGCAGAATCCGCCACGGAAGCTCTGAAAATGCGTGATAAGGGTAGCCGTTTTGACGTCATCATCAGTGACATCGAAATGCCTGAAATGGATGGCTTTGCCTTTGCCGAAGAAGTTCGTCGCGACCCCCGTTGGGGTGAAATTCCAATGGTTGCCCTGTCGGCACACGCCACGGACCGTGATTTCCAACGCGGCCGCGCTGTTGGCTTTAACGACTATGTGGCCAAATCGGATCGGGACGAATTGGTGCGTTCCCTGGCCATGACTGTTAATAGCGTGACCATCTAAGCGCAAAACCATCATAAAAGGCCCCTTCCTTTTCAGATGGGGCCTTTTTTGTGCAAAAAAGGTTTATCTTTAAGCCTGTATTGCGCTATTCGTTGCTATAGGTGACTTTTTTGCTGGAGCAAGTAAAAGGGTCAATGGATTTGGTTTGCAGATATCAGGGGCTCTATGAAATCTTGTCTCATTGTTGATGATTCCAAGGTCATTCGCATGGTCGCGAAAAAAATCCTTCATGACCTCGCGTTCGAAACGGTGGAAGCCGCTGACGGCCAACAAGCTTTGGACGCGTGTAAGGCGAATATGCCGGATGCCGTTTTGCTGGATTGGAATATGCCCGTGATGAGCGGGATTGAATATCTGCGGGAATTGCGCGCGCTGCCGAACGGAAATCTTCCGGTGGTGGTGTTTTGCACCACGGAAAACGATATCGAGCATATTCAAGAAGCTATCGAAGCCGGCGCGAATGAATACATTATGAAACCCTTCGACAGTGAAATCATTCAGGCTAAATTCACCCAAGTTGGGTTACTCTAGCGAAATTCTCAATTTCTGATTTAACTCCATGAATGGATATTTGGCGTGAACGATACGGCGCAAACCCCTAAAAGTGAGAACCCTTTACGGGTTATGGTCGTGGACGATTCCGCAGTTATTCGCGGCTTAATTACGCGCATTCTGGAGGGGGATCCCGGTGTGACGGTCTCGGCTTCCGTCAGCAACGGCCAGTTGGCGGTCAATCATTTGACCCGTCACCCAGGCGAAGTCAACGTCATCATTTTGGACATTGAAATGCCTGTGATGGACGGCCTGACGGCGTTGCCGTTGTTGTTGAAGGCCGACCCCAATATCAAGGTGATCATGGCTTCAACGCTGACCAAGCGAAATGCCGAGATCAGTATGAAAGCGTTGAGCTTGGGGGCTACGGAATATGTCCCCAAGCCGTCTTCTGCTCGGGAGCTGAGTGGCGAAAGTGATTTCCGCCGTGAATTGCTCGACAAGGTCAAAAACCTTGGCATGATTCACCGCCAATCGACCGGCAGCCATTTCGCACCGCGTCCGGCTGCCCCCGCAGCACCGAGAGCGCCGATTGGAGCGCCTTCCGCCCTGCCGACCCCGAGTGCTGGGGCGCGTCCTGCCGCTGCTGTGTCAGCGAGTACGGCCCCGACGGGTTGGAAAATCAACAACAGCGGCGAAATTGTCTTGCGCAAACCGGGGACGGCGAAGCCGGATGTTTTGGCTATCGGCAGTTCCACTGGTGGCCCGCAGGCGTTGTTTGAATTTCTCAAGGGGCTGCCGAAATCGATCAATTTACCGATCGTCATTACCCAGCACATGCCCGCGACGTTTACGGCCATCTTGGCGGAACATATCACGCGCATGACCGGCTGGCCGTGTTCCGAAGCTAAAAATGGCGACGTTCTCGAACCCGGTAAAATTCTTTTGGCCCCAGGTGACTACCATATGATCGTCACCCAAAAAGGTCCGCAACGGGTCGTGATGATGAATCAAGACCCGCCCGAAAACTTCTGTCGTCCTGCAGTCGATCCGATGTTTCGCAGTGTGGTGAAGGTCTTCGGTGCCAGGGTGTTCGCGGTCATTCTCACGGGAATGGGCAATGACGGCTCCAAGGGAGCCACGCATATTGTCGAAGCGGGCGGAACGGTGATCGCTCAGGACGAAAAAACTTCAGTGGTTTGGGGAATGCCCGGCGCGGCGGCAACACTTGGTGTGTGCAGCGCGGTATTGCCGATCACCGAATTGCCCGGTTATGTCGCGAACTTTATTTCCCGGACCCGATAACGCTTTTTCGTTTTGTGTGGGTTGCCGATTGCAAATCACATCGAGTGACGCGGCTTTTTGCGCGGGCTTTAAGCGGGGCCTTGGTCGGGGCTTTTAAGAAAAGGTGGGCATTTTATGGGATCTGAATATTTTGACTATATTCGGGACCTGTTAAAGGACCGTTCCGGTCTGGCTGTCAGTTTGGATAAAACCTATCTGATCGATACGCGTCTCTTGCCGGTGGCGCGAAAGCACGGTTATGACACCATTGTCGATATGGTGAAAGCGCTTAAAATTCGCCACAACGAAGCGTTGGTGGTTGAAATCGCCGAGGCGATGAACACCCATGAATCGCTCTTTTTTCGCGATGTTGAACCCTTTGAGCTCTTTAAAAATATAATATTGCCGCAAGTGTTGCAGCGGCGCAAAGACACGCGGCGCATGCGCATCTGGTGTGCTGCGTGCTCAAGCGGGCAAGAACCTTATTCATTGGCCATGCTTCTTCACGAGGAAGCCCACCGCTTGTCCGGTTGGAATATGGAAATTGTCGCGACCGACATTTCCCATTCGGTGTTGGCGCGCGCCAAAGAAGGCCTTTTCAGTCAGTTTGAGGTCCAGCGTGGATTGCCCGTTCAAATGCTGGTGAAGCACTTTGCGCAAGAAGGCGATTATTGGCGGATCAGTGATAAGATTCGCAAAGCGGTCACCTTCAAGGCGTTCAACTTGTTAACGGACCCACGTGGACTTGGGCGCTTTGATGTGGTGTTTTGTCGCAATGTCTTGATCTATTTCGATCTTGAGACCAAACGTAAAGTCTTAGACGCGCTCGGCGGTGTGATCGCGCCTGACGGGGTGTTGTTTTTGGGAAGTTCGGAATCGACCATAGGTCTCACGGAGCAGTTATGGCCCGTTGAGGCAGGGCTGGGGGTGTACAAGCACACAGGCTCGCCCCCAAGTCTTGCGGAATTGCCTTAAGCCAGTTTAGCTTGCGGAGACTGCTGAGGGTCGCGCAGAACATAGCCACGTCCCCACACCGTTTCGATGTAGTTGTCGCCACCCGTGGCATCGGTGAGCTTTTTCCGCAGCTTGCAGATAAAGACGTCGATGATTTTGAGTTCCGGTTCATCCATCCCGCCATAGAGATGGTTGAGGAACATTTCCTTGGTCAGCGTGGTGCCTTTGCGCAGGCTCAACAATTCCAAAATGCCGTATTCTTTGCCCGTCAGGTGGATGGGCACCCCTCCCACATCTACGGTGGAGGCATCGAGATTGACCGCAAGCTTGCCGGTTTTGATGATCGATTGGCTGTGACCTTGGCTACGCCGGACAATGGCTTGGATGCGCGCCAGCAATTCTTCTTTGTTGAAAGGCTTGGTCAGGTAATCGTCAGCACCGGAGCCGAGCCCCTTGACCTTCATTTCCGATTCCGTGAGACCCGAAAGAATTAAAACCGGGGTCGCCACACGGGCATCGCGCAGACGGCGAAGCACTTCGAGGCCATCCATGTCGGGCAGCATCAAATCCAAAACGATGATGTCGTAATCGTAAAGTTTGCCGATTTCGAGGCCATCTTCGCCAAGGTCCGTTGAGTCAACCACCATACCAGCGGTTTTCAACATCAATTCGACGCTTTGCGCCATCGCGGGGTCGTCTTCTACAAGCAGGACGCGCATAGGTGTGGATCTCCATCCAGAAACTGCTTGTTAACCATATATGTTGTGGAGCAGAGTTTCAAGACGCCAAGTGATGGTAGCATATATTACGTATTAATCTTCGTTAACGCCTTGATTTGCTTTACCAAGCTTTAAAGGGTGTGTGTGCATAGTCTATACTGCTTTGTGCGGCAGAAGCGCACGTGCGTCGTTTTTCCCAAAATGATTCGCCAAGAATGGCGGGTTTCGGGACTTTATCGCCAGGATAATCGGTGCCCGTTTACGTCAACAATATTCTCAATGAAGTCGACCGCTTGCCGGATTTTAAAATCTACGGTCAGGTGGCGGCGGTTGTTGGTATGTTGGTTGAAGTTTCCGGCGTTGAGGGTGTTTTTTCCATCGGCGACCACTGCGAGATCCACGGTCGTGCCAAGCATCGTATTGCGTGTGAAGTCATCGGTTTTCGCGATGATCGAGCCTTGCTGATGCCGTTCGGCCCGTTGGAGGGTGTCAGTCTCGGCTGCCGCGTCGAAGTGGGGTCTTCGCAGCCGGTGATTTATCCTTGTGAAGGTTGGCTGGGTCGGGTCGTGAATGCCTTTGGCGATCCGGTGGACGGAAAAGGGCCTTTGCCCGGCGGCGATGTTTCTTATCCCATTCAGGCCAGCCCTCCGCCTGCGCATTTGCGCAAACGGGTGGGCGGTAAGCTTGATCTTGGCGTGCGGGCCATGAATACGTTTCTCACGTGCTGTCAGGGTCAGCGCATGGGTATCTTTTCCGGCTCGGGTGTCGGTAAATCGACGTTGATGTCGATGATGGCGCGCAACACCGATGCCGAGGTCAGCATCATCGGGCTGATTGGCGAACGTGGTCGCGAGGCCCGCGAGTTTATCGAAGACGACCTTGGTGAAGACGGTATGGCGCGTTCCGTCGTGATCGTCGCAACGTCCAATGAGCCGCCATTGGTGCGTCGTCAAGCGGCGTACACGACCTTGGCGACGGCAGAGTTTTTTCGCGACCAGAACAAAGAAGTATTGTGCCTGATGGACAGCGTGACCCGTTTTGCCATGGCGCAGCGCGAAATTTCTCTCTCGGTGGGCGAGCCGCCTGCGTCAAAAGGCTACACGCCGTCGGTGTTTGCCGAACTGCCCCGATTGTTGGAACGCGCCGGACCGGGTCAAGACGGACAAGGCTCCATCACCGGGTTGTTCACCGTATTGGTGGAAGGTGACGACCACAACGAACCGGTCGCCGATGCGGTGCGCGGTATTTTGGACGGTCACGTGGTCTTGGATCGTGAAATTGCCGAACGCGGACGTTTTCCAGCCATAAATATCCTTAAAAGCGTATCGAGAACCATGCCCGGATGTAACACCGATGAGCAAAATGCCTTGGTGAGCCGCGCCCGGCGGTTGATTTCCACCTATGACGACATGGCCGAATTGATCCGCTTGGGGGCCTATCGCCGAGGCACCGATCCATTGGTCGACGAGGCCATTTTCTATCACGAACCGTTGGAGCAGTTTTTGACCCAGAACAAGGGTGACTTCACGGATTTGGATGGATGTTATGTCCTTTTGGCGCAGCTGTTGAACATGCCGGCACCCGGCCAAACGGCGGCTACGGCCCCGGCACCCGTCGCGGGCCAGGTCGCGGGCCAGGCACCGGCTAAGCCTGGGGTTCAGGTGTTGGGCCGTCCGCCTGGACAAACCATGGGGCAACTGGGACAACCGGGGCCGCAAAATGCGGCGCAGCCAGGATTGGCGCAGGGGCTTATGCCTGACATGCCACGGGTGAGCCTGCCGACCGACAAGCAATAAACGCGTAAACAATCCCCCTGGGCGGGGATACCGAAACACAATTTGAGGACTTGAACTTGGCAGCGAACATCAAAAACTTAATCCGCCTACACGAATGGAACGTGGATGAAAAACGACGCAAGCTGGGTGAGTTGTTACATCTTCTGGGTGAGCTGGAAGACCAGATGAAACGTCTTGAAGACGATTTGGTGGTGCAGCAAAAAGCCGCCGCCGCCGATCCGACGCTGGCCGGCATCACCTATGGTGTGTTTGCGCAGCGGGTGATTTTGCGCCGGGAAAACCTACAAGACTCCATCGACCAAATGGGAACGGTTATTGGTCATGCCCAAGACGAATTGTCAGAAGCTTACCAAGAACTCAAGAAATATGAGACCGTGGAACGGAACCGTCAGCGCCGCTATGAGCTGGAACAAAATCGTCGCGAGCAAGTCATGCTCGATGAGATCGCCCTGAACCAGCATCGCCGCAAAAAGGCTGCGCACGGTTAAAAGCTAAGGGGGGGCTGTTTAGGCAACTTTTTCATCGTCACGTTTTTTTATTATCATATAATATATATGTATGAGTAATGCATATGTATGAGATCAAGTGCCGTTGAAGGAGCCCTCATCATCAATACGTCTTTGCGAACGCTCGCCCTTGTCGGCGTCATGGTAAGTGCGGCTTTATGCGGTGCGGGGACGTGGGCGTGGGGTTTGTATCAGGCTTCTCTTGAAGAACAGGGGGTGTGGCTCTTGCGTCTGGCGCAAAGCCAAGCCCGCCTCATTGAATCCGTATCTCAGTTTGATACTGAACATGCCAAGCATGGTCATCCTCAAGGGGCTTGGGGTGCGACCCTAAGCCAGATCCAGTCTGCTCATATAGATTATTCTGCGTTTGGCAAAACGGGTGAAATTGTGGTGGCGCAACGTGCGGGCGACCAAATTGTCTTTTTGTTGAACAAACGATTTGCAGATCAAAATATACGCGAACCCATTTCCTTTGAGTCCGGCGTGTCCGAACCCATACGAAACGCCTTGATGGGTCTTTCGGGGACCATGATTGGGGCTGATTACAGAAAGGTAGATGTGCTCGCTGCGTATGAACCACTCAAGGGTCTCAATGCGGGAGTTGTCGCAAAAATTGATCTGACGGAAGTGCGTGCCCCTTTTATTAAATTTACCGTTTTGGGCGGGCTGAGCACCCTCATCATCGCATTGATCGGGGCGTTGTTGACCAAATTCATCAGCACGCCGCTTGTGAACGCCTTGAATGCTGCGGTTGAGGAGGCGAAACAAGCGAGCCGCGCAAAGTCGGAATTTCTCGCGAGCATGAGCCACGAGTTACGCACACCACTCAATGCGATCTTGGGTTTTGCTCAATTGTTAAAGCTTGATCCCAATGAAAAATTATCACCCCGGCATGTCGAGTACGCCAATAGCATTATCCTTGGCGGCGAGCATCTTTTGGAACTGATCAATGATGTTTTGGACCTGGCGCGCATTGAGGCCGACAGCATGAAATTGTCGATGGTCCATATCTATCCAGATGACGTGATCGATCAGTGTATCAAGATGATTGAGCCCGTCGCAAAAAGTCGCCGTATTACCATCGTAAACAACGTAACAAGCCGACCGCGATCAAGCATCCGCGCAGATGCATTGCGATTGAAACAGGTTCTGATCAACCTGATCAATAATGCCGTAAAGTATAATATTGATGGTGGTGAGGTGGTCTTGGACTGCCAGGAAACCGAGGATGGTTATCTGCGCATATCGGTAAGTGATCAGGGCATTGGCATCGCCCCAAAAGACCATAAAGCCGTCTTTAACGTGTTTCATCGTCTGAACAATGATCCCATGAAGACCACCGAAGGAACGGGTATAGGTCTTACGGTGTCCAAGCATATGGTGGAGCAGATGGGGGGGCGCATCGACTTTGAAAGTGAACTTGAGCGAGGCAGTGCATTCTGGGTCGATTTGCCCTTGGAATCAAAATTTGGCGTTTTGGTTTGGGATGATAACCTGTCTATCGGCATAGATGCTATTGATGACGACCACAAGGCATTGATTTTGTTGCTTGATAACTTAACAGATCAGGCCCTTATGAAAGGGAATGTGGACGAAGCTCTAACCGAACTGATCGAGCACACCTTGGCTCACTTTAAACGCGAAGAGGTGGTCATGGAGGTTTGTGCTTATCCGTATCTGCAATATCATCGCGACGTTCACCGTAAACTGACGCAAGACGTCGGTCAATTTGCGGCACGGTGGCGCGTTCATCGTGATACCCAAATTACGCTTGAATTGCTCAGCTTCTTACGGGACTGGCTGGTCAACCACATTACAAAAGATGACGCCGCACTGGCGCCGTATGTCAAAGGTAAAAAGGTCGAGATCGATCTGGCTTTGACAACGGACATCTCATGAAGGTCAGGGGGAGAAGTCTGGTTTGTGCACATCAAGCCCCACACCAGACGCATAGCTGACCCGCGTTCTCAGGGATGATTTTTTTGTTTTAGCCCTTGCATGGGGGGCTCAATGAACATATATTATATAAATCTAATATATGTTTCGGGCTGTTGTTGAAGCTTGAAACAAAACAAGAAAACAACCCCAAAGGACAAAAATATGTTGGAATTGATTATCATTTGGGCCATTTCCCTTGCCGGACTGGGCATTGGCGTTCTTTTGACGGCCATGTTGGTGCGTCATATCCTGATGAGCTTTGGTCGGATCGTGTTTTTTTCCGACGAAAAGACCAGTGATACGCTGAGTGCCAACGCCGCTTAAGACGGCGTCGACTTTTTCCAATCTCAGTTAAATCCGCGCCAATCGTTTTAAGAGCGCTGGATTGTCCCATCCGGGTTGGCGGTCTTCGATGACCACGCCATGGGTGTCGACGGCATGGTGTTGCAATTCGGGCACATCGACGGCGACCTCTATCCACCTTGTGATGACTTCATTATTGATGTCGGTGAGCACTGTCACGGCCAAATCTTCAGGATTGGACCACACTGTCTCAGCCAAGGCTTCCAAATACACACCCAGCGAACGCGTCTCGAGGATCAGTTTATCGGGAACGTAACGCAGAACGATGCGTTGGCGTTCACCGCCACCACGTGTGTGTATACCGGGTAAATGTCCCGATAGCGTCACAATATAGTCCAGCTTACGGTCCGGGTTTGCATAGGTCCTCAAAAGGGCACGGCGTTCCATCAGGTCCATGGTGATATCCTTGACATCAAACCAGCAGCCCAGGGTGGGCTGCTAAGTCCGTGGGTGTTGGAAATTCAATAAAGTTACCGGGTGCAGCTTGAAACGCAAGCCCACCACCGATGCCGGTGATTTCTTGGCCAGTGGTGAAAATATCGATGATGTCCGTGCGCCACGCGATGGGAAGTGGTTCTTCGCTGCGGACGATGAGATCGAGCTTTTTGCTGGACGTTTTCATCAGGCCGTCAATTTGCAAATGTCCGATGTTGCTTAAATCGAGATCAAGCACGAAGCGTGTGTCATCGGCTTCGTGTTCTTCTTCGCCTTGTCCGCCTCCGCCTCGATAATACATGCGCAGTTGTTCGATTTCGCTGCCATTGTACAGGGGCACAAGCGCCAGGCGCCAGTCGCCGGATTGGGGTTCATCAGCCATTTTCGACATGATTTGGAAATCGCCGTTTAACCGCCCGACCAAGCCCGGGCGCTCACGATCGAGAATGCGGGTGGTGTTTTCCCCCAGCCATGCTTTCACATCGCCGCCTTTCAGTGCGCTGAGGAAAAACAACATCTGAGAACTCAGCTTATTGCCGGGTTGCGGCAAGGCGGTTTGGGCAAGGTGTTGGGCGCGGGTGGGATCGGCTTGGGCAAGGACCTGCAACGCTTCATCCAAGTTGGGCCACGTTTTGCTTTGTAACGGCGTATTGCCGTGAGCCATGGGCCCCAATTTTGCCGAATTGGGAATGGCGGGCGGCAGTGGGGCGCTCTCGATTTTGAGAACAACCCGTGCGCCTTCCATAATCTTGGCCGTGGTTTCAAGGGCGATCACGGCGTGCGGTGTTTGTGCGATGGGTTGGCCTTGCGGGGTGGTACCGATGATGGTTCCCGAAACCGTCGAGCCGATGTTGAGCCCATTTCCAAGCTGCGCTACGGGGGCATTGAGCGCAGTGCTGGGGGAGTCAATGCGCACGATGGAAACATTTAAACGCGTCCCGGACGGCAGCTGAACCAAGGTTTGCCCCCCGCTATTCTGCACGGGTTGTGCTCCGCTCGACGCGCCGGATGAAGGGGGCGTTGAGGCGGTGGGTTGTCCAGGCGCAAGGAGGGCGGGCTGAGGCGGAGGCGTTGGGGACAAAATCACCGGAGCGGATGGCTGGAAAGCTGGCGCAGCGGAGGCCGTTTGTCCGCCCAGGCCGGGCACGGTGGGCGCGGTGGGCACAGTAGGCACAGTGGGCAGGGGCGTTCCGGTGCCGGGACTTCCCCCAGTTTGTGGCAAGGGGAGTTGCAGCTGTGTGACTGTGGGGCGCACCAATGTGGCGCTCAGTTGCGCACCTTGAGCCAAGGGTGTTGCCGTGGGTGGTGTGGCAACGGTGGGTGTACCGGTCAATCCAGGCTTCAACTGTGACAGAAGTGCGCTCGTCACGGGCTTGCCGTAGAGTTCTGAGATGAGAAATTGTGGTTGTGGCGTCAGCTGTGTCAACGTCAACGTCAGCACCGCATCTTTGGGAAGCGTTACGGCCGTTTGCAAGGTGATGGGGCCAAGGGCGGTGTTGACTTGCACTTGATTGGGCGGAAGCGATTGGGTGGGCGATGGTTCTACTGTGGCCTGTACGGTTGAACCTTGGGGCAGTTGATTCAGCGTTACTGGGGCTTTGACGGCCACAGCAACAGCCTGACCGACGGGTTGCGCGGCGGCGACAGGAAGAGGAGGCGGTGGCGGTTGTACGGTTGACATATCTTAAGCTTCCGGGATTCTCCCAGGGGGTAATTGTTGCCATGCACTGATTTCAGGCATTTTGGCGGTTTTGGCCTACTCAATCAACTTGCGCGCAATCGTAAAAACATCCTGTGCGGCTTCGGCATTCGGATAGCGCGTCAGCAACGGGACTTGGGCCTTAATCGTTTCGCGCACCTTGGGATCTCGACGCACGACCCCTAATAATGGGGGAGAAATCTTTAGAAATCCTTCACAAGCCTTCAAAAGGGTGTTGTAGGTCCTTTCCCCCTCACGGGTTGAGTTGGCGGCGTTGATGACGATGCGTATGTCCAGCTTGGGCCGTTCCATGTGGGTGAGCTTGATAAACGCATAGGCGTCGGTCAACGATGTCGGCTCATCGGTGGCGACCACAATGCAGATACCAACGTTGTGGGTCAGTTGGCGCACGGTGCGTTCAACGCCTGCGCCCAAATCCAATATGACATGGTCGTACGCTTGCGCCAACAGGGCCAAGTCTTCGTTGAGCATTTGCAAACGCGAGGTCGGAATGTTGGCCAGTCCACCCGAACCGGAGCGCCCGGCGATGATGTCAAACCCACCGGGCGGAAAGGCAATGACTGCTTGATTGAGTGTTAACCGTCCGGCAATCACCGAGCCCAAGTCGTGTTGGGGCATGATGCCCAATTGAATGTCGAGATTGGCCAGCCCCAAATCGCCGTCGAACAGCAACACTTTGCGTTCCTTGATGACCAATGCATTGGCCAAGGTGATGGCCAAAAAGGTTTTGCCCACGCCGCCTTTGCCCGATGCCACAGCGATAATGTTGTGGCCCTTGCCGCGGTTTGCGGGCGGGGTTGCGGACGCCGAGGCCGAGGACTGTTTGGACGCTGATGAGTTTGGCATGGCTTAAGTTCGTCCTGGTTAGACTTGACCAACGGTTTTGATTTTGGCCTTGGGATGAATTTCGTTCTGGCTCATCACCACCGTGGAGGGACGGAAACGTTCGATGATGGAACGCACATACGGGCGAATTCCGGGGCTGGTCAGCAACACCGGGACTTCGCCCATCATGGCTTGCCGTTCAAATGCGTTGCGCAAGTTTGTGATAAATTCTTGCAGTTGGGTCGGCGGCATGGACAACTGGCGATCGTCGCCTTGGCCGACCAGGGATTCGGCAAAGCGTTGTTCCCATTCCGGCGACAGCGACAACAGCACGATCACGCCTTGATCGTTGACGTTCATGTCGCTGATTTGGCGCGCCAATCGGGCGCGAACGTGTTCGGTGATCATGGTGACGTTGCGGGTCATACCACAGGCTTCCGATATGCCTTCCAAGATGGTTGGCAGATCGCGGATTGAAACGCGTTCCGTCAGCAAGTTCTGCAGCACGCGCTGGGTGCCGCCCATGGAAATTTGGGCCGGGATCATCTCGTCGACCAGCTTTTTGTGATCAGAGGACAATTCGTCGATAATTTTTTGTGTTTCCGCGTACGACAAAAGCTCGGGCATGTTGTCTTTGATGACTTCGGTCAGATGGGTGGTGATCACGGTGGCCGGATCAACCACGGTGTAGCCTCTAAACAGCGCTTCTTCGCGGTTTTGCTCGTCAATCCACATGGCGGGCAGGCCAAAGGTCGGTTCAACGGTCTTTTCCCCGGGCAGGGTGATTTCTTCGCCGCGCGGGTCCATCACCAATAGCATGTTGGGACGCAGTTCACCGCGACCGGATTCAATTTCTTTGGTGCGCACGATGTAGGTGTTGGCATCCAACTGCATGTTGTCTTGAATGCGAACTGAGGGCATGACAAAGCCCATTTCCGTGGCAATCTGGCGGCGCAAGGCCTTGATTTGGTCCGTCAAACGCTTGCCGTCGCGCGGATTGTTGATCAGCGACAGCAAGCCGTATCCCAATTCCAGGCGCAGCAAGTCGATCTTCAGCGCGGTGGATATGGGTTCTTCGGGCGCAGCCTGCGCTTCTTGCGCTTCAAGGGCCTTGAATTCTTCGGCCTCTGCGGCTTCGGTTCGATTTTGCCCGCGGTTGATGATGTAGGCGATGGAGAACGTCGTCACCGACAACAGCATAAACGGTAAAAAGGGAATGCCCGGCAGCAACGCCATCGCACCTAGCAAAAACGAACTGACACCCATGGCGCGGGGTTGCCCACCGACTTGCTTGAACAGCGCTTTTTCCGTCGCGCCCCGAACACCCGCTTTGGTGACCATCATACCGGCGGCGATGGAAACGATCAGGGCGGGAATTTGCGTGACCAATCCGTCGCCAACGGTCAAGCGCGTGAAGTTATCGGCGGCGTTGGCAAAGGTCATGTCGTGTTGCGCCACGCCAATGATCATGCCGGCGATGACGTTGATGAAGGTGATGATCAGGCCCGCGATGGCATCGCCGCGGACGAACTTTGACGCACCGTCCATGGAACCAAAGAAGGTGCTTTCGTCTTCAAGTTCCTTGCGTCTGGAGCGTGCCGTGTCTTCGTCAATCAGTCCGGTGGACAAATCGGCATCAATGGCCATTTGCTTGCCGGGCATGGCGTCCAGGGTGAACCGTGCGGACACTTCGGCAATACGCCCCGAACCCTTGGTGATGACGATGAAGTTGACCAACACCAAAATCATAAAGACGATGATACCGATGACAAAATTGTTGCCCATCACAAAGCCGCCGAAGGCCTGAATGACTTGTCCGGCCGCCGCAGTCCCTTCATGCCCCCCCGCCAAAATCAGACGGGTCGATGCCAGGTTCAGCGCCAAGCGGATCATGGTCGCCAACAGCAAAACAGTCGGGAATGTATTGAATTCAAGCGGTTTTTCGATGAACAAAACGGTCATCAAAATCAGCACGGCAAAGGTAATGGAAAAAGCCAAACAGGCATCCAACAACCACGTTGGCATGGGCAGAATCAGCACCACCAAAATCGCGATGACGCCCAGCGCCATCATGATGTCGCTGCGTTTGGCGACAGCGTCAAAGATGGCTTTTGCCCCTGCGAAAGGGTCGTCCGTGACGGCTGCTGGTGGGCCTTGGTCTGCCATATTAAATCTTTAAACGCCTATTGCGGTTTAGAGGGGCGGTTGGTCTGCGTCGGAACGGCCCGCAGACGGTACACTAAAGCCGTCGTCGTTGTATTGTTTGAGCTTGTTGCGTAACGTGCGAATGGAAATGCCGAGAATGGTCGCCGCGTGGGTTCTGTTGCCCAGACAGTGGCTGAGGGTGTCGATAATCAGTTCGCGTTCAACCTCAGAGACGGTCTTGCCAACTTGCGTATCGGTATGTTCCCGCGCAGATGCTCCGCCCGGGTGGGTGGGGCTGGCGGGGGCCATGGCGGAATTGCTGAGCAAAATCGCATCGGGCCCAATGTCGTCGCCGCTGGCCAACAAAATGGATCGATGCATGGCATTTTCCAGCTCACGCACGTTGCCGGGCCATTCATAACCGAGCAGCTTTTCGATGGCGGGTTCCGATAGACCGCGCGCTTTGATGCCGTTGGCTTCAGAATATTTGGCGGCAAAGTGGCGGGCCAAGGCGATGATATCGTCGGGACGTTCGCGCAAGGGCGGCAAACATAAATTCACGACGTTGAGGCGAAAGTACAGATCTTCACGAAAGCCGCCTGAAGCGACATATTTTTCCAGGTTGCGGTTTGAGGTGGCGAGAATGCGCACGTTGACCTTCACCGGTTTATTGGACCCGACACGGTCGATTTCGCGCTCTTGCAGCACGCGCAACAGTTTGGCCTGGAGGCGGGGATCCATTTCGCTGATTTCATCGAGTAAGATGGTGCCGCCATTGGCCTCTTCAAACTTGCCGATGCGCCGTGCGATGGCCCCGGTGAAGGCGCCTTTTTCGTGGCCGAACAGTTCGGATTCCAACAGGTTTTCCGGAATTGCCGCGCAGTTGACGGCAATGAACGGACCGGTTCTGCGTTTGCTTTTGATGTGCAGATAGCGCGCCATCATTTCTTTACCCGTGCCGCTCGGGCCGGTGATGAGGATTGAGGCATCCGAAGGGGCAACTTGGTCGGCCAGTTTGATGATGTCCGTCATCCGCGCATCGGTGTGGATGAAGTCTGAATTTTCCTCGGCCACAGCGGTCAACACGGCCCCGATCAATTCTGCGTCGGGGGGCAGGGGAATGTACTCTTTTGCCCCGGCCTTAATGGCACGCACGGCGGCCTGGGTGTCGTTGCCGACGCCGCAAGCGATGACGGGTACAGCAATGCGCTCCGATTCCAAGCTGGTGATCAAGGTGACCAAGTCTTCTTTCACGTCGGCCAAAACCAAGTCGGCACCACGTCCTGAACGCAAAAACTCAAGACCGGCTTCGATGGTGTCCACATGATTGACCTTGGCGCCGCGCGACAAGGCAATCTGGCTGGCTGCGCCAACTTGTCCGTCCAAAGTTCCAATGATGAGCAATCGCATAGGTGCAGGCTTTCTCAGTCGAAGTATTCAACGCGTTTTGCCGGGGGAAGGACACTGTTGAGCATCATTTCCAAACGGCGCGGATTTTCTTGGCGGCCAATGGACGAGGCCCCCATAACGTAAATATTGTTGACCATGGCTTCTTCGGTGGAATTGCGTTCCAATTTTGAGGCCATCGGGGAAAACACCATGTTGGCGAGAACGGCACCGTAAAAGGTGGTGAGCAAAGCCACCGCCATGGCGGGACCGATCGATCCGGGGTCTTCCAGGTTGCCCAGCATCTGCACCAGACCGATCAACGTACCGATCAAACCCATGGCGGGGGCGAATTCGGCAGCCTTTTTCAAAACGCTGGCGCTTTTTTGATGGCGGGTAATGGTGGACATCGTGTCCTTTTTCAAAATCGTTTCGACCTCTTCGCCGGGTGTGCCATCCACCACCATGGTCATGCCTTTGTGCAGCAAGGGTTCGCTTTCCAGCTGGATCAGGACGGACTGCAAGGACAAAACACCCTGGCGGCGTGCCAATTCGGCGATCTGCAACACTTGAATGGCAGCTTCCGACGGATCGCGAGAGGTGTATGAAATCGTTTTCAAGATAACTTTGAAGGTGCGCCCCAATTCTTGCAGGGAAAAACACATCATGGTCACGCATAATGTACCGCCGATGACGATCAAAATCGACGGTACGTTGATGAACGATCCCGGAGAACCGCCCGTCACGATGGCGGCGATCACAAGACCAAAGCCACCGAGCAGGCCAACAATCGTGGCGATGTCGGTAGCCGACTTGGCCTTGGTGATTTGAATTGTGCTGTCCGCCATGGGGGTGATCTCTTTACCGCTTCAAGATATATTCGTTTGGGGGCGCTGTTAGGTTCGGTCCGTCTTAATGATTTCCGTCATGGTTACGCCCAGACGGTCTTCGACAACAACCACCTCACCGCGTGCGACCAGGCGGTTGTTGACGTAGATGTCGATAGCTTCACCGACTTTACGGTCCAATTCAACCACCGCACCCCGGCCCAATTTCAGCAATTGGCTCACTTGCATGGTGGCTTTGCCCAAAACCGCAGACACCTGAACGGGGATGTCATAGACGGCTTCCAGGTCGCGGGCATTGCGCGGCATGTCTTGAAAACCCGCGGCTTCGGCAAAAGTTTCCTCAGCCTCCTCGTTTAAATCCGAAGATTTTGTCGTGGGTGGGTCTTCCAGTTCGTTCAGTTGCAGACTTGTATCGTCCGACATATCGCTCTCCTGGGCTAAATTTCGTTAGACACCGTTTTCCGGTTCTTCAAGTGTTTCATCATCTGCCGCAATGGGGGCTTTTGAGGTTTGGTCTTGGGTTGGTGTCTCTTCAAGGTCTTCCGAGGCTTGTATTTGCTCGATATTTTCTAAGGAATCTGTGGCCTCAGCCTCTGTGGCCTCGTCCGCTGCTTCGGGCATTGCCTCATCCGTTATATGGGGCTCATTTTGCGACTCCGCATTCATTTGACCATTGTCCTCGACTGCAGCGTCGTTCACAACCTCTTGTGCGCTTGGTTCTGGCTCTTGTGCGCCTTGTTCGGCAGGTTTTTGCCCGGCTTCGAGCTTATTGCGAGCCCCGTTGGCGCGTTCTGAGCCTAAATTGCGCTCAATGATTTTATCAATTTCGTGCCACATCGAATCGCCATCGCGCAACATGCCGCCGCCATCCCATTCCACGGCAGCGTCGCCGGGTCCCATCGCGGCGTCGGCAAGCACGCTCACGGTGCCCTCATGCCCGCGCAATGCCACCAATTCATCGGCTTTGGCTTGGACGGCATCCTGGATGTCTTGGGCGACCCGCACGATCAAGGTGGGCGCACCGGATGTGCGCTTCATCGATTCAACAATCATATGTTCAATTTCAATCATGGCTTTGTCCATGTTCAGCGCAGGGAACAGTTTGCGCACAATCACGGTGGCCACGGCAACGGAGTCACGACTGTGTTCTTCTTTGTCACGTTGAAAGGCGTCGAATAAGTTTTCCACTTGGGCGTTGATGGTGTCCATGGTGTTCACCAAACGCTGTTCAAGTGCGGACGTCAGGTCGCGAGTGGCGTCCAGTTGGCCGGCTTGGTAGCCCTCGTCGCGGGCCCGCGCCAAATCCTCTTCGGTGAATGTGGGGGCAACCTCTTCAACGACTTCATCCTCGTCCTCGTCATATTCATCGGGTGCTTCAGTCACCGCTTGGGCAGCCGTGGGCTTTTTCAGAACCATTTCGGAACTGAAGTCCGTGTCAAACATGAACTTTTTGTGGCCTTGCGACGTCATTGCTGTTTCCGTTGAGGGTGTCATGATCATATCAGTAAACCAGCTGCTCTTCTTCACCTTGTCCGGCGATGACGATTTCGCCGCTGTCGGCCAGTTGTTTGGCGATGGAGACGATGGCGGCCTGGGCTTCGTCGACGTCTTTCAAGCGTACAGCACCCATGGCGTCCATGTCTTCGCGCATGATCTTGGCGGCGCGTTCCGACATGTTGGAGAAAAACAGTTCCTTGACGCTTTCCGAGCCGCCTTTGAGCGCAATGGACAGTTGCCCCTTGTCGGTCTGGCGCAGCAACACCTGAATGCCGGAGCTGTCGACCCGTTCCAGATCGTCGAAGGTGAACATCAACTGTTTGATGCGTTCGGCGCTTTCGCGGTTGCGTTCTTCCAACGCCCCCATGAACCGGGTTTCGGTGTTTCTGTCCAAGGTGTTGAAGATACCGGCCATCATTTCATGGCTGTCTTGACGGGCGGTGCGCGCCAGGTTGGTCATGAATTCGGTGCGCAGGGTCTTTTCCACGTGGTCGAGAATTTCCTTCGACACCGCTTCCATCGAAAGCATGCGGATGACCACTTCCATGGCGAAGTTTTCCGGCAAGGTACCCAACACGTTGGCGGCGTGATCGGGGCGAATTTTGGACAGCACCACCGCCACGGTTTGCGGGTATTCGTTCTTTAAATAGTTGGCCAGAACCGCTTCGTTGACGTTGCCCAACTTGTCCCACATGGTGCGCCCGGCAGGGCCGCGCAGCTCTTCCATGATCTGCGCCACGCGCTCTTCGCCCAGCGCCTTGCTCAGCAACCGTTCGGTGGAATCGTACGACCCCACCAGCGACCCGGTCGAAGACAATTGGTCGGCAAAATCCAGGAACAAGCGTTCCACAACCTTGGAATTGACCGAGCCCAGGTTCGACATGATCTGCGACAGTTCGCGAATTTCTTCGTCGTCCATCAACTCAAACAAAGCAGACGACTGTGCATCGTCCAAAGACAGCATGAAAATCGCCGCCTTTTGGGGTCCGGTGAGGGCTCTATAATCGTCTTTTACACGGGCCATGAGCTTTTAATCAGAACCTTCTCAAGTTTCTTGGTAGAGCCAGTTGCGGACGATGGACAAGGCTTCGTCTGGATGTTTTTCGACGATCTCACCGACCTTCTTGACGCTCGATGCTTTCACACGGCCTTCAACACGGTCGATGTCGATCAGTTCTTCAAACATTTCTTCTTCACCCATGCCGCCGTCAGGGGACGGCGGGGCGGCCAGCGCACCGGCTGCCAATTGCGCTTGGTCGGCAATCATGCGACCGCCTTCGGCCATAGAGTTCATGGCACCGGGCAACGCTTCGAAAGCGCGGCTGATGAGGGGGCGCACCACCAGCAAGATGACCAAAATCGCCAAGATAAAGATAACCATAATTTCGGCAATTTTCAGCAGGTCTTGTTTTTCGATGCCGAAGAACAGGTCAAGCTGAATGGGCGGAGGGGCTTCAGACTCAGCGAAGCGCATGTTGATCACTTCCACCACGTCACCACGTTTTTGGTCGTAACCCATCGCACCTTTAACCAAGGCCGCAATTTGGTCTAATTCTTCTTTGGTGCGTGCGCGATACACGCGATCGTCGTTGGCATCGAGTTCATACGCGCCATCCACCAAGATGGCGGCAGACAGGCGGTTGATGATGCCCGTATCACGAACCTGGTTTTTTACACTTTTGGAAATTTCATAGTTTACAACTTCTTCAGTGCGGTTTTCTGCAGCGTTGCGTGTCGCTTGATCTCCGCCGAGGCCGGTGCCGTCCGGTAAGTTGGCGTTGACAGTTACGGCCTGGGGCTCTTGATCCTTTTGCGACGAGCTTTGCTCGGTGGAGTTGGTTGACCGCACCACTTGGCCGTCAGGGTCATAAATTTCTTCATTGGTGGTGACGCGGTCGAAATCCATGTCGGCCGAAATTTCAACGCGAACCTTGCCAAAACCAACGGATTTCTCAATCAGCTTTTCGACATCGTTTTGCAGACGTCCTTCAAAATTACGGCGTCGTTCATCTGTTTGTTGACCGATCAAGCCGGGCGTCGAAGCCGGATCGCCTTCGTAGCCGCGCGCCAGCAATTCGCCCTTATCATCAATGATCGCAATCGCACGTGGCGAAAGGCCCGGCACGGCGGCGGCGACCAAATGCTGGACAGCACTGACTTGACCAGCGTCCAAACGCCTTGATCCACGCATTTTCAAAAAGATTGAGGCCGTGGCCTTGCCTTGTTCATGCTGAAAAAGCTGTCGTTGTTGCAACACCAAATGAACCCGCGCTGAGCGTACGCTGTCAATGGTCTGGATGGTGCGGGCCAATTCGCCTTCCATGGCACGAATTTTATTAATGTTTTGTTGGAAGTTGGTGGTGCCCAGCGAGCCTTGCTTGTCAAAAAGTTCATAACCAATGGAGCCGCCCGACGGGAGGCCTTGGTTAGCCATTGCCAACCGTAACTGACCCGATTGTCCATCAGGCACAAAAATCTGAGTGCCCCCGGCGCGCAATTCAAACGGGACATTTTGGGCTTGCAGTTGAGACACAATCGCAGACGAATCTTGTGATTCCAAATCCCCGTACAGAAGCGTCATTTGCGGGGTGGTGAAACGGGTCGCCAAGTAAAAGAAAAAGCCAACCAGGCCAAGCAGGACCAGGCCCATGACAAGAAGTCGTGGTCCACCAAGATTGCGAATTGTTTGCAGGAGTGTGTCCACGAAGGAACCCCTTTTCCCAGTTGCCGAAACCCTTACGAAACCCTTCTGGGCGTTTGGGTCTTGTTTTTTAGCATGCCGTTTCTAGGCGCTGAGACAGCCCGTTTCTTCAGGTTATAAATTAGAGCGATGATGGTGAATAAGTTATTAACAATGCGGCAAAAATTGCCTACCCCGCCAAGGAATCGACTCGAGTCGCGAATCGGAGGGCGAATCGCAGCTGGTTGGGTAGGAGAAGGGGCGAAAAAAGGTGGGGGATGGGGGTGTGGCGATGTGAGTCATTTAACTGAGGTGCGTCGATAGATTGAAAAAGGCACGCTCAGATTTCATGGTTAATAGAGTATTGCTTGTAATGTGTGATGAAATGAGGTACATTCAGACACAGTAAGATAGAATTCTTGCAACAGAGCAGAAAGCAACGGTGAACGCCATGAGCGATTTATCCATTAGAACGGCCCCTGATGTGGCCGTTAATCCGCCCAGAAAGGCGGCGGTCGACGCCAAGTCGTCTGATGTGAATGCACAAGCATCTTCACAGAAGGCGTCTGTTGATGTCTCCAATTATGTAACTTCTCCCAAGGGTGTCGTAGACCCCCAGAGTGGTGTGTACGTCCTGCAGTATCGGGACGGCGCGACGGGTGAAGTGCTCAATCAGTATCCTTCAGAAAAAGTTGTCGATGCCTATAAGCGTGGCGCGTCGAATGGCGAGGCAAAGCCTGCGCCAGTCGAAACGACTGCTTCTGGTACGGTATCGTCCTCCGTTACTGGTGGGTTGGGTAATGGTGGAGTTTCCGGCACAGTGAGTGGCTCAACGGGTGCTGAAGTTTCAGCGCCATCTGCGCCTGCACCTGCAGTCGGTTCCTCCGGGGCAACGTCTTCGGTTGGTAAGGGTTCAACACCTTCGGCAGGGACTTCCATAGAAGCCTAAGCCGCTGTTGAACAAATGGGTTTTGAGTGTGCACACAATATTGGTGTGCGCACCTGTTGTTGTATGTGCCTATGGCATAACCCTTTCGCACACCAGTTTGTCAGGGCTTAACACGCAAGGATATGTCTCTCATCCCAGTGGCTTGGCCTCAATTCAGATATAAAACGACCTCTTCAATTTCGCACGGTTTAATTTGCTCCGGTTTGCAACACCCTTGCCAGTGCTTTGTTTTGGCAGCTACCCTTGCATTGCCTGGGTGGTATGCTTGGCAGGTTTTCTGGGGTGTTGAAACCGTGAGCAGAGAAGGGTGGAGAGTTAATGAGCGCAGATATCACGGGACACGGAGCAGTCGGAGGGACTGAGAAAATGCTCATGGCTGAGGCTCAGCTGTTGAGCCAAACAGGTCGTTATGGTGAAGCGCTGGCACTTTTTGATCGAATTTTGCTTCAACACTCAGATCATATTGAAGCTTTGAACGGTGCCGGAGCAGCGGCTTGGCAGGGTGGGGATGTCGGGCGCGCCTTGGAATACTTAGACAAGGCCATGTGCGAGCATCCAAATCACCCGCAAGCGTATCTCAATCTTGGCGTTATTTTAGAGCATCATGGGCGTCTTGATGAGGCCGTAAATGCTTATAAGGCTGCGTTGCAGGCGAACCCGAACTTGATGCGGGCACAGCTTAATCTTGGCAACGCCTTGCTGGGACTTGGGCAAAATATGGACGCCGTGGCGGCTTTTGATCAGGCGCTTATGACAGATCCCGCCAATACGGATGCTCTAAACAACAAAGCCTTGGCACTCAAAGCCGCCGGGCAAATGGATGCGGCCGAGATTTGTTTGCAGAAAGCCGTGGATGCCAATCCGCAATCCGAACAATCTTGGACCAATCTGGGCTTGGTGCTGCGTTTGGGGGGGAAGCCGGAAGAAGCGCTGCAAGCCTATGGCCAGGCGGTGAAGATCAATCCCGCTTCCATAAAAGCGCAAAACAATCTTGCTGTTCTGCATCGTTGGGAGGGACGCTTGGATGAAGCCGAAACGGTTTGCCGCAGTCTTTTGACAGCCCATCCCGATGTGGTTGAAGTGTTGAACAACTTGGGCGACATTTTACAAGCGCAAGGCAAAATCGAAGAGGCCCAAACGGCCTTCGAACGGGTGTTGGCCCTTTCCCCCAACCACCCGGAAGGTCACCATAACCTGGCCGTGTTGATGCTTCTCAAAGGCGATTTCGAGAATGGCTGGAAACATTATGAGTGGCGCTGGTTGGCCAAGGAATTCCCGTCTGAGCGACGAAATTTTCCCCAGCCATTATGGACTGGGGAGCCGTTGGCAGGAAAAACGATCTTGCTGTATGTCGAACAGGGCCTTGGCGATGCGCTGCAATTTGTCCGCTATGCGCCTTTGGTTCATGCTCTGGGCGGTACCGTAATCTTGGAATGTCCGCCGTCCTTAACACGGTTGTTTGAGACGGTTTCCGATGTGGCTCATGTGGTATCGCGTGGCGAAGAATTACCCGTGTTTGACGTGCAGTGCCCCTTTTTATCCCTGCCGGGATTGCTGTCGCCCAGTTCTGAGCGTATTCCGGCGGTCGTACCATACTTGGGCGTTTCGGATGCGGACGCGCAGGTCTGGCAAAATCGCTTAAAAGATGTTGGCGGCTTGAAAGTCGGTTTGGTGTGGGCGGGCAGTCCCCATCACACCAATGACCGTGAACGCTCTATCGCTTTGAAAAATCTAGCCCCCCTGTCGGACGTTCAGGGGTGCACGTTCATCAATTTGCAAATCGGGTCCAGTGCGGCGCAGTTGCATGAAGTCGACTGGACCATCATCGATTACACCGCGCATATTTCAGATTACGCCGATACGGCGGCTTTGGTGGGGCAATTGGATTTGGTGATTACGGTCGATACTTCGGTCGCCCATGTCGCGGGTGCCCTCAATATACCGGTCTGGGTCTTGCTACCCCATGCCCCCGATTGGCGCTGGCAGTTGAAACGCTCCGACACGCCTTGGTACCCAAGTATGACGCTTTACCGACAACCGAAGAGAGGTGATTGGCTGAGTGTGATTGCACGTGTGAAAAGCGATCTGCGTTTACGTGAGCAAAAAAATTAGCGGGTTTTGCGAAACTGATGGACGCGGGTTACGCGCAGGGCGGAAACGCCATGTTGATCGAGCAACGTTTGCCAACCGACAAATTCTTCGACGGAAAGTGCGTAGCGACGACAAGCGTCTTCAAGAGAAATAAGGCCCGAGCGAACAGCGTTCACAACGACGGCCTTGCGCGCCGTAACCCAACGCACGGTATCCGCAGGAGGCAAATCCTCAAGGGTCATGGTGCTTTGGAAGCTATGGTCGGGGGCGATTTTTTTGTGTTCTGTCATTACTCATGCATTCATTTTCGCTTACCCATAAGAGATACACGGCGCATATTAAAAAATGCCTAACCCCTTCAATTCAAAGCAAAACAAAAGAGGCCTTTAAGGCCTCTTGCGTTCGTTTTTGGGAAGGAGATTGTAAGCCAGGGCATTCTGCCCCGGCCCCTAGTATCCTAAATTACTTGGTGCGCATCAGTTCTTCGAGCATTTGATCCGCTGTGGTGATGATTTTGGTGGACGCAGAGTATGCGCGTTGGACCACGATCATGTTGGTGAATTCTGCACCGATATCGACGGTGGATGCCTCCAATGCCGACTGCACCACCTGTCCGGCAGGCCCACTGTCTGCCACGCGCAACGTATAGTCACCGGAGGCCTGAGTGGCCGACCACACGTTGCCCGACTTGCTTTCCAATTGGTTGGGGTTGACGAAGGTCGCAACCGGAATTTGGAAAATTTTACGGGTTTCACCGTTGTCGAACAAGGCCGTCACCAGCCCGTCTTGGCCGATGGTCACGCCCGCAAAGGTACCGAACTTGGACCCGTTCTGGGTGATGAAGGTCGGGGTGAATTCAGCGCCGTATTGGGTGAGACCGTTGGCTTCCGTTACGGTGCCGAAATCCAACGTGATGCGTGAGCCTTCACCGGTGGCGTTGGACATATTTTGCGCGCCGTCAGCGTAATTGAGAATTTCGATTGCGCCAATGTTAAAGGCAGATGGAACGCCATCGGCAGAGAAGGTGATGCCGGCTGCTGTGGCAACTGGAATGGCTGTCGGCGTCGTGAAGGCGGTGCCGTCACCGTCGGTGGGAGGGGTGCCCATGCCCGAGACATCAATCGTGTTGGTGTAGTCGGTTACACTTTCAATATAGAGCGTGTCTACCGTGGCACCACCGACTGCAAGAGAGCGCACTCGATTTCCTGTCGTAGCGAGCGTGGCGTTGTTGGCTTCGACAGCATTCTCCAAATCCTGGATCATTTGGGCAACTGTGCCGTCTCTGTAAATGAGTGTGTCGGCCGGCGCACCAACCGCTTCTTGCGGCTCACCTGTTGTAAATGTGTAGGTGGTTCCGCCGATGACAATGGTTTCACCGTTAGCCGGAACGGCTGCGAACTTTAAGAGCGTGAAGTCGCTGTATGCATTGTCTTTTTGCTTAACAGTGAATGTTCCCGTCTGGGTCGTGGCCGCCGCGCCAGTGGACGTCAGTGTGGCGCTTAAGTTTACGGCAATTGAACCAACGCCGCTTTCTTTGAATTCGATGGCGGTGGTGACGCCGGATTGGACGGCGATACGTGTGCTGGCCCCGGAGGTCGGTACGGCGAAGGTCGGGTCGGTCGCTTTTACGGCGGCGACAATATCGGCTACGACATCTGAAAGGGTCTGGCCTGTAGAAACGGAGATGTTGGTGCCAGCCGACGCGGCGTTGACGAATGTATAGGCCTGACCGTTAATAGTGATCGAACTGCCGACAGCCGGTATGGATGTGAATTCGATTAAGCCACCACTTGCGTACACGCCCGGTGTTGCCGCTGTGTCATACAGTGTGGCAACGGCGGTGCCTGTGGGCGGGGAAACCCCCACGTTCCACTGGTTGCCGACAGAGGATTTTGTATAAACAATCGACATGTTTTTGGCATTACCGAGTGAGTTGAAGTACTGCACGTCGGTTTTGTGGGTGGTGCCTGCCGTATCTGACGAGGGCAAGTTTGCGCCGATGGCGACGGTGCTGGTTGCCGATGCCGTGCCGCCAACACGGTTCAAGTTGATGGATTCCAGGTAATCCGACGAAATGATGTTTTGGTTGGTGATCGTCAGGTTGGAATTGGATGGAATGACCGTGCCGGACGCATCGGTGGGCCAGCCTTGCAGATAATAACCCTGGGCGTTTTTCAGATACCCTTGGTCATCTTGAATGAATGAACCCGCACGGGTGTAAAGATACGGATCGGAAACGCCAGGGACGTTGGCTTCGTTCACCACGAAAAAACCGCCGCCGGACATGGAGATATCGGTCTGCGACGTCGAAGATTGCAACAGACCTTGCAAATCCGTTTGCTGACGCGGTTTAGACTGCACACCACCGGCTGAGTAGAACGTGGCAGACGATTGCTTCGTCACCAGGGTCTGGAAGTTGGTGGTGGTGCCCTTATAACCGATAGTACTCACGTTCGTGATGTTATCGGAGATGGCGCCCATGGCGCTCGATTGAGCCGTGAGCCCGGAAACCCCGGAAAATAATGCACCATATAAGCTCATCGTTTCTCTCCTTGGTTCATCCGGCCAATGCCGGAACATGATTGTTTTGCTGCTGTGATGTTTGTCATGCTGGCGTGTCCGTCGGCGTGTCCGTCGTGTCCGTCGGCGTGTCCGTCGTGTCCGTCGGCGTGTCCGTCGTGTCCGTCGGCGTATCCGTCGTATCCGTCGTATCAGGTATTGTTGTGGTGGTGGTCACGGGCATTTCGACAGAGATGATGTTGGTGAGGTCGGTTGCAACGTCGCCCATATTGAGCTTGACGTTGCCGTCTTTGATGGTTGTTCCCGTCACCAGGCCAAACACGGTGTGTTGCACATCCACCAAGTTGCCTTCGCCGTCTTTGGCGCTGACGGTGACTTTGTAGGCTCCGTCAGGGGCCTGGGTCCCGTCGTTCTTGAGACCATCCCATCCGACGGTGTGCGTGCCTTGATCGAGTGAGCCTTCGGCGGTGAACATGGTCTTGCCGGATGCATCGGAAATGGTGATGGTGTTTTCGCGTACATTTTGGTCCAAGGTGTAGGTGAACATGGCTTGGTTGTTCATCATATTGAACTCTTGGCCCTTGGCCTCGATAACGGTGCCGAGGTAGTTGACCATGCTTGCGACCTGAGAGTTTTGCTGCACGGTGAGCATTTTTTCCAAGTTCGAGTTTTGCTGAATTTGTTGTTCAACACTGGCGAACTGAACCAACTGCGATGTGAATTCGTTGGCGTCCAACGGATCCAGGGGATCTTGGTTTTGCAACTGTGCGACCAACAGATTCAAAAATTGATTGAGGTCTTCTTGCAGTTTTGCCTTCGACTGACCGGCTTGCGTCGATGTGTCAATGACGCCACTGCTGCCTACACTATCAAAAAGTGCCATCGTACTCGTCCTTTATGCCGTGATGTCTACACGGTCTTCGCTGATGATGTTGGGGCGACTTGTATTGGCCTCAAGCAGCTCGTCGAGCGTGGGTTCTTTGGTTAGAGAGCCAGAGCCTTGGCCCTTTCCGGCGGTCTTTTCGCCGCCACCGGCTTGGTCACCGTTTTCGCGTAAATTGAAGCTCAGATCACCTGAGTTCATCTGTAATCCGGCTTCGCGCATGGCCCGTTCCAGTTCGCGAGAATCTTGTTTCAGCAGATCCAGCGTGTCTTTGTTGTCTGCCGTCACGACAGCCGTCACGCGACCATCGCTGGACATTTCCAACTGCACGTCAACGCGACCCAAGTGTGCCGGACGCAGCTGAATGGAAATTTTATCCATGCCGTTGGCGATGGCTTTTGAAATCTGCACATTGATCTGGTCCGTGACCTGAGCGCGCGCTTGCGCTTGTGGGTCGGGGGCCGCTTTATGGGTCGGTGTCGCTTGTTGATGGGGTTGCTGGGTGTTGGTTTGCGTCACGCCCTGAGCATTTGACATACCTTCGGCTCCACCAATTTTGACGGTGCTGTTGGCCGCGTTGGCAGCTTGTGAATTCTGTGTTGCGGTATCCGTGGTCGCAACGGTTTTGACCGTATCAGCCTGCGCCATTTGCATGTTTTGCTGGGCTTGTTGTTGAGCATCACTGCCTTGCTGCCCTGTTTGGTTGCCCAAGTTATGAGCTGCAGCGGATTGCTGTGTGTTCACAATACCCTTGGCAGCGGACTGCTGAGAGGTTTGGTCGGTGCCGTCGCTTTTTTCCGTTACGGCGGCCTGTGCCCCTAAATTTGACGTGGGCTGGCTGACCAGTTGTTCAGATTGTTTGGTGACATTGACGTTGATATCAACTTTTTGCGTGTTACCGACTTTGCTGGCAATGTCGGCAGCTTGTTGCTGTTTCAGTGTGTCATCCGTATTCAGGGTGTGATTGGTCTCCGTTTTTTGCGTCGGGCTGGCTTGTGTTTGCTGCTGCTTGGTCGCGGCAGCATTTTGTTTTTGTGCATCGCCTTGCGCCAAGTCCGCATCGCTTAAATCATCGCCGGGGGTCGCGGGGCCTGTTTCAGCCTGCTGCGGTGTACTTGTGTTTTGGGCTTTATCTCCAACGACTTGGGCTGCTTGCTTGGTGTCAGAGGTTTGCGTCGTGACGGTGTTGATCGCTAAATCCACAACGGTGGCGACGACGTCTTCACCTTGAGTGTTGGATTGTTCTGCAGCAACTTGAGTCTGGGCGTCATCCGTCTGGGTGCCGTCACCGCTCTCATTTGATTGTGCGTTTTGATCCGTGGTGTCGTTGTTTTGATTTTGATCTGTATCAGACTGGGCTTGTTGAGAGGATTCGCCGTCGTTGGCGGAATTGTTATCGCTCGCGTCGTTGCGCGGTGCATCTTGTTGCAAGTTTTCGCGTGGCGCGTCGTTTTTCGTTTCGCTGGCGTGCGCGTAATCGTCGCGATTTTGCTCGGGGGCTTCGGTCCGTTCGCGGGGCTGATGGTCATCGCGCGGCGTGTATTCCGTTTTCGGCGCATCGGGTTTGGGTTCGGGTTTCGTCTGCGGCTTCGTGTTCATCGCGTTGACAGCGGCCGACTGGCTGCGTTCTGCGCTGCCCTTGCCTGCGGCTTTTAAACGTTCCGCAACGGCGGCGGAAAACTCACTCATCAACTGTTCCGCCGTGCTTTTCGACTTAGAACCCGCACTGGTGTCGGTGATGGTATTGGTTTTTACGACTGAAACGTCCATTGGACCTGACCCTTGTGTTGCTTTTATCCACTGGGAATTAAGCAAAGGCTGTGCCAAGACGTGATGCCTGTGTAACTATTTGAAATGTATTAATAAAAATATACGATGGTGGTGTGGATGGTAGGTTGTTTCGGTCCCTGCGGCGATTTTTACCCGTGTATGGGGAAGATACTGCCTAGTTCTGAATTTTACGGCTGTCGTTGAAGCGCGGTTATCGTGGCCGTGAAAAAAAATATTGAGTTTTAGTGATACACGGGTACTGTTTGAACTGCTCCACAATGGAGATCACCGTTTTTAGATTATGAATAGAATGTCTGAAACACAATCACATGCACAGTTGATGGAAGAGACGTTTCAAGAGGATTTAACCATCTTGTTGAAAGTCTTATCCGGTGAAACGCAGTCAGACCCTGTCACCGCAACGCAATATTTATTGCATAAATATCCCGAACGCAGCGAAGGTTACTTCGTTTTGGGGGTGTTGACGTATTTGTCCGGATATGTCGGTGACGCAATTTCTATGATTGAAAAAGCGCACACCATTGACCCCGATGTGAGTGAATATGCGTTGGCGCTGTCCAGTTTGTACGTCAAAGCAGATCGCCTGAATGACGGACTCTATTTTGCGAAGCTCGGATCGGTTCTTGACTCTCATCCGCAAATGGCAGGCATCTTACCCCCGTACTTAAAGAATTTTGTTGAGGCGGCTAGGGTCTCGACAATTCACGGTCACTACGTTGCCGCTTCTCTGGCCTTTATTCGTCGGGACTTCGAGTTGGTCGCAACCGAGTGCGAGCTTGAGCTTAAGATGAGTCATGACTACGTCCCGGCGCTTGAATTGTACGCCAAGGCGTTGATTGAAATGGGCGAACATGGAAGTGCGATTCCGATTTTGCAGAGGGTTCTGCAACTCAAGCCAGAAGATGCTGCCGCAGATAAACTGAATCTTGCCGAATCGATTTTACATTTGGGGCTGTTTGAACAGGCTCAAGCTCATATTGACGAAGTCGTTCAAAGTGAGCCTCAATCTCTAGACATAAATGCCAAGGCCTTTTACCTGTTGTCGGGGATGGAGAATGGGGAACCGGCACGTTCTCGGGTTTGGGCAAGTATGCAACAGTCTGGTTTGCATGAAGCAGAGCCGTACTTTCCCTACACGCCATCAGATGACGGCAAGATCCGGATCGGGTTTCTGTCTGACAAATGTTACGATTGCTTTGAGGGCTCTGCCCTCAGCAGTTTTTTGCGACGTGTTGATAGAAAAATATTTCAACCCTACGTCTATATTCAAAACTTCAACAAAGATAACGTGACGCAAGCGATCAAGAACTGGGCCGTGAGTGCACGTGAAGTTTTTGATGTTAACGACAAGACCCTTGCGCTGATTTTGCAGCGCGACGGGGTCGATCTTTTGATTGATATGTGCGGCTTTGGTCCAAATCAGAGGCTATCGCTGTTGGCTCACAAGCCCTGCGGCCAGCGTTTGAGCTGGCTTGCCCCCCTGCACGGGGGCGGGCAACCGGGTATAGACACAGTCGTGACGGATGACAGCACGGATGCATCACAATCTCGGTTTTTGCAGACCGGCCAGGACACGATGAAGCTGAGAACGCCCGTGTTTGCGAGAAGGCCCGCACAGGGCTTTTTGGATCCGCTATCCCCTCCAAATGAGATTAAGGGCTACGTGACGTTTGGCGCGTATCTTGACTTTCGTGCCTTGGCCAGCAGCGATGGGGCACTGTGGATGCGTGTGCTGGAAAGCGTACCCGGTTCAAAATTACGCCTTTATATTGGCCCGCGTATTTCAGAGATCAGCTTGGCGCGGCTGAATGAGATTTTTGAACCAAAGGGCTTGTTGGACCGTGTTGAGCTCTATACGCCAGACGAAGACGAGCGTTCCGGCGGGTTTTTTGATCACATTGATATTTTCCTGGCCTCTCGATGTGAAGACAGAGACAACATCATTCTGGCGCTGTGGATGGGGGTGCCGTGTTTGACAAAGTCCGATGTGAACGATCCGTACGTGACTTATAGCGGTGCCCTTTTGCGCGCTGCGGGCATACCGTCGTGGGCTTGTGAAGACGACGAAGCGTTCCTGTCTGTCGCAAAAGCCCTGGCTTTTGATCCTCGGGAACTAGCAGGCCTTCGTAAAGTGTTGCGTGGCCAGATTGCCAAGTCCCGGTTGATGGACATGTCTGGATTTGCCCTTGAATTTCAGACTCGGCTGGCCGAATTGTTTTCTCGAAAAATCCAAAAGGGTGATCTGTCATGACCGGTTCTGAAGACATCTTCGAACAAAATCTGGTTTTTTTTAAAGAGATCAATCCTGTGTTGGCCGAACGTCTTGCTACTTACAAAGCGCTTTCAACGTTGGAGTTCGATGGCGACGGTGAGCCTGATGTTGTTTTCCAGGGCATGAAGCTTTATGGCAAGGGGGCCCAAAAGTATGCCGCTGAACAAATTGAAGCGTTTTGGAAAAGCCCTAGCGTGATCACTCTCACGCGGAAGTCAATCATCATCACGGATTCGGAAGCAACCAAGCTTCTTAATGGCTTGTTGCAGTTTGCTGACGATAACGCCATTACGTTCAGTGAGAACAGAACCACTCGCAATGCCTTTCATCTTGTCGTTTTGGGGGCCGGACTTGGGCAGCACATGCAATCTTTGTTAGAGGACGTGCAGCCGCGTAACTTGATCCTCGTTGAACCAAATTTCGAGTTTCTCTACCAGTCACTCTTTACCTTCAATTGGAATGGTGTGATCCGGCCGATCATTGAAGATGGGGGGAATGTCCATCTGCTGGTCGACAGCGAGCCCAAAGTTTTGATTTCCGAAGTGCGGCGCATCTATTCCGAGTATGGTCGTGCCAGTATCGACGGGCTCACCGTCTATCGGCATTACGAAAATCCGGCCTTTACGGCCGTGGAACAGTTTTTGGCGACACAAGGGGATAAGTTGTTTTCGGGATTGGGTTTTTTTGAAGACGAAATCAATATGATTGCAAACACCTATAACAACCTGAAGGGGGGGCAGGAAAAGGTGTTTTATGCCCATTCGGATCTGCAAGATTTCCCCATTTTTGTTGTCGGCTCTGGTCCGTCTTTGGATGGCTCAATAGACGTCATTCGGGCCAATCAAGAAAGAGCCGTGATTGTGTCGTGCGGAACAGCATTGCTACCGCTTTTGCGTGCCGGAATAACGCCGGATTTTCATGCCGAGCTGGAGCGTAGCAAATACCAGATGGAGATCCCAAAAGGGGTTGCTGAGGAGTTCGATCTCTCCCAGATCTATCTGCTTGGGTCCACCACACTGGTGCCCGGTGTTAAGCAGGTCTTTGAAAAACGGATCTTTTATTTTCGTCATTTGCTCAGCTCATTCCCGGCTTTTTCAGGGGAATTGCGCAATTGTTTGCGTTACCCCTCGCCAACGGTCGGGAACACCGGAATAAGTTTTGCCGAAGATATCGGCTTTCGCCTCGTTTATCTCTTTGGAATGGATTTGGGCTTCGCCGACCCAACGGTTCACCATTCCGAGAACTCGGTTTATCGGAAAGTGGATGGAAGACATAACTTCGGCATCAGTCCCTGGGATCGAGTGGTTCCAGGAAATTTTGGCGGGGAAGTCAAGTCGACCTCCGTTATGCAGTGGGCGAGAGATACGCTTGAGGTTTCCATCGCCAACTGTGGATTGGGCCGTATCTTTTACAATTGCAGCGATGGCTCATTGATTGAGGGCTCCGTGCCTTTATTGCCGGAATTTGTGGACTTGCCTGAACCCCATGAACCCAAGAAAGTTTGCGTTCAGCGCATCGTCGATGGTTTCCCCAACTACTCGGACGCTGATTTTGAATCTCACTGGCAAGACGGAAAGCTCATTCAAGACGTCCGTGCTGTTGGTGATCGTATGATTGAACGCATTGAAAAAAAATCGGATCTCAAGACGAAAAAATATATCACTGAACTTATGAAAATTGTTCGGGCCATGGAATATGATGATTCTGCGATTTCGTTGATGCGGGGGTCGGTATACCTCTTGTTGGTGATTGGCGAACACCATCTTGACCGTGTCGTAGAAGACGACAAAAAGGATGATCTGGTGGCGTATATCCGCAAGGAGTACGTCCGATTGATCGATTCCATGTGCGATGAGGTGGCGGTTGAGTTTTCTTCTCTTGAAAAGACAGGGGCGTTGGTGAACCGTGAAACGGTCTGGGCCTAACCTCTTGAAGGAGTTGTTAAATATGCGGCTTAATTTTTAAATTATTTTTCTTGTTTCTGCTGGGGGATATGGCTATACTCTAAGAGTTCACAGTCCTTCAGAAAGTTGGGGTGCGGGCACAGGGTAGAAACCTGTTATTAAATCTTACTCTAGAATAGAGGATTTTCGTTATGGCTGACGTCACACTCTCATCTGCCGTTCGTGGCAGCCTTCTCTCTCTCCAAGGTACGACCGATCTTATCAACCGCACGCAGAACCGTCTGTCGACTGGTTTGCGCGTTTCTTCGGCTATTGATGATCCGGTCTCCTTCTTCCAAGCCAAGACCCTGACTGACCGTGCGTTTGACTTTACTGAAAAGAAAGACGCTATCGATCAGAGTGTGAGCACGGTGACCGCAGCTATCGATGGCTTGAACGCCGTTGAAAGCTTGGTTCGCCAGCTTAAGGGTGTTGCGCAAAGCTTGAAATCTTCAACGGGCACTCAGTTCAGCGATTTGATTACACAGTTCAACGATCTGCGTTCGCAAATCGATCTTCTGACCGCTGACGCGACCTATCAGGGCACCAACCTGATCAATGGTACGGGGCAAACGTTGTCGACAGAATTCTCCGATCTCAGCACTTCTAAACTGGATGTCGCGTCGGTTGATGTGACCTCCAGTGGTTTGAGTGTTTCGGATGTTACAGCGGCCAGCACGGCGACAGGAGCCGTGAACTTCTCTTACGCAGCTGTTGCAGCTGGAAGTACGTTGTCGGGTAGTGGTAGCACCATCTCCGTCACCTATACCGGTGCTGATCAGACCATTAATACGTCCAGCGGTACAGTGACGGTCACCTACGGTACGATTTCGATCGCACTGACCGTGACCACTGCATCCGGTGCGGTTTCACTTGTGAACGGTACGACGTACACTTTGCAACTTCAATCCACGGGCTCACTGGTTAGCCAATCTGGCACAACCATCAAAGTTGTCTCAGCCTCCGTTACGACAGCCTCCGGCACCTCCACCATTACCCTCGCCGCTGGTGCCTCAGCTGTGCAGTACGTGGGCGAAAGCAACAGCACCAGTGTTGATGCGGTTATCACCAAACTCAGTACGGCTTTGACCACGTTGCGTTCCAAGACTTCTAGCCTGGGTTCCAACGTTGCCTTGCTTCAGACCCGCCTTGATTTCACGCAGTCTTATGTGAACACGTTGGAAGATGGTGGTTCCAAGCTCACCTTGGCCGATATCAACGAAGAAGGTGCAAACCTTCTGGCCCTCCAGACTCGTCAGCAGCTGGGTATTCAGTCTCTGTCGTTCGCTGGTCAGGCCGAACAGTCTGTTTTGGGTCTGTTCCGTTAATCGATCTTTACGGTTTTTGGCAGGAACTTTCCTCCCAAAATTTCCTCAAAAAAAGCCCCGCAGTTTTCTGCGGGGCTTTTTTTTCGCGTGATAGGGACTTGGTTTGTTGATGTGCAACGGTTACTACGACGACCAAAACTCCTGCGTTTTTGGGTTTTCCTTGGAAATGTGTGAGGGGGATTTGTAATTGCGCAGCAATCACGCAAATGCCTATGGTGATTTTGATAGAGCATTTCCGGGTTATTTTGACGCATAACCATCTGCAGCAAAGAAGTTGCGGCACTCTTCTGTCTTGAACAGGTCGCAAACTTTTCCGGCCGTCTTCCACAGGTCATCAATTGTGCGAGGTTTCAGG
>NZ_MCGG01000014.1 GCF_001746755.1 Magnetovibrio blakemorei | reverse complement strand
CGAACAAATTATTTTAAACGAAATGAGCCTCGTTTGGGCCTGCTTCGACAACGCTTGTGTACAATAGACCACTCCAAAATATCCTTGCGAGCGCCGCTTGGCGCGTGGCAATCCAGGGTGTGCCGGTCATCGTAATCCTTAAATTGAGATTGAGGCATGGTGTAAAAATGGTGTATTATTACACCACATTCATCCAGCCTAGGAGGACTTGTTAATGACCCGGCAGAGCATTTCCTTTACGGACCCCAACAGTGAATGGCTCAGATTGAAGGTCGACGTTGAGGGGGAATACAAAAGCAACAGCGAAGTTGTTAATGAGTTGATCCGCAAGGAACGCGCCAAGGAAAAAGCCGAAATCGCGGCGGTTCGTGCGGCCCTCATCGAAGGCGAACAAAGCGGCATGAGCGACAAGACGCCCGATCAGATTATAAAGGCCGTCCTGGAGCGAAAGCACGGCAATGGGGACCTATAAGTTAACCCAGGCCGCCGCAGCAGATTTCGAACATATATTTGATTTTGGCATCGATACATTCGGTCTTGAACAAGCCTTGGCGTATCAAAACGGACTGAAACAGCGTTTTGATGAATTAAGCGAACAACCAGAACTTTTTCCCGCCGTTGAACATCTCCGCAAAGGCTATAGACGTAGCTCATACGGTTCGCATGCGATCTATTACGGCATAGAAGAGGGCGGCGTTGTCATCGTGCGCATCTTAGGCCAACAGAACCTCGAAAAAGCATTTTAGTTCACCGTTATCAATGGTCATTGTGAGTGCTGATTTGTACGTAGCAACCTTGGCGGCGGAGGGCTTTAGGTGAGTTTAGTAAACCATCACCGTAACCTTTATTGAACAACCTAGAAGTTGATGAATTCTGACCCTAAGAAAATACTGCAAAAAATGGCTTTATATATTTAGTCTTGTCCATATTTCCAAATACTCGAATATACATTTTACCAGTTCTTGCTCGCATGGCAAGATGACTGGTAGGTGTAATTTGATCATTAGAAATCCCAAACATCTTAGAAAGCGACATGCCAATAATTAGACTTCGATCTTCATAGTTGAACAAAACAAGTGTTTTTTGTTTGTTAGCAGTCTTTATCCATTTTTCAGAGTTTGCATCCCAACCAGATGGAATAAATAGACCTTCAAAATCGCAAAATACGTGACCAGAACTAGATTTGGTCGCACACCAAGCCTTGTATGGATCTTTATATATCCTGCCTTCTCCACTTAAATAATTGATAATTGATCGATATTGTGTCTCCGGTAAAGGTCTTAAGTTAGACTTTTCAATACGATTCGAGTGTATTTTACGAGTTGCTTCTGCATCTACACCTGCCTTAGCAATTCCAAATGCAGATAATAGCCCTCCAAGCCCAACTCCAAGCTTGATCGTGCCTTCCCCTTCATTACCTTTTTCTTTAGCAATGCTCTTACTTGTTATTGAATAATCTTCAATTTGTGCGATGAGATTTTCTAATCCTTCATCATCTCGATACATTATTTCTTTCAAAATTTTTGTCTCCATAATCATTGTGATAATGTCAAGTTGCCTTGGAAAATTGTGTGGTCAGTAATGCTGCAAACTTGAGGGGGGGGGCGTGAGAGTTTGCTAAACTCACCAAACATCATTCAGTATGGCGTCTAAATGTAACCATAGAGTGTTCGTAATGTAAACGTTCCACTCAAGTCAGGCCCCCGCGCTCTGGATGGCGTCGTCGCTGCGCTTCTCGCCATGACGCAGCACTGTTCCGTCATTGCGAGCGCCGTTTGGCGCGTGGCAATCCAGGGGCTTGTGACAGCTAAATAGTTTTAGCCGTTTTGCGCTCGGTGTCTCAGCAGGTGATCAGTGAGGACCAAAGCCATCATGGCTTCGCCGACGGGGACGGCGCGGATGCCGACGCAGGGGTCGTGGCGGCCTTTGGTGATGATGTCGGTGTTTTGGATTTTGGTCGTCACGGTTTTGCGCGGGGTGAGGATGGAGCTGGTGGGCTTCACCGCAAACCGCGCAATGATGTCTTGGCCGGACGAAATGCCGCCCAATGTGCCGCCCGCGTGGTTGGCGAGGAATTCAGGCTGGCCGTCGGTGCCGCGGCGGATTTCATCGGCGTTTTCTTCCCCCGTGAGGCTTGCTGCCGCAAAGCCCTCGCCGATTTCCACGCCCTTGACGGCGGGAATGGACATGAGCGCCTTGGCGATGTCGGCGTCGATGCGGTCAAACACCGGTTCGCCCAACCCGGCGGGGATGCCGCTGGCCTGAATTTCGACGACCGCGCCTGTGGACGAGCCGGTTTTGCGAATGTCGGCCAAATACGCTTCCCACTGCTGGACGGCTTTGGCGTCGGGGCAGAAAAACGGGTTTTTGCCAATCTGCGCCCACGACCAGTTGCGGTAATCGATATCAATGGGCCCCATCTGCACCAAAGCGCCGCGCACCTTGGCGGCTTTGCCCAAAATGTGGGTGAGAACCTTTTGCGCCACCGCGCCGCCCGCCACGCGCACCGCGGTTTCCCGCGCGCTGGAACGGCCACCGCCGCGGTAATCGCGCTGGCCGTATTTGGCGAAGTAACTGTAGTCCGCATGGCCGGGGCGGAATTTGTCTTTGATGTCGCCGTAGTCTTTGGAGCGCTGGTCGGTGTTTTCGATCAGCAAGCCAATGGGCGTTCCGGTGGTTTTACCTTCAAACACGCCAGAGAGAATTTTCACCTGGTCGGCTTCTTGACGCTGGGTGGTGAACTTGCTTTGACCGGGACGGCGTTTGTCCAAGAACGGCTGGATGTCGGCCTCGGACAATTTGATGCCCGGCGGGCAACCGTCAACGACGCCGCCAATGGCGGGGCCGTGAGATTCACCAAACGTGGTGAGACGGAAAAGTTCGCCAAAGGTGTTGCCGGCCATTTTAAAATCCAATCACCAAAGAGATATCACACGGTGGAGATATCGGGAGCGTCGACGGCTTTCATGCCGACGTTGTTGTAGCCGCAATCGACATAGTGAACTTCACCCGTCACACCGCCGGCCAACGGCGACAGCAGATACAGCCCGGCACCGCCGACGTCATCCAAGGTGACATTGCGCCGGAGCGGGGAATTGAGCTCGTTCCACTTCAAGATATAGCGGAAATCGCCGATGCCGCTGGCGGCCAAGGTCTTCATGGGACCCGCCGACATGGCATTAACGCGCAGACCGTCCTTGCCAATGTCTTCGGCCAAGTAGCGCACGCTGGCTTCAAGGGCTGCCTTGGCGACGCCCATGACGTTGTAATGGGGCACGACTTTTTCTGCGCCGTAGTAGCTGAGCGTCAGCAGCGAACCGCCGGGGTTCATCATCGGGGCGGCGCGTTGGCATACGGCGGTGAAGGAAAAGACCGAAATGTCCATAGTGCGCTGGAAGTTTTCGCGGGTGGTGTCGATGTAGCGGCCCTTCAGTTCGTCCTTGTCGGAGTACGCTATGGCGTGTACGACAAAGTCAATTTTGCCCCAGCGCTCTTTGACGGTCTCAAAGACCCGGTCAACGCTGTCCATGTCGGTGACATCACATTCGATGAGGAAGTCGGAGCCGACTTCCCCGGCCAGCGGTCCAACCCGCTTTTTCAGTGCTTCGCCTTGGTAGGTGAAGGCAATTTCAGCACCATGGGCATGCAGATGTTGAACAATACCCCAGGCAATGGAGCGATTGTTGGCCACACCCATAACGATGCCTTTTTTTCCAGCCATCAACAGAGCGGCAGCGGTCATAGTCCTTGGTATCCTTGTTTTAATATGCGGAGAGCGCGCATCCTACACGATACACACCCAGCCTGAAAAGCAGCGGTTCAGCTTAGTCGTCGCAAAACACGAGAATTTATGTATATCATGGGTGAAACTCGTTAATAGATTGTTGTTGCTGCTCAATGAACGATCCTGAACCCGCTGTCCAGACCCAAACGCTGCCTAAGCCCTCTTTAGGCCTTGAATTAAGGGCTTTTATGCGTTTGGTCATGGCTCAGTTTCGCCGTGATCAGTGTATGCGCATTGCGGCCGCGTTGAGCTATACAACGTTGCTGGCGTTGGTCCCTTTGATTGCCATTGCGTTTGCGATTCTCCGCGCCTTTCCCATTTTCGACGACATTCAAGTGCAGATGAAGGGTGTGTTGTTTGAAAACTTTTTGCCCGAATCCGTCAACGAGGTTCAAGTCTATTTCGATCAATTCGTTGGCAAAGCGGGGGAAATGACGGCGATTGGCATCGTCGGTTTGGCGATCACCGCGATCATGATGCTGTCGACCATCGAGGCCGCGCTCAATTCTATCTTTCATGTTAAAGCGACCCGCCCGTTCGTTCCGCGGTTGATGATGTTTTGGGCGGTGATCACGTTGGGGCCGTTGCTGTTGGGCGGTAGCTTGTCACTGGCGACCTATCTGTATGCGCTGTCGGAATGGGCCGGAGTGGGGGCCATTCCGGGATTGGCTGGCGTCATGGCGCGATTGTTGCCGTCCGTTTTGGCGATTTTTGCGTTTACGGTGTTTTACGCCATCGTGCCGTATCGTCCGGTGAAGATGGGGCACGCGTTGATTGGTGGCATTACGGCGGGGCTGTTGTTCGGTGTGTTACGGCGTGCCTTTGCCTTTTACATTTCGACTTTCCCGTCCTACCAGACCATTTATGGTGCCTTGGCGACGGTTCCGATTTTTTTCATTTGGATGTATTTGTCGTGGGCGGTGGTGTTGATCGGGGCCCAAGTCACGGCGTTGATGCCGGAATGGGGACGCGCACGCATCGCCCAAGGTTTTGACGATATGGCGCCTGCGCGCAAACTGGACGCGGCGCTGGCGGCCATGGAAAAGCTGTGGCGAAAAACCCGTGGTGAAGCGGAGACGGGTCCCAAATTGAATCTGTTGCGCGAAGATATCTTGGCCCAAGCCTTGGAAGTGCTCCGCGAGAAAGGCTTCGTGGCGCTCAGCGACAGGGATGAGTGGTTGTTGTGTCGCGACCCCGATGTGCTGAGCATCGCGGACGTCGCCCATGGCCTAGGTCTTGCCCCCAACCCCGACGACCTGCCCGCAGGTGGTCCGCCGTGGCGTGGCCAATTGAAAGACAGCCTAGGCGGGCTCAAAGGCAGCGGCTATGGCCGCACGCTGAGGGAATTGTTTGAAAGTGAACCCGCTTAAGCGTTCTGTCTATTCTGCCGCCTATTCTGCTGCAGTGCGGTTGAGGGTTTCTTTGCGCACGCTGTAGGGCCGTTTGCCGATCCACTTTTTGACGAACTTTTTGAGATCCGAATCTTCATTTTCCGGCAGCACCACTTTCAGCGAGACATAATGGTCGCCCAGTTGCACGGGGGTGGTGGTGTGATGAATGCCCTTGGCTTTGAGACGCAATTTGGTGCCGGAATTTGAACCTTCGGGCACGGTCACCAACACCGGACCGTGGATGGTTTGCACTTCGATGCGCCCACCCAACAACGCTTCCGCCAAGGTGACGGCTTCTTCGCTGTAAACATCAAGGCCTTCGGCGCGATACTTTTGATCCGCCTCGACGATGATTTCCACCAACGCATCACCGGCAACGCCGCCGCCCAACCCGTTCATGCCTTGGCCCTTAAGGCGCAGAACGTCGGCTGTTTGCGTGCCGGCGGGAATGCGCACTTTTAAGGTTTTGCCCGACGTCATGCGGACGTTCTTTTCCACGCCGCAGGCCGCATCCAAAAACGAAACTTTTAAGGTGTAGCTGACATCCGCACCTTTGGCCTTGATGGATTGGTGGGCGTTGCTTTGGCGGTCTTTGAAAAAATTGCTGAACGGGCTTTTGCGTGCGCCGCCGTGTGGACCTGTCGCGCCCGGACCGGATGCACCTGGACCTGTCCCCCCGGTGCCCGTATTGGCGTTGCGTTTGTAGCTGTCATAGCCGCGCGATGTCCCAAAGCCGGCGCGCTTGTTGCCCATGGCGTCGATTTCACCATTGTCGAACATGCGCCGCTTGGCGGGATCGGACAGCAGGTCATAGGCGCTGGAAATGTCTTTGAAGCGTTCTTCCGAAATCTTGTCGCCCGGTTTTAAGTCCGGGTGATGGGCCCGCGCCAAGGTGCGGTAGGACTTTTTGATGTCTTCCAGGCTGGCTTTGCTGTGCACGCCCAAGGTGGAGTATGGATCGCGAGTTGTCGTAGACATCAGGTGGTGACCTCCGGGGCGACGATGGTTTTCCACGCGCCTAAGTGCTGCGCGAATGCGCGGCAGGCCAAAATGCGAAAAGAGGGGGCGAAGAAAGAGCGCATTTTTTGCAAGGTATTCCTTTTGGGTGTGTTGCCCGTTGAACTTTGTTATCGTGTGTCGCCGTGTACTGGACGTGGCACCGCACGCGAACTTTGATTACAACGCATGTGTGGTAAACAACTTCTTAACATTTGTGTGCGATTCGCTGCGAATCGCTGAAGAATCTCATTTAAAGCAGGTTTTGATATGACTTTCGTCCCCACCGACGCCGACCCTTTTGATTTGTTTCAAAGCTGGATGAGTGAAGCCGAAGAAAAAGAAGTAAACGATCCCAACGCCATGGCGCTCGCCACGGTGGGTGAGTCGGGCATGCCGTCGGTGCGCATGGTGTTGTTGAAAGGCTATGATGAGCGTGGTTTTGTGTTTTACACCAATTTGGGCAGCCAAAAGGCGCGCGAATTGATCGCCAATCCCAAGGCGTCTTTGCTGTTTCACTGGAAAAGCTTGCGCCGTCAAATCCGCATTTCGGGTGAGGTGGAGGCGGTGTCGGACGCTGAGGCTGACGCTTATTATGCATCCCGTCCCAGGGATTCTCGCATCGGTGCCTGGGCGTCCAAGCAATCTCAGCCGTTGGATGGTATGTTTGAACTGGAAGCGCGGGTTGCCAAGTTTGCGGCAAAGTTTGCCCTTGGCGAAATTCCGCGGCCTGAATTCTGGTCGGGTTTTCGCATAAAGGCCTCAAGACTGGAATTTTGGCATGACCGACCCTTTCGCTTGCATGAGCGGGTGATCTATATTCACGGACTGAAGGGTTGGGAAAAAGAACGCCTTTATCCTTAATTTTAATATGAAACGGCGAATGAACGTATGAGCGAGATCGCACCACCTGCCACCAAAAAATCACTTGATCGCAAGGCCGCTGGACGCCTGATGCGTATGGCGACGTATGCTGCCGTGGGCACGGCCAGCACCTTGATCGTGGTGAAGTTTGGCGCTTGGCTGATGACCGACAGCGTCAGTTTGCTGTCGACATTGATTGATTCGTTTCTCGACGTGGCGGCTTCAACGGTGAATTTGTTGGCTGTGCGTCATGCTTTGGAACCGGCGGATCATGAGCATCGCTTCGGCCACGGTAAGGCGGAAAGCTTGGCCGGGTTGGCGCAATCGGCGTTTATTTCAGGATCGGCGATGTTCTTGTTGTTGCAGGCGGGGGAACGTCTCTACAATCCATCAATCATCACGAATACCCCCATCGGTTACGCTGTGATGGTGTTTTCCATCATTGCCACCATTGCGCTGGTGGTGTTTCAAAAGTACGTCGCCAAGCGCACCCAGTCGCTGGCCATCGTCGCCGACAGCACCCATTATTCGATGGATGTTCTGGTCAACATCAGCGTCATCGTTTCGTTGTTTTTGGCGTCAGAGTTGGGCTGGCAAATCGCCGATCCCCTGTTCGCCATCGCCATCTCGTTTTACATATTACACGGTGCCTATGAAATCGGGATTGAGGCCTATCACATCTTGATGGACCGGGAATTGCCCCAAGATGACCGCGAAAGAATTCACGCCTTGGCCTCGGATCACCCCCAAGTGATCAGTGTGCACGACATGCGCACCCGCCAATCGGGTCCCGATTTGTTCATTCAAATGCACCTGGAAATGTCCGGAAAGTTATCGCTGTTTCAAGCGCATGACGTGGCGGATGCGGTGATGTTCAAAGTCAAAAAAGCCTATCCCCGCGCCGAAGTGCTGATCCACCAAGACCCCAGCGGCATCGAAGAAGAACGGGTGTTTGAGGATTAAGCCTGGGCATGGCACAAGCAGAAATGCCTCCACGTTCGTGGAGGCCATTGTATTATTTAGCCTATATCGTATCTTGAATCTGTTGCCCTAACTGCATTGTACGATTAGGTCAGGAGGCGATTGGTTTGAAGACTTGGAGATGATCAATAGTTTTTAATGAGTATGCATCGCATTTAATAAACTTGATAAACCATAAGGTTTCGTGAGATGTTAGAATATATTGTTTTGAGTGTGATGGTCATTTTGTGCGCGTGAAAATACAATTAGGAACTCGGTTTATATAGATTAGGGGGGCGCGGTAATTGTCAAAACAACCCACTCAGGTTAAAAGAGTGTCACCGCGCAAGAATACGCCTGTAGAATTCAGTTCCGTTGAAAGTGCTCCTGAAAACAATGGGGCCGATTTAACAACAACAGGTAAAAAGCCTGCGGCTCGTAAAAAAACGACAACTTCCCAAAAGGCGGGTGCGAGCAAAGCTCCCAAAGATGAATTGTTTGTGGTCGGTATCGGGGCTTCCGCTGGCGGGCTTGAAGCCTTGCGCCCTCTCGTCACAAATCTGCCAGCCCTCTCAAATATGACCTATGTGGTCGCACAGCATTTATCGCCGGACTATCGCAGTATGTTGACGCAACTGCTGGGGCGCGAGACGGAAATAAAAATCGAAGAAATCGTCGATGGGACGGTGGTGGAAAAGAACACAATTTACATCACGCCCCCCAACAAGGATGTGTTGATCAGAAACTCAACCTTGTGGCTGCGTAAACCTTCAGCGCCTGTCGGTCCCAAACCATCTGTAAATGCCTTTTTTGTTTCATTGGCCGAAGACAAGGGCGAATACGCCATCGGCATTATTCTGTCCGGTACCGGTACGGATGGTGCACATGGTATTCGCGCCCTTAAGGCCAACTCTGGCTTTACCATCGTGCAGGACCCGGAAACCGCCAAGTACGATGGTATGCCGAGAGCCGCAATTGCAACGGGGTGCGTAGATCAACTTTCGTCACCCGATAAGATCGGCCAAGAGTTGGCTTCTCTCGCCCGGTTTCCAAGGCTTGTGGTGCAAAAATCAGCCGCTGCCGCAGGAAGCGGAACGATTGACGAGATTTTTCGTATGGTGCGCAATCGCACCGACATCGACTTTTCCCAATACAAGCCCAATACCTTGCGCCGTCGTCTTGAGCGCAGGCTTGCGGCTAACCGCATTGAAACGTTGGAAGTTTATCTGGAATACGTTCGCCGCCAGCCGCAGGAACTTGACTTGCTGTGCAAGGATATTCTCATCTCCGTAACGTCGTTTTTCCGCGATACCAAAGCGTTTAAGGATTTGAGTTTGGCTTTGCCACAAATCTTAAAAGGCAAAAGACCGGGTGATAGCATTCGCATTTGGGTCGCCGGGTGTGCAACGGGTGAGGAAGCCTATTCCATCGCGATGCTGCTGACGGATCATTTAGGTAATTCGATAAACGAATACACGGTGCAGATTTTCGCGACGGACGTTGACTTGGATGCGATGGCCCATGCACGCAAGGGGCTTTATTCAGCAGAGACCGTCAAGAACCTCGATAATGCGTCTATTGATAAATATTTTGATCAGATGGCGCAATCTTATCAGGTGAAAAAGCCGATCCGTGAATTGGTCGTGTTTGCGCGCCAAGATTTGGCTAAAGATCCGCCGTTTGTACGGGTTGATATGATCAGCTGTCGTAATGTCATGATTTATTTCAACACCGATTTGCAAAATAAAATTTTTAGCGTTTTCCATTATGCGCTGAATACAGATGGCCATCTGTTCCTCGGCAAGTCTGAGTCTGTCGGCCATCACGTTGATTTTTTCAGACCCATTCGCAGCACCTCGAAGCTGTTCAAAAAACGTGTTGGGCAAGAAAAACAACTGCTTCCCATGTTCTCTCACTTTCGGTCAAAAATTCCGATATCTGCCGAGAAGGAAGAAGAAAAAAAAGAAGTTTCTGTAACAAACTTAATGAACGAAACGTTCGTGAAGGCTTATGCGCCTGACAGCGTCGTCGTCAATGGCGACATGGACATCCTGCATTTCCACGAAAACGTGGAAACGTTTATGAATTTACCCAGGGGTAAGCCGAATCTCAATCTTTCAAAGCTGATCATCGACGAATTCCGCACCGATCTTCGCGTGCTGCTGCATCGCGCGCGTAAGGACCGCATGCCTGTTTATGGCACCAAAAAGTTGATTATGCAAAAGGATGGAAACGTGAACGCCCGTCTGGTCGTTCGTCCGCTGTTTATCGACCAAGATGATGATTTTCTGTTTTTAGTTTCGTGCGAAACGGAAAAGGCCATTGCTGGCATTGAAGTCCAGGAATCCGGTTCTCTGGATCAAGATGCTGAGATGCGGATCGCCGAGCTTGAGCAAGAATTGATTGCGACGAAAGAAAACCTGCAGACGGTTGTCGAGGAATTGGAAACCTCCAATGAAGAGTTGCAGGCGCTCAATGAAGAAATGCAGGCCGCAAACGAGGAACTGCAGTCGTCTAACGAAGAATTGGAAACGTCTAACGAAGAGCTTCAGTCCACCAACGAAGAACTGACCACCGTCAACGAAGAACTTCAAGTGCGCACCTTGGAGCTTGGCGAAGCCAATACCGATTTGGAAAACATTCAAGACAATATTGGTTTTGCGTTGATTGTGGTCGACAGAGAGCTGCGGGTGACCCGCTTTACGCCGCAATCGGTACGTCTGTTTGGTTTGATGTCTACCGACCTGGGACAGGTTATCACTTCCGTACCCAGCCATACGGATATTAAAAATCTGAGAAGCAGCCTTCAAGAGGTCATCCTCAGCAATAAGTCATATTTTAGCGAGGTCACGGCAGACAATCTGATTTATCGCATGCGCATTGCGCCTTATCACAACCACGAAGGTAAAACCGATGGCGCAATACTGACCTTTATCGATGAGACGGAGGTGCGTGCGGCGCAAAGAAAGCTTCAGGCCAATGAGGAGTGGATACGCAACGTCACCGATTCCGTACCCGCACTGATCTTTCATGCCGATGCCAATGAAAAATATTGGTTTGCCAATCGACCCTATGCAGACTTTTACGGCAAAACCGTAGAGAAGGTTATCGGCAGTTCGATCAAGGAAATTGTCGGCAATACCAACTACAAGGTGATTAAGCCCCACAAAGACATGGTGTTAAAGGGGGAAAGTCAGACCTTTGAACGGGAAGTGGTTGATGTGAACGGTGACAAAACATACATGAGTCAACGTTTTGAACCGCAGATCGATGAGCAAGGAAACGTCATCGGATTTTTCGCTATTCACAGTGACATTACCGATTTAAAAACGGTCGAAGCAGACTTGTGGCAGGCGAAGGAAAAGGCGGAAGAGGCTTCACGGGCCAAGACGGATTTTCTGGCCAATATGAGTCATGAACTGAGAACACCTCTGAACGCCATTATGGCCTTTAGCGAAATCATTCACCATCAACACTTTGGTCAGATTGAAATCCAAAAATACACGGAATACGCAAAGGACATTCATGACAGCGGTACACATCTGCTCAGCTTGATCAATGAAATTTTGGACTTGGCCAAAATTGAAGCGCGCAAAATTGAACTGCATGAAGAGGAAGTCAATGTAAAAGACGTAGCGGAAAAGGCCATAAAACTGGTTGCAGAGCGGGCGGAAAGTGCGGGGGTCAATGTGATATGTGAATGCCCTGAGATACTTCCCATGCTCTGGGTTGATGAGACGAGTCTTAAGCGTATTGCCATCAATTTGCTGGATAATGCTGTGAAGTTTACCCCGCGCGGTGGAACTGTGACGGTTTTCGCAAGCGCAAGCGAACTCGGTTTTGATGTCGTCGTTTCCGACACCGGTATTGGCATTCCGCCGGGGGATATTGACCGCATTATGCGGCCCTTTGAACAGGTTCTTGGCCCCATGTCATCGGACAAGGGAGGGGGTACCGGATTGGGACTTTCCATCACCAAGTCTTTGGTGGAATTGAACGGTGGTACGATCAACATCCATAGTCAGTTAAACAAGGGAACGGTGGTGACCGTTTTGTTCCCGGCATCAAAAATCTGCTAAACTGATTTTGCCTTAAACGCAAAATATCCAAACGGCCTCACAATAGTGAGGCCGTTTGTTCTTTGAGCGCTATCTTGTAGGCGGGGGCTAGGTGTTTAGTTGAAGGCTTGTCCGGGTTTTACGCCGAGTTTCTTCAAGATGATGGCCAGCGGGCAGAACTTGGTGAAGGCGGCTTGGAAAAGGTTCAGGCCGACGAATGCCGGAACGATCAGCCAGAGAACTTCGCCTGTGACGTAAAACACGCCCAGACCGGCCCAGATGACGACGCCGGCAAAGGCCATAACGATGCGGTCGATGCTCATAAGTGAATTCCTTGTTTGTTGGTTTTGGCTTGTTTGTTTCTCGTTGCTTTTTAGGTTGGATCGCTCACCCAGAACGGGGCGTGATCGACCAACACTGAATACCTTACCTCAAGGACAGAATGTATATGTTCCGTGGGCTAAAGGATAGAGTGTAGCGGGTTTTTACCCTTAAGATGTTGCTAATTTAGTAAAAACTAATATATAAAAGCAAGCGATATGTTCGCACTCGCAGTAAAACTATGATATATCAAAACTATAGAAGCTTTTTTGGCGATGAGGTTTGAGATGCAGACGACACTCAGAAGCGCATTTTTGGTTTTGGCCGTGACCCAGGTGGCCTGGGTGGGTGGTGTTGTGGGCAGCGTTTCGGCCTCTGCCCAAGACGCGACCTTTCAGGTCAGCCAAGGTCAAGTTGAAGACCGCAAGTCTGTGTTTGCGACGGTGGAAAGCGTCGACGTGGTTGCCGCGCGCGCGCGCATCGGCGGCACGGTGACGGAACTGTTAGTGGACGAAGGCTCTTCGGTCCAGGCCAATCAGAAAATCGCCCGCGTGGTTGATGAAAAGTTAGCCCTTCAGCTGAAATCCATCGATGCGCAAATTGAATCTTATCGTTCGCAAAAAGACCTCACCACCACCGCGCTGGCGCGGGCGGAACAACTTTACGCCTCTGGCACAATCCCCAAGGCGCGTCTGGACGAAGCACGCACCAATCGCGAAGTCGCGGATCGCTCTTTGGCATCGGCCCAAGCAGAACGCCAAGTGCTCATTCAAACCAGTGTCGAAGGCGATGTGTTGTCGCCCGCCAGTGGTCGCATTCTCAAGGTTCAGGTGCGCAAAGGTTCGGTCATTTTGCCGGGCGAGCCCATCGCTTCTTTGGCGGCGGAAGCCTACATCTTGCGTCTGCAACTGCCCGAACGTCATGCCATGTTCATCAGTGAAGGCGACGAAGTTCAAGTCGCGCAACGCGGTCTTGGCGCGTTGACATCCGACAGCGGCGACAAGTTGCGCAGCGGTCTGATCCGTCAAGTGTATCCCGAAATCAAACAAGGCCGGGTGTCGGCGGATGTGGAAGTGGCGGGTTTGGGGGACTTCTTTGTTGGGGAACGCATTCGTGTGTGGATTGGTACCGGGGCCCGTCCGGCCATCGTCGTTCCGACGGATTTTTTGTACAGCCGCTATAACCTCACGTTTGCCAAGCTCAGCGACGGTCGGGAAGTGGTGGTGCAGCCGGGCTTGCCGCAAAGTGGTGGTGTTGAAGTTTTGTCGGGGCTGGTTCCCGGCGATGTCTTGGCGCATCCATAACGTTTTGTCCGTAAATCCTTAGGGAAATTGATCCGATGAAGAACCTTGGTATTTCTGGACACTTAACCAAAGCGTTTTTGCGTTCGCCCTTGACGCCGCTGTTTTTGCTGGCGTCTGTAGCGCTGGGTGTGGTTGCCTTGATGGCCTTGCCGCGCGAAGAAGAACCGCAAATCTCGGTCCCGCTGGTGGACATTTTGGTGGATGCCAACGGCCTCAAAGCCCCCGACGTGGTGGAGCTGGTGACCAAACCTTTGGAAGATATCGTCAAGGGCGTGAACAACGTCGAGCACGTTTATTCCATGTCCCAGGACGACCAAGTGATGGTCACCGCGCGCTTTGACGTCGGCACCGATGAAGACGTCGCCATTTTGCGCGTGCACGATGCCATTCGCGCCAACATTGGTCATATTCCGGTCGGCATTCCCGATCCCTTGATCATCGGTCGCGGCATCAATGATGTGCCCATCGTCACCATCACTTTGGCCCCCAGAGGCATTGATGCGGGGCGCTGGAACGACAACGCGCTTTATAACATCGCCGAAGAACTGATGCATGAATTGGCCAAGGTCGAAAACGTCGGCTTGACCTTTTTTGTCGGTGGTCGCGCCGATCAAATCCGTGTTGAACCCGATCCCGAATTGCTGTCGCTTTATGGCGTGACGCTGGAACAATTGATCGGCAAGGTCGAAAGCGCCAACCGTTCGTTTCGCGTGGGCCGGGTGCGCGATGGCGGCAAAGCCGTGAGCGTGATGGCCGGGCAAACCCTGATTGGCATGCCCGATGTCGGCTTGCTGATGATCACCGCGCGCGACGGTCGTCCGGTTTATGTGAAAGATGTGGCCAACGTGGTGGTTGGGGCCAAGCCCGAAGAACACCGTGTGTGGCACATGACCAAATCAGATGTTGACGGCGCAACCCTGGACGCCAAGCCCGCCGTGACCTTGGCCATTGCCAAGCGCAAGGGTGCCAACGCGGTGTTGGTGGCTGACGAAATCACCCACCGTTTGGAGTTGGTTAAAGGCAGCTTGCTGCCTGCAGACGTGGAAGCGACCATCACCCGCAACTACGGGGAAACTGCGCTGGAAAAATCCGACGAGCTGTTGTTCCACTTAGGTCTTGCGACCATTTCTATCGTCGTTTTGGTGGGCTGGGCGTTGGGCTGGCGCGAAGGCATCGTGGTCATGGTGGTGGTGCCGACGACCATTTTGATGACCTTGTTTGCGGCCTATATGATGGACTTCACCATCAACCGGGTGAGTTTGTTCGCGTTGATTTTCTCCATCGGTATTTTGGTCGATGACGCCATTGTGGTGGTGGAAAACATCGTCCGCCATTGGTCTATGAAAGACGGCCGCAGCCCCATGCGGGCCACCGTTGAGGCCGTCGCCGAAGTCGGCAATCCAACCATTATCGCGACGCTCACCATCGTTGCTGCTTTGCTGCCGATGATGTTTGTGTCCGGTTTGATGGGGCCGTATATGAGTCCCATCCCCGCCAACGCTTCTGCCGCGATGGTGTTTTCGTTCTTCGTCGCGATGATCATCACGCCGTGGCTGCTGTGCAAGATCACGTGTTGGCGTAAAAAAATGCCAGAAGATGTTTTGATGGACGACGACGCGGACTTTACCGATCCCGTCGATATGGGCAACCATGCGGATCACGGCCCCGGTGTCTTGGGCAATTTTTACAAGCGCATCGCCACCAAGCTTTTGACCGGGCGTAAAAACTCGATCCGATTGCTGGTGGTGACGGGTATTGCGACCTTGGCGTCGTTGGTGCTGTTTGCCACCAAAGACGTGACCGTGAAGCTGTTGCCGTTCGATAATAAATCCGAATTGCAGGTGGTCGTCGATCTGCCAGAAGGCTCCACCCTGGAAAGCACCGAACGGGTGGTTCTGGATGTTGCCAACCGCATTAAGGCGCTGCCTGAATTGGTCAGCATGCAAGCCTATGTGGGCACCGCCATGCCGTTCAACTTTAACGGCCTGGTGCGCCATTATTACCTGCGTTCGGAACCGTGGCAGGGTGAACTGCAAATCAACTTGGCCGCCAAACAAGACCGCGACCGTCAAAGCCATGACGTGGCCCTGAATGTGCGCACGTTGTTGGATGGCTTGGACGTGCCGCCCGGAACGTCTGTCAAAGTGGTTGAAGTGCCGCCGGGACCGCCGGTTATGGCGACGTTGATGGCGGAAATCTATGGCCCCGATCCCGAGACCCGTCGCGCCGCTGCGGCAAAAGTGCGCAAAGCTTTTGAATCCGTTGAATTCGTGGCCGATGTGGACGACAGCTATGGTCAGCCGGAAACCCGCGTACGTTTGGAAATCGATCAGGAAAATCTGGAATTTCACGGCGTTAAAGAAGGCGATTTATTTGACACCATTCAAGCCATCATCGGCGGCAAGACGGTCGGCTATTCGCAGCGCGGCGAAGGCGTGAACCCCATCGAAATCGCCATCCGTTTGCCCAAGGAAGGCTTGGCCATGGGCGAACGCATCTTGTCTACGCCGGTATCGGCACCGGGACCTGCGGGCGACAGTGGCCGGGTGGTGGAATTGGGCGACGTGGTGAGCTTGGTGCGCGAACAGGCGTCTTACCCGATGTATCGCCGCGACGGTCACTTTGCGGAACTGGTCACAGGCGAAATGGCGGGCCAGTTCGAAGCGCCGATTTACGGCATGTTCGCGGTGAAAGACAAGCTCGACGCCATGGACTGGGGCCCGGACGGTGCACCCACCATCGCCTATCACGGCCAGCCCAAAGACGAAAGCAAGGTCACGCTGTTGTGGGATGGCGAATGGGAAGTCACCTATATCACCTTCCGTGATATGGGGCTGGCGTTTGTGTTTGCCCTGCTCGGCATCTATCTGCTGGTGGTGGGGCAGTTTGGCAGCTTCAAGTTGCCGCTGGTGATCCTCACCCCGGTACCGCTGACGCTGATCGGCATTATGTTCGGTCATTGGATTTTTGGCGCACCGTTTTCGGCGACGTCGATGATCGGCTTTATCGCCTTGGCGGGGATCATCGTGCGCAACTCGATCTTGCTGGTGGACTTCATCAAGCAGCGTCAGGTATCGGGCAAGCCGTTGCGTGACGTGTTGATCGAAGCGGGGACCATCCGCTTTAAACCGATTTTCTTGACCGCCGTGGCGGCGATGATCGGCTCGGCGTTTATTTTGGCCGACCCGATTTTCCAAGGCTTGGCCATTTCCATGGTGTTCGGTTTGGCCAGCTCAACCGCGTTGACGTTGTTGGTGATCCCGGCCATCTATGTGGTGCTGCGCGATGATGGACGCGACATCAAGGACGGTAAATGATGCCGTCGATGATCGTGTCGTGGCCGCTATCTTGAGCACAATTGCGCAAGTTTGAAACCAGCATGAGTTTTAGCGCCGTTTGTATGGACACAATGTTGGCATTGACCTCGCCCGGAGCAATTCCCATAGTTTTGAACGAACAACGTTCTGGGGTGAGATTATGGTCCGTGCGCAGTCCTCTTCATCTGTGTTTACGCCTGTCTTGATTGCCGGCAGCATCGTCTTGATGGTTGGTTTTGCCATCCGCGCCAGCTTTGGCGTGTTTCAAATTCCCATCGCCGATCAGTTCGGTTGGTTGCGTGCTGAATTTTCCATGGCCATCGCCATCCAGAACCTGGCGTGGGGGATTGGTCAGCCGATCTTTGGCGCGTTGGCGGAAAAGTTCGGCGACAAAAAGACCATTGTGCTGGGTGCAATTATCTATGCCCTGGGGCTGGTGTTGAGCAGTACCGCTGTGACCCCTTTGGAACACCAGATGTATGAAGTCTTGGTTGGTTTTGGCGTTGCCGGAACGGGCTTTGGCGTGATTTTGGCGGTGGTGGGGCGCTCAACGTCCGATGCTAATCGTTCCTTGGCGCTGGGCATCGCGACGGCGGCGGGCTCAGCCGGTCAAATCATCGGCCCGCCCGTCGCCAATGCGTTGTTGCAATCCATGACGTGGTCCTCCGTGTTCGTTTTGTTTGCGGTGGCTATATTGGGGGTGTTGATGGTGTTGCCGTTGATGGGCAAAACCGACATGGCGCCGCGCAGCTCTTTGGAAGAAAGTCTGGGCAGCGTTTTGGCCAAGGCGCTGCGCGATCCGTCTTATACAATGATCTTTTTGGGCTTTTTTTCGTGCGGGTTTCAGCTGGCGTTTGTGACCGCGCACTTTCCCGCCTTCGTCACCGAAATGTGCGCAGCGATCCCCGACGGCAGTCTGATACGCGGGCTGGGCATCAACACCACCTCAGCCTTGGGGGCGTTTTCCATCGCCATGATTGGGGCCGCCAACATTGTCGGCACCATCATCGCGGGCGCGTTGGGCAACGTGTGGCCGAAAAAATATCTGTTGGCCTCAATTTACATGGGCCGCACCCTCATTGCCGCGGGGTTCATCTTGCTGCCCATGACGCCCACCACAGTGGTGGTGTTTTCCTTGTCCATGGGGGTGTTGTGGTTGGCCAGTGTGCCGCTGACATCCGGTCTGATCGCGCACATTTACGGCATTCGCTATATGGGTACGCTCTACGGCATTGTCTTTTTTTCTCACCAGTTGGGATCATTTTTGGGCGTTTGGCTGGGTGGAGCCATGTACGACATGTATGGCTCTTACGAAGTTGTGTGGTGGGTCGGCGTCGGCGTCGGGGCTTTTTCCGCGTTGATCAATCTACCCGTGCGCGAAGCGCCTTATCAACAACTTGCGACGGCTTAGGGGCGTTGTCGGGGCCAATGAGAGGGCCAATGAGAGGGCTAGTCTTTTTATATAACTCAGCTATCTTGTAGCGATGATTAAAGAAGATCAATCTGCCCAAGTGGCGTTGTTGAGCGACCCGGCTGTGTTTGGCGACGCGACCCAAACCGTGGGCCGGGCCAGCACCCATGCGTCCGAAGTGTTCATCGGCGAGACCCGTGTGCTTAAACTCAAACGCGCGGTGGCGTATCCGTTTTTGGATTATTCCGACAAAGACAAGCGGCTGAAAAACTGTGAGGCGGAGGTGGCGTTGAACCGCCGCACCGCGCCCAATTTATACCGTGGTGTCATTCCCATCACGCGCGGCGCTGACGGGAAGTTGCACTTGAACCAGCCCGGCGAAGTGGTGGACTGGGTTGTCGACATGGCGCGCTTTGATGAAGACACACTGTTTGATCGCTTAGCGACGAAGGGCAAGCTGAACCGTCACCTAATGGAACATCTTGCCGACAAAATCGCCATGTTCCACGCCGCTTCCGAGGCCCGTCAAGACGGTGGTGGGCGTTTCGGCATGATCATGACCATTGAAAGCAATGCCAAGGCTTTCGTGGAAAATGCGCCTGGATTTCTGGACATGGCCCAGGTCTCCCAACTCACCGAGCACAGCTTGCAGATGGTTGATGAGGTTGTCGATTTGTTGGAAAGTCGGCGCCTGCACGGCTGTGTGCGCCACTGTCACGGGGATATGCATTTGCGCAATATCTTTCTTGAAAACGGCGAACCGGTGCTGTTCGATTGCATCGAATTCAACGAGGCCTTTTCCACCATCGACGTGCTGTACGACTTGGCGTTTTTGTTGATGGATCTTGACTATCGTGGTCTGCGTACATTGGCGACGGTGACCATGAACCGGTACATGGACATCACCGGGTCGGCGTGGGGCCTGGCGGCACTGCCTCTGTTCTTGAGCGTGCGCGCCGGGGTGCGCTCCTTCGTTGCCTGTGCGGCGGCAAAAAGTGTCGATGAAGCTGCCTTTAAAGCCGAGCAGGTGAGCCAAGCGCAAATCTATTTGGATATGGCGCTGAACTATTTAGACGTTCCTGAGCCGCAGTTGATTGCGGTGGGGGGGCTGTCGGGCAGCGGCAAGTCGCGCTTTGCCCGTGACTTGGCCCAACACATCGGTGCGGCCCCAGGTGCCCGACTGGTGCGCAGTGATGTGTTACGCAAACGCATGGCGGGTCTGCATCCGCTCGATAAACTGGGTGCAGAAGGGTACACGCCCAAAATGTCGGAACAGACCTACCAAGCCGTTTATGACGAAGTGCGCACGGTGCTTGCGACCGGACATTCGGTGATTGCCGATTGCGTTTTTTCCAAACCGGCAGAACGTCAAGCCATCGCAGACGTAGCCGCTGAGATGGGCGTGCCGTTCTATGGATTTTGGTTGAGCGCACCGCCGGACGTCATGCAAGCGCGGGTCACCAAACGCAAAAACAATGCCTCTGACGCTGATGCGCACGTGGTGCGTCAGCAGCTTGATTATGAGTTGGGCGTTATCGATTGGCACGCCATCGATTCATCTGGGTCGTGTTCCCAGACGGATGCCCAAGCCTTGAAAATATTAGGCATATTAAGCACAAAAGGCTAATGTCAGCTTTATCTTTGCCGCCGTTAGGTCCATCATAAAGAGAGGGTAGGTAAGGAGGCTATTATGTCCATTCGATCCATTCTCGTTCCTCTCGACGGCGCATCCGACAATCGATCTATTTTGGAAAACGCTTTGAAGATGGCGCGCCCGTTTGGTGCCCTTGTTGAGGCCCTGCATGTGCGCGCTGATGCACGCGATTCAATTCCCCTGTTTGGCGAGGGCATGTCCGGCGACATGGTTGAAGAAATGATCACCAACGCCGAACGCGATGCCACCGAAAAAGCCACCGCCTTGAAGACATTATTTGAAGAGGTCTGCGCACAGCAAAATGTGCCCCAAGTTCAAAATGGCAATGGTGCAGAGGGTGTGAGCGCAAGATGGTGTGAACACGTTGGTCGCGAAGATGATGTGCTTTCCTGGCAGGGGCGGCTGTCCGATTTGGTTGTGTGTGCACGCCCCGTGGCAGACAGTTCGCCGATGCGCGCCTTGACGTTGAATGCCGCGTTGTTTGAAAGTGCGCGCCCGGTGTTGCTGCTGCCCAATCCTCCCCATGCTCAAGACATCGGACGCGTCGTCGCCATTGCCTGGAACGGCACGGCGCAAGCCGCGCGGGCGGTGCAAGGCGCTATGGCGTTTATAACGCGGGCGGCTGAAGTTCATGTGATGACGTGTGATAGCACCATCGTCGACGGACTAAGCCCCGGGGAAGAACTGGCCGTGTATTTGAAACGATGGGGCGTGAGCGCCCAGGTCACCCGCTTTGCGCAGGGACCGCATAGCGTTGGCGAAACGCTGTTGGAACATGCGGGTAACGTCCACGCAGACTTGTTTGTGTGTGGCGCGTATTCCCATTCGCGCTTCGTGCAAACGGTGCTGGGCGGTGTCACCAGTGCGTTGATGGACACCGCCACAATACCGGTCCTGTTTGGTCACTAGAACCTGTTAGATTAAGAGGTTCTGACCCGGTCTTAGTTGATCATGTTTTGGGGCCAGCCGTCGCGCCATTGGCGGGCGAAGTAGCCGCGATAAAACAAGATGGCGCTTTGCCCGTTGGCTTCAGCGTCAAAGACTTTCCATGAACCTTGAGCGTTGTAAAAACGGAAGTTGATGGTGAGCGGTTCGCCGCGCCAGCGGTCCAAACGCACTGGAACCACCAATTCGCCGCGGCTGGAACCGGGGCGGGTGGTGCCGACCGTAAAGCGGGTGGCGCGCATATCGCCCATGGCCTCAACCAACTTGGTGGTGAAGTTGCGTCTCAGCGCGTTCAGCGCTTGGGCGCGTTGCGGCGGTTCCATCCGTTGCGCCAGACGTCCCAACGACATGCGGGCCATGGTCACAAAGTCGATGTCGGGTGCGATTTGCTTTTCGATGTAGCTGAGCGCCGCATCGGCATCAATGGTGCCGTTTTGCGCTTGTGCCTGGGCTTGGGTCAAAAACGTCCGTAAGCTTTCAAGCTGGATTGATACTTTGCGTGCCGGGTCGTTGGCTTGCGGGGCGGCGCGTAACGGGGCGTATTGGGGGGCTTGTTGAGGTTGGGCGCGCTGGACCTGTTGGGGCGCGTTTTGCGTCATGTAGCCTTGGCCGTAGTTTCGTTCGTAATTTTGAGCATATTGCTGGCCGTATTCGGCGCTGTGCGCCAGAGTGGCACTGGTCAACGTGGCGCTGACGACAGCCAAAGCCAAAGCGGTGGCGAATAATGTCCGTTTCATAAGGTCCCCCTGCAAAGTTGTATCCGGTCAGCATCAGGCCGGAGCATGACACCGTTCGATTTCAAGTATATGGCGGTGGAGTCTTCTCGTTGCAACAGTACAGCAAAATGGATTTTGTCGCGACGTTCTTTGACATCAATTCAATGATCCATACTCTATCCACTGGAAAGCACGCTCGGTTTGTCCTAACGTCTTCTCATGGACGAAAAAATGAAAACAGTCATCATCACGGGGGCGTCGCGGGGCATTGGCCATGCGACGGCGCTTTTGTTTTTGGAACGCGGTTGGCGGATCATCACCTGCGCCCGCGGTCCGGCCCCTGAAGAATGCGCAACCGAAGCCAATTGGTTGGCGCATATTCCCACCGATTTGTCAGATTCCGACAGCGTTAAAGCGTTCATTGCCGAGGCGGGTAAGCTGCTGGAAGGCGGTCAATTGCATGCCCTGGTCAACAACGCGGGGTTGTCGCCGAAAACGCCCTTTAAGGAACGTTTGGGTTGTCTCAACGGGGATTTGGAGGCGTGGCGTGAAGTGTTTGAGATCAATTTTTTTGCCGCCCTCAGGCTTTCGCGGGGGTTTGCTTCAGCCCTGCACAAGGGCCAAGGGGCCATCGTCAACATCACCTCCATTGCGGGGCATTACATCCATCCCTTCGCCGGATCGGCCTATTCCATTTCCAAGGCCGCGTTGAGCGCCATGACCCGTGAAATGGCGGGGGAGTTCGCGGCGCTGAACGTGCGCGTCAATGCGGTTGCGCCCGGTGAAATTGAAACCTCCATGATCCAACCCGAATACGAAGCCCTGATCCCGCGCATTCCGCTGGACCGCATGGGCTCGCCACGCGATGTGGCCAGCACCGTCTATTACCTGTGCAGCGAAGACAGCACCTACGTCACCGGAACCGAAATTTGGGTCACCGGCGGCCAGCATATGTATTGAGGCTCAGGGACGCGCTTTGGGGCGTGGTTTTGCGATTTGTTCTTGACGGATGATGGCGATCAGGGCGTCGGCGATGGGCAGATCAATGTTTGTCTTGTGGCGCGCAATCCACAGGGTCCGCATGATGCGAAAGCCACAGACCTTGATGTGGTGCAGGCGACCAGCCTGAATGTGTTTGATCACGGCAAAACGGGGCAAAAAACTGACGTGTTGTCCGGGGATCAGCACATCGACAATGGCTTCGGTGCCGCCGACTTCCATCGCGATGTTGAGCTTGTCAAAGCCAATCGCCTCTAGAGCTTCATGCAGATCAAGGCGCGCTGCAGAACCCACTTCACGCAGCACGTAGCTGAGATCCAGGAGCATGGTGATGGGGATCATCTCTTCCTCGGCCAATGGATGGTCCGGAGCGCACACCAGCAACAATTCGTCGTCCATCCATTTTTGCACCATCAGATCGGGGTGTTCGGGGGTGCGTTCCAAAAGCGCTACGTCGGTCATGCCCGTGACCAGACTGCTTTCACTTTGACGGCCGTAAACCAAGCGACTTTCGATGCGGTAATGCGGGTAAAGCTCGGCGAATTTGAGCAAAAACCGGGGCAGGAAATGTTCGCCGATGGCAATCGTGACATCCAGATGCACGGTGGTCTTGCCGAGCATCAGTTCGTCCAACTCACGGCGCAGCGACATTTGCCGATCCAAGGTCTGGACCGCCAACAGGTAAACTTTTTCTCCCGCCTTGGTCAGGCGCAAGCGCCCCCCTGAACGTTCCAGCAAGACTACGCCATAGCTTTCTTCCAGGGTGTGCAGACGCTTGGTTATGGCGGGTTGGCCAACGTTCAAGGCTTGCGCGGCGGCAGAAACGCCGCCTTTTTCAACAATGGCGCGTAAAGCCGCCCAGCCGCGGATATCGGGAAGTTTTTTGTATTCCATAAAGGAATATTAGCAAAAAAATAGTGATTTGGAAACCCAGTCGCGAGTGTGGATACTGTAGGCATCTTAAATGAATGAATTTCGTTCATTGTCCATAGCTTAGAGAAATAGAGAGATTGAATTTTAGGGCGTGATAAGGTTTTTGACCCTTATGTGACATTCCAGTTTGGAATGCCGGATTGGCCCCAAATTATTCACATGCACACATTGAATTCGAAACAAAGGAAGACCAACACAATGCTTACGCATATGGAGGGTAGCGCTATTGCGCACCATGGCCACGATCTCCCCCAAAAACGTCGCCGCAGCCTGCGCAACCTGTTCAAATTACGCACCCATACGAAGGCAACCCTGGGCATGGGTTTGTTAAGCATGATCTTGTATTATGGCCTGTACACATTCAATGCCGACATTCGTCATATCGCGGAAATGACCAACCAGGGCGACAAGACGTATTTCCTGTTGCCCATCGCCATTGCCTTTCTGTTTTCCGTCGTTCATGGTATTTTCACAGATAAGTTCTGGGAAGCCCTGGGCCTGAGAGCGAAGCGCTAATCAATTTGCCTAAAGCGAAGCGCTCATCGATTGGCATGTGTTCGACAATGTGGGGAATGTGGACGTGACAACATCTCAACTTTCACCTATTGGGCGTTTTAAAAACGTCTTGCTGGCGACGGACGGTTCGGAGTGGAGCGCCGGGGCGGAACGTATCGCCATGGCGCTGTGTGCAGAGCATGCTGCGCATCTGAATATTTTATCGGCCATTTCTTCACCCGGCGAAGCGGGCTGGATGGGGAAGCCGAACGATGTAGAGGCGGAGCGCCAAACCAATGAAACGATCGAACGCCTCAAGAAAGTGGCTGAAGACGCGGGTGTAGAGGCCTCTGGACACATTCGTTCAGGAAGCGATCCTTACGAAGTGATCGTCGAGGCCTCAAAGGACTTGCAATCAGACATCATTGTGATGGGGCGCAAAGGTCGGCGCGGATTGGCGCGTTTGATGTTGGGCGATGCCACCGCCAAGGTCATTGGCTATGCACCGTGTTCCGTGATGGCGGTTCCCGAAGATGCCAATATGTGGTCGTCTATCTTGGTTGCTACGGATGGTTCGCGTTTTAGCGACATGGCCGTGGTTTCCGCCACGGAGCTGGCCCGCGTGAGCGGTGTTCCTTTGACCGTTTTGTCCGTCAAAGTGCCCGTCCACAGCGATCGACGTCAAGCCGAGGCTCAGCCGATTGTCGACAGGGTGCTTGAGTTTCTCAAGGACAAAGGTATCCAAGCACGCGGTCTCGTCGAAGAAGGTCCGGCTGATGATACCATTGTGGATGTCGCCAAGGAACGCCAAGCGGGCTTGATCGTGTTGGGCAACTTTGGTCGCACCGGGATTGGTCGGATGTTATTTGGTTCGAAAGCCGAACGCGTCATCAACCAGACGTCAATGCCCGTTTTGATCGCGCGCGGCGGTTGAGACTGCATCAGATTCAGTAATTTTGTTTTTGAGGCTCCTCCCCCCTCAGTTCTAAAACACAAAAGAGGCCGATGTATGGGCGGCCCTCAAGGAGTCTCCTTATGGAAGCCATTACCTTTCTTGATTTAACCCCGACCATCGTTGTGCTGCTGTTTGTGGTGGGCTTTATCGGCGGTATGGTCAGTGGCTTTATCGGTTCTGGCGGAGCGTTTGTTCTCACCCCGGCCATGATGAGCTTGGGGGCACCGGCGATTGTCGCGGTGGCCAGCAATATGGCGCACAAATTCCCGAAAGCCTTGGTTGGTTCCATTAAACGCGCCAAATATGGCCAGGTGGACGTCAAGTTGGGTGTAATGATGGGGATATTCGCCGAGGCCGGGGTGTTTTATGGCAAGAGCGTGATGACCGACATTCGCAATCAATTTGGGGATGCGGGAACGGATCTCTATGTATCCGCTGTGTTTGTCGTTGTATTGGCGGTGGTCGGTGGATTTGTCATGCGCGATGCGTTGCGCAGTCGTCGTGAGGAAGGTGTCGGCACGCCCCATGTGACTCCCAAAATTGCCCTGTGGGTGCAGTCCGTGCGCATCCCCGGTACGATGATGCGCTTCAAAAGCATCGGCAATAAAGAAATTTCCGTGTTGTTTATTTTGCCCCTGGGCTTTGCCACCGGGATGTTGGCGGCGTCTATCGCGGTGGGGGGATTTATCGGTGTCCCGGCGATGATCTATGTGTTGGGGGTGCCGGCGATTATGGCCACAGCCACCGAACTGGTGGTGGCGTTTGTGATGGGTGCCGGCGGCACCATGCTGTACGCCTGGGATGGTTTCGTTGATATTCGGCTGGCGATGATCATCCTCGCAGGCTCTTTGTTTGGTGTGCAAATCGGGGCCATTGGTACCACCTATGTTAAGGAATGGGTGGTGAAGATGATCATGGCGATGATTATGCTGATTGTCTTGGTCAGCCGCTTCTTTAAGGTTCCGGTGTACCTGTCGAACTTGGACCTGATTCCGACCATTCCCGAAGGCACTTTGACGGTGCTGTCGACCCTCAGCTTTTCCACCCTGGGGCTTGCGCTGTTGGCGGGGGCGGGGGCCATTTTGCTGGCCTTGTTCAAAGGCATCCATGAGGACCGCAAAGCCAAAGAGGCGGCAAGTGCGGACGCCTAGGGCGAAAGTGCGCGGCTCAAGGTTATCCACAAGCTTTTGTCCCGGTTGTGCACATTTGGCTCTTTTTCTAGGCTATAAAGGCCTTCTCCGCACCATATATAGCGCCTGACATCTATTTACCGCCCTATATAGAGGGTGTATGATCTGTGTCCATAACCCTCCCCGGTTCGTACAGATTGGCGGTTCGCACAGATATGGTCAAAACACCAACCCATCAGCAAAACGGTGAAGGCGCGCCTGCAGACGCGCTTGAGCGGGAACTTGACGATGCCTTTGGCGAAATTGGGCCGGAAGGGGCTGAAAACACCCCGTCGCAAATTGAGTATGACACCTGGAATCAGCCGTTTTATCTGCGTTACAAGTTGGCCACCGCGGTGGGCATCTTCGCTACGGGCGGATGGCTGTGGTTGACCAACAGCTATATCGGCCAATATGTCGGTTGGGATGTGCTGTTTGAGCTTCTGCCCCATGAACTGGGAGGTTTGGCAGCGGGTATCTTTACCCCGATCGCCTTGTTGTGGATGGTGATTGCGCTGTTTGAGCGCGGTCATTCCCTGCGCGCCGAGACGGGGCATTTGCGTTGGCAAATCCGCCAGCTGACCTATCCCACGGATCGATCCGAAAGCCGGGTCAAGGAAATCAGCGATAGCCTGCGTCGCCAAGCCCAAGACTTAAGCAAAGCATCTGATGAAGCCTACCAACGTGGCGAAGCCATCACCAACCAGGTCCGCGAACGCGCCTTGGAATTGGCGCGGGTGTCCCAAGATGCCGACTTGCGCGCCCGTGCGGTGGCCGATGCTTTGTCGCGCGAAACCGAAGAATTGCGGGTGGTTTCGGAAAAGGCCGAGAGCCGCGCCCGGGACGTGGGTGACGTTTTGCATCGTCGTGGCCACGACATCGCCACGGCAACAGACCGCGCCAGCACCCGCGCCGAAGACTTGGTCGAAATCTTGGAACGGCGCATTCAAGACTTGGCGGACGTTTCCGAAGTGGGATCACGTCACGCCCTTGAAGTCGCCGAGACCTTTGGTCAACGCAGCGAAGATATGGCGCGCATTTCGGCGGAAACGGCGGGGCGGGCGGAAACGGTTGGCGAAATTTTGTCGACGCGCATCATGGCGATGAACACCGCAACCCAAGAGGCCGTGCAACGCCTGGAAACGGGCTCCGAATTGATGGCGGGAACCAGTGCCGAAGTGGGCGCGCGCGCAGACCGCATGGAAGCACAAACCCAGCGGGTCGGTGAAGCCCTGCGTCGTCAACAGTCGGATATGGAACGTGCGGTTCTGGATGCCGCGTCCCAAGCGCATGAGGTTGAAGGCCACTTGATGCGCCAGACCCAGGCTTTGAATGACACCGCCGAAATCGTGTCTGCACGGGTCAAATCCATGACCGAGACCATGGGCGAAAATGCGCACGAACTGGTCGCGGCATCGGACTTGGTGGCGTTGCGGATGAAAGCGGCGGGCGAAGCCTTCCAGACGGAAGCGCGGGCCTTGGCAAGCTCTGCACAAACGGCGACGGAGCATTCCGGTCAAGTGCGTGAATTGTTGCGCAAAACCTCGCTCGACTTAAGCCTGATTTCCGCCAAAGCCTTGGATCAAGTGGAAACGGTGGGTAAGTCGTTGCAGGCGCGGGCGGATGAACTGGGCAAAACGGGCGATGACTCTCAAGCGCGGCTGTCGGATGCGGCGGACAGCTTAAAACTGCAAACGCAAAACATCAAAGACGCGACGGAGCAAAGCCTGCTGCGTATCGATGGTGTTGCCAATCGCTTGTACGATGGCGCCGGGGATTTGGGCAGCACCTCTGAAAAGGCGCAATTGGCCTTGTCGGAAGCGACCCGCATCATGGAAGAAGGGGCGCAGCGCATCTCGTCCAGTGCGTTCTCCGGGGTCAACTCCATCGCCACCGCCACGCGGGCGTTGAAAGATGGATTGGACGGCATCAACGCGTCGTCACAGCGCACCGGAGAAGTGACCGAAGCGTTCCGCACCCACCTGATCGACTTTAAGGGGGTTTCCGAAGGTGCGGTCAGTTCCATCGTCAATCTGGGCGAAACGGTTCATGAGCGGGCGCGGCAGTTGGAAAACGTCACAGATAGGGCTTCCGACAAGTTGGTCGGCGTGAGCGAAGAATTGCAAAAGCGCACCGAGCATATGGTTTATGTTGCGGCGCGCACCGGCAAGTTGGTCACGACCGCGTCTGAACACCTTGAGCAGCGCACCGATATGATGGAAACCGCATCAGAGCGGGCCGAGGGACATTTGCGCGAACTGGGCGAAGCCGTGCGCCAAAGCCTCAGCGATCTGATGGAAAGTTCGGACGAAGCCACTCAGCGTTTGGAAAATGTCAGCAACACCTTGGAAGGCCAGACCGAAAGTGTGTCGCGGGTGACCTCTTCGGCGGTTGAAGACGTGGACAAAGCCACGGCGGCCTTGCTGGAACGTTCGCGTGAAGTGGGCTCGGCATCGGATCGGGCTGCGCGTTTGATTTCGTTGGTCTCCGATGCCTTGCACCGCCAGACCGCGGGTCTGACCGATGCGTCAAAACAGGCTGCCGAACGCATCGACGTGATGGGTGACACCATCAAAGAACATGCCCGCGAACTCGATGACTTGGGCACCCGGGCGACAGATCGTTTGTTGGACACGGGCGAAAAGCTCAAAGAAAGTGCCTTTAGCCTGCAATCCATTTCCGATGAATCCGTCAGTCGAGTGCGTCAAGTGACCAGTGCGCTGGTCGATGGTGAAAGAACGGTTTCTCAGCGCGTTGAAAGTGCGGAACGCAACTTGGAAAGCATCGGCAAGCGGTTGGTTGAACGCGCCGAAGAAGCCACCCGTTCAACGGCCCAGGCCGGGGATCGCTTGGAAGGTATTTCCGATACCTTCCGCCGTCACACCAGCGACTTGGATCACGCCTTGGATCATGCCGGAGATCGCCTGGAGGACTTAGGCAGCTTGCTGTCGCGGCGCACGGAAGACTTGACCCAGTCGTATACCCGTGCGTCCAGCCACATCCGCACCTTTTCCGAAGACATGCACCGTCAAGCCAGCGGCTTGATGGAAGCCTCGGACCGGGCGGCTGGAAAGCTGGGTGAAGTGGGAACGCGCTTGAATGAAGAAGTGCATGGCGTCAACCAATCGGTCGATAAAGCCGCCAAGCTGATTGACTTGGTGACCAACGCTTTCCACCACCAAACGTCCGATTTGGGGGCGGCATCGGAACGTGCTGCAGGTGAATTGGAACGCGTCAGCGACATCATTCAGCGCTCGGCCGGGGAAATGTCGCGGATCTCGGAACACACGGTGCGGGATTTGGGCAGCGCCGGCGAAAACTTGCGCCAGCATTTGGGAGATTTGAGTACGGCTTCGTCGCAGGCCACGACCAAGATAGAAGGTGTCGCGGAAACGCTGCGTTCTCAGGGCCGTGAAGTGGCGTCCGTATCTGATGAAGCGTTGGGGAAATTGAGCCAAGTCGGCGATACCTTGGGCGAGCAAAATGAAGGCATCGCGCGTTTGACCGAAGACAGCTTGGCCAAAATCCGGGCCTTCTTGGACCAAGTCGAACGCCAAAGCAAAGACAGCGTCAAGGAAGTGGAAAAAGTTTCTACCCATATGGAAGTGGCCCACGATCGTGCACGGGGCCAGTTGAACGAGCTGAACCGGATGTACAGCCGGGCGCAGCAAGGTGCCAGCATGCTCGGCGATGCGTTGGAAAAACAGAGCCACAACGTCGCCACGGTTACCGAACAGTCCGTGGCGCGTATCGTCGCTTGGGACAAAACCTTGCGCGATGGGGTAGACGATTTGAGCCGCGCTTCGGCGACGGTGGCAGGGCAGTTGGAAAGCGTTGGTCACAAGGTCGAACAAGAGACCCGTGGACTGTTGGGCGCCGTGGCTCAGGCTGAAGTGCTCAATCAAGCCCTGGATACGACTTTGGATCGGGCCCACAGCGAAGACTTTATGCGCCGTGCGGCCTTCATCACGGAAAAACTGCAATCCCTTGCGGTTGATTTGGCGCGCATTGCCGAAGTGCCCATCACCGAAGACGATTGGCGGCGCTTCAATAAGGGTGAAAAAGGCATTTTTGTGCGCAAAATGTTGGGTTTCAAAGAGAAAAACACCCTGGCGGCCATCAAGTCTGTTTATCAGGAAGACGGGGAGTTCCGCGACTATGTCGGTCGTTATGTGAGCGAATTTAACGCAATGATGGACAAAGCGCGCGAACGCGATCATGATGGGGTCCTTGAAAACACGTTCTTGTCGTCAGACATGGGCAAATTGTATATGGTGCTTTCAAGGGCGTTGGGTCGCGATTTATAACGCGATCTTTAGACGATCTATTCGTTTGTACATTTCGGGGGAGGGTCCCTGACTTAGGGGACCCATCTTGGGGCGGAAACTCACCAGTTTCCGCCCCCTTTTTTTTGCCACCCCCAGCGCAGCATCGCTCGCCATGTGTGAAGACGGCGTTCGAACAACGCAGCAAAGACGAAGCAAATCAGCAGCGTCAAAGCCAGCAGCAGGGCATCCTCCAACCACCCATGCCCTGACTTCAGCGGCAGCACCGCAAGAAATTGCAAGACGGGATAATGGACCAGGTACAGGGAAAAACTTCCGCCAGCCAACCACCGCCCCACCTGAGCCCTGCGTGGTGCAACGCTACCTGAAGCCAAACCCGCAATCCCGGCCAAGTGGAGCGTCACCAAGAGCCCGAGCCATCCATTCCACACAAACTCATCGGAAAAGCGAAGGGTGAGGGCGTGGTTAAGCCCCGCCGTCATGTGGGAAAGCATGCTCGGCAGATCTGTCCAAAGCGCCAAGGCATATGCCATCACGGGCAACACCGCTAGCCCCATAGAAACGAAACGACTTGGCCGCCGCCCGCCCACAATCCACGTGTGAAGGGCGACGCCCATCAGCCATGCGGGCATCAACAGCAAGATGTTGAGGCCAAAGAGCAGCATGCCCGCCAGCAGCAACACCACCCGTCGAGCCCCCCGCAGATAGAAGGCAACGGCGAAGAGCGTATAATAGGCCGCCTCATAACTGAGGGACCAGAACGGACCGTTGGTCCCAAGCCGCGTCGCCATGCCGGTCCACTCGCTGGAAAAGCTCAAACCGCGTACCAGCATCTCCCACAGGGGCAGTGGGTTGTAATACCACCCGGCATAAATGGCAGGCGCCAAATGCGCGCCTAGACGGTCCAGTCCATAGCCGAGCACCAGCGCCGGCAACGCGACAGAAACCAACCGGGTGATCCGATCAAAAGCGAACGGCCCCAGGCCACAGTGTTTGCGTTTTGCGACGTGCGCGATCACCAGCCCGGAAAGTACAAAAAACACGATCACCGCATCGCTGCCCAAATTGAGCTCACGAATCCATAGCCACCGTCCGTCGCTGAAACGCGGATACGCGATATGCGACAAGAGCACGACGAACGCTGCGCCAAAGCGTAAAAAATCAAGATAAAGGGAAAAGCCTCGCGTCATCATTCCGCCAAGGTGGTGTCTTGTGGGCGCGTCGCCTCGGCTTTGGCAGGCTGCGCAGGCTGTCGCAGGCCGACAAGACGGGCAAGTTGCAGGCCGCTGTCGCGCAGAGGAATGAACATGGAATTGGCGAGGCTGTCATGGGGTTGTTGAAGGCGGTTGCCCGCGCTGTCCGCCAAGCCGAATTCCAAAGTTTCATGGCTGCACGGCACGTAGAGTGTGCCAAACATCCAGTCCCAAATGGCCAGCACCTCGCCATAATTTTTATTGTGATGCTTAGGCGCCAGAGAATGGTGAATTTGGTGTTGCGCGGGTGAGATGAAAAGATGCTCAAGAACAGGGCCAAAGCTCAGCCAAATATGGGTATGGCGGAGGTTTGACCCGGCCACGTTAAACAGCACATAGCCAGCATTAACGCCCGCCACGGTCATAAAGCTGGGGTCCTGGGTGAAGAAGGCTAAAAATAAGCCCTGCACCGCACCGATGAGCAGGGCCTTCACGAAGGTCGAGATCACGTCATAGAGCGGGTGCTTGCGATAAACCGTGATCGGGGTCATCACCTCGGCAGAGTGGTGCAGCGCATGCAAAGGCCAGAGAATACTATTTTCGTGATGAATACGGTGTACCCAGTAGGTCCCAAAATCTCCGGCGGCCAGGAGCAGCAGTGAGATCAGGATCGGGGAAAACGGGTCCAAGCGCAGCATGGGGCCGATCCCACCCGCAAGGCTATCGGCCACATAGGCACTGAGGAAAACCATATTAAACAGGCCCAGCGCCAAAAACAGGCGGTTTATACAGAAAACCTTGAGGTCAACGATGTGCGATGGGTGAAAATAAACGGATTTCGGCAACAGCCATGTGAGGAAGGGCTGATCAATTCGGCGATAGAGATAGACAAAAAAAGCGATGAGGATCGTCACTGTTAAGTAGTACGGCCAAATGCGCGTGTCCGGGCCGGCAACAACGTGCGTGACCTCAGAAAAAACGGAACCGATCCCATCAAATCCAATTTCCACGCCACTCACCCCCTCGTTCCTCTGGCCTCAATTATGACAAGAAGGGGAAGAGCGTACAACCATTCTCCCCCATGGCTACGCCCATTGGTTAGCCGCAGCGCGGCAACCTGGAATATAAGGTGAAAAAGCAAGGTGGGCGCAAGTAACGGAATGGCGGGGTGCGATTTGCCTGCTAGGGTAGCTCTTGCACACCTAAGGAGTACGTTCCATGACGTCAAAAATTCACGCCTCCATGACCGTTTCTGAGTGGTTGATGCTGTTGACGCTTTCGCTTTTGTGGGGCGGATCGTTCTTTTTTGTTGGGGTTCTGGTTGATGAATTGCCGCCGTTGACCATTGTGGTGCTGCGGGTCGGTTTGGCGGCGGTGGTGCTCCATCTCTATTTGCTCTTCAAGGGCACCCCCATATCCGGGGGGATTCGCGTGTGGGCGGCATTATTCGCCATGGGCTTGCTCAACAACGCCATTCCGTTTTCTTTGATCGTGTGGGGGCAGACGCATATTGCATCGGGATTGGCGTCCATCCTCAATGCAACGACGCCCATATTCACCGTCGTGGTTGCGCATGTGCTGACCCAAGATGAACGTCTGACGCCTGCGCGCTTAGGCGGCGTGGTGGCGGGCTTTGCCGGGGTCGCTGTGTTGATGGGACCGCAATTACTCAGCGGTCTTGGCGAAGACATTTTGGCCCAGTCCGCCATCTTGGGCGCGGCCCTTTCCTATGCTTGTGCGGGCGTCTTTGGTCGTCGTTTTAAGGCCATGGGGGTGAAGCCCCTGCATACGGCCACGGGCCAAGTGACGGGCTCGGCTATTCTTTTGTTGCCGGTGGCGTTGGTGCTGGACAAGCCGTGGACGCTGAGCGTTCCCAGCGGATACGCCATTGCCGCTTTGCTGGGTTTAGCGGTCGTGTCCACGGCGCTGGCCTATGTGCTTTATTTTCGTATCCTCGCCACCGCCGGGGCAACCAACGTGTTGCTGGTGACGTTGTTGGTGCCGGTCAGCGCCATCGTTTTGGGCGTCTTAGTTTTGGGCGAAAGCCTGGCGCTGCAAAGCCTGCTCGGCATGGCATTGATCGCTTTGGGGCTGGGGGTTATCGACGGGCGGATCTTTAGGTTAATGAAGCGCGCACCCGGTTGATGATCAGTTCCGCCATTTCCGGCGCGTCGCCGAGCGGCGGCAGATAGATCAAGCGCTGGCCGTCTTGGTTCATTTCGTTGGGCTGGACATGAGACAAACGCTCAATGAAGATTTCGGACTTGGTGTTGAAACCGATGTCGCGCGGCACTTCTTCTGAACCGTGAAATCCGTCGGAAATCAAATACGGCGCGAAGATCACGTTTTTGGCGCGGGTCAGGTCGCGCCAATTTTTAATGAAGGGCGGTTCTTCCAAAAATGTCGTGAAAACCGGCGGTATAATGCCAAAACGCGAAAGGTCGCGGGCGATGCGGTTGGTGTGTTCAAACGATTCCCGACCACGTCCCGATCCATGGCCGATGACAACGATAGCGGTATCGGTATCGGGGACCTTTAAGCTGTCCATGGTAGACAGAATGCGCACGGCAAAGGTTTTGGCCGTGCTGGGGTCGGTGCCGACAGGATCGCACAGGTGCACCCGTTGATGGCCGTTCGGCGTTATGCGTTCCGTCACCTCACCCGTAAGGTTCAGGGCTTGGGGCAATTTGGTGGTTGAAACGAAGCCTCGATAGGCCAAATTCGGCACGACATAAACTTCTGGCAAATGGATGCCATCCAGAACGTCTTTGATGAACGGTTTTTCGGTCAAAAAGCCCGCGCGCACGTCGGCGAATAGCCCTAAATTGCGAATGGTTTCGGCGTGTTTGCGCGACGAAGTACGCCCTCCCTTGGTGCTGGGAGAACCGTGCGCTGCGATCAAAAGCCCGGTGTGGCTCAAATCCAGGATTGGGGAAGGGGGCTTAGACATCCTCCTCCAACAGGCACTCATGCGCGGGCGTATGCCAGGCAATGGTGCTGGCAAGGTCAACCACTTTACCGATGATCAACAAAGAAGGGGCTTTGAGGTCTGCACGATCAATGCACGCGGGCAGATCTTTTAAGGTGGTGAGGATGGTGCGTTGGTCCGGGGTTGTGCCGCGCTCGATCCCGGCGGCGGGCATGTCGCCGGGCAGTCCGGCCTTGATCAATTCGTCGGAAATTTTCTGTACGTTGATCAACCCCATATAGATCACCAGCGTGGTGTTGGGATCGGCCATGCTTTTCCAGTTGAGGTCCAAGTGCTGACCTTCGCGGCAATGTCCGGTGACGAAGCGCACGCCCGTCACGTAGCCTCGATGGGTGAGCGGGATGCCAGCGTAGGCACCACATCCGGCACTCGCTGTAATGCCGGGAACGATTTCAAAGTTGACGTTGTGTTCGGCCAGGAACATGGCTTCTTCGCTGCCGCGGCCAAAAATAAACGGATCGCCGCCTTTAAGGCGCACCACGGTTTTGTCGAGGCGCGCCAAGTCGACCAAGGTCTGATTGATTTCGTCTTGGGGCATAAAATGATCGCGCGCGGCTTTGCCTGCAAAAATCTTTTCGGCGCTGGCGGGCACCATGTCCAAAATATCATCCGATACCAGTCGGTCATAAACCACCACGTCGGCCTTTTTCAAGCATTCGGCAGCTTTCAACGTCAACAGGCCGGGGTCGCCCGGACCAGCGCCTACGATGAACACGCTGACACCATCAGATTTGTCTTTAACTTTACTCAAAGTCATTTCCTTAAAATTAGGGGCAGTTTAACCGGCGATTTGCGCCGGAGAGGGGTTGCCACGTCGTTCTTGTTTCTTCTGGCGGACAAATGCGGTGAAGGCTTCCGCCCAGCGACATCGGCTAGTGCTGCGCAGGTGCGTATATCCGGCCACCATGTTGTGCATGACAATGCCATCGTGGGTTCCGTTTACACCTTGGCCACGCAAGACCTCAAATGCGAATGTGAGGTCTGTATCGATATTTTCAAGGCGGGAATGGTGAAATTCGTGTGCCGGGATGTATTCGCCGTCAAATGCGCACGCCTCTTCGGAAATGTTCCACGGGTGTTTTGGGGGCGGGTGCAATTGCACGTAGCCGCGACCTTGTGGTCGGATGTGCATGGTGGTGTCGCCAGGAATGACGCCAACCATCTCATGCTTGTCCTCGTGCCAGGAAATGGAGCGCGACAAATACATCAATCCTCCGCATTCCGCATAGGTCGGCAGACCGGCTTCGATGGCGGCCTTGATGCGGGTGCGCAGGGTCTTATTGGCTTCCAGTCTTTTCATCTGGGTTTCGGGAAAACCGCCGCCTAAAAATAAGCCGTCGCAGGTGGGCAGGTACACGTCGTTCAAGGTGTTGAAGTACACCAACTGCGCCCCGGCTGCCTTGAGCGCGTCCAGATCGTCGGCATAATAAAACCCGAACGCGGGATCTTTGGCGATGGCGATGCGTACGTCTGGGCGCACGGTTTGTGATGCGATGTCGCTGGCTTGGGCAGGGGCCATTTTCGCCGCGCTGGCGGCGATGGCTTCGATGCGGTCCAGATCAACCTGTGCGGCGATTTGTTCACCCAGCGTTTCAATGCGGGTGCGCGCGGCAGGGTATTCGTTGTTGGGAATGAGACCGATGTGGCGCTCATCCACATTGAGCTTGGCATTGCGCCGAATGGAGCCCAGTACCGGAATGTTGGTGTAGCGCTCAACCGCTGCAATGAGTTTTTCTTCGTGCCGAGGCCCCATCACTTTGTTGAGGATGACACCTGCGATGTTCACATCTGTATCAAAGACTTCATAGCCTTTGAGCAACGGTGCAATACCGCGTGTAATGCCCGACGCGTCGATCACCAAAATCACCGGCGCGCCCAACATTTTGGCCAGCGCGGCATTGGAGTTGGACCCTTCCACATCGACGCCGTCATGAAGGCCTTTGTTGCCTTCGATGATGGAAATGTCGGCGTTTGCGCTGTGGCGGGCAAACATGTCTTTGATTTCATCATCGGTTTGGGTGTGGAAGTCGAGGTTATAACACGATCCACCCGATGTGAGACCTGCCGCCGCCGCCAGCCATTTGGGATCAATGTAATCAGGGCCTTTTTTAAACGTCGCCACGCGCCGCCCACGCAACGTCAAAGCCCGGACAAGACCGGTGGTGACCATGGTCTTGCCCGATGATTTATGTGCTGCGGAGATGAGGATGTGGCCCATGGGTACTCTGGATCAGGCTGCCTGGAACATGTGTGCGCGATTGCGCGTGGTCCACATGTTGCGGGCTTGTTCGACGGCTTCCGTGGGGCTGGCGGCACGGTTCATCAAGCGCAGCACATAGGCCGCCGTGCCGATGATGGCGGCTTCACCGTATTCATCGTTTTCATCACCGTTCCAGATTTTGGGCAAGCGCGTGATGTCCAGAGCTTCGTCTTTGTAAAAAGAGTTTTCAGCGACCAACTCGGGCCAGACTTCTTCGCTTTGCACACCATCGTGGAGGTATTGCACCACCACCGGCTTGTGCGGACGGCGTTCGGCTTCGCCGCCTTCACCCTTAAATACGGCCATGTGCTTTTGTCCCAGCAGCTGCGCACTTTCTCTGTGCACATCGCGATAGTTGGGATGAAATACGGTTTGCATTTCATGGGCCGCGTTAAACGGGTTGATCATGCGGGCAAAGGTGTTGATGGGCGAGCGCACGCCCAAGATCGGTTTGAGCTCGATAATATCTTGCAAGCGCGGCACAAAGTTGCGCAGCGGCAGATAGGCAAAGTTGGTGGCGCGGATCTGATCGGCAGCCTCCGCCAACGACCCGGCATGGGGAATGCCCAGCTGTGTCAACGCTTCGCTGGAAAACAGTCGCCCTTCGGTGTGGCCTTCGGTGCCCTGCATGCAAATGGTAATGCCATTTTGTGCCAGCAAAAGCGCGGACAGCAAATACCACGGCAATTGACGTTTCTTGCCCGAATAGGACGCCCAATCCACATCGACGGTGGGGGCGTTCTGGGGCATGGTCAAGGTGTCGCGCACGGCCCTGACAAAGCCCGCGGCTTCGCCGGGGACTTCGGTGCGCATGCGCAAGATGCACAAGAATGCACCCAGTTGCAGAGATTCGACGTTGCCCGCCACGATCATTTTCGCGGCTTCATACATTTCTTCTTCATCCAGCGGGCGCGACAGATTGGGGCCGCGGCCAATGATGCGGATGAATTGGGCAAAGGGATGTTCGGTGATCATGGTGTCTCTATCCAAAAAATGAGTGAGCTGAGAATAAACCAGGGGATTTGAAAAGCAAAGGGGATCCAGGCACTATGACCTGGACCCCCCCCGAAAAACCAGTCATTTGCCTCCCCGCAAATGGTACGACTGATTTTGTGCCAACTTTAGTCTTTAGGTGCGTGGTGCGGATCAACCTTAGCGTCCGACAAGCTGGTCGGCAGCAATGGCAGGTATTTGATCGCAACAGCAATGATCAACAGCGTGGTTGCCACACCGCTGAGGCCCAGAACCACTTCCGGCAAGCTGGGCGCATAAGAATGCACCACGCCGTCAAAGAAGCTGGAACTCACTTCCATACCCGGGAAAATGGGCATCGGGAAGGCTTGGCCGCCGATGATGATCACATAAATTTGCGCCAAGCCACCGATGATCACCAACAGCGATGCCACGATGATGCCCTGACAGCGCCGTCCGGTAGCCGGATTAAACAGCAACGCCAACGGGAACAAGCTGCCCAGGCCAATTTGCACAACCCAGAACAAGAAGGTGTAAATGCCACCATCCATCAAGATAAAGGCTTCGATACCCGCATGTTCGGCGGCATAAAGGTTGGTCAGGTGCTGCGCCACGGTGAAGTACAAGGCGGCCGCAATGAAGATACCCAGAAGGTTGCGCATCTTGAACAAGATCAGATCGCCCAGAGGACGTCCTGATGCCCGATAGGTGACGGACACCAAAATGATGAAGAACGCCAAGCCAAAGGAAAACGACATGGCGATGAACATCGGCGCCATAATTGCCGCGTCATAACCGGGACGCGCCACCAAAAAGCCGAAGATCGAGCCGGTACCCGTGGTCAGCGCCAAGCGCCACACGAAAGCCAGCAAGCCTGCTTTTTTGGAATGAGGCACCATGCGCCGTTCCATCATCATCCACAAGTAGGCCAAGACGATGACAAAGAAGCCCGTATAGAGGTAGATGTTCCAGGCAAAGATGGATTTGAAGTTATACTTGGTCATCGCCACGATCAAACGATCGGGGCGACCCAAATCCAACACCAGAACCATCAATCCACCAGCCAGCAAAGCGATTGCCGTCACCGCGGACAGACGCGCCAAGGGCTTGTAGTGGTACTTGCCAAACACAGACGAAATGGAGGCAATGTTCAGTGCCCCGGATGCGGCAACGATCAAAAACACCGCAAAGACGTGGGGCGTGCCCCAGACAACGGCATTGGTCATGCCGGTCACGATGTGGCCGTGATGTTCCATGTAATAAACCGATGCCAATCCGGCAGCGATCATCAGGCCCAGCCAACCAACCAGGGAAAAGTAATCTCCGCCCTTGCCGTCGATTTCTTTATAAACGGTCGTATCTGCAGCCATAATCTTAAATCCCCCGATAATGGATGCCTGGCTCGACACCTAAGTCAGAGCGGATGCGTTGCGTGACGTATTTGGAAACGGCGCGCGCGATTTCAGAAGTCGGATCATTCAAATCACCGAAAATCATGGCGTCGGAGCCCATATTGCTGATGGCTTCGACACAGGCGGGTTGTTGGCCCTTATCCACGCGGTGCACACACAGAGTGCAGGCTTCAACGGTGCCCTTGCCGCGCGGCATGTGCGGGCGCTGGCCGTGCACGTCTTCATGGACAAAGGACCGACAGGAATAAGGACACGCCATCATGCAATAGCGGCAGCCGATGCAAATGTGCTTGTCAACCAAGACAATCCCATCCGCGCGCTTCATGGATGCACCGGTTGGGCACACGTCAACGCACGGCGGGTTAGCGCAGTGCTGACACATGACGGGCAGGGACGCTTTGGCGCCGGTCTTGGGATCTTTGACGTTTACTTTGCGGATCCATTGCGGGTCGGTGGTCGGGTTGGCATGGGCTTCGTCTTTGCCCCAGCCCTGTTCGGCCTTGCAAGCTTCTACCGCGATGTCCCACACGTCGGAAGGCGCATTGGCATCAATCAACATGCCCCAACGTTTGGCGTTGGTTGCGGGGCCTGTGACGGCGGCTTCAACGGTGCGGAGCGTTACGCCCGGCGCAAGGGTGATCACGGCAGCTGCTGCGCCACCCTTCAAGATATTGCGACGCGACGTGTCAACTTTGGTCATGGATTTATCCGTCATTTGTCCGCCCCCTTCGCAAGTTGCTTCTCAAGGGCTGCGATCATGGCTTGTGCTTGATGATCGGCGGGTAAAGCAGATTGATCGCCAATGCCGGGCTGATAGGCACCGTTGTGGCACTGGAAGCAGTCAATCGAAACGGCGGCATAGGCGTGGCACTGAGCACAGAAGGGCTTGAGTGTACGCACTTGACCGCCCGCAACGTCGGGTGACGTGACCGCGTGGCAATCAATGCAGGAGTTCAGGCTATACTTCTGGCCGCGAATTCCCTCACGCAACGTTTCATCACGCTGATGTTTGAGAAAATCCATATGATCGCGGCGCATCACGTCTGTCGGTTCTAGGCATTGTTCACCCTTGAAGGCCTTTGCCGGTGAAGGCATAGGCACTTCGCCAGCCTGAGCGGGAGCAGCAAAAATGCTGCTCCCAATCGTAAAGGCTAAAATGGCAAAGCCTAAAATCGTGAGGCTCAGTATTCGAGAAGTCGAACGCATTCGACGTTCCTCCTTAAGTCTTAGTCCAATCGGTTCGGTTATTCGCCGAGACCCATCTGGATGTAGCCGGTTGGGCAAACATCGCGGCAGATGTGACAGCCGATGCATTTTTTGTAGTCGGTGTCGACATAACGACCAACGGTGGTCATGTCCTTCTTGACGCGGAACACGGCATCTTGCGGGCAGAAAATCACGCAGTTGTCGCATTCGAAGCACATGCCGCAGCTCATGCAGCGTTCGCCTTCGTGTTGAGCCTGTTCGGCGGTAAAGCCAACCAGACGTTCTTCAAAGTTACCCAGAACTTCATCGGCGCTGATGTGCTTTTCATCGCGCTTTTGTACGCCATCATACGTGAAGTGGCCCAAGAACAGGTCTTCATGCGGGATGATCTGTGAAGAGGAACGATCTTCGAAGTTGTGAACTGCAAACTTCTCACGATCGGTGCCGCGCACATATTCCTTGTTGTAAGGCTCGGGGTCTTTACCGCGTTGATGCAGTTCGTTCAACAAGTTGAAGTGGTGCACGTCGACCTTCGGACGACGTTCGTCCGGGTGGCCAGCCAGCATGTGATCGATGCTTTCGGCTGCGATCGAACCATGGCCGATGGCCGTGGTCAGCAGGTGAGGACGAACAACGTCGCCACCGGCAAAATGCTTTTCTTTGCCTTTAACTTGATAGACCGGGGTGATGTCCATGAAGCCACGACCGTTGTCCAGGCTTTCCAGACCGTTGGCCAAGTCACCCATCTGACCGATCGCGGATACGATCAAGTCGCATTCGATATCGAACTCGGTGCCTTCGACCGGAACCGGGGTCATGCCGTTCATGGTGCATTCGCACATGCGCAATGCGGTGGCGCGACCGTTGGCATCTTTGATGATGTCAACAGGCATCACGCCGCCTTTGATTTCCACACCTTCGCGGGTTGCGTCGTTGCGTTCGCGTTCGGAAGCCGTCATGCCTTCCAGCGGGAACAAGGACGTCAGTACGGACTGCACACCTTCGCGCTGTGCGGCGGACGCCACGTCGTGCGCGGTGTGGCCCAGAACAACAGCTTCCGGACGATCTTTTTCCGCCATGGTGGAGATGTGACCCAAGCGACGGGCAACCGATGCAACGTCAATGGAGGTGTCACCACCGCCAACCACAACCACTTTCTGGGTGGTGTAGTGCAAACGACCTTGGTTAAACGCTTCCAAGAACGCAACGCCGGTGATGCAGTTTTCGGTGCCTTCCCAGGAGTCCAGGAACAAGCCACGACCCTTCTGTGCGCCAACGGCCCAGAAGATCGCGTCGAAATCATTTTCCAGCTGTTCGATGGTGATGTCTTTGCCGATGGTAACGCCGGTTTTGGCGACCACACCGGTGTCCAGGATGCGCTGCATTTCAGCGTCCAGGATATCGCGCGGAACGCGGTAGCCGGGAATGCCGTAGGCCATCATGCCGCCGAGCTTTTCTTGCTTTTCAAAAACCGTGACGCTGTGGCCTTTGCGGCGCATCTGCCATGCACATGACAGTCCGCCAGGACCACCGCCGATAACGGCGATTTTCTTGCCGGTTTCTTTTTCCGGTTTCGGCAGCGCGATCTTGTGGGCAATGGCCCAGTCGCCGACATGCTGTTCAACGCCGTTGATGCCGACTTGATCGTCAACTTCGTTACGGTTGCAGCCATCTTCGCAAGGGGCGGGGCAAACGCGGCCCATGACCGACGGGAAGGGGTTGGCTTCGACCATGCGTTCAAACGCATATTCCTGCCATTCCATGCCTTCGACCGTAGGCTTGTCCATACCACGGGCAATCGCCAACCAACCACGGATATCGTGGCCGGACGGGCAAGAACCCTGACACGGCGGTGCGCGGTGCACATAGGTGGGGCACTTGTGTGACCAGCCTGCCTTGAAGATGTCGTCTTGAAGGTCGTCCCATTTGGACTCACCGTCCGTATATCGGCGCCAATTTAAAGCCTGTTCCGCAGTCATTTTTTTCTTCCTTCCTCGCAAGGGGGCTTCAGCCCCTCTGTGATGATGCCCTGTTTTTTTGTGTCAGGGGGCGGCGAGACAATCCCTCGCGTTGCCTGTTCGTTGTTCGTCTATTCTTTTGCCCCAAGCTGGATGGCATTGCCGACCAGTTGATGCACACTTACAATCATATCCATGGAGAAACCGTAGTACGGCATCACCTTGGTGAATTGGCTCTTACAAATGGCGCAGATTGCGGCCATGTGCGTGACGCCGTGGTTGTTAACCACGTCATGGAGCGCTTCCATACGCGGCAGCGCGCCTTTAACGCGTAATTCCATCAAGTCATCGGTCAAGAGACCGCCACCACCACCGCAACAGAAGGTTTTTTCCATTGTGGTTTGCGGGTCCATTTCAACGAAGCGATTCACACTCGCCTTGATGACGTTGCGCGGGATGATGAACTGACCGCCTTCGACGTCGCCCATACGCGAACCGCGCGCGACGTTACAACTGTCATGGAACGTGAGCACTTTGTCATCATTGGCTTCGGCGTCCAGGACGATGCCGCCCGATTGGATCAAGCCGTTGGTGACTTCCAAAATGTGCTGCGGCACCGGGTATTTCGGGTCCAAGAAATCCCACGGGCCGGCCAAGGTGTTGAGGAACGAGTACGCAACCCGCCAAGCGTGGCCGCATTCACCAAAGATAATGCGCTTCACACCCAAATCGAGAGCCGCTTTGCGGATGCGGTTGGCGACCTTGTGCATCTGTTCGTACGAACCGATGAACATCGCGAAGTTGGCCGCTTCCGAAGCGTAGGACGACAAGGTCCAGCTGATGCCCGCTTGGTGGAAGACCTTGGCGTAACCGATCAAACCGTCCACATGGGGTTCGGCAAAGAAGTCGGCAGACGGGGTCACCAGCAACACGTCGGCACCGTGAACGTCGAGGGGGAATTTCACGTCCACACCGTCGTCGTCGAGGACGTCTTCTTCCAGACCTTCAAGGGTATCGGCCAAGGCCGGTTGCGGCAGGCCCAAGTTGTTGCCAATGACGTGGACCTTGGCGAGAATTTCGTTTGAGTATTTCGAACCGACGCCGATGTGATCCATGATGTCGCGTGCCGCCATGGAAATTTCAGCGGTGTCAATGCCGTAAGGGCAGAACACCGAGCAACGACGACACTGTGAACACTGGTGGAAGTACTTGTACCAGTCGTCCAGCATTTCCTTGTCCATGTCTTTGGCGCCGACCAGACCGGGGACAAGTTTGCCCGCCAGGGTGAAGTGACGACGGTACAAAGAGCGCAGCAAATCTTGGCGTGCAACCGGCATGTTCTTGGGATCGCCGGTGCCGAGGAAATAGTGACATTTGTCGGTGCATGCACCGCATTTGACGCAGCTGTCCAGATAGACGCGCAGAGCCCGGTTTTTGTTCAGCAGGTCGCCCAGCTTTTCAACGGCTTTGACTTCCCAGTTGTCTACCAATTCGCCCGGAAAGCCGAGCGGAGTATTATGTTCGGGCTTGGCGACGAAGGGTTGCGAATGCGACATCGCGCCGTCTTTGATGGCGGGATTGTCCCTGAATTCGCGGAACGCCGGGGTTTCAAATTTTTGGTCTGCCACGATGAAATTCCTCGATCGAAGTCTATGCCACGAGCCGTTTAGGCGTCGCGATCTGCGTCCATGTGAGCCGCCCACGGCGCCAGGTGGCGTTTGTCACGTGCATCGTCAACCTGATTGCGCGATGGGCTGAAGAACACGCCCGGTGCATGCAAAAGTTTGCTGAACGGAAACACAATCATCAAAGCTGCAACAGCGCCCAAGTGAATCAAAAGCGGGCCATCGGTCGGTAAATCTTGAATGTTAAAGCGCAGTAAGCCTAAGAAGAATGTCTTCACCTGGATAATGTCGGTGTGGCTGAGGAACTTCATGTTCAAGCCCGAAAGGCCAATCAGCACCAACAACGCCAACATCAAATGATCAGATGGGCCGGTGATGTACCGAATACGTTCTTGAACCAAGCGCCGCGCCCACAGGCCCAACAGACCCGCAACCATAGCCATACCGCCATAAATGCCAAACGGTTGGATCAGTTTCACAACCAACCAAATGTCGGCCTGGAAGTAACGCACATGACGCATCAATACCAAAGCCAGGCCGGCGTGGAACAACACGGCAAAAATCCAAATCCAGCGATTGGATTTGAACAAGCTTTCGAAGAACGCAACTTCGCGAAAGACCCGAAATGCTGCACCGGACTTTGTCAGTGGGGCAGGCATGGTGGGAATCTTCAACGGTGTTGGCGTGGCGGCGTACAGCTTAATCCGCAATGCCAAACCAACGACCAGCACTGCTGTCGCCGCGTAAAAAAGTATCGCGTAGATCACTGACAAGGTCGACATCACGTATCAGTCCTCAAAACTCTTAGTCGCTTGCAACACTGCAAAACAAATTGGGTGGTCAAAAAAGGCAAAACAAATGAACAAAAACAATGTCTTTAGGTAATCAAAAAGCGTTCAGGCCCAAAAGCCATCACGGGGTCGTGCAGAGTATCGTGTAAAACGTTGTGCCAATAACGGTGGTGAAGTCCGGGGCGAGCTGGCCGGAGATCCGCTCGCCCCAGGAAATCAAGACGCCTTAGACGCAGCCCGTGGGCTTCGGCAAACCGGCAACCTTACAAGCCTGTTTAGCAGGACCGTAGGGGAACAGCTCATACAAGTACTTGTTGGAGCCTTTTTCAGCGCCGAACTGCTTTTTCACGGCTTTGACCAGCACGCGAACAGCAGGAGCGATCTGATATTCGTTGTAGTATTCGCGCAGGAAGTTGACGACCAGCCAATGCTCGTCGGTCATATCCAGGCCTTCTTCAACGGCGATGACTTTTGCCAAGTCTTCGTTCCAGTTGGTAACGTCAAGAATGTAGCCTTCTTCGTCGTGTTCGTAATCTACACCGTTTACGGTATATGCAGCCATAGTGTTGTCTCCTTTTGTCCGATCCCCTGGGGTGGTCCCTTGCGGGGGGAGAGATCGGAATCCAATGCCCAAACGGGGGCGAATAATCAGCCCCGGCTTGGGGCAGAACTCAAGTTACTTTAAAGCCACGCGCTGTGCGTGCCGTGTTCCTCAGCTAAGTCTACGAAGCCCGCGTAATCTACGACTTTTACGCCATCAATCACTTGATCTTCGGCAAGGCCACGGGCTTTTAAGTCCGGACCCAAAACAAAAACGGGGTGGTCTTTTACGGCACCTTCAATTTTTGCAGACTGCACCGTGCCCTTAACGGCACCGATAACGCCGTCTTCAATGAGCAAAATGGCAGAGCCTTTTTTCGCCAGACGCAAGCATGTGTCAAGCGAGTTGCGTTCGAAGGGCGACTTGTTCACGGTGTGAAGCATAATATGTCTCTCCTTCTCTAGCCGCTGATGACGCAGTCGGAGGCGTCAACGATGTCAGCAAGTTCAGCCGCGCTGAGCACTTCGACTTCAACCTTGAAGTCATCCGCAGTCAAGCCACGGGCTTCCATGGATTCTTTTTCGACGATGATGCGCCAGACCATATCAATGTCTTCGTCTTCATCGGCGTCTTCTTTTTCCATTTCGATAATGCCGAACGTGGGCGAGAAGTTTTTCATGCCGATCCCGGTGGTGTCGTGGCCGGCTTTCAGCTGGTAGACGCCATCATCAGCAAACACGATGTTGGCGTGCTGTTCAAACGCTGCCGAGATCAAAACCGTTTCCAACACTTCGAGAGCGTAGACCGTGCCATAAGGCGCTTTGCGGTTCATGAAGGTGAAGGTCTTTTTGACGCCTTCTGTTTCAAATTCGTATTCAGCCATGGGATCAGTCTCCAAACATCATGAGACGGTCGCAGCCCATACCGGCTTCCACCAACTGGCCGAGGCCAGAAATGCGGAACCCGTCGGCCAAGTTCTCGTCCTTAATGCCGCGACGCATACCGGCGGCGACACACACCACCAGGTCAACGTTCTTTTCAGCGGCCAATTGGCCCCACAACTTGACCAAATTGCGGTCATCGGCTTGTGGCTCGGAAAGCTTGTTGGCGTTGTTCACGCCGTCGTAATAGAAGAACACGCGGGGGACATCATGGCCCTTTTCCAACGCGGCTTTGGTGAAATGATAAGCCGTGTCGGACGCTTGATGTGTGAACGGTCCTTCATTGATCAAAATACCGAACTTCATAAAACAATCCCTTGTTTCATATCTTTGTCTTGTTTTCTTTGGGGGGGCGAAAATAATCGCCCCCCGCAAGAAATGCTGTCGACTTCAGAGTTGGTCTAAAGATGCCTACAGATGAACGTGAGAGGACGCGTTCAACGTGCTGCGGCCACCGCGCCAATCTTCGATGTGGAACTTGGTGAAGGGCAGACCGGTGACTTCGAAGAAGCGCGGCCAACCGATACGGTCGATCCATTCGTTCATGCGTTCCCAAGGCTTGCCACCTTCTTTGTATGCGGCAAGGATCTTCAGCACGATTTCCGTAGCTTCCGGCCAACGCGGAGCGTTGTTCGGGATGCCAGCGGCAACCAGCTTGTGGAAAGACGGCTTGGAACGGGTCGAAGAGTGCTTACCACCAACCCAGATGGCGATCTTGGAATTAACCGGGTCGTTGATCTGCATCGGCGGGCAGGGCGGGAAACACGCACCGCAGCAAATGCATTTTTTCTCATCGACTTCCAGGGTTGCTTTGCCGTTCACCAGCGCGGGACGAATAGCCGCCACCGGGCAACGGGCCACAACGGCCGGACGTTCGCACATGTTGGACACCAGATCGTGGTTGATGATCGGCGGCTTGGTGTGCTGAATGTTGATCGCGATGTCACCTTGACCGCCACAGTTGATCTGGCAGCAAGAGGTGGTGATTTTGACGCGGTTCGGCATCTCTTCATGCTTGAACTCATGGTACATGGCATCCATGAGAGACTTCACAACGCCCGAGGCATCGGTGCCCGGAATGTCGCAGTGCAGCCAGCCCTGGGTGTGAGAGATCATCGAAACCGAGTTGCCGGTGCCGCCAACGGGGAAGCCTTCGCTTTCCAGACGTGCGATCAACGGTTCAACTTCGGCTGCGCTTTCAACCATATACTCGATGTTCGAGCGGGTGGTGAAACGAACGTGGCCACCAGCCAATTCGTCAGCGATATCGCACAGCTTGCGGATGGTATAAACGTCCATCTGACGCTGCGTACCCGCCTTGACAGTCCAGACTTCGCTGCCGTCTTTTGCAACGTGATGAAGAACGCCGACTTGGGGACGGTCGTGATAGTCCCAGTTGCCGTAGTTCTTCTTCAGAGCCGGATGCATGAAAGCCATGCCGTCCGGGACGCCGCATTCATCCGGCATACGTGGAGCTTCTTGCGCTTCACTCATGGTAGTCCTCCAAAATTCTCGTGTCAGTCAACATCCGCCGGAATTCCAGGATGAAATCCCGGCGGGTGTTTGTTTACAAATTAGTGGGTTGAGCCAAGCTTATTCGGCCGCTGCAGCGCCTTTGCGGGCGTTCCACTTTTCAACTTCTTCGTCCCAGCCGTCCATACGGACATAAGAGCTGGTGCGCGGATGGCTGACCATGTTGGGATCAACTTCGATGTCGATACCTTCCAGGAAGTTGACCAGGCCGATACGCTCGATCATTTCACCGGTGCGCTCATGTTCGAGTGCGTTTTCGGCGAAGAAGTCGAGAACGTTTTCAGACAGTTCAACCAACCACTCGTAATCGTCTTCATCTTCCATTTTGTGGAACGGAACGACCACGGTGCCCATCAGATCACCGATCTTCAGCGTGCGCTTGCCACCCATCAGGATGGTCACACCCTTTTCGTCGCCCGGAGACATCGCTTTGGTGCAAACGTTGATGCAATGCATGCAACGAACGCAGCTTTCGTTATCGATGTCCAAGGTGTCGTCGTCGTTGAGGGACAACGCGCGGGTCGGGCACATGTTCACGACTTGGTCGTTGAACGCCTTGCGGCCCATTTCCGCAACTTTTTCCTGGATCTTGGCTTGGTCGACTTTGATGTCGTCGGCCCAGGTGCCCAAAACGGCGAAATCTGAACGGTGCGAAGCGTTGACGCAATCGTTGGCGCAGCCCGAGAACTTTGCCTTGAACTTGTACGGCAAGCTCGGACGGTGCATGTCATCAAGCATGTTGTTGATGACCATGCGCATGGCCTTGCCTTCGTCGTAGCAAGAGTGTTCGCAACGCGAAGCGCCGACGCAGCTCATCGAGGTCCGCACGCCTGCACCGGCACCACCCAAATCGAAGCCCATTTCGTTCAGCTCATCAAAAGCCGGTTGGACGTTTTCGGTGGAGCAGCCCTGGAACATGATGTCGCCAGACTGGCCGTGGAAAGCAATCAGGCCAGAGCCATACTTTTCCCACACGTCGCACATTTTGCGCAGCGTGCCAGTGTCGTAGTGCATGCCAGCCGGCGGCATGATGCGCAGTGTGTGGAACTCAGCGCTTTCCTTGTACTTATCGGCAACTTCCGAGAAGCGAGGGATAACGCCAGCGCCATAACCACGCACACCAACGGTGCCGCCTTTCCAATAACCCTTACGGGTTTCATAGGAGTGCTCAAGCTGACCGAGCAGGCTCTTCATGATCGGAGCATAAGATTTACCCTCATCGTCAGCCAGGCGCTTAAGGCCCGTAACAAAGCTCGGCCACGGGCCAGCTTCGAGCTGATCGAGATTGGGAGTATTTGGTTTATTCGTCGCCTATTTTTTTTCATTCCTCCGCAGAGTTCGTTCGATCCCAAAAAGGACACAAAAAGGGTCCCCACTCCTGAACCTTCAGGAGCTTAAAGAGGTCCCCCCGTTTCCAAGCTGGAAATCCAGCCAAAAAACAGTATGTCCCATCGGGACACACCAGGACGCGTCTGTTAGCGGTTTTGCCTGTGAGGGCGAACCCCCGGTACAGCCAACGCCTGTTCTTTTTTTGCACGTCTCACAATTATATTTTTTGTAAGTTCGTGTGCGTGTCTCCACGCATTTGTTCGTTATTTCGATGGATTTTATATTACGGCAATCTAATATGTCCAACAGGAAATGTGCTGCAACGCACCAATTCTGAAATTTTGTTACAATTCAGTGTCTTAATCATCCGTATATAAACACTAAAATCAGACTAAAAAATCGAGTAACAATTTGGTGATGTTGAAAAATACCTAAAATTGCTAAAATCGGCGAGAAGGATAAAAAAAATAAAATGACCAACACATTTTTTGAGCCGGGGCAAAAACAGCAGTTTCAGTGTGAAGCCGTCTCGTTGGCGCCCGGTGGAGGCGCAAAAGGCCCGTTTTCTCTCGATAATGAAGAGGCTTACGCGCGCTGGCGCGATGTCAAGCTGGCAGGCTTCCCAAAAACGGCTGCGGACCTGGTGGTCGAGGTGAAAGATTCTTCGGCGCCTAGTGCCTTTGAATTAGATGCGATTCGCGACCGGGTGCGTCGTTGCAACATGGCCGTTTACGCGGTTCCAGTCTTGGCGGATGTGGAAGACAGCAAGGATCAGGTGTGTGCCTTGGGACGGTGTTTTGGCTTGCACCACTTGGACAAAAACCCGTACGCCGACGAAGATGCCATCACGCCGCTGCACGTTGCGGCAGGTGCGCAGCGCCTGGAAGCGGGGCGTAAAATGTACATTCCTTACACCAGCCGACCAATCAATTGGCACACCGATGGATATTACAACACGCCGGCCCGGCGAATCCGGGCGATGATTTTGCACTGTGTGCGCCCGGCTGGGACGGCGGGGGGGCAAAATGCCCTGTTTGATCCGGAAATGGTCTATTTATTGATGCGCGAACGCGATCCCGAAATGGTCGCGGCTCTGTGTGCCGATGAGGCCATGACCATTCCCGGCAACGATGTGGACACAGACGTCAATCGTGGCGATGTGACAGGGCCGGTATTCTCGCTCAACCGTAAAGACGGCAGCTTGTACATGCGTTACACCGCGCGCAAACGCAATATTGTGTGGGCCAAGGACGCTGCCAGCCAAAAGGCGGTGGCGTTTATGGAAGAGATTTTGACGGATGGCGGCCCCGGCGAGCCTTATATTTTCCGTCACACGATGAAACCGGGCGAAGGCTTAATCTGCAACAATGTTCTGCACACCCGCACCGGGTTTGAAGACGGTGCTCAAGATGACCTGAATCGCATGATGCTGCGCGCGCGCTATATTGAGCGTATAGAAGGGACTGCCTCTCTCATTTAAGACAAAAAGGAAACCGCCCATGAGCGATCACAAATCCATCACTGAAATCGAGATTGTCAACGCGCCGTGGAACAAAGAACTCACCTTTTCCGACGTTGAGTACGAAGGCGGCTTTAAAATGCTGCGCATGCGCGTCAAAGAGGGCAAACGGTTCACCGACTTGGAACTCGATTCAGACACCGCGCAGCACCTCATCGAGCTGATGGGCGCGTGGGTGAAGGCCAATCCGCCAGCTGCGTGACGGCGTTGTTTCGCCATTCCGGTTAACCGTGGTCAATTGTCACACCCCGGTGGGGGGCGTATAAACTTTATGTATAGAAGCTAAAGACAAAAAATGCTCATGGGGAGGCCATTTTGACCAACACGCATATTCCACTCAGTGCCAGATTGATTCAGCGTCGCGCCAATTGGATGGCGGGGTGGCTCTTGTCCGTTGCGGGCATGGTGATGGTGATGGTCTTGCTGGGGGGCTTGACGCGGCTTACGCATTCGGGGCTGTCGATGGTGGAATGGAACCTCCTGATGGGCTGGATTCCGCCACTTAATGATGCCGAATGGGCCGATTTGTTCGCCAAATATCAGCAATTCCCGGAATACAGCCGGATCAATGCCGGCATGGACTTGGACGGCTTTAAAGGCATTTTTTGGCTGGAGTTTATTCATCGGGTGTGGGGGCGGTTGCTGGGCTTTGCGTTTTTCTTGCCCTTTGCAGCCTTCTTCATTATGCGGTGGGTGCGGGTGTCGGAGGCTTTGTTTTGGAAGTTTCTGGGCCTGTTTGTGCTGGGCGGGTCTCAGGGCGTGATGGGCTGGTTTATGGTCATGAGCGGCTTGGTGGACCATCCAGACGTCAGTCAGTACCGTCTGACCGCTCATTTTGGCTTGGCGCTGTTGATCATTGCCGCCTTGTTGTGGGTGGCGATGGGCTTGCTGAAACGTGAACCTTATGACGTTTATCATCAAGATCCGCAAAACTTGAGCCGACGGGTGAAGTGGTTGTTCGCCCTGATCGCGTTGACGGCGCTGTCGGGTGGCTTCGTCGCGGGCACGGACGCTGGCTTTGCCTACAACACCTTCCCGCTCATGGACGGTTCGCTCATACCCGGCGGTCTGTACGATTATGTCCCTGTATGGGCGGCGCCGTTTGAAGACATCACCACCATACAGTTCAACCACCGCACCTTGGCGGAGTTGACGGGCGTATTGGTGGTGCTGTTTTGGATCAGTTCGGTGGACAAGCACCTGGCACCGCGCACCCGCAAAGCGATTTCCCTGTTGGGGATGATGGCCTTGGTTCAAGTTGGCCTGGGCATCACCACACTGGTGTTGGTGGTACCGGTGGCTGTTGCCAGCCTGCATCAAATGGGCGCTGTGGTGTTGTTTTCTCTGGCGCTGTGGTGCGCACATGAACTGCGCGCACCCCGCCAGAACTAAGCGCCGAGACCAAACCCTAGAACTAAGCGCCCTAGACTAAGCGCCAAGAGCGCCCAGAACTCAGTGCCCAGAACGAAGCGTTAGATCTTCTTCGCCTTAGATCTTCTTCGCCTTAGATCTTCTTCAGGCCTTGAAGGAAGTCTTGCACTTGGTGGCTCAGTTTATCGGACTGAGACGTCAAGGTGTTGACCGCAGCCAGGACCATTTCGGCGGCCTGTCCGGTATCCCCAGCGGCTTGGCTGACGCCCGCAATGTTGGAGGTTACTTCCCCGGTTCCCGCAGAGGCTTGTTCGACGTTGCGGGCGATTTCTTGGGTTGCAGCGCCTTGTTCTTCGACGGCAGCGGCGATGGCGGAGGCAATTTCGCTCATTTTCCCAATGGTTCCACCGATGGAGCCGATGGCCTGCACGGCATCTTGGGTGGCGGTTTGAATGCCTCCGATTTGGTTGGAAATCTCTTCCGTTGCCTTGGCCGTTTGATTGGCGAGGTTTTTGACTTCGGATGCCACAACGGCGAAGCCTTTACCCGCGTCACCCGCCCGCGCCGCCTCGATGGTTGCGTTCAACGCCAGCAAATTGGTTTGATCGGCAATGTCGGTGATCAACGCCACCACTTCGCCGATTTTATGCGCGGCGTCGGCCAAGCCCTGGACCTTGTCATTGGCCCCTTTGACTTCCGCCACGGCGGTCGACGAAATTTGCGTCGACTGGGCCACTTGGCGCGAGATTTCTGAAATGGAACTGGACAGTTCTTCGGCTGCGCTGGCAACGGTTTGCACGTTGGTCGAGGCTTCTTCGGCCGCCGCCGCAACGATGGTGGATTGGGTCGAGGTTTCTTCGGCCGTTGCGGCCATGCTTTCCGCGGTTTTTTGCATGGAGTTTGAGGCCTGAGAGACCTCATTCAAAACGCCCGTAACATCGACTTCAAACGAGGAAGCCAATTTTTCCATGGCCAAAGTTTTTTGTTCTTTTGCGCGCGTTTCGACTTCTTGCTGGGCGGCCATTTCAAGGTTGCGGATCATATTCTCCTTAAACACTTCAACAGCCATGCTCATGGGACCAATTTCATCGCCGCGATGGGTGCCGGACACATGCACGGACGTGTCGCCGTCAGCCAGGGTGCGCATGGTTGAGGTCAGACTGGTGATCGGGCGGGTGATTCCAGATACGATGACATAAACCAGTCCTGTGGTGATCACAATCAGCACTGTGGTGGCAATCAAGAACAGATAAAACGATGTGGAAGCAGCACTTTTGATGGAGCTGGCTTGCGCTTTCAAATCGGTGGAAATGACGTCTTCCACCTCTTTCAGTTTATTGATCTTTGACGTGATGGTCTTGAACCAATAAGGCCCTTCGATGTTTTCGGTGGTGCCGGTGTAAAGGCTGTCCACGGCAATTTTGCGCATGCGGGTGACTTCATCGACGTCGTCACCCTTGACGATGTCTTTTAAGGCGGTTCTTTGCGTGTCTGTGGCGTAGACATTGAAGGTGAACAGCAACACGTTTTGTTCAGCGATCAGCTCAACCAGACGACGGTAGATCGGCGGTGCAAACTTGCCGGCCCCAAAACCAGCGCCACCCATGGCGCGTTCTTGGCCCGCGCGTTCTTTCGCTTGGAGAAAACTGGTGTAGGCCGTGATGGTCTTGGTGACCTTGGCGTTGGTGCTGATGACGGCCATTTCTTCAACGATGCTGAGCAGTTTTGCGATGGTGCCGGTGTAATACGAAGCCATATCCGGCACGCTCATTGTCAGACCTGAGACGCCGTTACGCTTGGCATCCAATTCGGACAGCGCACTGAGTGCGGCGGTGAGCTTGGTGTTGAGGGTTTTGCCAAAACTTTGAGCATCAAAGGATTTCAGGGCGGCGTTTAAGGCATCCATAGCCGCATTGGTGTCAGCGTGTTGTACAGGAAGCTCCTTGGCAAATTTGGCAGCCTTTGAACCGATGTAAACGGCTGAAGTTCCACGTTCCTTTTGCAATTCATGGACAACGCCACTGATCTGCGGAGCGACTTCAGCCAATTGCTGAAGCGAATCCATCTCAGACGAGACTTGATGCTTTGCATAAATCGAGTAAGCGGAAAAGAACAGTAATCCTAAGATCGGAAGTGTTAAGGCTAAAACAATTCGAGCCCCAATTTTCATGTTTGAAAACATAGCCTTAACTCCTGGCGGTAAAGTGCTTAACCCTAAAAAAGAGGTTTTTAGGCAGTATAGATGGCACGGGATATAAGCTAGGTATTTGATTAAGGTCAAGTCAGGGGGGGAGAAAAACATTTGATATCATGCATAGACTGTTCACAATTGTGTGTTTTTCCTTAGAAAATCAGAAGCGTTAATGGTGTTTAGACGAGGTTTTAATTCTTATAATCAACCATAATCGGCTTTCGGGTGGTTGTGAGATGGCGCAAAGGGCCGTTTGTTTCTTGATCAATTGATGAGACGTGAACAGAGCGCGTTTGCGCCAATGTTGGAGGTTGCGAGCGGCTCTGGAGCGAAAAAATCCGATTTACAGCTTCAACGCGGCAATAACGCCTTGTGAGTGTTGGTTGATTTCCGATAGAATGCCTTTGGACTTGTGAATGAACGCTAGAATCTCTTTATATAAGACGTTGAGCAAAACGCTGGCTTTGGGATCGATTATGGAGCAGGTTCTTCATTAAGGTAGTAACTGTCGATTAAGGGATAGACTTGGATGAGCGATCACAGAAAATTCCGTTTGGTGACTCGAAGTGACTTTGATGGCTTGGTCTGCGCTGTGCTGCTCAAAGAAATGGATTTGATCGAAGACATTAAGTTCGTTCACCCCAAAGACATGCAAGATGGCACCATTCTGATCTCGGAAGATGACATCACCACCAACTTGCCCTACGTGCCGGGCGTTCATATTGCGTTTGATCACCACGCCAGTGAGATGATCCGCCTTGACGATATCCCCCCCGATCATGTCATCGACCCCGAAGCCCCATCTGCGGCGCGGGTGGTTTACGATTACTACGGCGGTCGGTTGGAGTTCAAAAACGTCTCGACCGAGATGATGGATGCGGTCGACAAAGCCGATAGTGCACAGTTCAGTGAAGACGAAATTCTCAACCCTGACGGATGGGTTTTGCTCAACTTCATCATGGATTCGCGTACCGGACTGGGTCGTTTTAAAGATTTTCGCATCTCCAATTATCAATTGATGATGGAACTGATCGATTATTGCCGCGATCACTCGATCGAAGAAATTTTGCAGCTTCCCGACGTGATTGAACGGGTCGAACTGTACAAAGACCACGCCATTAAAGCGCGTGAACAAGTGGAGCGGTGCTCCACCGTGCATGGTAATTTGGTGGTTTTGGACTTGCGCCAAGAAGACACCATCTTTGCCACCAATCGCTTTATGATTTATGCGATGTATCCGGATACCAACATTTCCATTCACGCGATTTGGGGCTTGAACAAGCTGAATACCGTGTTTGCAGTGGGTAAGTCGATTATCAACCGATCTTCCAAGACGGACATCGGCACATTGATGCTCGAATATGGCGGGGGCGGGCACATGAACGCCGGGACCTGCCAGATCGACAATGATGACGCGGCCCGCGTTCAAGCCGAATTGATTAGCCGGATTACAGCCGACGGATGAACCGCTTTACGCAGATAATGGTTTTCGCTTTGGGCGGAGCCATGGCCTTTGGGCTTCTGCAGACGCTCAGCGCCTGTTCGGATGGAAATGTTGCCATCGATCAGGTGCTGCGGGTGTTCGGCTCCGTGACAACCATCGATCCGGACAGCGAAAAAGATCTGGAGCGGTTTGACGATACCTATAAGCTCACCGTCAACAACCCCGCAAACTTGCGCCAGCGCGATCATTTCCGCGATGCCTTTCGGGTTGTTCAGTCCAATTACGTCACCACAACCGACAGCGCAATGCTGGTCGACGCCGCTATAAAAGGGGTGGAAGACTTAAAACTGGCTCCCGGTTCCGGCGATCCGCGCGTGGTTGTGGAAGCGGCGCTAGACGCCATGATCGCGACCTTGGATCCGCATTCCAGCTACTTAAACCCCGAAGAACTGCGTGAAACCCACGTTATTACGCAGGGCGAATTTGGCGGTTTTGGTCTTGAAGTGATGATGGATAAGGAGAAAGGCTTGATCAAGGTGGTTTCGCCCATCGAAGACACGCCTGCGTTTCGCGCCGGAATTCTGGCCGGAGACCACATTTCCCACCTCGATGGTGAGTCCATTGGCGACATGAATCTAAGCCAAGCCGTTAAACGGATGCGCGGGCGGCCAGGTGAATCTATTGTGTTGACCATTGTGCGCGAAGGTCAAAGTGCGTTTGATGTGGAGGTTGTGCGAGCCATCGTGCAAATACGCTCCGTACGCTGGCGGATGGAAGGCGATGTGGCCTATGTGCGTATCGTCAGCTTTACGGAAAAGGTTGAAGATAAACTCGAACAGGCTTTTGCCGAATTGGATGCTCAAGCCGGATCAAATCTGAAGGGCGTCGTTTTGGATTTGCGCAACAATCCGGGTGGGCTTTTGAATCAATCCTTGTTTGTGTCGGACAGCTTTTTGGACAAGGGTAAGATCGTTTCGGTGCGCGAACGCGATGCCAAGCGTAACCGCGAGTTTTTGGCTAAACCCGGTGATTTGAGCCACGGTGTGCCCATCGTTGTGCTGATCAACGAAGGTTCTGCCTCGGCGTCCGAAATCGTTGCGGGTGCCCTGAAAGATCATCACCGTGCCTTGATTATGGGACGTCGCTCCTTTGGCAAGGGCTCCGTGCAGACCATTCAGCCGTTGCCACTGGAAGGGGGGCTGCGGTTGACGACGGCGCGCTATTACTCGCCGTCCGGCCATACCATTCAGGCCCGTGGCGTTGGCCCGGATATTGTGCTGAAGCGCCCGCAAAGCGAGCAAACACAAGAGCAAAAAGATCTGCCCGTTTTCCCACGCGAAGCGGACTTGCCCCACGCACTGGACGGAGATTCTCTGGAAGAAAAACCGGCCAGCGCCACTTTGGATCAAAGCGCATGTCCGATGGCAGGGCCTAAAAATGACGACCGCGAACTGGGCTGCGCGTTGGCGTATTTGCACGCGGGTTCAACGACGGCATTTCTTGCAAACATCGCCCAGGAAGTCACTGCCAAGCCGGCTTTGTAGCGGTTCCCTCAATCCCCCGTTTTTGCGCTCTCAAGCGGGCTAAAACGTCACGCTAAGGTAAACGTTTTGTCCATGGCGTGCGCTTTTATGTGCCGCCAAGATCAACAGCTTTCCTTATATCATCACATTGGGGGGCGTCTGTTGACGGGAGAATCAGCGCCGATATATGCTTTTGAAAGCAACACCAACACATTTACGCTCTTTTGAAGGCTGACCAGGCGGAAACCCCATGAATCGGGTTCTAGTTTTTGGTTGGTTTTTTGCGTTCTAGGGGCCGGATCAAATGACCGGTTTGCTATGGACCCCTGCAGTTTTATGACATCGGAAGGTTTCGAATCATGGCTACCAATGATCTAGGCAATACCCCCCTCGACGCGACTGGTGCAAATGCCAGCACGACGATTGAAGCAACGACAAGCGATATGCTGACGTTGCCCGATGGGCTTAATCCTGCGACGGCGGATTTCGCCCATGAGGGACCTGATTTGGTGATGACGTGGCCTGACGGCAGCGAAGTCGTTGTGACGGATTACTTCACGATGGATCCGTTGCCCGATCTCTCCTCTGCTCAAGGCGCGCAAGTTGCCGGCGATTTGGCCGGTCGTTTGGCGGGCTCTGTCGCCCCTGGTATGGTAGCCCAGGCTGGTGCTGAAGGCGTCGCGGAACAACCCATCGGTCAGGTTGAAAATCTTCAAGGCACGGTGACGGCCATCCGCGCGGACGGTACGCGCGTTGAGCTGAAAGTCGGCGACCCCGTTTATCAGGGCGACATTCTCGAAACCGGTGCCGACGGTTCAATCGGTGTTATTTTGGCAGACGAAACCACCTTCTCCATGGCCGAAGACGGCCGCATGGTGCTGGATGAAATGGTTTACGATCCGGGCACCCAAGAAGGTTCGGTGTCTTTGTCTGTGATGCAAGGCGTGTTTACCTTCGTTTCGGGCCAAGTGGCCAAAACCGATCCCGACGCCATGAGTCTGCACACCCCGGTGGCGACCATTGGTATTCGCGGCACCCAGGTGGGCCTGGACATCAAAGACGGTCAAACCCTCGATATTGCCCTGATGGAAGAATCTGACGGTTTCATTGGTGAAGTCGTGGTCATGAACGGTGCGGGCGTGTCGGTTTTGAACGGTGCCAATGAATTTACGGTCGTGCACAGCTTCTCGACCTCGCCGTCGGCCACGTCAACCATCTCGTCCGATCAAATGATCTCCCAGTTTTCCAGCGCATTGCGTCATTTGCCGTTAACGCAGCCGAACGCAAACGATTTTGGCCTTCAGGCCTCTGGCATCAACTACAATGAATATGATACCGCCGCAGGCGGTGCTCAAGTTGGCGGCGATGCTTTGGCCGAGATCGACACCACCTCTGTCACCGATGTGCTGGATACTGACCTTGCCAACTGGAACGTGGCCAGTGGCGATACCGGTCAGACGGGTTCCAACGACAGTCACTCTGCCATGGATGTCGATCATATAGCGTCAGCCATTTTGACCAAGTTGGGTGGAACTGACGGCCCGCCATCAGAACCCAAGGTTTCCAAGGATCCGAAACCCTCCAGTGATCCCAAAGGTCACGACGATCCCACCAGCCCGCCCCCCGATTCTGCCGCCGAACCGGTCATCACCTTTGCGGGCGCGACGGGTAATGAAGACGGTTCCTTTGATCTCAACATCACCGTTGCGGCGGGTGATCCAAATGATACCATTTCAGACATCATCATCTCTGGCGATCTGCACGGCGGGACGCTGTCGGCGGGTACCGACAACGGCAATGGCACCTGGACGGTGACGCAAGACCAGTTGAATGGCTTGCAAATTATCCCCAAGGGCGATTATTCCGGCACCTTTGATCTTTCGGTCAGCGCCACCGCCACGTCCTCTGACAACACTGATACGGCGAGTTCATCGACGACGGCATCTGTGAACGTGAATCCCGTTGCGGATGCCCCGACCTGACGGCGACGGCGGCAACGGGTGCGGAAGACACGGCGATTGCCTTGAACATTGCCACCGGAGTGTCGGATACGGACGGCTCGGAAACCATCACGTCAGTGGTGATCTCGGGGGTTCCTTCGGGGGCCAAACTGTCGGCTGGTACCGACAACGGCAACGGCACGTGGACGCTGGGGGCGGACGATCTGTCCGGTCTTTCGATCACGCCGGACGCCAACTACAACGGTTCGTTTGATCTGCAAGTGACCACCACCGTGACGGACACGGCCACGGGTCTGCCTTCGGATACGGCGTCGGCGACGACCACCTTGGGCGTTACGGTG
>NZ_MCGG01000013.1 GCF_001746755.1 Magnetovibrio blakemorei | reverse complement strand
CCAAATACTCAAAAAACCAATCCCTTCCATGGATTGCCACGTACCAAGCGGCGCTCGCAAGGGCAGTTTGAGACGTCATGGCGATGAGCACAGCAATGACGCCATCCAGGGTACGACACGTCTCCTCACCGCATGAATTTCTACGGCGCCAACACACGAACAAACAACGTCAATTGCTTGTTATTTGTCAATTATAGACACGATTATTTGCCAGCAATTTTTATATCTTACAAAAAATTTATTTATGTAATCATATGCTTATTGATTTAATTATTATGAATTAAAACTATTACCCATAAAAAAAATATGGGTTATAGTCCCCTCTCTGTAGATGAGGAACGTATTGTTTTCGCGCATGCAGCAGGACGTTCCTAAAAATATTCACCATTCATAGGGAGTATGTTTCATGAGAAAAATACTGTTATCCATTGCCGTCTTCGGTCTGATGTCCGTATCGGCTGCCGCGCAAGCGGATCCTGGTGATTTTATTGAGCCGATCATGCCGCCCCAATCCATCAATCTGGGCATGGTGGATCTCGGCAAAAAACTATATTTTGATCCGCGGCTCTCCAAGTCTGGCTTTATTTCCTGCAATTCCTGCCACAACCTTTCAATGGGCGGCACGGACAATCTTCCCACTTCGATCGGTGACAAATGGAACCAAGGGCCGATTAACGCCCCGACCGTACTGAACTCCAGCCTCAACCTTGCTCAGTTCTGGGATGGCCGTGCAGCAGACCTCAAGGCACAGGCCGGTGGCCCCATTGCGAACCCCGGCGAAATGGGCTTTACCCATACCCTTGCCATTGGCGTATTGGAATCCATTCCCGCTTATGTGCGCGAGTTCAAGCAAGTGTTCGGCAAGGACAAAATCGACATTGACCAGGTTACGCTCGCCATTGCCGAATTCGAAAAGACCCTGGTTACGCCGAACTCCCGCTTTGATGAATATCTGCTGGGCAAGAAAGATGCTCTGAGTGCCGACGAAATGGCCGGTTATCAACTGTTTGAAGAAAGCGGTTGCGTCGCCTGCCATAACGGCGCGGCTATCGGGGGCAACTCCTTCCAGAAAATGGGTGTGGTTGAACCCTACAAGACCAAATCCTCGGCAGATGGCCGCGTGGCGGTAACGGGCAAGGATGCCGACCGCTTCAATTTCAAAGTGCCGACCTTACGCAACGTGGAAATGACGTATCCCTATTTCCATGATGGCGCTGCCAACACCCTGCCAGAAGCCGTCGATACAATGGCCCGCGTTCAACTCGGCAAAAAGTTCACACGTGAAGAAAATACCAAGATCGTCGCCTTCCTGAAGACCCTTACGGGCGATCAACCAAACTTCACGTTGCCGATTTTGCCGCCGTCCAGTGACACGACCCCGCGTCCAACGCCGTTCAGCAAGTAGAGTTTAATTTAGACTGACAGAAGGGGAGAGTGGAGTTCTGCTCTCCCCTTTATCTCTGTAAAAACATGCTTCCAAAGATGATCCCAAGCGGAATTGTTTATCTCAACGTTGACGCGACACTTGCAAACAAGACTGCGTTTTCAAAGATCTCACATAATGCTTAAATGCGATTTGAGTTGATGACGCACGCAATGTAGGTGGGATGCTATGCGCTTTCACCCTTGGCCCATGGCGTGCTATGGTCCGCGCCGCATTTTGATTTTGGGTGGGATGACAAACAACGTGAGCACATTGAGCGAAAATTGGCGGCCTCCGGTTTCTTTTGAAGAACGGCTGCGCGGGGCTTTGATTCCGCCCCGGCTGTATTACGGCCTGCGCGCGCGCCGGGAATTGAAAAAGGGCGAAGCGGAACTGCGCATTTTGCCGTTTCTCATCGATCCCACCCGCAACGCGGTCGACGCCGGAGCCAACAAAGGCGTTTACACCTATTGGCTGGAACGCCTGTCCGCCCACGTGCATGCCTATGAGCCCAACCCAAAGATGTTTGACGTATTGAAAAGCGGCGTGGGAGCAAAAGCCACCGTGCATCATGCGGCACTGTCAGACCAAGCGGGCAGCTTTGCGCTTCGCATTCCCAAAACGGCACGCGGCACCTATTCCAATCAAGGCGGCAGCCTCAACCACGACAAGGTCGGCAACAGTTTTGGAGATGTCATCGTCGATACCCACCGCCTTGACGATCAACGCATTAAAAACATTGGTTTTTTAAAAGTTGACGTAGAAGGTATTGAGATGGCGGTGCTGGACGGGGCGCTTAAAACCATCGCCCGCGACCGCCCCACATTGCTCATCGAAATGGAGCAGCAACACCCCAAGCGGCCTATTGAAATTGATCTCAAACGGGTGACGGACTTGGGCTATCGCATGGCGTTTTTGCGCAAGGGTGTGCTCACCGACGGTGCCCTGTTTGATCCCATCCGGCACCACACCAACGCACCCAGCCCCCAAGATTACGTTTTTAACTTCATTTTTCTGCCGATAGAGAAGGTTGGCGTGTGAGCGATCCCAAAGCCCTCATTGAGGATCTAAAAGCATTACTGGGCGACGGCGGAGTGATCACCGACGCGAGCGAGCTCGCCCCCCATCTGGGTGAAGAACGCGCCCTGTACCAAGGCACATCGCCCGCCTTGGTCAAACCCAACACAACCCAGCAGGTCTCTGACATCGTGACCATTTGCGCCCGTCACGCCACGCCGATTGTGGCCCACGGCGGCAACACCGGGCTGGTCGGCGGCGGCGTCCCCCAAGGCGCTGTGATCGTTGACTTCTCAAGGCTCAATGCCATCATCAGCATCGATCCCGTGAACCTCACCATGGAGGTCGAAGCCGGAGCCATTTTAGCTGATATCCAAACGGCGGCCGACGAAGCCGGAGCGTACTTTCCGCTCAGCTTAGGCGCCGAGGGGAGCTGTCGCATTGGTGGCAATTTGTCCACCAATGCGGGCGGCGTACACGTTGTGCGCTACGGCAATGCGCGTCAGTTGGTGTTGGGCCTGGAAGTGGTTTTGGCCGATGGCCGGGTGTGGGACGGCATGCGGGCCTTGCGCAAAAACAACACCGGATACGAGTTGAAAGAGCTGTTTTTGGGCTCAGAAGGCACGCTCGGCCTCATCACCCGGGCGGTGTTGCGCCTGTATCCCAAGCTGCACACCAAAACGGTAGCGTTGGCAGGGTGCGGATCGTTTGAACAAGCCCTGAAGCTGTTTCAAATCGCCCGGGCACGGGCCGGGGACGTGCTGATGGCGTGCGAGGCCATGAGCGGTTTTAGCGTCGAATTGGCCCAAAAACACATTGACGGCGTCGCCAACCCTTTGGAAGGCCGTCACGCCTGTTACGTATTGCTGGAATTGGGCAGCGCCGACAAAGCCGCCGACTTAGCCGCCCTGATGGAAGCCACCTTGGGCGAAGCCTTTGAAGCCACCGTCATCGAAGACGCGGTGATTGCCCAAAGCGGCCCGCAAGCAGACGGTTTGTGGAAAATCCGTGAATCCATCCCCCCGGCGCAGAAAAAAGAAGGCGGCTCCATCAAGCACGACGTCGCCGTGCCGGTGTCCAAAACCCCCGAAATGATCAATCGCGCCACCGAATTGGTGCAACGCCTGCTGCCCGGCGTGCGGGTGGTGGCCTTTGGACATCTCGGCGACGGCAACATTCACTTCAACCTCACCCAACCAGAAGGCGCTGATAAACAAGAGTTTCTCAGCCACTGGCACGATGTGAACGAACGTGTCCACGACCTGGTGGTGTCCTTAGGGGGCAGCTTTTCCGCCGAACACGGCATCGGCCAATTGAAAGTGGGAGAAATGGCGCGTTTGAAGTCCAAAGTGGAGTTGGATTTGATGCGAACACTCAAAAATGCCCTCGATCCGCAAAATCTGCTCAACCCCGGTAAGGTTGTCCCGCCGCAAGGCTAATCTGTCTCAGTTGTTTTTCTTGCTGTTTTGGGGTGCTTTCCCTTGATTTTGCCGTACTTTTCGCGCACCTTGCGCGCTCGTCCGGGACGCGCCGCTGGTGACATCATCCAAACGGCAAGCCGAGGGGAATTATGGGTTCATGAACGGTCTTACCCGTTACATGTTTTGGCAGTTGTTTGTTGGCATGACGCTGGTGGCGTCAGCGCTGACGTGCGTGGTATGGCTGACCCAATCGCTGCGCTTTGTTGATTTGATCGTCAACAGCGGCCTGTCGGTGGGCATGTTCGTCTATCTGACCGGATTGATGATGCCCAATTTTTTGACCATCATCTTGCCCGTCAGCCTATTCGCCATAACCACGTTTACCTATCACCGCATGATCATGGACCGTGAATTGGTGGTGATGCGCGCCGCCGGATTGGGACAGATGGCGCTGGCCAAACCCGCCATCATTCTCAGCTTTCTTGCAGTAGCCGTTGGTTATCTGTTGTCCACCTACGTGGTGCCGACGTCTTATGCCCAGTTTCGCACCATGAAATTTGATGCACGCTATAACTTTTCTCATGTTTTGCTGCGCGAAGGCACCTTCAATGACGTGTCGCGCGGGGTCACCGTGTATGTGCGCGAACGCACCGACGACGGCCAGTTGCTGGGCATTATGGCGCACATTGAAAAAGACGGCCACAAAACGGAAACCTGGCTGGCGAAGCGCGGCGCCCTGGTTGAAAATGAAGGCCAAGCTCGGGTTGTGATGTACAATGGCTCCCGCCAGGAATTCACCATCAAAAGCAAACAACTGACCATTCTCTATTTCGATCAATCCGTATTGGACTTAGACCCGCCCACCGAAGAAGAGGACAACATCCGCCACCGAGAACCGCGCGAACGGTCCATGGCGGAGTTGTACGACCTGGACACGACCGGACTTGATGAAAAGGGAATTGGGAAATACAAGGTTGAAATTCACCGCCGTTTGGCGTTGCCGTGGAGCGCACTGGGTTTCACAATGCTTGCCCTCGCTGTTCTCATATCCGGCGCCTTCACGCGCCGCGGCGAAGGCAATCGGGTGTTTGGCGCGGTTTTGCTGGCGGCGGCATATCAAGGCTCTCTCTTGGCAATCTTAAACGCAGCCGCCAAGGACAATTCTTTATTCCCCATTATTTATATTTTGACCGCAGCACCCATTGTGCTTGGCGCGTTCATCTTGATAAAACCGGGTTTTGGGCAAAAACCGCGCACGGCCCCTCCCCCATCTGCGCCGTCGCCTCATTCCGGCCAAACGGCATAAGGCGGGAGGATGCAATGAAACTATCTGGTACCTTGTCGCTTTACATCGGACGAAACTTTTTGCTCAGTTTCTTGGCCTTTTTTGTGGGCCTGTTGACATTGGTTTTTTTGCTCGATTTCATCGAACTGCTGCGTCGCGCGTCATCCAAACCCGAAGTGACGTTTTGGATCATATCCCAGATGGCGTTGCTCAAATTACCCCACATGGGCCAATTGCTGTTTCCCTTTGCCGCCCTGTTTGGCGGTATGTCGGCATTTTGGCGTCTGTCGCGCAGTCAAGAACTGGCCGTAACCCGTGCTGCGGGCATTTCCGTATGGCAATTCATTTTACCGGCCTTGATCTTAGCGATGGCCTTAGGCGTGTTTAAAATCGCAGCCTTTAACCCCTTATCTTCGGCCACCCTATCGCGTTTTCAGACCATGGAAGCCATCTTCTTAAAAGGCCAGAAAAGTGTTCTCGCCATTTCCGACAACGGCCTGTGGCTCCGTCAAGGCACCGCCGAAGGACATGCCGTCGTCCACGCCATCAACTTGTTGCAACAAGGCGATCAGGTCACGTTGCAACACACCATCACCTATCTGTTCCAGGGGCAAGATACCTTCATCGGTCGCATTGATGCCGAACGCGCCGTGCTGGGGGATGGCTTTTGGCGAATGGAAAATGCCTGGGTCAATTCGCCCGAAGCGCCGCCCGAGCATTTGTCGGAATATTGGCTTGAGACGGATTTGACCCTGACCAAGATCCAGGACAATTTTGCCGCCCCCGAGACCATGTCGTTTTGGAAACTGCCGGAATTCATCAAAACCCTTGAAGAAGCTGGGTTTTCCGCCATTCGCCACCGCCTGCAATGGCATTCCCTGCTGGCCACACCGCTGCTGATGTGCGCCATGGTGTTGATTGCGGCCACTTTTACCTTGCGTCATGCCCGACGGGGCGCGACAACGTTTGTGATTGCCTCGGGCGTATTTACGGGATTTATTTTGTACTTTTTTTCAGACGTGGTTTTTGCATTGGGACTGTCAGACAGTATCCCGGTGACCTTAGCGGCATGGGCACCATCTGGGGTGGCCTCAATGTTAGGGCTTGCCATGTTGTTTCATCTTGAGGATGGTTAGCCCAGCATGACGATAAAACACACCCTGCTGGCAACTGCTTTGTTTGCCGTGGCCGTCCTCTTGGGCGCGCTGGCAAGTACACCTGCGCGCGCTGAGCAGGGCCAAAACGAAGAAAACCCAGCGACTTTCGCAGCCGATGAAATGACCCATGACAAAGAACTCAGCATCATCACCGCGCGCGGACACGTTGAAGTCAATCACGGTGAGCGCACCTTATTGGCCGATTCGATCTCCTACAACCAAATCACAGACGCCATCAAAGCCTACGGAAATGTCGCCCTTCACCAGCCCAGCGGCGATATTTTGTTTGCCGACACTATGGAAATCACGGGAGATTTGAAAAACGGCATGGCGGACGACTTGCTGGCCGTCATGGCGGACAGATCCCGCTTTGCCGCGAAGAAGGCCACCTTGGTCAACGACGAAACCATGACCATGGACAGAGCCATTTATTCCGCGTGCGAACCGTGTAAAGACAACCCCACCCGTCCTCTTTTGTGGCAGCTCAAAGCCATCAAAATCGTTCACGACCGCACCAAAAAAATCATCACCTACAAAGATGTTTGGCTGGAAGTCATGGGCGTACCCGTGGTCTACACCCCCTACCTCAGCTATCCGGACCCCACGGTCAAGCGCAAAAGTGGCTTTCTGACCCCAAACTGGGGCGCATCGTCAAGTCTTGGCTCCATCATACAAGCGCCGTATTTCTACGTTTTGGACGATTCCTCCGACATCACCATCACGCCGCTCATCACGTCTCAGGAATACGGCGCGATCCATGGTGAATACCGCGAGAAATTCACCAAAGGCGAAATCACCGCAGAGACGAGTGGCGCTTTTGATGCTTCATCCCGAGCCTATGGCCACATCAAATCAGAAGCCCGCTTTGACGTTGACCGCACATGGCGCTGGGGAGCAGACCTCAACCGTTCATCCTCAGACACCTACATGCGTCGTTATGGTTATGGCAATGAAAGCTCACTGACCAGCCAAGCCTTCCTAGAAGGCTTTCGCGGCAACACGTACACCTCATTTTCCACCATGGCGTTTCAGGGCTTGTCGGCCAGCGATGATTCCCGGACCAGTCCTTTGGTCTTACCCGTTGCCCAATTCAATTACACAGGTGACCCAGACAAGTACGGTGCCTACAACGCGCTGGACTTAAATTTTACCAAGCTCACCCGGGAACTGGGAACGGATTCAACGCGCATATCGGTCAGGCCCAGTTGGAACATCTCTCATATCGCGCCCAAGGGCGATATTTACAAATTGCGCGCCTCCATGGGCTTGGATTTTTTCAATGCCCAAGAGCTTCCTGTACCCCAAAGCAGAGGCAGCACCTACGATGGCTCCGCTCTGCGCCCCACCCCGGAACTGGAATTCGACTGGAGCTGGCCCCTGGCGCGGCGCAACGGAACCGTAACGGAGGTTTTGGAACCCATCGGCCAAGTGATTGTCAGCCCGTATGGCGGCAATTCCTTTAAAATGGCCAATGAAGACAGCCAAGATTTTGATTTCAGCGATGCCAATGTATTCAGCGCCAATCGCTTCACCGGCTATGATCGCGTCGAAAGTGGCCCGCGTGCCAATTTCGGGGCAAAATGGAGTGTGACGGGTGACGGTGGGGGCAGCACATCCGTTTTGGTTGGACAAAGCTATCGCCTGAAGGACGACAGCACGTTTAACAGCGGATCAGGTCTGGAAAATAATTTTTCCGATTACGTCGGGAAAATTGATTTTTCCCCACAAGAGGGCCTCAACCTGCTTTATCGCACGCGCATTGACAAAGACACACTCGACTTCCGCCGCCATGAAGTGGCCGTTAGCGGCACCACATCCAGCATAGATTATAATGCCAACTACGTTTTCTTCGAACGCCAAGAAGGCAGCGAGTTTAGCGGTCGAAAAGAAATCAATTACGCTGTCGGAGGCGACCTCACAGACACATGGCGCGCAAGATTCAACGGCGTGCGCGATTTATCGGAAAATGGTGGTCAACGCTCCACCGGTCTAAGCTTGATTTATGAAGACGAGTGCTTGGAATTTAGCACCCAATTCAGCCGTACGTTCTATCAAGACCGCGATCTGCGACCGACGGACGCAATCATGTTTCGTGTCTTATTCAAGACCCTTGGCGAGTTTAGTTCCAGCGTAAATCCAAGTTAAAGCAGTTCCTTGAAAATTTGCAGTTGGCATGGTGACGACTGTATGATGAGAGCACACTCAAACAATATGCTGAAGGATATGAAAATCACTCCACGCCCCAAACGTCAGAACCACACGGCTCATGGATTATTCTCAATTGTCCACGTGCTTGGTCTTTGCTTGACCGTAAGCCTGTTTCAAATGGGCTCTGTTCACGCTCAAACAGCTTCACAGGGGCAAGGCAGCCTTGGCATAGCGGCTGTGGTCAATGACGATGTGGTTTCCATGCTGGATCTCAATTCACGCATCTCGATGGTGATTGAATCCGCCGAACTGCCTAACAACGCTGAAACCCGAGCCAAAATTTCCCATCAAGTCCTGCGCGGGCTCATTGACGAAAAGCTGCAAGTTCAAGAGGCCCGGCGGGAAAATATTACGATCAGCAAGTCGCAAATCGACATGGCCGAAACAAGTATCGCCGCAAACAACAAAATGAGCCTTGAGGACCTGAGCGTTCACCTGCAAAGCATTGGAGCATCGATTGCTACGCTTTCGATGCGTGTTGAGGCGGAGTTGGCTTGGAGCGGCTACCTCCAGCGGCGTCTCGCCAGAAGTATCTTGATCGGCGCCGGGGAAATCGACGATGAAATCGAACGTATTCAGGCCAATGCAGGACGCCCGGAATACCTGCTCGCTGAAATTTATCTTCCCGTGGAATCCCTTGAGCAAGAAGACAAAGTTCTGGCCATAGCTGAACGTTTGCTGGTGCAGATGCGCCAGGGCGCCCCATTTTCTGCCCTCGCCAAAAACTTCTCCCGCTCACCGTCGGCGGCATTGGGCGGCGACATGGGATGGGTCCAATACACAAACTTGGATACCACCTTGCAACAAACCGTCACCAAAATGAAACCCGGCACGGCCAGCTACCCGGTGCGCGCCCTGGGCGGGTATTATATTCTTCTGCTGCGCGACGTGCGCACCAGCCCAGGCCTTGGCGGTGGTGATGCGTTGATCAAGCTGTCTCAATATCATATCCAGGCTCCCAAAGACAGTGATGACGCCGCGTTAAACGCGCTTGGCGCCCAACTTGAGGCCGCGACCCGCCACTTGGTCGGCTGCGCCCAACTTGAAGCCGCTTCAAAACAGTCAAATTCATTGATGTCTGGATCACTTGGGACCATGAAACTCTCCACCCTGTCCGACAAGATGAAAGATGTGCTCAGCCCCCTCAAAGTCGGTCAACCCAGCACCGCTGTCGCCACCGGTGGCGGCGTCGCCGTCATGATGATCTGCGAACGCACGGATGAAACCGTGGATATGGAAAAAGTTCGTGAAGAAATTCGTGAGAAACTGAAGAAAAAACGCCTCGACATCGCCGGAGAACGCAAACTGCGCGATCTGCGCCGCGATGCTTTTGTGGACATCCGTTTATGATCCCAACACCCCACGTGACCCGGCACACAGCGCCGCACGTGATCGGCATGGATACGCTGCCCGTGGCGTTGACCATGGGCGAACCTGCGGGTGTCGGCGGGGACATCACCCTCAAAGCTTGGCTCAAGCGCAGCCTGGGCTTGCCGGTGTTTTTCACCATTGACGATCCGGGCCGCTTGCTCAGTCTTGCCAAGCGCCTCCACCTGGATGTTCCGGTGCGCATGATATCAGATCCCCTTGAAGCGTTAGATCATTTTCATCATGCCCTGCCGGTCTTAAGCGCCCCGCTGCCCGTTCCGAGCGTTCCCGGCACCCCCGACAGCCGCAACGCACAGTCCGTGCTGAACGCCATTGAACGCGCCGTTAAATTGGTTCAAGCGGGTCACGCCAGTTCCGTGGTTACCAACCCCATCGCCAAAGACGCGCTCTATGCGGCCGGATTTAAGTTCCCCGGTCACACCGAATTTCTCGCCCATTTGGCCGCTGGACAAGGTGAAAAAACACCTCAGCCGGTGATGATGTTGGCGTGCGACAAGCTCCGGGTGGTGTTGGCCACGGTGCATGTGTCCTTAGCCGAAGCTGCGCGCACCCTGTCCACAAACACCATTTGTGAGGTCGCGCGCATCACCCATGCGGCCTTGAAGCGTGATTTTGCCATCGCCCAGCCACGCATCGCCGTGGCAGGACTCAACCCCCATGCGGGCGAAGGCGGGGCCATGGGCCGCGAAGAAATCGACATCATCCGGCCCGCCCTTGAGCGCCTGAAATCTGAAGGGCTGAACGTTTTTGGCCCACTGCCACCCGACACCATGTTCACGGCCAAAGCCCTGCCCACGTATGATGCGGCGCTGTGCATGTATCACGATCAAGGCTTAATTCCGCTGAAGACTCTCGATTTCGAAAGCGGTGTGAACGCCACCTTGGGGCTGCCGTTTGTACGCACCTCGCCCGATCACGGCACCGCATTCGACATCGCGGGAACAGGGCAAGCGTCAGAAAAAAGCCTGATGGCGGCGTTGCGCATGGCGGCGTCGATGGCCCACGCGCGTTCCGCAACGCTCGCCCAAACCGGGGCCTGATCCGTGGCGGGCGAATTCATCGACAACCTGCCGCCGCTGCGCGACATCATTGCGCGCCACGATCTGGCGGCGAAAAAGCAGCTGGGGCAAAATTTCCTGCTGGACTTAAACCTGACCGCGCGCATTGCCCGCACGGCGGGGGATCTCAGCGAGACGACGGTCATTGAAATCGGTCCAGGACCGGGCGGGCTGACCCGCGCCATCTTGGCGGCGGGGGCGAAAAAGCTCATCGCCATTGAACGCGACGAGCGCTGCATCACCGCCTTGCAAGACTACCTTGCGCCGTCTTACGGGGATCGCTTTGAAATCATCTCCGGCGATGCGTTGAAGCAAGACTTCGAATCCCTGTGCCCACCACCCAGGCGGATCATGTCGAACTTGCCCTACAACATCGCCACGCCGTTGCTGATCGGCTGGCTGAAAAACGCCCGCGCCTACACGGGCCTGACGTTGATGTTTCAAAAAGAAGTGGCGGACCGCATCACCGCCAAACCGCGCACCAAGGCCTATGGGCGACTGTCCATCATGAGCCAATGGCAATGCGAAGTGCATCCGGAATTCAACATCGATGCCCGCGCCTTCACGCCGCCGCCAAAAATTCAATCGACCGTGGTGACGTTCATTCCCCGCCCCCAACCTTTGGCTCCGGCCAGCTGGGACGCCATGGAAAAAGTCACCGCGCAAGCCTTTGGTCAGCGCCGTAAAATGCTCCGCCAAAGCCTTAAAGCCCTGAAACTCAATCCCGAAGACGTCGGCATCAAGGAAACCGCCCGCGCCGAAGAGCTCAGCGTCGAAGACTTTGCCGCCCTCGCCCGGCTCTATGAGACCCAATGAACAGCGTCCTGTTTGGCCAAGGCCTTGCCTTGGGTGCCGGATTGATCATCGCCATCGGCGCACAAAACGCCTTTGTGTTGCGCCAAGGCTTAAAACACGAACACCATTTTTCCATCGCCACCACGTGCTTTTTCATCGACACCACACTGATCGCTTTGGGTGGCGCAGGTGTGGGCACGCTGGTCGCCAGCACGCCTCTTCTTGCCACCGGGGCGGCGGTGTTCGGTGCGGTGTTTTTGTTTGCTTACGGCATCATAGCGTTTCGCCGGGCATGGAGGGGAGAAGCCCTCAAGGCCGAAAACGACGACGGCACTCCGGCGCGCATGAGCCTCAAAACCGCCCTGCTCACCACGCTGGGCTTCAGCTTGCTCAACCCCCATGTGTATCTGGACACCGTGGTGCTGCTGGGCGGCATATCCGGTCAACATCCGTGGCCGGGACGACTGTGGTTTTTAGGCGGTGCCGCGATGGCGTCGTTTGTCTGGTTCTATGCGCTGGCGTTTGCCGCGACCAAGCTCGCCCCTTTGTTTCGCACCCCCATCACGTGGAAAATCCTGGACCTCTTCATCGCTCTGGTGATGTGGGCGATTGCCTTGAGCTTGGTGATGTCGCTGTCAGCTTAAGGGTGAGCCTCAAGCATGACCCACAGTCGCCACGCCGCCAGCAAAGACAAGCCCACAAACAACCCGCCCGCAAAGCGGTGCAGCCACAAAATTGGCAAACGCCTGAGCACCGTCTTGCCCGCCAAAACGCCTGCGGCTGAGGTCAACGCCAGCGCTAAAGTCGCCCCCAACCAGACCGGAACGGACGGGTAAAGCCCCGCCAATCCGGCCACACTGATTTGGGTTTTGTCGCCAAACTCGGCCACAAAAATCATCAAAAAAGACGTCACAAACAGACCGTGACCCGAGATCCGCGGCGCGTCCTCTTCATCTTCGTCTTCAGCCCCGCTCATCAGGGACTGCACACCAAACGCGCCAAACAAAACCGCCATGGCCGCCAACACCCACGTCTGGGGCAACCACCCGGCCAAGGTCGTGCCGAACGCCACCGCCAAACCATTGAGAATGGCGAAAGCCGCCACCGCGCCATACAACACCGGCAACGCCCGACCGTGACGCGCCGCCAACGTCATGCACACCAACTGACTTTTATCGCCGATTTCCGCCAGTGCAATCAGCACCAAAGACAGCCCCGCAGATTCCCACCACACACCGGTATTCCTTGTTTATGTGTAACCACGGGTCGTTCTGTACATTGAAATATGCAGAACCGCCAACTTTTTAGAGCCCCACTCTCAGGGTCATTGCGAACGGAGCGAAGCAATCCAGGGCACCACGCACCCCGCCCCCGCTGGATTGCCGCGTCCCTTAAGGGGCTCGCAATGACCGCCAAGGGTGTTTCAGACCACACTTCAAAAAGATTAAGCCTTATCCGCCACCTCTTCGGCGATGTCTTCCCCCCAAAGTTCCGGCTGTTCCGCAATAAATTTTTTCATCAAGGCGGTGCATTCTGGATCGTCCAGCAACATCACCTCAACACCCTTTTGGCGCAAGAAATCGATATTGCCTTCAAAGTTACGTTTTTCACCGACCACCACTTTTTCGATCCCGAATTGGACAATGGTGCCGCTGCACATCATGCAGGGGCTGAGCGTGGTATAGAGCGTCAAGCCCTTATAGGTCTTGCGCCGCCCCGCGTTTTGCAGACAAACCATCTCCCCATGCAAAATGGGATTACCGTCTTGCACCCTGCGATTATGACCAACCGCAATTAAGGTCCCGGCAGCACGATCCACCAACACAGCCCCAATGGGCAAACCACCCTCGTGATAACTTTTTAAAGCCTGCTCGTAGGCTAAATGCATCAACGGATCGGTCTCGATGTTTGTCATGGTCCCTCGAACAAAATAATGCGATGCGAACCCCGTCATCCCCCCCGTCATTGCGAGAAGCGCAGCGACGAAGCAATCCATGTCTCAACCAGCTCACCTGCCGCCCTGGATTGCCACGCCCCCTTCGGGGGCTCGCAATGACTGTTTCAGGTCTTAGAGACTGAAGAAAAGTATACTGTCCACCGTAATCCACAGCTAGTTCTGACTTACATTCCCTTGATTGGGGCAATAGCTGTAATACCCCTGTCCCTGCCATTGGAATGTTAAACAAGGGCTTTCAGGTGTGCCGATGCTTGTGATCCTTATCCCCTTGTAGTTATCCCCGGCCTTCCAATACCCAATAGGAAATTTAGAAAACTCGGACATATGGCGAATCGTCCCATCTCTTATCTCCCAACACCGTCCAATTCCGCCGACCTTGCCATTATCATCAAGGTTGACCTGGAAATATTGAGTTTTATACGTCCCTCTCGACGGATGAATATTCTTACGGACGTAAACCTGCTTTGAGCAATTTGGGTGTTCCTTTTGGGAAACACCCTCTGGGCCTTGGGTAAGGATGCGTGAAGGCAGATTACTGCGTGTCGCCATATGATCCAGTTTAGGCAAGCGTGCAAGAGAAGTATTGCCATCCCAAGGATCGCCACTCCACAGTTCCGGGGGGATGAAACGCTCGCCCGTGTCAGCATTGAAAGACTGTGCCCAGATGATTTGGTCTTGTTTCGACATCGTTGAAACGCAGCCAGAGAGCAGTAACATTAACGCACCTGCAAAAGCCGCGTCAGCTATAGAAGATTTTTTTTTAACAATCATAATAGCACCATATTTATCGACATCCTTGGTCGTTGAATTACGGGTGAATTATGGGGACGAATTACGGGGACAGTTTACTAACTCCCCCCCCGCTTCGATCCCTCCGTTAACTTTTCAGCCTCACCCCGTCCCGCACAACTCCCGGACAAAATCGTACAGCCCTTCGCGGCGGTCTTTTTTGAGGCGTTCGGCGGTGAGGATGGCTTGGACTTCGGCGACGCTGTCTTGGACGTCGACGTTGACGACGATGTAGTCGTATTCTTCGTAGTGTTTCATTTCGTCAGCCGCTTTGGCCATGCGTTTTTTGATGACGTCTTCGGGGTCTTGGGCGCGGGTGCGGAGCCGCCGTTCCAGTTCGTCCTTGGTCGGCGGCAAGATGAAGATGCGCACCAGGTCGTTGCGGGCGCGGCCGTGGAGCTGCTGGGTGCCTTGCCAGTCGACGTCGAACAGCACGTCTTTGCCGTTCGACAGCGCCGCTTCAACGGGACCGCGGGGCGTGCCGTAGGAATTGTCGAACACGGTGGCGTGCTCCAAAAACTCATCCTTGGCAACCATGTCTTTGAACGTGTCTTTGGTGATGAAGTAATAGTCCTTGCCATCCACTTCGCCGGGGCGCGGCGGACGGGTGGTGGCGGACACCGACATGGTCAGGTCCGGTTCACGGTCCAAAAGTTCCCGAGAAATGGTACTTTTTCCAGCCCCCGACGGCGACGACAACACCAGCATAAGGCCCCGGCGTTTGATGTTTTGCGGATCATTCAATGTTTTGCACCTGTTCGCGAAATTGTTCGATGATGGCTTTGAGTTCCAAGCCCACACGGGTGAGATCGGTGTCGGATGATTTGGAGCACAGCGTGTTGGCTTCGCGATTGAATTCCTGACACAGAAAATCGAGGCGACGGCCCACCGGAGCATCTTGAACCAACAGATCGCGCGCGGCTTCGATGTGGGCGGTCAAGCGGTCCAGCTCTTCACGCACATCGGCCTTGGTCATGACGATGGCCGCTTCCTGGGCCAAACGATCCGGGTCCAGGACGGCGAAGTCGGCGACCAGAGTTTCGATTTGCGTGGCCAAGCGTTTGCGGATGGCGTCCGGTTGCAAAGCCGCCAGTTCGCCGGCGTCTTCGCTCAAACTTTCAATGCTGGCCAATTGGTCGTGCAACACGCCACCCATGCGTTCGCCCTCAGAATCGCGGCTTTCCGCCAACTGATCCAACAGTTGATCAAGGCCGTCCAACAGCACCGCTTCCAGAGCGCGGGAAGCGGCATCGATGGTGTCGTCTTCGGCTTGTTCCAACACGCCGCGCAAGCCCAAGATGCCGTCGACGGAGGGTGGACGCACACCGGGAATGGCGGCTTGAATTTTGGGAATAGCGGCGAGAATTTCCGCCAGCACGTCTTCATTTACGGAAACCGAGGCCTGCGCCTGGGTCCAGTTCACATCGAGATTGAGCGACACGTTGCCGCGTTTGAAGCGTTTGGCCACCCGGTCGCGGGCGGCGACGTCGATAAAGTCAAAACCGCGCGGATAACGCAGCCGCACGTCCAAACCCTTGCCGTTGACGCTTTTGGCTTCCCACCCCCAGGTGCAGACGTCGGTGGCCCCTTCGCTGCGGGCAAATCCGGTCATGGATGATACGCTCACGGGAATCCCCCTCTTTAAAATGATGAATACTTATAGCCTTCCCGAACCGCGGCAACAAGAAGCGGGCGCGATGCGGTGTCATTTGTCCCTATGCGCGATGTCGTTAAGGCCATATTCTGAACCGTAACCCGCTCTCCCTTTCAAAGCGAAAACCCATGAAACCAACTGCACCGAAATCCATTCTCATCACCGGGGCCAGCAGCGGCATCGGCCGGGCGCTGGCGCTGGAATATGCGGAACCGGGTGTGCACCTGTCTTTCACCGGACGCGATGAAACCCGCTTGATCGAGGTGGAGCGCGCCTGCCAGGACCGGGGCGCAACGACAAAAAGCGCCGTCTTGAGCGTCACCGATCAAAGCGCCATGGCGACCTTCATCAAAGCCATCGATGCGCAGCACCCCTTGGACTTGGTCATCGCCAATGCGGGCATCTCTGCAGGCAGCGGTAAAGGCGAAGAAGGTGAGACGGAGCGTCAAGCCCGGGCCATATTCGACGTCAACTTCACCGGCGTCTTGAACACCATCTGGCCCGCCATTCACGCCATGAAGCCGCGCCACAAGGGGCAAATTGCCATCATCAGCTCCGTCGCGGGGATGTTGTCGTTGCCGGGTGCACCCGCTTATTCTGCCTCAAAAGCTGCCGTCAAAGCCTATGCGGAAGCCCTCAACGGCGCACTGCGCACGGATGGCATCATCGTCACCACCGTTTGTCCGGGCTTTGTCGAAAGCCGCATCACGGCAAAAAATACATTTCCCATGCCGTTTTTCATGAGCGCCGAAAAAGCCGCCCGGATCATCCGCAAAGGTCTTGAAAAAGGCAAAGTCAGCGTCTTTTTCCCGTGGCGGCTGGCGGCCATCACGTGGCTGGTTTCGCTGCTGCCCCCGTGCTGGCGGGTGAGCGTGTTGTTGCGTGCACCGAAAAAAACTTAGATTTTGAGAGCGGTTCGCCCTCAGTCTGCTCGCTGACGTTTGATCACCCGCCACTTCCGAACATTTTTATTGTGTTCTTTCAATGTATTGGCAAAGACATGGCCGCCCGATCCGTCGGCAACAAAATAAAGCGCCGAGGTCGTGTCGGGATGCACAACCGCTTCCAACGCCGCCCGCCCCGGATTGGCGATGGGGGCTGGCGGCAAACCAAAGACCCGATAGGTGTTGTAGGGGCTGTCGATTTTTAAATCTTCGCGGTTCAGCGCCCGACCCAAAGCGCCGCCGCCATCGGTGAGCACGTAAACGACCGTGGGGTCGGATTGCAGGCGCATGCCCCTTTTCAGGCGATTGAGAAACACCGCCGCGATCTTGGGCCGTTCCGCTGCGATGCCCGTTTCTTTTTCAACGATAGAGGCCAAAATCAAGACCTCTTCGGCGGACTTCAAGGCGTAATCTTCTGGTCGTTCGTCCCACACTTTGGCCAAAACTTCACCCATATCGTCGGCCATCCGCCCGATCAGATCATTGCGCGTTTCGCCCCACGCAAAATGATAGGTTTCCGGCAACAACCAGCCTTCGTTGGGAATGGCAGTGATGGGCCCTTCCAATCCTTCAGCGTCTTGGACAATCAACAGGGCTTCGGTCACGGTCAAGCCTTCGGCGATGGTCAGCTTGTGAACCACCGTTTTGCCGCTTTGCAAGATGTTGAGAATGTCAACGACACTGGCACGGGCGGGCAATTCGTATTCCCCCGCGCGGAGCTTGGTGTGCGCCTCGGTCAAGCGCGCCCAAATGCGAAACACCAGCGGCTCAGCAATCACATCGGCCGTTTTCAAGCGCGCCGCAATGGCGCTGACGCCCAGCCCCGGCTCAATCAGCACGCGGGTGCTCTGGGTATTCAAACCCGGCGCATTGGCCTTGTCTTTGATGTAAAAAAAACCGCCCCCACAGGCCATTAAGCCAGCGAGGGCGATCATAAAGAGGAACCTTAGGGCGCGGATCATGCGGGCCCCCAGTCTTAAATCAGTCGAAGGATTTGAAAATCAGCGACGCATTGGTGCCGCCAAAACCAAACGAGTTGCTGAGCGCCGCACGCACTTTGCGCTCTTTGGCTTGGTGCGGCACCAAATCGATGTCGCACCCCTCATCGGGATTGTCCAGGTTCAACGTCGGCGGAACCACACCGTTTTGCACGGCCAAGATCGAGAAAATGGCTTCGACCGCACCCGCTGCGCCCAACAAATGACCGATGGCTGACTTGGTGGACGACATGGAGATATCATTCACCGCATTGCCGAATGCGCGTTTGACCGCCGCCAGCTCAATCACGTCGGCCATGGTCGAGGTGCCGTGCGCGTTGACGTAGTCGATGTCTTCGGGGTTCATGCCTGCGCGCTTCATGGCCGCTTTCATGCAGCGATAAGCGCCGTCTCCGGTGGGGGACGGTGCGGTGATGTGGTACGCGTCGCCGGTGAGGCCATAGCCCACAATTTCAGCGTAAATCTTGGCCCCACGGGCCTTGGCGTGTTCCAATTCTTCCAACACGACCACGCCGGCACCTTCGCCCATAACAAAGCCATCGCGGTCTTTGTCCCAAGGCCGGGAACCCGCGGTGGGGTTGTCGTTGTAGGTCGTGCACAGCGCTTTCGCCTGGGAAAAGCCCGCCATGCCGACCCGGCAACAAGCGGCTTCGGCGCCACCCGCAACCATCACGTCGGCGTCATCCCACATGATCAAGCGTGCAGCATCGCCAATGGCGTGCGCGCCCGTGGAACACGCCGTCACGACCGCATGGTTGGGGCCTTGAAAACCGTATTTAATAGACACTTGGCCAGAGATCAGGTTGATCAAGCTGGCGGGAATGAAAAACGGGCTGAGACGACGGACACCGCCGCCACCTTCGCAATCGACGGTCAGAGAGCCCGCCGACAAAACCGGAAGTCCACCAATGCCCGAACCGATCAACACGCCGGTGCGGTAGCGATCTTCATCCCCTTGGGGTGCCCAACCGCTGTCTTCGACAGCTTGTTGAGCCGCCGCCATGCCATAGACGATAAAGTCGTCAACCCGGCGGCGCTCTTTGGGCGTAATGTACGTATCGGCATTAAACAGGCCGGGACCATCGCCCAACGGCACCTGACCGGCAATTTTTGCTGGAAGATCCGAAACATCGAAACTTTCAATGGCATTGAGACCGGATTCAGCATTCAACAGCTTCGTCCAACTTGTGTTCACACCGTCAGCCAACGGTGAAACCATACCCATACCTGTGACCACTACTCGACGCATACTGACCCTCGTATCGAAATGGGGGTGTCAAATTGGCGAGTTAGTCTTGTGCCAGACGCATCCATACACATGCCTTGCCAATGTTTTACCAAATATGGAAAAGGCGGCAGACTGCCCCCATAGGGTTCAGCAATCCCCCGCCCCATTCCGTAAACGAACCTTAAGAGTTCGCAGAGATATAATCGATCGCGTTCTGGATGGTGAGGATCTTTTCCGCAGCATCATCCGGAATTTCACAACCGAACTCTTCTTCAAAAGCCATCACCAGTTCAACGGTGTCTAAGCTGTCTGCGCCCAGATCATCGATAAAGCTGGCATTGTCAGCCACTTTGGATTCGTCCACGCCAAGGTGTTCGATGACGATTTTCTTAACGCGGTCTGCGACATCACTCATGTCTGAAATCCTTGAATAAAACGTTGTAAATACTATAGGTTCCTTGCCCCGCCACCCACTCTAGCCATTTTCGCTTCAAGGGGATGCCCGCGCGGCACGGGCTCTAAACTTAGGGCTTTCACATCAAGAAAGCACCGCTTCCTAACACACTTTACCTGCCATTGCCAGCATCGGAAAAGCTAAATCATCGCCATACCACCATTGACATGAAGGGTCTGCCCGGTGACGTAGTTGGCCTGATCACTGGCAAGGTAAACGACTGCCGCGCCAATGTCATCAGGTGTTCCCATGGCACCGCTCGGAATACTGGCCAAAATGCCCGCTTTTTGCTGGTCATTCAAGGCCTCGGTCATGGGGGTCGCGATAAATCCGGGGGCGACGCAATTGACCGTAATGCCCCGGGACGCAACTTCTTGGGCCAAGGATTTCGACATGCCGATCAACCCGGCTTTGGACGCCGCATAGTTGGCTTGGCCCGCATTTCCGGTCACACCGACGATAGACGTGATGGAAATGATCCGCCCAAACCGGGCCTTCATCATGCCCTTCAAGCACGCACGCGACAGTTGAAAGGCGGATTTTAAGTTGACGTTCAAGACCATATCCCAGTCTTCGTCCTTCATCCGCATGGCCAAGGTGTCGCGGGTGAGGCCCGCATTGTTGATCAAGATATCCACCCCGCCCATGGCTGCCGTGGCGTCTTGAATCAATTGCTCCGCCGCACCGTCTTCACCCAAACGCGCCGGGGTGACGTGCGCGCGCGATCCCAATTCCGCAGCCAACGCTTCAAGCGCGTCTGCACGGGTGCCCGACAGGGCCACATCGGCACCTTGGGCGTACAAACCCCTTGCAATGGCCCCGCCAATACCGCCGGAAGCTCCGGTCACCAAGGCTCGTTTACCGCTTAAATCAAACATGGATATCCCCTACACGGATCGAATCAGTCTCTCAGTTCAGATTGTGACGCTTACAGCGTGCTCAGGAAAGCCTCAATATCATCGGGGCTGCCGATGCTTGAGCCTTCAATGTCCGGATTGCGCTTCACCAAGCCCGCCAAGACCTTGCCCGCGCCAACTTCAACCATCTGATCAACGCCCAATTCAGCCATTTTCAGAACGCTTTCGCGCCACCGCACGGTGCCCGTGACCTGAGCCACCAGCAGCTTGCGGATTTCATCGGGGTCGGTGACCGGGGCCGCCGTGACGTTGGCGATCACCGGCACGATGGGCGCGTTCATGATGGCTTTGGCCAGGGCCTCGTGCATGGCGTCGGCGGCGGGCTGCATCAAAGCGCAATGGAACGGTGCCGACACGGACAACATAATGGCGCGCTTGGCACCGCGTTCCTTGGCCATCTCAGCGGCGCGCTCGACAGCCGCTTTGGTGCCGGAAATAACCACTTGGCCGTCGACGTTGTCGTTGGCCGCGGCGCACACTTCATCGCCCAGGGCCGCTTCCGCCGCAACGGCTGCCGCGGTATCCCAATCCAGGCCCAACAGCGCCGCCATGGCCCCTTCGCCCACGCCCACAGCCGCTTGCATGGCGGAGCCGCGGATTCTCAGCAGCTTTGCCGCATCGCCGATGGAAAACGTACCCGCCGCCGCAAGGGCCGAATATTCTCCCAGCGAGTGCCCGGCCACATAAGCCGCACCGCTGATCAGGTCGAAGCCTTTGTCTTTCAACACGGCAAACGCCGCCAACGACACGGCCATCAGGGCGGGTTGGGTGTTGGCGGTCAGCGTCAATTGGTCTTCGGGGCCATTGAAGATCACGTCGGAGAGTTTTTCCCCCAGGGCGTCATCAACCTCGTCAAAGACGGCCTTGGCACTAGGATAAGCGTCATAAAGCGCTTTGCCCATGCCGACGGTTTGCGAACCCTGCCCCGGAAAAACCAATGCACGTGTCATACACGACCCCCATATAGAATGTGATAAGATGCAAAGTTCCTACACGAGCCCTATCAAGAGTTCAAGATGCGTGCATCTTTGAAACTTATTTGCCGGCGGAGCGAATATGGACTTTATGAGACACAAATTGCTCTTTTTGCCCTTTTTGGTGGCCATCGTTGGGCTGTCGATTGTGGGCCAGCGCGATCCGGTGGATGCGGCCCCTTTAGCCGTGCCCGCCCCTCAGGGGCCTTTGGTGGTGGAGCTGTTCACGTCGCAAAGCTGCTCGTCATGCCCGCCTGCGGATGCCTTGCTGAGCGAGCTGGCAACCCAAAACAAAGACATCATCGCGCTCAGTTGTCACGTCACCTACTGGGATCACCTGAATTGGCGCGACACGCTCAGCCATAAATTCTGTTCCGATCGCCAACGCGCTTATGCCCGCCAGATGGAAAAACGCCAAGTCTACACCCCGCAAATGGTGGTGAACGGCCACCACGAATTCGTCGGCTCCAACAGAACGGAGGCGCTGCGTTCTATCCAGTCCGGCACGGTCCAACCGATTGTCCTTGAACACAGCGACGGGCAAAACCTGACCGCCACCCTGCCCGCCTTAACCCAAGGCCCCAATTTGCAAACCTTGTGGCTGATCAGCTACCAGACCAGCACCACCCAAGCCATCACGTCGGGGGAAAATGGTGGGCGCACGGTCACGTACACCAATTCTGTCGATACCCTAGAGCAAGTCGGCACCTGGAGCGGTGAGGCCCAAACGCTCAGCTTTCCTCGCCCCAAAGCGGACCCCGATGAGCCCCCAGCAGACTCCGCCGCAACGCGCGGTTACGCGCTCATCGCACAACCTTATGGCTTTGGCCCGATTACGGCAGCGGGAAAGCTTTAAGATCAAGTTTCTAGCACTATCGCAGCCAAATAAATCTTCAGCCTTTGCCTTTCTTTAAAATCATTCCATACATTTGCCATACCATCGTGGTAACGATGCGCAACATTTCATGAAATCGGGTGCACACGGGTGCACAATCGGAATAGGCAATGAACGATACCTTTGACGATCTCCGCCATGTCCGGACACGAATCTGCGATTTGATGCTCCTCGCCTCGGCGGTGTTGGCGGCCCCTACGGCTACGGCAAGTGTGCTTCGCTACCAAAGCATCGGTTGGCAATGGGCAATGGGCGTTCACGTTGCAACGGCCATTGCGCTGTGTCTCCTTTTTGTTTTTTCGCGCATCCATTCCCTATCCCGTCCGCGCCGGGTCCATTGTTTTTCTGCTTTTCATGGTTGGCAGCATTGGATTTTGGAACATGGGTATGATTGCCGGGGCGAATCCGTTGCTGTTGTTATCGCCAGTGTTCGCCACGATCCTGTTTGGAAAACGGCTCGGCATTCCGCTCGCGATCCTGATGATTGTGGCGATGATATTGACGGCTTACAGCTTCGTTTTTGGCAACCGGGTTCTTGAGATCAACTTCGACGTCTCGTTGTCATTCCTGCCCTCATGGATCACCTATTTAATGACGGTGGTTATGGCCGTCGTCGCCTCTGTCGTCGCCATTTCGATGTCCAATCATCACCTTGAGACAGCGCTCATCGAAGCAAGAAAAGGCCAGACCGACCTTGCGAACCTGAACAAAGACCTGGAAAATCAAGTTCGTATACGGACGCTGGAATTACAAGACGCCACAAAAACAGCCGAGCAGCAAGCCCGCACGGACGTCCTGACGGGCCTGAACAACCGCCGGGCGTTTTTCGAATATGCCAACGCGGTTGACGCTCAGTCGCGACGCTACAATCACACCTATGTGATTGCCATGATCGATATCGATCATTTCAAATTGGTGAACGATACCTGGGGACACGAATGCGGTGACGTCACCTTGGTAAACATGGCAACCAGCCTTGAACGGGCCCTTCGAGAAACCGACATCATTGGCCGCATTGGCGGTGAAGAATTTGCCATCATCATGCCGGAAACAACCCTTGCAGAAGCCGCATCCTTGGCGGAGCGCCTGCGTGAACTCATTGAAGGTCTTGTTATCAAAACGTCGAAAGGCGAGATCAAAGTGACCGCAAGCATCGGCATCGCCGCATTTGAAGACCCAAGCTTCACCGTAGAAAAAGTTATTGGCTATTCCGACACGGCATTGTACCGCGCCAAAAACGCAGGACGGAACAGAGTTGAACTCCACAATGAAGGGGCCAAAAAAGTGGTGAAGAGTGCTTAGCCCCGTTGAAGAATCATAAGCCCAGATTGATCTTGCCCGACGTCGGCATGGTCAACATGGACGGGGACGAGCCCCTTAAGAAGATCCGCGAACTTCACCCAAATTGGACAGCAAAGCCGCCGTCCTCACCGCCTATAAAAGCTTAAAACTGATGGATCAATTGCGTGAGCTGGGCGCAGACGGGTTTATCCTCAAACCGACATCCCCACCAGACTCCGTCAACGCATCGACGAGATTTTGACGAACGACGGACCAGACCTAGTCACTGCATGAGCAGCCAAACTGGCTCAAAGCTTCGGCCAAATAATCACTGATCAAAGGGATTTCCAGCAGGTGTTTGGGCGTGTTTTCGTCCAAATCGTCTTGAGCGGTTTGCACGGCCTCATCCCAACCCTCCATGTCAACGTCGCCACGTCCCAGCATGACCATGGCATGCAGTTCACACAGTTCTTCATCGCTTAAAGATTCAAAAAACGACACCAGCTCTTCATAGACGCTGTCGTCGGGTTGGTGACTGAGAATTTGGTGATCGCCATCATCCGAGGCGTTGCCGCCTGGATCTTCATAGGGCGCGTCTTCCTTGGCATCAAATTCACGTGATTTAACGATGACGAAACAGACTTTTTCGGAAGAAATGGCTTGCATGGCGATCCTCCTTTCGAAGTTCCCTCAGAGTGATTCTTCACCACCTCATATTAGCACAGAACCCTTTGAAATACGCAGAAAAAAGGGGCCGGAAGGATTTCCTTCCGGCCCCTATTCAACACACGGCAGAAATGACGATCAGGTGCGCGACTTGGCGTAACCGATGTCTTCCAACGCGGCTTCGATTTCATCCAAAATGGACGGATCATCGATGGTCGCGGGCATTTTGTACTCTTCGTTGTCGGCTATTTTCTGCATGGTGCCGCGCAAGATTTTGCCGGAGCGGGTTTTCGGCAAACGATCCACCACGGTCGCGGTTTTGAACGCCGCCACCGGACCGATTTGATCGCGCACCATTTTCACCACTTCTTTGACGATTTCCGCATGGTCACGCGTCACGCCCGCTTTCAACACCAACAGGCCCAAAGGCATCTGACCTTTAAGCTGGTCGGCGACCCCCATGACGGCGCATTCGGCGACGTCGGGGTGTGCGGACAAGACTTCTTCCATCGCCCCGGTCGACAGGCGGTGGCCCGCAACGTTGATGATGTCATCGGTGCGCGACATGACGTAGACGTAACCTTCTTCATCAATGAAGCCCGCGTCACCGGTTTTGTAAAAGCCCGGAAACTCGTCCAAATAGGCTTCTTTATAGCGCGCATCGGCGTTCCACAACGTGGGCAAGGACCCCGGTGGCAACGGCAGCTTGCAGCAGATGGATCCGATGGTACCCGCACCAACCGGGTGACCATCGTCGGCCAACACCTGCACATCCCAACCGGGTGCCGCTTTGGTGGGTGAGCCCGGCTTCACCGGGAAGGCATGCAGTCCCAAACAGTTGGCCGCAATGGACCAGCCGGTTTCGGTTTGCCACCAGTGATCGACGACCGGCTTGCCGAGGATTTTTTGCGCCCATTCCAAGGTGTCCGGATCGGTGCGTTCGCCCGCCAGATAGAGCGCTTTGAGGCTGCTCATATCGTATTGCTGCATCAGTTTTGCTTCCGCATCGTCGCGTTTGATGGCGCGCAAAGCGGTGGGGGCCGTGAACAACACCTTGACCTTGTGATCGGCAATGACGCGCCAAAACGCGCCCGCATCAGGCGTGCCCACGGGCTTGCCTTCATAAATCAGCGTGGTACAGCCGTGTAGCAACGGGCCATAAACGATGTAGCTGTGGCCAACGACCCAGCCCACATCTGAGGCCGCCCAATACACATCACCGGGCTGGACGTCATAGATGGCCTTCATGGTGTAATTCAACGCCACCATATGGCCGCCGTTGTCGCGCACGATGCCCTTGGGAACACCCGTGGTGCCGGACGTGTACAAGATATACAGCGGATCGGTCGCGGCCACGGTCACGCATTCAGCAGGCTCAGCGGTTTTGGCAGCCTCGGCCCAATCCACATCACCGGGATTGGACAGGTCGGCCAAAGCTTCCGGACGCTGCCAAATGATGCAGGCATCGGGCTTGTGTTTCGACAGATTAACCGCATTGTCCAGCAAGGGTTTGTATTGAATGGTGCGACCCGGTTCCAATCCACACGAGGCCGCAACGATGGCCTTGGGCTTGGAATCATCAATGCGGGTCGCCAGTTCCGCCGCAGCAAAGCCGCCGAACACGACCGAATGAATGGCGCCCAACCGCGCCACCGCCAGCATGGCGATGGGGGCCTGGGGGATCATCGGCATATAAATGATCACGCGATCACCCTTGCCCACGCCATTGGCGCGCAAAACACCGGCAAAACGCGAAACTTCATCTAAGAGCTGGCTGTAGGTAAAGGTCTGCTGGGTGCCGCCGGTCATGGGGCTGTCATAGATGATGGCGGGCTGGTCGCCACGGCCATTTTTAACGTGACGGTCCACGGCGTTGTAACACGTGTTGCACTCGGCATCCCTGAACCAGCGATAAAAAGGCGGGTTGCTGTCGTCCAGGACTTTATCCCAGGGCTTCACCCAATCGATTTGTTGAGCGATCTCTCCCCAAAAACCACTGGGGTCAGACAGGGAACGGGCATGCGCCACTTCATACGGGTTAGCCATAAATCCTCCAGAACGTCCTACGAGCACCTGGCGCAACGCACTGCGTTTGCACCGTGTCGAAGTCTACCAATATGCCGTACTCACACCCCCGCGCGGGCACGGCTGTCTCCCTAAAGCGAATTTTGATCTAAAAGACTGTTTTTTGCAATGCAGCATTGTGTCAAACTGCCCCGACTTTGAAAAAAATTAGGAGAGCTCATCATGAGCGCCGGCGCAAATATCTACGAACAGCATTTGGACAAGACCCCCGCCAACCACCAACCGTTGAGCCCATTGTCCTTTCTTGAGCGTTCTGCGCGCACGTATCCCGACAAAGAAAGCGTGGTCCACGGCGATCGGCGCTACACCTGGGGGGAAACCTTTATCCGCGCCAAGCGTTTGGCATCCGCGCTGACCAAGCGCGGCATCACCAAGGGCGACACCGTCGCGGTGATGCTGTCCAACACGCCGGAAATGTTTGAGTGCCATTTTGGCGTGCCCGTAACCGGCGCCGTGCTCAACGCGTTGAACTACCGCCTGGATGCGGACAACATCGCGTTTATCCTCAATCACGCCGAAGCCAAGCTGCTCATCACCGATATGGAATTCTCCTCCACCGTCAAAGCCGCCCTGACACAAATTGGCCGCGACGACATCACCATCATCGATGTCGATGACGCCTTGGCCGAGGTCCGCGGTGAAAAGCTGGGGGAAAAGGACTATGAAGCGTTTTTGTTGGATGGCGATGAAGACTATCCCTGGACCTTACCGGACGACGAATGGGATGCGATTTCCCTGAACTACACCTCGGGCACGACCGGCAACCCCAAGGGCGTGGTCTATCACCACCGGGGCGCTTACCTGAACGCCATCAGCAACGTGGTGGGGTGGAACATGGGGCATCATCCCCGGCATCTGTGGACCTTGCCGATGTTTCATTGCAACGGCTGGTGCTTCCCGTGGACCTTGGCGGCCAATGCGGGCACCAGTTTGTGTCTGCGCCGGGTCAATGCCGCCAACATTTACAAAGCCATAGCTGAGGAAAAAGCCACCCATTTTTGCGGTGCGCCCATCGTGCTGAACTTCGTGATCAACGCCACAAAGGCGGAAATCAAACCGTTTGACCACAAAGTCGAAGTCATGGTCGCCGCCGCCCCACCGCCCGCATCCACCTTGGAAAACATGCAAAAAGCGGGCTTTAACGTGACCCACGTTTATGGCCTGACGGAAACCTATGGACCCGCCGTGCAGTGCGCCTGGCACCCGGAGTGGGATGATTTGAGCATCGAGCAGCAAACCTTGAAAAAAGGCCGCCAAGGGGTGCCCTATCACGTGTTGCAGGGCCTCGAAATCATGAACAGCGAAACCATGGAGCTGGTCCCCGCCGATGGCGAAACCATGGGTGAAACCATGTTCAAGGGCAATATCGTCATGAAGGGTTATCTGAAAAACCCGGACGCCACCGACGAAGCCTTTCGCGGCGGCTGGTTCCATTCGGGCGATTTGGGGGTGATGCAACCGGATTTGTACATCAAGCTCAAAGACCGTTCCAAAGACATCATCATTTCGGGCGGCGAAAACATTTCGTCCATCGAAGTCGAAGACACCTTGAACAAACACCCCGCCGTGTTTTCCGTCGCCGTGGTCGCCAAGTCCGACGACAAATGGGGCGAAACCCCGTGCGCGTTCGTGGAACTGAAACCGGGCAGCGAAGACACGGTAACAGAGGCCGAAATGATCCAGTTCTGCCGCGACCACCTAGCGCATTATAAATGCCCCAGAAACGTCGTGTTCACGGAACTGCCCAAGACTTCGACTGGAAAAATTCAAAAATTCAAACTGCGTGAAGTGGCGGAAGATTTGTAGGTCACTTCCCCTTAGGCTGCACCGGACAGGCCCAACGCGGACATCCTTGGATGGCCGCGTCGCTGCGCTTCTCGCCATGACGTCTGGGAATTGCACCACGAGTAATTTAAGCACGGGCAAACCTGTCAACAGACGGAGCCTGCGCACTTCCACTTCTCTCTTATTTAGCGTATATTTGTTAACACACACTAAATAAGAGAGAATGGAGCCGCCATGCGATACGTGATCTCTATGTTTTTAAGCTTTGCTTTGTTTGCATTGTATACAGCGGAAGTCCGTGCCCACGGAGGTGGCCTTGACAGTTCAGGCTGTCACACCAATCACAAAACGGGGGATTACCACTGTCACCGTGGTCATTAAGCCCCATAAAGCCCTGACAGCAGCGCCGAATTAAGGCGTGTTCACCACCACGACGGCCAACGTTTCGGCGTTCAAGTTCACCACTTGGCCCACGTAACCTGGGATAGAGGCGACGGTGCCTGCCGTTGGGGCCTTTAAGGTGGCGCGCCCCAGTTTCCAGGCCGCCAGGGCGGCATCACGGCGGGCGTTTTCATAGGCCATTTTGGCATTGGCCTGGGTGGTTTGCGCCAACTCGACTTGTTCTGCCGAGGTCGAAAGGGCGTCAAACAATTCTTGGGTTTGCTGCAAACGGCGTGACGCCAGATCTAAGATAACCTTGGTGGCTTTAACAGCCGCATCGGCGGCCTGCGCGCGGGCTTGAAAGGGGGCCAGATCCAGCACCGCCAGCACGTCCCCTTGGGCGACGGATGCGCCGGGTTGGACCTTGATGTCCGCCACCACGCCCGATACGGCAAACGCCAAAGCCCGGTCCGCAGCCCAAGACGTTGACGGCAAAGCCATCAGACAAGTGGCCATCAACACACAATAAAAGGTCTTTTTCATTTCTGTTCCTGACGCTTAAAAGAATTTTCGTCTTCTTGACCAAAACCTGTTCCGGCTTTGGGGACAAAGTCCCCACTATCCGTATCCAACAGATTTTGCGCGGCAAAAAAGTCTGGTTCCAAACTCCGCCCCGGCTGTTCGCCCAAAAGCACCGCCAGCTGGGCTTGGACCAACAGATAAGCCCCGGTGGCGCGCACCAATTCCGCCTCGGACGAGGTGTGTTCAACCATCGCCGTCCCCAAGTCCGCTACCCGTTCCTGAGCATAAAGCTGTTGGCGCTGGACCAAAAACTTGGACGTATAATCATGTTGCGCGCGCGCGGCAATGACCCGTTGATAGGTGTCGTCCAAGCTCATCAACAAGGTCAGCGCGCGACGGCGCAAATCGCTTTTTTTGGCTTCGAACCTGGCATTGACGCGCGATTGCTCCGCCGCCAAGCGGGTCTTTTTCGCCGCCGTCAATCCGCCATCAAAGATCGGCCAGGACAACCTGGCCCCCACGGCATAATCGTCTCGCCCACGCAGATCGCGGGTGGTGTATCCAGTGTTGGCGTAGGCTTCCAAGCTGGGCAATTGGGCCACGCCTTCGCGACGCAGCCCCGTGGCTTCACCTTGTTTGGCCAAAGCCGCAAGTTCCGGGTTTGTACCCCACACCGCGGCCACAAATTTTTTGCGATCGATGGCGCTATGTTTGGCTTTTGGCGGCTTGGGCGGAACGATCAGTTCTTCGGGCAAAGCCGAGCCCATCAGCTCTTCCAGACGCAAGCGATAGACGGCATTTTGCGAGCGTTCGCTAAAATAAATCAGTCGCGATTTTTCAGCAAATTTCAAGGCTTCCGCCACTTCTACGGGGCTTGCGCGGCCCAGGGCGAAGTTTTCCTTGGCGCGGTCCCAGCGCAAATAGGCCGAGGTATGGGCTTCGTTCAAAGCGCGCACTTCCAGTTCTGAAGCATGCAAATCGAAATACAGCGCCAAACCTTCCAACAGCACGGTGTTGCGCGCCGAGGTCAAAATCTGCTCGGCTGCCTCGGCATCCTTGCCCGCCGCATCGCGCACGCTGGCCGATTGGCCAAAATCGTACAGTGGCTGAACCACTTCAAGCTTTCCATAAGCGTCCGCATTGTCATTGGAGTATTGTTTATGAGCGCTGGGGCGGTAGAACTGGCTGCTGGCCGACAGCGTCAACTTTGGCATCAAGCCCGCACCGGCTTCTTGCAGACGGGCATGGGCGATGTCGATATCAGCGGCCGCAATGGTGACGGCGTAGTCCCCATTGGCCTCAACACTTTCAAGCACCTCTGCTGCGGTGAGCACCCGCTCGTCTGCCCCCAAGGCCGTCGAGCAGCCAAGACCGACAACCAAAGCCGCCGTCACAAGGGCGCGAACCATCTGTCCTTGCTGCATCATCAGTCCTGCTCTTGCACATAGCGAAAGAAGGACTTGTCGGTTTTGTAAACGCCATCCACGACGTAACGTCCCGCCAGCAAAAACTGTTTTTCATCGAGATAGCCGGTGGTGCGCAAAGCCGGTTTGCCATCAAAGTCATAAAAGACGAACACGGGGGTCGCCCGCACGCGAATTTTTTGTCCAAACTCGACCTCTGTCACGGCGGTCCCGTCCGGCATAACCACGTCAAGATTGCCCTTAATATTGCTTTCCATCATCACAAAGTGTTGAGAGAAATAATTCATCACGTCGGGGGCAGGATGCACACGGGCGCGCATCTTGTCGCAGTACGGACAGCCCGCTTGATGAAAGAACAGCACCACATATTTGCCGTCTGCCGCCGCCGCCTTGATTTCGTTTTGATAATCGTTGTCCAGGCTTTCGATCCGGTATTCCGCCTGGGCGGGTGCCGTCATCAACACCAGAGNGACGGGGGTCATCACCAGCAAAGCAAGAAACGCAATCAAAGGAGCAATCGCAATGCGCATGTTCTGTCCACTTCTCTCAATATGTCTAAAACCGGATTCTCTTTCTTATCGTAACAAAATGAACAAATGATCACCAGCTTTGGGTCAGGGCCTCTTAATCTGATACATTTTTAACAAATCCTTCCCGGACGGAACGATTTTCACGCCTGATGTCGTTGCTATCCCCTTGCAATGAGGGGCATTGCGGCGGGTTTAGCGCCTAATCAGTCCTCTCCGCCAAATGGATCAGATTAAGAGGCCTTGACCCTAGAACATAACAAAGCCGGCCTCCCCTTTTGGGAAGACCGGCGCTTGATTTTGAGCCTCGCATGCTCAACTGATCGTTTGGATCAATGGTGTGCGAGACTTTCCAATTCGTCTTTTATTCGGAGTTTTTTCTTCTTGAGGGCGTGGATTTGATCTTCATTTGGAAACGGTCTTGCCTCTTCTGTATCGATTGCCATTTCAAGTTCACCGTGGCGATGTTTCAGCGAATCGATCCTGTTCTCCAATGCCATTTGATTTTCTCCAACTATTGTTTGGACCCTACCTAAGAGACAGAATCCTACGACAATGTTACGGAAATGAAAAGCCCAAGTTACAGACTCCGTTATGTCAGGGCCTTGCCAGCAACACTAAAAATCATCTCAAATCAGGTCGTATGAAATCAGAACCGAATTGTGATATGGTGCATTCAAATGTGACGGAACCCCGATGAACGATACCTTTGACGACCTCCACGTTCAGCTTGAACAGTTAAAAACCGAACACCGCGACTTGGACGACGTGATTGCGCGCCTGATCTTGGACCCGGCGCCGGACCGTTTGCAGCTGCAACGCTTGAAAAAGCGCAAATTATTGCTCAAAGATCAGATTGCCAAACTCGAAAGTGGTTCCATTCCCGATATTATTGCCTAAGTCTATGCATATTGGCATTTAACGGAGACCCCCATGAGCCCCACGTCCGCCCCCCAGCCCATCATCGATTATTACTTTTCCGTCGTTTCCCCCTGGACGTATCTGGGTAACGGTCGTTTTCAAGAATTGGCCCAGCGGGTTAACGCCCACGTGATTTATCACCCGCTCAGTTCTCCCGATTTATTTCCCGCCACCGGGGGGCAACTGCTGAAAGACCGTGCCCAACACCGCAAAGATTACCGTCTGGTTGAACTGGCACGGTGGCAAAAGCACTTGGGGATACCGCTAAATCTACAGCCCAAGCACTTCCCCGCACCCGAGGCCCCTGCCTCAAAACTGATTCTCGCAACACAAGCTGCAGGGCAAAACGCAGGTCCCTTGCTCAGCTCAATCTTAAAGGCCGTTTGGGCTGAAGAGCGCGATATCAGTGACGTGGACACGCTGATCGCCCTGGCCGGGCTGTGTGGATTGGATGTTGAGACATTATTTCGAGAGGCTCAATCGCCCGAACTCGATGCCGCCTTCAGCACCTGCACCCAAATGGCCATCCAACGCGGCGTATTCGGTTATCCCACCTATGTGTATCAAGGTGAGCTGTTTTGGGGCCAAGATCGGTTGTCGTTTTTGGAAACCGCGCTCACATCACACGGGGGATAAAACACGGCTCAGGTGCCTGAACGCGCCGTCAAATTTGCTTTGGCGCGGGTAACGACGTCGTCGGCCATATCATCTTTTGCGATCACCGTGTCGCCGAATTTGGCCACGATGCTCAATATTTGACCCTGCCAGGCGAAGCTGCGGCCGTTCAAGGTTTCCACCAAGCCGATCGCTTTGTGCTCCCCTTCCTCCATTGAGGTGCCGGGCAAGAGCACGCCAAAGTCAAAGTTTTCCAAACTGCCCAACACGTCGCCGGGTTCAGAGGCTTCGCGCAAGGCGGTTGATGCCTGCATCATCAGGCTTTCCACAGCACCATGACCGAATTCACTGCGTACAGCCGCGGCGTTTTGGACTTGAATGTAGATAAAAGCAAACTGCACGTTGTCTTCTTCGGCGCGGCGCACCGCCAACGCCACACGCGCCATAAACGCCCGACGACGCATCACGTGCAACAGGCGATCCTTTTCAGCTTGCTCTTCCAGGTACGCCTCATGCCCCTTGGTGCGGGACAGCTCTGAGCGCAAATGACTGATTTCTTGCAACAAAAGGTCTATGGCATTGCGCACATTCTCGGTCATTTCCTCTTTGGGGATACCCAGAACGTCAATATCGTCTTGGACATTTCCATGCCCATGCCCGCTTGCATAGCCGCTGCCCATGCCGCCAAAGCCGCTGCCATGGCTGCCTTTGCGTTCCCGTTTGGCTGCCTGAAGCTCTCGGTCCTCTTCGGCCAAGCGATTGCGGCCGGGCCGAACGGAAACAATCGGTGCTGCGGGGCCTACAACATCATCGGCCATTTACCTCTCCCAACTGAGCGCAAGACGGGGCCTCACATGGCAACCAGACCGCTCTCCAGATTCTGCACGTGAAAGTGTACACGATTAGTCGTCCGGAGAAAACGAAGTCGCACACAGGAAGTATTGAAGGAGGTACTGACATATCGCTTGCCTGGAATAGCCCTTTGCCTATAATCACCCGCTTTCTCAAGGGGCACCTCGCCCGCTGCAGGAGCAGAGCACATGACCACTCAGGCCAAACCGCTCGTCGGCATCATCATGGGCAGCCAGTCCGACTGGGACACCATGAAAAATGCCGCCGAAACCCTGGATAAGCTGGGCGTTGCGTATGAGACCAAAATCATCTCCGCACACCGCACCCCGGACCGTTTGGTGGCCTATGCTCAATCGGCAAAAGCCAAAGGCCTTCAGGTGATCATCGCCGGTGCCGGAGGGGCTGCGCATCTGCCCGGTATGACGGCGGCCATGTCGCCGCTTCCGGTGCTGGGTGTGCCGGTGGAAAGCAAAGCGCTGAAAGGCATGGACTCGCTTCTCTCCATCGTGCAAATGCCCGGTGGTGTGCCGGTCGGCACATTGGCCATCGGTCGAGCCGGTGCGATCAACGCCGGACTGCTGGCCGCATCCATTCTGGCACTGCACGACACCACCATCGCCAAGAATCTGGACGCATGGCGGGCGAACCAAACCGCCTCCGTCGCCGAAGAGCCTCAAGATTAAGCCACCGGTTGAAAACGGGTCACAAATTGAACAAAACCATCCTTTCAAAAAGCGGCGCTATTCAGCCCGGTTCCGTCATCGGCATCATCGGTGGTGGACAATTGGGCCGCATGACCGCATTGGCGGCGGCAGAACTCGGCTACCGCGTGCACGTCTTCACCCCGGAACAAAACAGCCCCACCGAACAGGTCTCTGCCCACGTCACCCATGGCGCCTACGACGACCAAGACGCCATCGAAACCTTTGGCCGTTCTGTTGATGTGGTGACGTTCGAGTTTGAAAACGTGCCCGCCCAAACCGTGCGCCATCTGGCCGACTTGGCCCCCGTGCGTCCCAGCTGGGAATGCTTGGCCATCTGCCAAGACCGGGTACGCGAAAAGACCTTTTGCAACGAACTGGGTATCGAAACCGCCCCCTGGAAGGCCGTCTCCAGCGTCGAAGACCTCAAAGCCGCCATCGCTGAAATTGGTGCGCCGTCGATCTTGAAGACCACCCAACTGGGTTATGACGGCAAAGGCCAAGTGCGCATTCACGCCGATACAGACCCCGCCAACGCTTGGCAAGACTTGGGCGGCGGATCCGCCATTTTAGAAGGCTTTGTCGATTTTAAGCTGGAAATATCGGTCATTACGGCGCGCCGCAAAGGCGGAGCCATGGCGTCCTTTGACGTGGTTGAAAATCGCCACAAAGACGGCATCCTCGACAAAACCATCGCGCCCGCCAATATCCCTGCAGACTTAGCGGCCAAAGCCACAGCCATCGGGCAAAAAATGGCCCAAGCCATGAACTTGGTGGGATTGCTGGCCGTGGAAATGTTCGTCACCCAAGATGGGTACGGCAAGGCACACCTGTTGGTCAACGAAATGGCCCCCAGGCCGCACAATTCCGGCCACTGGACCCAAGACGGCTGCAAGACCAGCCAATTCGAACAGTTCGTGCGCGCCGTGGCCGACCTGCCGCTCGGCACCACCGAGCGTCATTCCGACACGGTGATGCTCAATCTGTTGGGCAGCCACGCGGAACTGTGGCACCAACAACTGTCCGACCCGGAAAACAAGCTGCACCTGTACGGCAAAGCCGAACCCCGCCAAGGCCGCAAAATGGGCCACATCAACCGCCTGTATCCCAAAGGCAGCCAGCCGAAAGGCTAGTACCTTCCGCGAGTACATTGCGAAAACATCCCGTTAGGCCTATGATAAAAGCCTTCAACGGAGTGCTTGATTGTGGATGTTTCCGCCCAAGACATCTTGGTTACCGTACGTGCTGAGCAAGATCGCAACGCTGCGCTGGAACGACGTGTGACGGATAACGCGACGCGGGTCAGCGATGCCCAACAGGTTGCCGCAGCGCAACGCATCGCCGATACCCAAAAGGTCCAACGCACCCAGGACCAGCAGCGCGTCACCAACCAAGCCCGACAAAGCCGCATTGATGCCGAACAGGCGCTACGCGACCGCCAAATCAATTCCGATTTGCGGGCGGCTCAAGACCTCCGCGCGCGCGCCGACAGAGCAGACGCGAACAGCACAGAGCCCCTGCCCCGTGGCTCTTTGGTGGATTTAACGGCTTAATTTAAGCTCGACCGCTGACACCGCTATAAGATGCTGCCATGCTGGCGCGGTTCAAGGTGTTTTCGATTTCTTGCGCCGTAATGCGGCGCTCTTTCACCGCTTCCAACAGCTCGATTTCCAGCAACTGGCCCTTGGGCAAGTGCATGGAGATGGCGTGACGGATGAAGTCTTTGGCCTGTCTGTCGACACCGCCGTTGGCCAAAGCGTTGGACAGCAATTCACGACGGATCAGCGGCGGAAAGCGCATGATTTCAACCGTGACCATCTTTTTCACCTGCAGCGGAATCAACGGCGTCGCAATGATGCGGTCCATGCAATAGCTGTAAATGCCAAAATCCAGGCGTCCGGCAACGCTTTTGGTGAAGTCGACGAATTCATCGATAAAGGTGCCGCTGGCCAACCGCCCTTCGATCAGTTCCCGCACCACTTCCAAAAACTTGCGGTAGCGGGTGCGCGCCGGGCTCAAGTCATCGCTGAGCACGGCTTCCAATTCGCGAATGCGGTTTTCCCGGAAGCCCGATTGCAACACCGCCAAAGCCCCTTCGCGCACCAGCGGCGAGAGGGTTTGGCGTTCAATCAATTCAAACAGTTCTTCAAAGGCTTCACGGCGTCCGTCGTCGAGGCTCGCAGCACGGTGTGCCAACGGCATCAAGGCGGCGCGCGCCACCAGTTCGTCTTTGGAACATATGGCCGCCAAGGCCTGGGCGTCCTTGGGGATGGACAGCTTAGGTGTGGCAAAATCGTCGGTGATGAGAAAACGCCCGCTGGCTTGAAAGGTCAGATAACGTCCCAACCGGGAACACATCACGAAGTGATCGGCCATGCCGATGCCTTGCGCGGGACCTTGTGCCAAAGCAGGTCCTTGTACAGGTCCGGGATGAACAGGTGTTGTCATGAAAACTTCCCTCGCATTTCAAACCTCAGGTCCTGACCCTAGGGACGCATTTGCATATCACTGTTGAACTTCGAAAATGGGCCACCCTTCATAAGATCGGAGAGCGCATTCATCACTTTGGCTTTCAGGGGCGGAATTTTCAACACGTCGTCGATGCGCCGGGCCAGGAAATCCCACGTCTCTTCACAATTTTCTGAGCGGTCATTCAACCAATACAGCACCGTCGGCGCGTACACCGCAGCCAACAGCCCGCGCTTGGTGTAATAATTGAAATCTGCCGAGCGATCGCCCGCCACGTACCAGATGTGATCCACCGTGGTGTGGGTGATGTGGGCCATTTGCGCCGCATGCAGCGGGTTCATCAAAACGCTGAGACCAGCCTGCACCGCTTCTTTGTACGGTGTTAGGTATTCCAAACGCGCACGCACCCCGAAAATAACCCGGTCACGCACCCGCATGCTGCCCACGTCGGCGGCCTCCATCGCTTTGATCATTTCACGATCCGAAATGGTGGCGAATTGAGCAATGGCATCAACGGCACCTTGGGGAAACAGCCGCTTGGCGGTGTCGGCATCAAAGCCTGCGTCTTCGGCCCCGGCTGCCAACGCCGCATCGCCCCAGCCGTCAAACGCCACATGAGGGGCGGCGGCCAAAACGATGGCGTCCTTTTTTTCTTCACGGGTCATTTTTTGCGGCGCGGCGCTCATGGCGTTCAGTCCTGCTCGTCTTCGGTTTCGTCTAAACGACTGGGGGCTTGTTTCATCAATTCTTCGCTAAAGCCAAATCTATCCATATTTTCAATACGGTAAGGATACAGTATCCCGTCAAGGTGGTCACATTCATGTTGCACCACGCGGGCGTGAAACCCTTTGGCTTCGCGCTGGATGCGATTGCCCTTAAGATCATACGCCGAATACCGAATGTGGGTAAAGCGTTCGACTTCCCCCATCATGCCCGGCAGCGATAAACAGCCCTCCCAATCCACATCCGTCTCTGAGCCAATAGGCTCGATTTCCGGATTGATGAGCACGGTGAGCGGAACGCCGATGCCTTCTGCACTGTCTCTGGCCGGAGAAACCATATAAATAACAACGCGCAACGGCACGTGCACCTGGGGCGCGGCCAGCCCTGTGCCGTTTGCGTCATGCATGGTTTCAATCATATCGGCCACGAACGCCGCAATTTTGGGGTCCGCCGGGTCTTCGACCTCTTGGGCGACGGTTTGCAAAATCGGGTGGCCCATGCGGGCAATCTTCAAAATCGTCATGCTTTTTTGGTCCTCAAACGCCGCTCAAGCGCCTCTGCCTTGCACACAAGATCATTTTAACACGCTCACCTTCAGCTTCACATACCGCCCAACGTGTGCTAGAACACGCCCGTTCCGCCCACTGTGGTGCGGAAACAGATGGCAAGCAAGGCATCATGCCCCAATTTTCGTCTGAACCCAAACTTGAAAGGAAGTGATTAACGTGCAAGTTGTCGTTCGTGATAACAACGTTGATCAGGCGCTGAAAGTTTTGAAGAAGAAGATGCAGCGGGAAGGTATTTTCCGCGAGTTGAAACTTCGCAAAAACTTTGAAAAGCCCTCTGAAAAACGCGCACGCGAAAAGGCCGAGGCCGTTTCCCGTGCTCGTAAAATGGAGCGCAAGCGCCTGGAACGTGAAGGCTTCTAACCCGTAAGGGCTTAGGTCCCATGTTCCAAACGGAAGACCCGCCAGATGGCGGGTTTTTTGTTGCCTGAATGCACCACCCTTGCATCTTCAGCCTCAATGGGGGAGAAAGGCACACGCTTTTAAAATTTATCGGAGACAAACCCCATGACCGCGCTGCCCAAATGCCCGAAATGTGGCGAAGAATACACCTATGAAGACGGTGCGATGCTGGTTTGCCCCATGTGTGCACACGAATGGCCCAAGGATGGCCCGGCTGCGGACACCGGCGAGATGGTCATCAAGGACTCTGTGGGCAACCAGCTCAACGACGGCGACACCGTGGTGGTCATCAAGGACTTGAAGGTCAAAGGCTCGTCATCGGTGGTGAAGGTCGGCACCAAGGTGAAAAACATCCGCTTGGTGGGCGGCGACCATGACATAGATTGCAAAATCCCCGGCATCGGCCAGATGGGGCTCAAGTCCGAGTTCGTCAAGAAGGCTTAGCTTTAGACCGAGGTCTTCCCCTCAGCCACATCCAAAATCCGCTCAACATCGTCCAAGCTGACTTCGTTGAACACAGCGCCGCCGTGGATTTTGGCGTTGGGGCCGTGGCTGCACTCGCCCATACAGGTGAGACGCTCAACCACAACGTCCCCGCCCCGTTCCCGCGCCCGCGTGTGCAGGGCGCGAAAGATTGCGCGCGACTGCGGCCCGATGCACGCCGGCCCGCCTTTTTTGTTGATGCACACGTAAATGGTTTTTGGCTGCGTCATAAGGGCCTCTCATGTGGTGCTCACGGACTTTTAAAAGCCCTGAAACACCATATCCACAGCGTTGATGATTTCCATATCGCGGACCGCCAGCGACGCCATAGGCTGGGCCAGCAGCATGCTTGGCACGGCGGCCAGGAACTGCGTGACCATGACCACCTGTTGCCCTTCTACCTCAAACACGGGGTTTAACCTTGCCGCTGGCAAAGGCGCATCACGGGGCACCATCAACGGCACCACCACGCGGGTGTTCAGCTGAGCCAATACATCGGCCTGCACATCAAGCAAGTAACCCGCACCTTCGGGGTGGCGATAAACGTCAAATCGCGCCATCAAAATTGCCGATATTTGGACAACGGCAGACCGCGTTGGTCCACGTAAGCGTTTGAGCTTTCCAAGGCGGCTTTGTTGTCCAGGGCCCACTGCTCGGCTTGTTTTTTCTTCACCGCCTGAGCAATACCGGATTCAGCCGCGCGTGAGAGGTTAACTTTAAGCGCCTTGGCCGTCGTCAGCAAATCGCTGCTCACCGTGATATTGGTCGCCCGCCTTTGGGCGACATGATCATGCTGGATCGCCATAGCTTCACACCTCCAAAAACATGCATTACTTTATGCGCATAATTATGCGCACGTCAACATACTGGCAAAACAGCCCCCCCATTTCCGCGTCCACATACGCAAGACGCAAAAAACCGGTCGCGACTACGCCACAAGCTTTAAGTGAATACGCGCATTGTGTGGACCATATGCCGTCAGGCGGTGCGCCAGCTGGGCAAGGATACGGTGAAAATGCTGCCTTCTCCGAGTGTGCTGTCCACGGTCAACTGACCTTCGTGACGGAGTACAATATCCTTGCAAATTGCCAGCCCAAGACCTGTGCCTTCCTGCACCTCTTGGTCTTCGTCGAGAACGCGATAAAACGGCTTAAAAATTTCCGCCACTCGCTCCGTGGAAATTCCGTAACCGGTGTCAATCATACGAATTTCGATCCCGTTGGCACCATTCAAGACACCTTCAACCCGAACGAGTCCACCTTTGCGATTGAATTTGATTGCATTGCCGATGAGGTTGGAAAACACCTGCCACATTCCCATTTCGTGACCGATCATGTTCAAGTCCTGAGGAACCTGAAGCTGCACGTCAACTCCGGCATGTTGCGCCAAGGCGGACGTCTCATTGATGATGGAGCGTAAGAATGGCTCAAGTGCAATGTTTTGCTCTGCAAGTGGTTCCGCCTTCGCTTCGCCACGTGCCGTTTCTAAAATACCGTTGACCAATTCCAACAGGCGCAGACCTGAGCTGTGAATGTGACTGAAATACGTGTGTAGAACGTCGAGTTTATCTGCTTTTAAAGTCTGACCGAGTTCGGCAAAACCCAAAATCGCCGTCAGGGGCGTGCGCAAATCATGAATGGTTTGCACCCGATTCAACATCATAGATAAGCTGTTGTACTCTTCATACTGATCGGTGATGTCCACATGCATGACCAAAACGTTGGGACCTTTTTGAGAAGCAATCCCTTTAAACCATCGTTGGCAGTCTGGTGCATGACAAGGTTAAACCTGTTCGAACTTGTTCGTGAGACCCGCTAAAACCTCTTTAAGCCCCACTGCGAAGCTTTTGGCTTGATCTTTTTCGACGCCTTCAACGTTCAGGCACAATTCAGCGTAATTGGTTCCCTTGAACATCCCCCCCTGATAGCCGTTTTCGATGGCAAATGCATGCCAAGCACTGTTCGTATATTCGATCAGACCTTGACGATCCAATATCGCTATTTGCATGGGCAAGTTGTCATATATCTCATAAGAATAAAGGGGATCTGACATATGGAAAACATCCTCTGCGACGTTATTGCTCACCTTATCATATGGTGATTGGCACGGTGAGTTTATCTATTTTTAGGACAATCCGCGCCAGAGTCTATATCACACAAAATCACAACAAAAACGGCGGCTCAGATGAGCCGCCGTTTTTTGTTTGTAAGGCTAGATGGGGGAGTTTAGTTCCCCAGTGCCTGGACGATTTCTTCGGTCATCTTCTTGGCGTCGCCGAACAACATCATGGTGTTGTCGGCGAAGAACAAGGAGTTGTCCACGCCCGCGTAGCCGGAGCTCATGGAGCGTTTGAGGAACAACACCGAGCCCGCTTTTTCCACGTCCAAAATCGGCATGCCGTAAATGGGGCTGGCCGGATCGGTCTTGGCGGCGGGGTTGGTGACGTCGTTGGCGCCGATGACAAAAGCCACGTCGGCTGATGCAAACTCGTTGTTGATTTCTTCAAGCTCGAACACTTCGTCATACGGCACGTTGGCTTCGGCCAGCAACACGTTCATGTGACCGGGCATACGACCCGCGACCGGGTGAATGGCGTATTTGACTTCCACGCCTTGGGCTTTCAAAAGATCGCCCATTTCGCGCAACGCATGCTGCGCCTGGGCCACCGCCATACCGTAACCCGGCACGATGATGACTTTGGACGCATTGCCCATGATGAACGCCGCATCGTCGGCCGAGCCTGACTTGACCGAGCCGCCATGCGCCGCAGCGGCAGATGCCACCCCGGTGTCGGAGCCGAAGCCGCCCAGCAACACGTTCCAGATGGAGCGGTTCATGCCTTTGCACATGATGTAGCTCAGAATGGCACCCGAAGAGCCGACCAGCGCGCCGGTGACGATCAACAGCGGGTTGCCCAGCGTGAAGCCGATACCAGCCGCCGCCCAGCCCGAGTACGAGTTGAGCATTGACACCACCACCGGCATATCCGCACCGCCGATGGGGATGATGATCAAAAAGCCCAGCACAAACGCCAAACCCGCCAACGCCCAGAACATGGTGTAGTATTCAGTGGTGGCAAACCCGTAAAACAGCGCGACCAAGGCGAGGCCCAAGAGCGCGTTCAAGGGGTGCTGCATTTTAAATGTGATCGGCGCGCCCGACATGATGCCTTGCAACTTGGCAAAAGCGATGATCGAACCGGAGAACGTGATCGCACCGATGGCGGTGCCCAAGCCCATTTCGACCAGGCTGGACGGGGCAATGGAGCCCGGTGCGCCCAAGCCGTATGCCAAGGGGTTGAACAGCGCCGCCGCCGCGACCAGCACGGCAGCCAGACCGACCAGCGAATGGAAGGCCGCGACCAATTGGGGCAACGCCGTCATTTGAATGCGCAACGCCACAACGGAACCGATAGAACCGCCAATCACCAACCCGGCCAAAATAATCGGGTAGCTGACCACGTCGGGATCGACCAAGGTCGTGATGATGGCGATCACCATACCGACCATGCCGAGAATGTTTCCGCGACGTGACGATTCGGGGTGAGACAATCCGCGCAGCGCCAAAATGAAGCACACGGAAGCGATGAGGTACGCAAAAGCGCTCATATTTTCAGACATATCCCAGCGCCCCTATTTCTTTTTCTTTTTGAACATCTGCAGCATTCGTTGGGTGACGATAAAGCCGCCGAAAATATTCACGGAGGCCAAAGTCACGGCCAAAAAGCCCATGATCTTCGAAAAATTCATATCCGCCGGACCTGCGGCGATCAGTGCGCCGACGATGATCACCGACGAAATGGCGTTGGTGACACCCATCAGGGGCGAGTGCAAAGCGGGTGTAACACTCCACACCACAAAATAACCGACGAAACACGCCAGCACAAAAACCGTGAACAGGGCGATGAAGGAAAAACCTTCGGCGTGCGCACCTGAGGCCGCGGCCGCTTGGGCCATTTGGGCTGCACTGCCCGCCAAGTCGCTGGCTTGTCCTGCCAGACCGGCGGCACCTTCAGCCAATTTGCGGGCTTGTTCTGCGATCGAAGCTGCGTCCATGACTTAGCTCCCCTCTTTCAGCATAGGATGAACCACCGCGCCGTCTTTGCACACCAAGGTGCCGGACACGGTTTCGTCATCGAAATCAAAGGTGATGGTTTTGCCTTCCTTGTCCACATGCGGGCTGAGGAAGTTAAACAGATTTTTAGCAAAAAGCTGGCTGGCGTCTTTGGGCAAACGTCCCGGCACGTTGGCGTGGCCAACAATGTGCACGCCGTTTTTCGACGTCACAACTTTGCCCAGCGTCGAGCCTTCGACGTTGCCGCCCGCTTCCACCGCCAAATCGACGATCACCGCACCCGCATGCATCGAAGCCACCATATCCTTGGTGACCAAAATCGGTGCGGTGCGCCCGGGGATCAGGGCCGTGGTGATGACGATGTCTTGCTTTTTGATGTGCTCAGAAACCACCTGTTTTTGCTTTTCAAAGTATTCAGGCGGCATCTGCTTGGCGTAGCCGCCAGCGGTCTCGGCGTCTTTTTCCATATCGGCATCAACCGTCAGGAACTTTCCGCCCAAGCTTTCGACCTGTTCGCGGGTGGCTGGGCGCACGTCGGTGGCGGTCACCACCGCCCCCATGCGCTTGGCCGTGGCGATGGCTTGCAGCCCCGCCACACCGACACCCATGATAAAGACCTTGGCCGGCGCAATGGTTCCCGCCGCCGTCATCATCATCGGCATGGCGCTGCCGTATTCTTGGCAGGCATCCAACACCGACTTATAACCGGCCAGGTTCGATTGCGACGACAAAATGTCCATGCTCTGGGCCCGCGAAATACGCGGCATCAGCTCCATGGCGAACGCGGTGATGCCCGCTTTAGCCATGGCGGCAACCTCGGCCTTTTCGCTCAACGCCGACATATGAGCGCACACAACGGCACCCTTTTTGATCAGCTTGAGCTCTTCAGCGCTGGGACGGAGAATTTTCAGAACCACGTCGGCGTCTTTCAACGTTGCCGCCGCCGTAGCCCCAATGGTGGCGCCCGCGTCTTTAAAAGCCGTATCTGTGATGGAAGCAGCCGCACCCGCGCCTTTTTCCACCGTCAGTTCAAAACCGAAGCCGACCAGCTTCTTCACCACCTCAGCCGACGCCGCAACGCGCGTTTCGCCTGGGTGGGTTTCTTTAGGAATTGCGATTTTCATGATGAACCGTTTTTGCTTGGGAGATCCCTGTTTAAATGCGTCAATTTTTATGCCCGCTTGTGCTCCGATACACAAGTGTTGCGTTGCAAAAAATCAAATTATTGTTGGATTAGTCACAACTTGACATCAACGCTCGCTGCACAGAGGTGGGCACCCTTCCCCACACATTCAAGCTCGGACCCACATTTTCAAGGACTTATACGGTTGTCGCTTGGCTGAAACCTCCGCCTTCAGTATGATCTGATCCATGAAACCCGCATTCACCCGATTCTTCATTCTTGCTCTCGCTTTTATCGTCAGTCTGCTGAGTTGGCCGCTGAGCATAGTAAGCACGGCCCATGCGGACGGCGACACGCGGCAAGAACTCTATTTGCGCTATGAGGCCAATTGGGGCGGCGTGCACGTGGCCGACTTTGCCTTGTCGTTTCTGTCGACCCCTAAAACCTTCGAAAACCGCTTTCACCTGGAAACCCGTGGGGTCACACGTTATTTCACCAACATGAGCGTCACCGCCATCAGCCGCGGGCGGATCGTTTCACAGCCATTTCAAAACAAGGACGAATTGGGCAAAACCTATTTGGCCGGCCACTACCACACGGAATACACCAACACGAAGCATTTCCGCTGGGTTGACATCACCTTCCCCGAAGCGCCGGCCCCCGCCCAGGCGACGACCGGAACATCCCCCATTGCGGGCCGTGAAGAAAACTGGAACCCCGCCGAAAAAGGCCCCGAAGTTCTCGATAAAGTCGAAGCGGAGCATCTTATAAACGTCAACGACCCCATCACGTTGATTCCGCAAATGATGGACATCGTGCGCAGCCACCTATCGGGCGGACCAAAATCTGGAATCGCCAGAGGTTTCGACGGACGGCGACGCTTCGACATGCGCATCACTTACTTTGGCCCGGCCACCCGAACCATCAACAAGATCCGCCAAGAGACCTATCGCGTGCGCATCGATCCACAACCCGTTGCCGGCTTCAAGGAACGCCACAAAATATTGTGGAACAACGCTGCGTATGATTTTTACTTAAGCCGCGACGGCAAGTTCATGCCGCTACAAATCGTCCCCGTGGACCACGGCCCAGTGTTGACTCTGGTCGGCGAATGCCCAACGGAGTGTGAGATTAAGGCTGAGGAAGACTAATCAACCGACAGCAACTTGTGCCCGGGCGCGCTCGGCAATGGATTCTTTATAGAGCTTGAAGGTGTCGCGAATGCCGTCCAAACGGTCCGCCGTGCCATCGCCGAACATGAAATCCAGCTTGATGCTTTCTTCGTCGTCCCACAAAGCGCGGAACAGGTCGGAAAACAGGGCCGTAAACAGCAGTTGGAAATGCTTGTCTTCAAACAAGAACCCAGAGCGACGCTCGGTCACATTGTTGAGGATGGAGATGAAATTGCGCTTGGCCCAATCAAAATCTTCGAATTTCAGCAAAATGCGAATGAGGATGTTATAGGCAAAGCGTTTGTGGCGATCATTTTTGCCGATCATTTTCCAAATTTCGCCATCATCGTCGGTCTGAAACTGGCTCAGCAATTCTTGCGATTCAACGTTCAATTCGCTGTACAGAACTTCGCCCAGCAATTTGTCCAGATAGTTGTCAAAGCCCATCACCACTTCACGCGGGAAAATCGGGTTATCCGAACCTGAAAACAGGTGCGAAAAACGTCCCGCGATGAGGCGCAGCAGGAATTTGGAGCGATTGCCCGATTCTTGTTTTTTCGGAATGGCGACCGGCTGGGACGGATTGGCGGCAGCCGCGATCAGCATATCGTTGCGGATTTTTTCCGCCACCTCATTGCCGTAATTGAGCAAATTGGTGCGGATCACCACTTCGATTTCGCGCACCAATTCCTTGATGTCTTCATCCAGCTTGGGGGTTTTTTTGTCGCGAGTCAGCAACTCGTTGTTCATCATCAGTTCCAAAGCGGAGCGAATGATGGTCTTTGTAGCCGCAGTTGAGCGTTGCGCCACCTGAATGGTGCCGCCGCTGGCGTAGGTCTTTTCTTCGGGTTCGATCATGCACGAAATCCGTCGGACTCAGTTATTCTCAACCAAAACACAGGCACTCATCATACAGCACGCAAGAATCGTTGCACAACCGTACGCATTATTCATAGCACATTTAACACTAACAGATCACTAAGGGCCTGCATGGGCATGCTTTTTGTGCAATAGAGTTAGCTTACAGCTTCCAGTTCATCAATAAAGCCCGATACCACACCGAGGCCGCGCTTCCAAAACTCCGGATCGCTGGCATCCAGACCGAACGGAGCCAGAAGCTCTTTATGACGCTTGGTGCCGCCTGCGGCCAGCATATCCAGATAGCGCTGCTGAAACCCTTTTTCAGCACCATTGGCGAACACATCGTAAAGTGAATTCACCAAACAATCGCCAAAGGCATAAGCGTAGACATAAAACGGCGTGTGCACAAAATGCGGAATGTAGGCCCAGTAATTGCGGTATGCATCGTCAAAGCGAATGGCCGGCCCTAAGCTTTCGCTCTGCACCTCGATCCAGATGTCGCCCAAACGCTCGACCGAAATTTCTCCGGATTTCCGCTCATCGTGAACACGGCGCTCAAATTCGTGAAAGGCGATTTGCCGCACCACGGTGTTGAGCATGTCTTCGACCTTGCCCGCCAGCAATATGCGCCGCTTAGCCGGGTCGGTTTCGTTGTCGACCATTTTGCGAAACGTCAGCATTTCGCCAAACACCGACGCGGTTTCCGCCGTGGTCAAGGGGGTGTCAGCCATCAACCCGCCCTGATCGGCGGCCAGGACTTGATGCACACCGTGGCCCAATTCATGCGCCAAGGTCATGACGTCGCGCGGCTTGCCGTGAAAGTTCAGCAAAATATAAGGGTGCGCGCTGGGCACGACGGGATGGGCAAAGGCACCGGAATCTTTGCCTTCGCGGGGCTGGGCATCAATCCAGTTTTCCGCGAAAAAGCGCTCGGCCACATCTGCCATACGCGGCTCAAAGCCATTGTAGGCGTCCAACACCAATGCTTTGGCATCGTCCCATTCAAACGCGGCGGAGGCATCGTCGGGCAGCGGCGCATTGCGGTCCCAATAGTCCAAAACCTCTTTGCCGAACCACTTGGCTTTCAAGGCGTAATAGCGATGCGACAGGTTCTTGAATTCACCCCGCACCGAGGAAACCAAGGCATCTACCACGTCGTCTTCGACTTGGTTGGACATATTGCGTTCCGACACCGGGCGGGCATACCCCCGCCAGCGGTCTTCGATGTCTTTGTCTTTGGCCAAGGTGTTGGTGATCAACGCCAGCAGACGCACATTGTCGCCCAGCACCTTGCCAAAGCTCATGGCTGCGGCCTTGCGCTTGGCGCCATCCTTGTCGCTGAGCAGGTTCATGACTTGCGACTGGGTCAAGCCCTCGCCCACGCCGTCCACGTCAAAGCGCATGTCGGCAAAGGTTTCTTCAAACAAGCGCACCCATGCGGCATGGCCGGTTACGGATTTTTCCAGCAACAATTTTTCCATGTCGTCGGACAATTGGTGGTCTCGGTACTGACGGATTTTGTCCAGCCACGGCTGATAGCGCAGAGCCTGCGGGCAAGACATTTTTGCGGCCAAAGCTTCATCATCCAGACGATTGATTTCCAGCGTGAAAAACAAGGTGTCTGCGGAAATGTCGGTTACACGTTCTTGCAGGGTTTGATAAAAACGTCCGATCTCCGCATCGCTGGTGGAAACCGAAAACAGCAGTTGGCCGTAGCTCATGGCTTTATACAGCCCGTCCAAGATGCTTTCGTATTCGCCAATGGTCTTGGCGAACGCCAAGCCGTCCATGTCGGCAAGCTTGCCCGCATAGGCGTTGGAAAACGCTTTGGCGCGGCTGGCGGCCGCGTCCAAGTCAGCGCCAAGCTGTTTATCTTCGGGACTGTCATAAAGATGAGACAAATCCCAATTAGGAAGCTGTGCGGTTTCGGCCATTTTTCGTCTCCATATCAGGTCATCTTGACCGGATACCAGATATAGGGTTGGAATGTAGCTTAACACAATACTCAATGTGGGGAGTTTTCCATCATGAGCGCACAAAACTGGCCCAATTTGGTCGAGATGTTTTTCGATCAGGCCGAAACATGCGGTGAGCGCCCCTTTTTGTGGGCCAAAGTTGATGGGAAGTACCAAGCCCTCAGCTGGCGTGAAGTGGCCGCCCAGGTCACCCAACTGGCGCGCGGTCTGCAAGCGCTGGGCGTCAAAGCGGGCGACCGCGTCGTGCTGGTGTCTGAAAACCGGCCCCAATGGTTGATTGCCGACATGGCCATCATGGCGGCCGGAGGCGTGACGGTTCCCGCTTACATCACCAACACGGTGAACGATCACCGCCACATCGTCGAGCATTCCCAAGCCGTGGGCATGATCATCTCCACCCCCAAACTGGCTGAACGCGCTTTGCAAGCCGCACACCTGTCCGAGCTCACCCACTTTGCCGTGATGATGGACGACTTGGATCTTCAGCAAAGCCTGAACGTCGATGTGATCAACTGGCAGGCTGCCTTGAACCGCGCCACCAAGTCAGAGGCCAACATTCGCCAAGACGCCAAGCGCTTCAAAAAAACCGACACCGCATGCATCATATACACATCCGGCACCGGCGGCACTCCCAAAGGGGTGATGCAAAGCCACGCGGCGGTCTTGCACAACCTGTTTGGCGCAACCCAGGTTTTGAAACAGCTGGGTCTCAGCGAAGAAGTGTTTTTGTCGTTTTTGCCGCTGTCACACAGCTATGAGCACACGGCGGGACAATTTTGGCCGATCTCCTTGGGCGCGCAGATTTATTATGCCGAGGGCGCCGATCAGTTGTTGGCCAATATGGCCGAAGTCAAACCGACCCTGATGATGGCGGTGCCACGTCTGTACGAAATGATGCTGTCGCGTATTTCACGGGGCGTGGTGAAACAAGGTGGCAACAAGCAAAAACTGTTCGACAAAACCGTGGCGCTGGGTTCCAAAGCTTACCATAGCCCCGCTGATATGACGCTGATGGACAAACTGCAAAACGTTGTTTTGGAACGTCTTGTGCGGAAAAAGGTGCGCGAACGCTTTGGCGGTCGGTTGAAAGCCTTTGTGTCCGGTGGCGCGCCGCTCAACCCCGACGTCGGGCTGTTTTTCACCGCACTCGGCGTGTGCATTTTACAAGGGTACGGACAGACGGAATCCGGTCCGGTGGTGTGCGTCAACGTGCCGGAAAACATTAAAATGAATGCGGTTGGACCAATTTTTCCGCACACCGAAGTGCGCATTGCCGACGATGGAGAAATTTTGGTCAAGGGCGACTTGGTGATGAACGGCTATTGGCGCGATGAAGACACCACCCACGCCACCATCATCGACGGCTGGCTGCACACCGGCGACATCGGCGTGTTCGACGCAGACGGCCACTTGCGCATCACGGATCGAAAAAAAGATATCATCGTCAATTCCGGTGGCGACAACATCGCCCCACAGCGCGTCGAAGGCATTTTGACGCTGGCCCCGGAAATTGCCCAGGCCATGGTCTATGGCGACAAGCGTTCTCATCTGGTGGGATTACTGGTGCCCGATGCCGACTGGCTGAAAGATTGGGCCAGGGCCAACGCCAAAGCACAAACCTTGGCAGAACTCAGCGACGACAACGATTTACACCGGGCTTTGGGCGACGCCGTGTCTCAGGTGAACAGTCACCTGTCCAATATCGAAAAAGTGCGCAAGTTCATCATCGCCAGCGAACCGTTCTCCATCGACAACGCGCAAATGACCCCCACCTTAAAAGTTCGCCGTCATGTCCTGAAGACCGTATACGGCGAGGCTTTGGAAGCCCTGTATGGCTAAGAAGAAGCGCCTTGTCGAACACTCGGCCCGCCCCCGGCCACCGCGATGCCGCAAAAGATCAGCACCAACGCGGCGATGACTTGGGGGGTAACGACCTCACCCAAAAACAACGCTCCCCACAACACTCCCAACAAGGGGATCAGATAATTGTTCAGGGACAAAAACGTCACCCCCCGCGAAGCGATCACCACAACCAACAACAACATCGCCAGGGCCGTCGGGAAAACGCCTAAGTAGATAACGGCGGCAACGGACTGGGACGTAAAGTCGATGGTCCACGGCTGCTCAAGCAGCAAGGATGCGGGGAGCAAGATCAACGCCGACGCCATCAACGCGCCGGTGCCATATTGAAGCGGTTTGGACCCCGGAAGCTTGCGGATCAAGATCGCCGAGATGGCGTACAGCACCGCCGCAAGGGCCACCGCCAGTTGGCGCAAAACTTCATCGCCCAACGTCAACAGCGCTTCGGGGCCGATCAACACGACAACCCCGGAAAACCCCACCAGCACCCCCAGCAAGCGGCGCGTGGAAAAAACTTCATCAGAGAAAAGCCGTCCCAACACCAACGCCGCCAGCGGCATCGTCGCCACCAAGATGGCGGCAAGGCCGGACGCAATGTGCTGTTCCCCCCAATTGATCAAAGAAAACGGCAAGGCACTGCCGGACAGCCCAATCAGAAAAAACATCCCCCACACCCAAGGTTCACGGGGCAAGCTTTGACCTTTGAGTTTCAACCACACATACAAAACAAGCGCGCCCAGCGCGACGCGCAGCATCGCCAAGGTCACAGGGGGAATGACCTCCAAGCCGATTTTAATGGCGGAAAACGACAAGCTCCAGGTCGTCGCCAAAATGAGCAACAAACCCAAGTCGCGCTTGAGAGACCCGTTCACAACACAAACCACATCAAAAACGGCAAGGTCGCAAACGACATGAGAGTCGACAGCACCACCGTTCCGGCAACCGCTTCGGGGTCGGTGTTGTAGCGTGCCGCAAACAGGTAATTGAACACGGCAACGGGCAGCGACGACTGCACAATCAAAACGCCTTTCATGGCACCTTCAAAGCCCAGCATATCGGCCAGCGCCAGACTGACGGCAAACCCCATCAACAGACGGATCATGGCCATGATGAGGCTCTTGCCCAGGGCGGAAATTTTCAACTGTTGCAACGAAATGCCCAAGGTGATCAGCATCAACGGAATGGTGAAACCACTGAGCAGCTCGATGGTGTTTCCCGCCCACAATGGCACTTCGGTCGCGGTCGCCTTAAACAGCAAGGCCAAAATCACCGCATAGATGGCGGGCACCCGCATCAAAGCCATCGGCGAAGTCACCCCCGACGACACCGCGACTCCAACGGTGAATTGTAAAATAATGCACACCGTAAAGTACGCCACGGCCAGCGCCATGCCTTCTTCGCCAAATGCCAACAGCGCCAGCGGCAAGCCCATATTGCCGGTATTGGGAAACACCAAGGCCGGTAAAAAAGCCCGCACCGACTGGCCCCAAAACCGGAGGATGGCATACCCGATAACACCCATGACAGAAATCGCCGCAAACGTCGCCCCCGCCATCCGCGCCAAGGCATCCAAATCAATGGCGGCATGGACCAAGGTGGTAAACACCAAGCACGGCACCCCGATGGCGGTCACCAAATGGGTCACCATTTCTGTGTTGTAGGGTCTGCCCATGTAGGCCCAACCATAACCGATTGCGGCACTGATCAACACCGGAGCAACAATTGAGAAGAGCGTTTCAAACACGGCAAAATTCCAGGGGAGTTCAAGGCAAGACACGCTAGCGGGTTCTGAGGAGAAAAGAAAGTCGCACATCAGGACTGTCTTTATCGTAGGGTCTAAAAGTGAGATAATGAACAGATCTCAAGTGCGACTCGCTTCCTCCCAATACGGACCGCTGTGGAGAGCCTTCATGGCCAAAAAACACGTCTCAACCCGCCCCTCGGCTGGCGTTCCCCCCCCCCTCTGGCACACGCAGAACGTCACCGATATCTACAAAGCACTCAACACCTCAAAGCAAGGACTGAGCGCTGCTGAGGCCGCCCACCGCCTGACCACTTACGGCCCCAACAAGCTGGCTGAAGGCAAGCCAACCGGCCCCGTCGTGCGATTCTTGAGACAATTTCACAACGTGCTGATTTACGTTTTGCTGGGTGCCGCTGCAATCACGGCGTTTTTGGAGCACTGGATCGATGCCTCGGTTATTCTTGGTGTGGTCGTCATCAACGCCCTCATCGGCTTTCTTCAAGAAGGTAAAGCCGAAGACGCCTTGCGGGCGATCCGCAACATGCTGTCCCCCCAAGCCATGGTGTTGCGCGGTGGACGCCGCGCCACAGTCGATGCGGCCAACCTTGTGCCGGGCGACGTGGTGATGTTGCAATCAGGCGACCGTGTCCCTGCCGATATACGTCTGTTCTGGGTCAAAGGTCTGCACATACAAGAAGCCGCGCTGACCGGTGAATCGGTGGCGGTGGACAAGATCATCGAGTCGCTCCCAGTCGAAACGGTTTTGGCGGACCGCCTGTGCATGGCCCATTCCGGGACGCTGGTGAGTTCAGGCCAGGGAACCGGGGTGGTGGTGGCCACAGGTGGCGCGACCGAACTTGGACACATCAGCACCTTGGTCGCAACGGTGGAACAGCTTACCACACCGCTGATGAGCAAGATGACACGGTTCGGACGATGGCTGACCGGCGCCATCTTGGTGATCGCAGGGATGACAGCCGTTTTTGGCGTATTGATCCGCGATTACTCAGTGCCCCAAATGTTTCTCGCTGCGGTGGGCCTTGCCGTCGCCGCCATCCCCGAGGGCCTGCCCGCTATCATCACCATTACCTTGGCCATCGGCGTGCAGCGCATGGCGATGCGTAACGCCATTGTGCGCCGCTTGCCCGCAGCCGAAGCCTTGGGCGAAGTGAACGTGATCTGTTCGGACAAGACCGGCACGCTCACGCGCAACGAAATGACCGTGCGCACCATCCTCACCGCAAATACCCAATATGAAGTTTCCGGCACCGGCTACGATCCGCACGGCGGTTTTCAAATCGACGGCAACGACGTTTTGCCCCAAGACCATCCGCTGCTGCGCGAAGTGGTGCGAGCGGCGGCGTTGTGCAACGACGCCCAGCTGGAACAACGCGAGGGTGAATGGCTTGTCAACGGCGACCCCATGGAAGGCGCCTTGCTGATTGCCAACATCAAGGCCGGACAGGAACCGGAAAGCCTAGCCCAGCAGTACCCGCGCACCGATCTGATCCCGTTTGAATCGGAACATAAGTTCATGGCAACCCTCCACCACAGCCATACCGGAGAAGCCTTTATCTTCCTCAAGGGCGCCCCCGAGCAGATATTGGAGATGTGCGCATCGGAGCGCACACCAACGGGTGACCGCCCCCTGGACGCGGCGTTATGGCACGCCCGCACCGAAAAACTGGCCGAACGCGGTCAACGCGTGCTGGCTGTCGCCTGCAAACCGGGCAAAGGCCATGAGATGGAGCTGGATTTCAAGGACGTCAAAAGCGACATGGTGCTGCTGGGGCTGTTCGGCTTGATCGATCCGCCGCGCGCGGAAGCTATTGCCGCAGTTGAGCGCTGTCAAAGCGCTGGTATCGCCGTCAAGATGATCACCGGCGACCACCGCACAACGGCGTGTGCCATTTCACGCCAACTGGGACTGGTCAACCCCAACATTGCGTTGACCGGTCAAGAACTGGAACACATGAGCGATGCCGAACTGCGTGATCTGGCGATGGATGTGAATGTCTTTGCCCGTGTCAGCCCTGAACATAAACTCCGCCTTGTGAGCCTGCTGCAAGGCTTCGGCTTGACCGTCGCCATGACCGGAGACGGGGTCAACGACGCCCCCGCCCTCAAGCGCGCGGACATCGGCATTTCCATGGGCAACAAAGGCACTGAGGCCGCCAAGGAAGCGTCCGAAATGGTGCTGGCCGACGACAATTTCGCCTCCATCGTGCACGCCATTGAAGAGGGCCGAACGGCCTATGACAACATCCGCAAATCGATTTTGTTCATTCTGCCCACCAATGGCGGCGAGGCGCTCACCATCATTGCCGCCGTGTTGATGGGGTTTTCAGAGCTCCCCTTAACCCCCTTGCAAATTCTCTGGGTCAACATGATTACGGCGGTCACGTTGGCGCTGTCATTGGCCTTTGAGCCGACAGAGAACAACGTCATGCACCGCCCGCCCCGACACCGCGACGAAGCCGTTCTAACGCCCGCACTGTTGTGGCGGACCGCGTTCGTCTCGGTGATCTTACTGGTCGGCACCTTTGGCCTGTTCATGTGGGAAATGGAACAAGGTGCCAGCATCGAGCGAGCACGAACCGTTGCCGTCAACACGCTGATCTTTTTTGAAATATTTTATCTTTTCAACTCCCGCTACATCACCGCATCGGTGCTCAATGCGCAGGGTCTGTTTGGCAACACATACGCCTTGATCGCGATTGGGGTGCTGATTGTGTTCCAGCTTGGGTTCACCTATTTGGACACGCTACAGGTTCTGTTCGGCACCACCGCTATCGGTCTGATGGACTGGGTTCTCATCATCTTGGTGGCGTCTAGCGTGCTGTTCATCGTGGAGCTTGAAAAAGCCGTGCTGCGTCGCCGCCCACGAGCACATCAATGATTTTATCGTATTCATGTACTTAAATTTTTCAGACAAACCTGAGCACAAAAAAGCGGCATCTCCAAACTTGGGGATGCCGCTCATTTTACGTCTGCCTGTATTGTTTGCCTGCGAACCTAATCGACCTTCGCAATGTGCAAGATATTGGTTCCACCCGGCAAGCCAAAGGGAATGCCCGCAACAATGATGATGGCGTCACCTTCAAGGGCAAAACCCTGGCGCTTGGCGATGCGCACCGACTTGCCCATCATTTCCCCAAAGTTTTTCACGTCGCGGGTGCGGATGGAATGCACCCCCCACGCCAACACCAAACGCCGAGCGATGTTAATGTTGGGGGTCAGCCCCAAGATCGGCACCGATGGACGTTCGCGGGCGACACGCATGGTCGTCGAACCGGTGGACGAAAACGACACGATCACTTGCGCAGATATGGTTTCCGCGGTCTGGCGAGCCGAAGCCGAAATGGCGTCCGCCGCCGTGGCTTCGGGGATAGAACGCGCCGCATCCGTCATCTTGCGATACAATCGATCGCGTTCAACACGGTTGATGATGCGATCCATAATGGCCACCGATTCAATCGGATAATCGCCAACCGCCGTTTCCGCGGAAAGCATCACCGCGTCGGCACCGTCATAAATGGCGGTGGCCACGTCGGAAGCTTCGGCGCGGGTCGGCGTCGGCGCATGGACCATGCTGTCGAGCATTTGCGTCGCAACCACCACCGGCTTACCAGCAATGCGGCACGCGTTGATGATGCGCTTTTGCTGCACGGGCACGTCTTCGGGCGGCAATTCGACGCCCAAATCGCCACGTGCGACCATAATCGCATCGGACAGTTCAACGATGCCATGCAGATGTTCGATGGCTGACGGCTTTTCCAATTTGGCCATCACACCGGCGCGACCGGCAACGATTTTTTTGATTTCTTCAACGTCCGACGGAAGCTGCACAAACGACAGCGCAATCCAGTCGACGCCCAATTCCAAGCCGTATTTAAGATCGGCATGATCTTTTGCCGTCAGCGCGGATAATTTTAAAATCGCACTGGGCACGTTCACGCCCTTGTGGTTCGACAGTTCACCACCAAACACGACTTCGGTTTCGGCGAAGTCTTTGCCCGCCTTGTCAACGCGCAAACGAATCTTACCATCGTCGAGCAGCAAGTCCATGCCGGGGCGCAACGCCGCAAAAATTTCAGGGTGCGGCAACGGGGCAATCGTTTCATTGCCCAAAGCATCGGTCAGTTCCAAGCGAAAGGGCTGGCCTTTGACCAATTGAATTCGGTCATTTTCAAATTTCCCCACCCGCAACTTCGGACCTTGCAGGTCCATCAAGATGCCTATGGGGCGTTGAAAGCGTTCTTCCAGGCCTCGAATGACGTTGTAGCGTCGTTTGTGGTCTTCGTGGGCACCGTGAGAGAAGTTCAATCGAAAGACGTCGGCACCAGCCTCAATCAATTTCGCAATGTCTTCTTCTGAGGATCGGCCAGGCCCGAGCGTGGCGATAATTTTAGCGTTTCTTGTCCGTTTCATCATGGCCTGCAACATAATGCGCTTCACATAAAAGCGCTATAGAATTCCGATGAAGCATTTGTGAAAACTGAGGACACCCAATTTCCCTAAACACCGCGAATAACCACCCTCCCGCATTTGGGAGAGCGCGTAGATTGAAGTGCAATTGGGGAGGAGCCGGAACCTGGGCACATCCTACTGTTGGCGCACGCGAAAGCAATCCCCAAATGCAATGTGAGTATGTCATTTGCTCAAACGCGCCAAATCGCGTTAGATTTAGGCCTTATTCATGAAAGGCTGAAGTCATGTCCAAAATAGGCAGAGCTTTTATGTCCTTAATTTTGGACAAAAAAGCTCGTGAAAGGCTCAACGCCCCTGCCCCCACCACTGGCCCCACCACTGGCCCCGCCCGGGGCCCCGGCGGAGCCAATTCCCCCTCCGGCAGAGCCAATTCCCCTACGCCTACCGCTTCTGCGCCGCTCTCGCCGCCCCGCAGAGAACCCAGTCAGGCTGAAATCAAAGCCCGCCTGGATGCAAAACTGGATCAAGTGCAAAACCGCCCTCAACGCACCGCTTCGCCCACCCGCCAGCAGCTGATTCAAGACGCTTTGCGCACCCGCTCAGCCAAACAAGACGTTTTCGAAAACCTCAGCGCGGAACAGCGCCTAAAACTCCAAGTGCTGGCGATGAAGGCAATGATGCCTCCAAAAAATGGTTGATTTTCACATTAAGTTACTCAAAAGTATTATATTTTATACCTTTATCTCAGAAACCTATTGCGATATGTTAAGAACACAAGGTGCACAATCGTTGCACCATATCTATTATAACAAGTCTAGGGACACGGTTATCCATGAACGCTCCGATTCAAGATGTAGATTCTGACGTCCTTCGGGGAGAACTCCATGGCCTTCTAAAATACATCAACCGCGTTCGGGAAGAGATCGCCAGCATTTCCCGACCAACCGACGATTCGCATGAATTCTCCACCATGTCCGATCAATTGGACGCGGTGATCAAAGCCACCGATGAAGCCTCCAACACCATTATGGGATGCGCGGAAGGCAACGAAGACGCGGTCACGAAATTGCGCGCTCTGCTGAAAGACCCGAAGCAAGTCGCCTTGCTCGATCAAATTTCCGAAAACGACATGAACATCATCCAAGCCTGCAGTTTCCAGGATATCACGGGCCAGCGCGTCACCAAAGTGGCTCGTTCGCTGACGTACGTGGAGGCCCGCGTAGGCGCTTTGACCGAGCTGTGGGGCAAAGAGGAAATCGAAAAAGTGGAGCTTAAAAGCGAAGAAAAAACCGCTGATGAAAAGCTGCTCAACGGTCCGGCACTTGATCCGGCACGCTCGATCAACCAGGCCGAAATCGACGCGTTATTCGATTAATCTTGCGTTTTATGTCCCCTCCTCAAAATCCTGCCTCAGTGGTGGGGTTTTTGTTTTGTAAACTTCATGCTAATTTGCTTCGCGTTAACGTTTTTGACAACTCGAGGGACACGATGACCCGTCTATTTACAGCTTTTGCAGCCCTATTATTTGGAGTCTTGATCATGACCGAACAGGCCTTGGCCCTGGACCTAGAAAACACCCTTTACATGGACCTTAAGGATGGCCGGGTGGTGATCGAGATGCGCGAAGACTTGGCGCCCAAGCACGTCGCCCGCATTAAACAACTGGTTCGTGAAGGCTTTTACGACGGCCTGACGTTTCACCGCGTGATTGAAGGTTTCATGGCCCAGGGCGGTGACCCCGACGGCAACGGCACCGGTGGCTCCGGCGTCAACCTGCCTGCCGAATTTTCCCGCGAAAAATACGTCCGTGGTACCGTCGGCATGGCGCGCAGCTCAGACATCAACAGCGGCGACAGCCAGTTCTATATCATGTTTGCCCGCTACCCCTCATTGGATGGCCAATACACCGTTTGGGGCCAAGTGGTCAAAGGTATGGAATTCGTCGACAACATCAAAAAAGGCGAAGGTCCCAATGGCTCTATGATTGGCGAGCCGGATAAAATCATCCGCATGCAAGTCGCCGCAGACGCCAAAGACTAAAACCGAACACCAGGGTCCTGTCCCTAAATTTTCGATCCATCCCTCCGGTCATCATCATCGCATGAAGGCCGGGGGGATTTTTTATAAAAAGGGCTTTCGCGTTATTCGTCGACCAACACCCGCGTCACACAATCGCTGAGATCGTTGATCGAAAATGGCTTGGTGAGTGCGCAATCCGCGCCGATTTTGTAGGTGGTCTCCATAATATCAAGATTACGACCGCCCCCGGATATGGCGATGATTTTAAGCCTCGGGTCGATGAGCTTCAGTTCCAAGATCGTTTCCACACCATCTTTCTTTGGCATCACCAAATCGGTGATGACCAAATCAAAAGTGCCTGCCAGACACTTTTCCACCCCGTCAACTCCATCAGCGGCCGTTTGCACCGCATGGCCCATGGCCTGAAGCGCCGCCTGCAGTGAAAACCGCACGGCGGCATCGTCTTCTATCACCAGAACATTTGCCATTTTCACCGTCTCACTGGTTTTGTTTCAGAAAAATCTTCCGCCGCCTGTATGCCCCCTTCAACAATCGGCAGAAAAACATCGAACGTCGTACCTTGCCCCAGCACACTGGAGACATTGATTCCACCACCGTGCATGGTCACGATGCCGCTGGCCATGGACAACCCCAGCCCCGTACCCTTGCCCAGACCTTTGGTGGTGAAAAAAGGATCAAAAATCCGCTCCATGACCTGAGGGGCAATGCCACACCCGTTATCGGATACCGAAATTTTCGCATAGACCTCATGAACCATTTCACCATCATGATTATATTCGACGCGTTCACGCGGTTCTCTTGATAGTCGAATTTTGATTTCGCCAGCCTTCTCACCAATGGCATCAACCGCGTTGGAGGCTAAGTTCAGCAACAACACTTCCAGTTGGGCCGAATCGCCAAAGACATCTCCGACTTGGGCGTCCAGGTCTTCATCCAAACGAACGGATGTGGGCGCGCTTGAGCGAAACAAATCCAAGGTTCCCTTCACCAAACTGTGCGCATTGACAGCACACCGCTCAGGTTCATCTTGACGAGAATACAACAAAATACGGTCCCCCAAGGCTTTGCCCCGCCGGCACGCATCAATGGCAATCTGCAAGCGCTCGCACGCTGGAGAATCTGCGGCCACTTCGTTCAGGGAGAGCTCGCTCAAAATCAAAATGGGTTGAAAAATGTTGTTGAAAGAATGCGCCACGCCCCCAGCAAGATTACCCAGGGCTTGCATTTTTTGCGCGTGACGCAACTCTAACTCCGTTTGTTTCTCTTCCGTCACATCGGTGAGTGCCCCTTGGAAACCGGAAAAATTACCCTTTTCATCAAACACAGGAATACCCGACGATTGAAGGTATCGGACCGGCCCGTCGGGGGTGCGAATGGAAAATTCAAAACGGCCAAAGGGACGATGTTCACGGAGATTCAAAAAATGCTGCTGGAGTTCATCTGCCGCGCACATCACATCATCAGCCATCAGGCGGTCAAAGATGGTGTGATTAAAAACATCGGGCGGGTTGCCAAACACTTCAAAAAATTGTGGGGACATGTAAGTGATTTTGAAATCCGCGTTCAGTTCCCAAAACCAATCGGACGCCACTTCGAATAAGTTTCGCAAACGACGATCCGTGATTTCAAGGTCGACATTGGCGCTGGCCAGCGCGCTGCTGCGCTCTTGAACCAAGTCCTGCAATCGCTCTTCGCGTTCTGCCAATTTTTCGACAAACGTGCCCAAAGCATCTGCCATGTCGGCGATTTCGTCATCACCACCGCGGGGTATCTTTTGTCTGGTCCCGCCGCTGGCGACACTGCGCATCGCCCGTTGAAGCCCCACCACCCGGCTCATAACCCGGTTGTCCAAATAAACAATGACAACAATCGCCAGGACAATCGCGCCCAAGGTGTACGCATTCAGCAGCCGACGATCCCATTCAAGCCGCTTCATGATGCCTTTGACAGACTGTTCAATTTCACCCGTGCGCGCATTGGCAAGCCCCGCCACGGCATCCGTCATTCGATCCGCATGATATCTATGCCCCAACAGCAAGCGATCGACTTCGCTCGCCAACTCTGGATGCTGAGCCTCAATACCCAACTTGACCGCTTCATCGAGTTTTTCCACGGCTTTGGTCAAACTGAAAAAGCTTTCTAAAAGAGCCTTTTTATTGAACTGAATGTTTGTAAGACGCTCAGCTTCAATGTCTTTATCGGCCAAAATCGCCAATTGAGTGTCGAGCCCTTTAAACTGATCATTGATGCGCGCCACAAACGCCTCGCGGGCTCCCTTATCATGCGTCAACACAACGCCTGATGTGCCCTTGGAAATGGCTTCGCCTTGGCGCGCAGCTTCATAAGCAGCAACCAAAACGGGGATGCTTTCCCCGGACAAGTGCACCAAACGTTGTTCAAATTGCGCCATCAAGGCGATATTCCACAGGCTGGAAACCACGCCGAAACCCGCAAGCAAGAAAAGAGCCGTTAAGAGGCGATGGCGAATGCTGGGAAAAACTTTACGCAACAGTGTCCGCCTCATGACATGCAATTAAACTCTATGCTTGTTTAGAGCTCTTATAACGATCAGAAGATTGTATGATGAAGGCACGCCTCATAAGAGTAAAGCAAATTGCTTATCTTGAGTTTTAACAATTATAATTTATTCAATTTTTGTGTGTATTTCTCACCTCAAGCACGCACATAATCAAGGTCTGGAAATCACAGGAGCTATCAAGCTCGCCACGTCCTCATGCCATTGGCCCGAATCAGTGCCACTGCGCGGACCCTTTTTCATCCTGTCTTCTTTCGCAGATTACTCTGCTTCGGCAGGATAAACCGTAGACGCCGTCAAAGCCCGCGGTGTGCTCAATGCCCCCCGGCAAGCCACCTCAACACGGCGCGTGAATACGCAGAAATTTTTGACCACGACTTATGGTCAGGGCGATGCGTTCAAGCTGGACCGAGGCCTAAACGCTCTGTGGACTCACCAAGGTTTGATGTACGCCCCACCGATTCACAAACGGCAAGAAGACGTTCACTCCCCGACGCTTGCCTCGGCCGCAACAGCGGCGAGCGGCGGCGCATTTAAGATGGTTTCACGCCCACGGGTGGGATTGTGCGGAATCAAAAACGCCAACCCCAATGAACCTGCCGCCATGCCTGCACCCGCCAAAAACACCAAGGAATGATCACTCACCCACAAATGCCCGAACACCACCGGGATCACCACGGCCGCGATGTGGTTGATGGTAAAACTGACCCCCGACGTCGAAGCGATGTCTTGCGGGTCGGCAATTTTTTGGAAGTAGGTTTTCGACGCAAACGACATGGCGAAAAACAAATGGTCTAACAGATACAAGCCCACCGCCAGCGCTGCGTTGTCGACAAAAGCATAGGCCAAGAACACCAAGATGAGGCCAGCATACTCAATGATCAACACCCGGCGTTCGCCCAACCGCCCAATCATCCGTCCGACTTTGGGGGAAAACCAAATGGTCATCGCGCTGGTGGCGAGGAACATCAAGCTCATGGCACCGGCATTAAAGCCGAATTTTTCCACCATCAAAAAACCCGCAAACACGACAAAAATTTGCCGCCTGGCCCCCCACAAAAACGTGAGCGCGTAATAAAGCCAGTAGCGTTTGCGCAACACCAAATGCTTGTGCTGTTCGGCGTGACCCTTAAAGCGCGGAAAAGCCACCCAGCACCAAACCGTCACGGCCACGGTCAAGCCGCCGCCCGCCACATAGACCCACACCATGTCGAAAGCAAAGACATCCAACGAAAGCCAGATCAGGGCGAAGGCCATCATGCCCGCAAAGGAACCAGCGGAAACCATCCGTCCAAGGACCACCGGGGCTTTGTCCACATCCAACCACTGTAACGCCAAGGATTGACGCAGGGTTTCAAAGTAATGAAAGCCGATGGACATCACAACGGTGGTGACATAAAGCCCCATTTCGGACGGAAAAAAGCCCGTTGCCGCCGTGCCTGCTCCCAACACCACCAACGCCATCAACGCCAAGGGCTGTTCGCGCACAAACAAAAGCAATAAAATCACACTGAACGCCAAGAACCCCGGCACTTCGCGCAAACTCTGCAAGATGCCAATCTCCGCCCCGGTAAACTGAGCGCGCTCGATGGCGAAGTTGTTGAGCAACGCCTGCCAGGTGCTGAAGCTCAGCGGCATGGCGATGGACAACAAAATCAACAACACTTCGGGACGCTGCCAGAGAGAGACTTTTGGGGTGTTCATGGGTGTGTTCATGGGGGGGAGGCCCTTGCCCAAATTTGGTTGCGGTTCACGTGTCACGCGGACGGGTAATTTGGAATGACTTGCAAATATATCCAGACTTCAGTTAGGCTGATATAGGCAATAATGACACATGGTATCGAAAATATGCCAAATCAGCCTCCAAGTGCGTCCAATCTGACACTGCCGAGATACCCGTTATTCGGCGTTAATCTAGATCGCCAAGACATCCCCCGTCCCATCGTCATCTCTCGCCACGCCATGAATCGCGGCGAGGCCACGGGCATTCACACCCACCAGCGCGAACAGATTGTTTATGCCCATAGCGGGCTGGTTTTGGTGAACACCCAGCACGGCACCTGGGTGGTGCCGCCCAGCCGCGCGGTGTGGGTGCCGTCAAAACTGGAACATGGTGTCCAAGCGATGAAAGACTCCATCATGTCGAATTTGTTTCTGGCCCCCGGAACCGTGCCCAACCTACCCAAAACCTGCGCCGTGCTGGCGGTGCCAACGGTGCTGCGCGAACTGATCGATTACGCCACACGCATCGAATTTTTGTACGACGAAACGGGAAGCGACGGACGGGTGATGCGGGTCATCCTCGACATGCTCAACACCCTTCACGAAGTTCCCTTACACCTGCCCATGCCCAAAGACACACGGCTGCGCCGCGTGGCCGAAGCCTTGGTGGAAAATCCGTCCGATCCCCGCACCCAGGCTCAATGGGCCAAAAGCTGTGGAGCCAGCGTGCGCACCTTGGCAAGACTGTTTCCGGAACAAACCGGCATGACGTTTAACCAATGGCGTCAACAGGCGCGCTTGATGGCGGCGTTGGGACGGTTGGCGGATGGCGAAGCCGTCATCTCGGTCGCGCTGGATTTGGGCTACGCCAGCCAAAGCGCGTTCATCGCCATGTTCAAAAAGGCGCTGGGCACCACACCGGGGAAATATTTTTCGCCTCAGTTGACTTAGGACGCCAACGCCGCTTCGATGGCATCCAAGGCCGCCTGGGCTTTGTCACCATCCGGGCCGCCGGCTTGGGCCATGTCGGGACGTCCGCCACCGCCTTTTCCGCCCACGACTGCTGCCCCCACACGCACCAAATCAACCGCGTTGATTTTGTCCGTCAGATCAGCGGTAACACCGATCACCAAGGAAGCTTTACCGTCCGCGACCGCGACCAAGGCCACCACGCCGGATTTGATCTGCGACTTCAGATCGTCGGCCAAGCCTTTTAGGTCTTTGCCCGAAATCTCTTCCAGAACCTTCGCCATGAAGGTGATGCCGCCCACGTCTTTGGTCTCAGCTGCCCCGCCCGCGCCGCCGCCGGACGCCAGTTTTTTGCGCAAGTCGGAAATTTCGCGTTCCATCTTTTTGCGCTCGTCCACCAATTGCTGAACCCGGCCCGGCACATCGCCAGGGGCCGCTTTCAAGGTGGCGGCTGCAGCCAAAAGTGCTGCTTCTTGAGCTTCCATATAGGCCACCGCAGCAGCCCCCGTCAGCGCCTCGATCCGGCGCACACCCGACGACACGGCCCCTTCGGAAACGACCTTCAACAAACCAATATCGCCGGTGCGGTTCACATGGGTGCCACCACAAAGTTCGACGGAGAATTCGCGCGTGGAGCCCGGCACCACCGTGCCCATGGACAAAACCCGCACTTCATCGCCATATTTTTCGCCAAACAGCGCCATCGCGCCCGCTTCAACCGCTTCTTCCGGCGCCATCAGACGGGTCGTGACTTCGGTGTTAGCACGCACCTGGTCGTTCACCAAAAGCTCAACTTCGCTGAGTTCCGCAGGCGTGACGGCGATGGGCTGACTGATGTCAAAGCGCAGACGCTCTGACGACACCATGGAGCCTTTCTGCGTGACATGCTCGCCCAGTTTCATGCGCAACGCCGCATGCAGCAAATGGGTCGCTGAATGGTTGGCGCGGATGGCGGCGCGGTTGGCGTGGTTAACGTTCAACGTCACCTCATCACCGACTTTAAGCGTTCCCTTGGTGATTTTGCCCACATGCACATGCAAAACACCCAGTTTCTTTTGCGTATCGGTCACCTCAACAACCAAACCGTCCGCAAACAGCGTCCCGATGTCGCCCATTTGGCCGCCGGATTCCCCATAAAACGGGGTCTGGTTGGTGACCACCATAACCTCGTCGCCCACTTTGGCTTCGCTCACACGGGCACCACCGACGGCAATGGCGGTGACTTGACCTTGGGCCTGTTCGGTTTTGTAGCCCAAGAAATCCGTCGCGCCGACGTCGTCTTTGATGTCGAACCACAACGCGTCCGTGGCCGCGTCGCCAGAACCCGACCAGCTGGCGCGGGCGGCGGCTTTTTGCTGTTCCATGGCGGATTTAAAGCCCGCTTCGTCCACACGGATGCCTTTGGCGCGGAGCGCGTCTTGGGTCAAATCCAGGGGGAAACCATAAGTGTCGTAGAGCTTAAACGCGGTTTCGCCATCCAGCTCACCCCCATCACGCATATCAACGGTGGCTTCGTCCAGCAATTTGAGACCGCGATCCAAGGTTTTGATAAAGCGGGTTTCTTCAAGTTTCAGCGTTTCCGTGATCAGCGCTTCGGCGCGATTCAGCTCCGGGAACGCCGCCGACATTTTGGCCTGCAAGGCGGGGAACAGTTTGTAGATGACAGGTTCCGTCGCGCCGATCATGTGCGCATGGCGCATGGCGCGGCGCATGATCCGGCGCAGCACATAGCCGCGTCCTTCGTTGCTGGGCAACACGCCGTCGGCAATCAAAAAGGCGGTGGCGCGCAGGTGATCGGCAATGACGCGGTGCGACACCCGGTGCACCCCGTCCGGGTCGGTGTTGGTGGCATGCGCAGACGCCATAATCAGGGCGCGCATCAAATCGATGTCGTAGTTGTCGTGGGTGCCTTGCATCACCGCTGTGATGCGCTCCAGGCCCATGCCGGTGTCGATGGACGGTTTGGGCAGTTCGATGCGCGAACCGTCCGCGTGCTGTTCATATTGCATGAACACCAGGTTCCAGATCTCAACAAAACGATCCCCGTCTTCGTCGGGAGAACCCGGAGGCCCCCCGGCGATGTGATCGCCGTGGTCATAAAAGATTTCCGAACACGGTCCACACGGCCCCGTATCGCCCATGGACCAGAAATTGTCCGATGTGGGAATGCGAATGATGCGCTCGTCCGGCAAGCCCGCGACTTTTTTCCAGATATCAAAGGCTTGATCGTCGGTGTGATAGACCGTCACCAGCAAGCGGTTGGGGTCCAGACCGTAGTCTTTGGTGATCAGCTTCCACGCCAGATCGATGGCGTCGTCTTTGAAATAGTCGCCGAAGGAGAAGTTGCCCAGCATCTCAAAAAAGGTGTGATGACGCGCCGTGTGCCCGACATTTTCCAAGTCATTGTGCTTGCCGCCCGCGCGCACGCACTTCTGGGACGTAACGGCGCGGGTGTAGTCGCGCGTTTCCATGCCGGTGAAGACGTTTTTGAACTGCACCATACCCGCGTTGACAAACATCAAGGTCGGATCGTTGTGCGGCACCAAAGGGCTCGACGCAACGTGTTGATGGCCGTTCGTGGCAAAAAAATCGAGAAAGGCCTTACGGATGTCATTTGCAGTTTGCATGGGGGGTCTCGGTCCGGCTGTGTTGGGCTTCTTCAGATATACGCTCACACCTCAAAAGGCGAAGAATTGCTTTTACAGGGGTTCTCGGGGCGTGTCCACTGTGCCTGCATGCCTCCCATCTTGGGGCGGCACACGCCGACGGCTCATATATCAAGGGACGGCAACAGCCATCATTCCGCAGTAGGTCTGTAAGCGGACCTGTTGACCGTTAAGCGACAATGACGGCTTTTGGCGCGCAAAGGACACTTGGTTAAGCTGCTTTGGGGCCATGTGTTCCATTATCCCGGCTTGAGCCGATTTGTTTCAATACATGGCTGCGGTCGGAAGGAAACATGACTTTGGCGGTGCGCTTGACATGATAATAGATACGCGAGAACTGCTCGTAGATATCCATCTCCAGGGCGAACGAGGACGCCGTGCCAACGCCATGCGCTAACTGGCGGACCTGTTGTCGGCTAGCCGTGGCCAAAAGGTCTTTGATCTTGGGTTTGGAATCGACGACCTCTTGTGCCGATGCGAAGTCCGACGTAATCATGGCCTCTAGGCAGGTGCCCAATGCGTCACCAACCTCGGCATGGAAGCTGACAATGTGATCCTGCGCGAAGGGGCTGAACTGGATACCACGCGCAATATTCTCCTCACCTAAATGAACGAGGTTGGTCTTGATGATGTCGCCAATGTTTTCAAGTTGCCGCGCGGCCTCAAGCAACATGGTAACCCGTTTACCGAGGTCAGGTGACAAGCGGCGATTCAAGCTCAGGCTAGTTAAGTAATCAACCACGCCACGGTAAGTTGTATTCACCTCATGGTCCATTTCAACCACGATCGCAAGTGCATTGCGGTCGCCATTCAGCAGGGCGGACAGGATTTCTTCGTACATGCGCAAGACCCGCTGACCCATGGTATCGACAATCGTCATACGTGCTGTTTCTAAAGCCTTGCGAGGGTCTCCCAACCATTTAGGATCCAAAAGCCAAGGAATATCAGCACGCGGGCCTGCTGCGTCTGGCGTATTCGGGGGTGACGCCTGGACAAAAACAGGGGGCACGATTCGCCGGGCCATCCAGGCAAACTGAGCCACGAACGGGATGAAGATCAATGTATTGATGACATTAAACAGAGTATGCGCATTGGCCAGTTGACGGGGAGCGTCAGCCGCCAACAAGGCGGTTCCCTGCAACCCTTCGCTGACTGGGGATACCCAAGTGGTCAAAGACACCATGGTGTCAACGCCGATCAAAATGGTCCAGATCATGACGCCCATAAAATTGAAAAGAATATGAACAATTGCCGCTTGAACAGCCTCCCGGCTCCGTCCGATTGAGGCGAGTAGGGCGGTAATGCAAGTGCCTATATTGGCCCCGAACAACAAGGCGATGCCCGCAGGCAAGGTGATCAGGCCCTGGCTCGCCATGATGATGACAATGCCAGTTGTTGCCGATGAGGATTGGACCAGAGCGGTAAATCCCGCTGCCAGCAAGATGCCGATTAGGGGGTGCTCCACCTGCATCATCATATCGATAAACGGGGGATAGCTGCGCAACGGCGCCATGCCTTGGCTCATAAGACCCATACCGAAAAAAATCAAGCCGAGGCCCAACAGCCCTCTACCACAGTGTTGTGTTTGAGCACTCAAAGGTAAGAGCGCCAGAGCTAACCCCGCCGCGATCATCGGCAGGGCGTAGTGGGTGATCTTGAAAGCAAGGATCTGGGCCGTGATGGTGGTACCGATTTCAGCACCAAAAATCACCCCAATAGATTGCTGCAGGGACAGCAATCCTGCGCTGACAAAACCAACGACCAAGACCGTCGTTACCGAGGAGGATTGGATCAGTGCCGTGGTCGCAGTGCCCGTCGCCACGCCGGTAAAACGGTTTGTCGTCAGCCGTGCAAGTACCGACTGCAACCGTTCTCCCGCCAGATTGCGCAGCGCCATGGACATGGTTTCCATGCCTAAAAGGAACAGGGCCAAGCCACCAATGAACGTGAACGTCATGGCCATGACATCCAAAGTGACGATATCCGGTGCGGCCCAAGCACTCCCTGTGGTAGTAAGGAAGCTAAAGGAAGTTGCGAAAAGGCTGAATAGAACGTAGCGCATGTTCAATCCTATCTGTCTCATGATACGGAAAGACATTGGGCATTATACCACGTAAATCACAGTTCTTAACTGTGTTTATGCCTGACGCAGGTCTCTTAGACGTGCAAAAATGGCTGGCGCCTTTGGCTATGAACAGAAATCCTAGACACCCCTCAAAAACGTCGGCTTTTGTACGCGAAGCCTTATGCTGAACGATCAGCACCTTTCCATTTGACCGGGGTCATGTACACGATGCTGTCATCACAACTGGCCATGACATCGCCGCCCTGAATATTCACTTGTATCTTCATTAAGCGACGGGCCTGGCTTCCGAGTTCGCTGGTGTCCTGCTTTGAAAAATTGATAACCTGAAGGTTGTCAAATCGGGTGGTGCTGTTTTGGATTTTTCCCCACCACACCTCAGCCGTTCTGCCGCCATAACAATAGACAATCACTTGGTTGGCCTTGCCACACGATTGTCGAATAAGCTTTTCATCCGGCAGTCCCAACATCACCCACAACTCATGCTCGCCGCCTAAGCTTTTCTGCCAAATGTCTGGCTCGTCATCCGTTGAAAGCCCCCGGGTAAATTCCAGGTGCTCATGGGCATTCAGAGCAAAAGCGAGAATACGCACCATTAACCGCTCATCCGTCTCCGAAGGATGTTTGGCAACGGTCAGGTTATGGGTCTCGTAATAGTGACGATCCATGTCGGCAACGGAAAGTTCAACTTTATAGATAGTGGCTTTCTGCGCCATGATTTGCCCCTGAACAGTGAAGATAGGGATGTTTAATGTGTCTGGCGGCTTTGTGACAGCAACCATTTGCGAAGGTCGCGTTATCAGACACGCCATAAACAGAACGCGGCCCCCAAGGTCTGCCCCGTGCGCGAACACTGGAAAGATTTGGGAGCCGCGTTCAGCGCATGGGGATCATGCGGAGAGGTTTGCCCGTTGGTCAAAGACCTGTTGGCAAAAAAGTTTGGCGCTAAAGGCCGAAAACGGATCAGTCGTCGTTAACGGCACTGTCGTCTGCGCCGTCATCGTCGCCCATGGAGTCCGGACCACCGACGAGCATTTCCTGGGCAATCAAACCGGCGTTGGCGCGGATTTGGCGTTCCAGTTCGATGGCCATTTCCGGGTTGTCGCGCAGGTATTGCTTTGCGTTTTCCCGACCCTGGCCGATGCGCGTTGAATTGCACGAGAACCAAGAGCCTGACTTTTCAACCAATTCCGCCTTCAAGCCGAGATCGAGCAGTTCGCCCATCTTGGACACACCTTCGCCATACATGATGTCGAATTCGACCATTTTGAACGGCGGGGCCATTTTGTTTTTCACGACTTTGACGCGGGTCTGGTTGCCGACCACTTCTTCGCGGTCCTTGATGGCGCCGATGCGGCGGATTTCCAAACGTACAGAGGCGTAGAATTTCAGCGCATTGCCGCCGGTGGTGGTTTCGGGGTTGCCGAACATCACGCCGATTTTCATGCGGATTTGGTTGATGAAGATCACCAACGTGTTCGACCGCGCCACCGAGCCGGTCAGTTTGCGCAACGCCTGGCTCATCAAACGGGCCTGCAAGCCGACGTGATGGTCGCCCATTTCGCCTTCCAATTCCGCACGCGGCACCAGAGCGGCGACCGAGTCCACCACCAACACATCAATCGCGCCGGAGCGCACCAGAGTGTCGGTAATTTCCAAAGCCTGCTCGCCGCCATCGGGCTGTGAAATCAGCAATTCATCAATGTTGACGCCCAGTTTGCGGGCATAGACCGGGTCCAGGGCATGTTCTGCATCGACAAACGCGCAGGTGCCGCCTTTTTTCTGCGCTTCCGCAATCACATGCAGCGCCAAGGTGGTTTTACCGGAACTTTCCGGCCCATAAATTTCCACGACCCGACCTTTCGGCAAACCGCCGATACCCAAACCGATGTCGAGTCCAATGGACCCGGTTGAAATCGTATCCGCCTCGACCGTTTCGCGCTGGCCAAGTTTCATCACCGAACCCTTGCCAAAGGCGCGTTCAATTTGCGACACGGCGGCTTCGAGAGCCTTATTTTTATCCACGGAGTTTTTCTCCACCAAACGTAAACTCGATTGTGACATGATCCCCACTCCAATCTTTCATAGAGGTTGTTGTTGTTCAATGAAGACAGGATGTACTCATTTTGTTCTCATTGTCCAGAAAAATTTTACTCCCTTGTAAAATAATAAAAATTTACCATATGTTCTCATAGTGTTCCGATGTTTTTAAGCGATACCCCAGTAAACGGATTTGCACAACTCATGCGCAAATACGGGCCGGGAATCGCACCCTGGATCGTAGCGGGGATCGCACCGGGAATGCCGTTGATATATTACCGGAGACCGCAAGGCCTTCGCCGGGGGCGCGAATCCGTTTAAAATATATATCTGAAACTAACCCCACTATTCACGCTATTCACAGGCTGTGAACAACGTAAAACGGACGTACTGTGCGGACCATGACCGACAGAGATAACATCATCCCCCTGCCCGACATCCCGGATGGCCCCCATCCGGACGATATGGGTTCGTTTGAGCCGCTTCATCACGACGATCCCGGCTATCAGCTTCGCCCCCCGGGCGACCTTCCCGCAAAAAACGCGCCCGCCAAAGACATGCCCGCCTTTCGCACCCTGCCGCACAACTTAACGGCGGAAAAAGCCTTGCTGGGGGCGATTTTCACCGACAACCGCGCCTATGAGCGGGTGTCGGAGTTTTTGCGCGCCGAGCACTTCGCCATTCCAGAACACGGCAAAATCTTTCAAGCCGCACAAAAGCTGATGGAAAACGGCCAAATCGCCGACCCCATCACCCTCGCGGGCTTTTTTGAAGGCAACGACGAACTCATCGCCATGGGCGGAGCCGTGTATCTGGCCGAATTGGCGGCGAGCGCGGTCACCATCATCAACGCCGGCGAATACGGGCGGATCATTTACGATTTGCACATGAAGCGCGAATTGATCGCCCTGGGCACGCAAATGGTCAACGGGGCCTACGACCAGGGGGTTCAAGAATCCGCCACCAACCAGATCGAAAGGTCTGAACAACAACTATATGACCTGGCGACCCAAGGCGACTTTGAGGGCGGCTTTCAAGATTTTCGCACCTCCATCATGGAAGCCATCCACATGGCCGAAGCCGCGCACAAACGCGACGGCGCGCTGGCGGGGGTCACGACGGGGCTGAAAGATCTTGACCAAATGTTGGGCGGCCTGCACAACTCCGATCTGTTGATTTTGGCCGGTCGCCCATCCATGGGCAAGACCGCGCTGGTCACCAACATCGCCTACAACGCGGCCTATTCGTACCATAAGTCCGGTGGCGAAGAGGGCGCGGTGGTGGGCTTCTTCTCGCTGGAAATGTCGTCCGAACAGCTCGCCGCACGTATTTTGTCCGAACAGGTCGAAGTGTCGTCCAACAAAATGCGCAAAGGCGAACTGGCCAACGAAGAGTTCACCCGTCTGGTGGTGGTGTCCCAGGAACTGCACCGCATTCCGCTGTTCATCGACGACACGCCGGCGCTCACCGTGTCGGCGCTGCGCACCCGCGCCCGACGCTTGAAGCGCCAGCATAACCTGGGCCTCATCGTGGTCGATTATTTGCAGCTGATTTCCCCGCCGCCGGGATCATCGGACGGGCGCGTCAACGAAGTTTCGGAAATCACCCGTGGCCTGAAAACCCTGGCCAAGGAACTGAACATCCCGGTGATCGCCCTGTCGCAGCTGTCGCGTGCGGTGGAAAGTCGCGACCCGCCCCGCCCGCAATTGTCCGATTTGCGTGAATCGGGCTCCATCGAGCAAGACGCCGACGTGGTGATGTTTATCTATCGGCCTGAGTATTATCACGAGCGCAAACGCCCCGATCCGGACAATCTCGACAAAATTCATGAGTGGGAAGAAAAGCTCGAGAAGATCAAGAACATCGGCGATGTGATCATCGGCAAGCAGCGTCACGGCCCCATCGGCGACGTGCGGCTGTCGTTCCAAGGCGAGTTCACCCGCTTTGCTGATCTCGATCCCCATCATCCCGCTTATGAGGGGCCATGACGGTGACGGTTCCCACGCTTCTCAACACCCCCGAAGCGCGGCGCGCCGGGGCGATTTTGACCATCGATTTGGAGGCGCTCAAATCCAATTGGCGCACCTTGGCGGCCCAAGCCCCTACGGCAGACTGCGCCGCCGTGGTCAAAGCCAGTGCTTACGGGATAGACGATGGACACGCCGCACGGGCGCTCAGCGATGCGGGCTGCAAAACCTTTTTTGTCGCCTCCATCGACGAAGGCATCCGCCTGCGCTCGGTGTTGGGTGGCGACCGTGCCGTCCACATCCTCAACGGGTTGATGGATGGTGCAGAGCGTGATTTTTCTGAACACAACCTCATCCCGGTGCTCAATTCCTTGGACGAAATCGATGCCTGGTATGCCTTTTGTACGGCGGCGGGCAAGACCTTGGCGTGCGATGTGCACATCGACACCGGCATGTCGCGCTTAGGCCTGCCGCACGATGAATTGCGCAGGCTGGTGGAAGATGAAAACCGCCTGTCGCACTTGAACCTCGACATCTTGATCAGCCATTTGGCCATCGCCGAAGAGCCCGACGAGCCGATGAATATGGCCCAAGTGGCGATTTTTGAGCTGACCCGTGAACTGTTGAACCCACCCCGCGCCTCGTTGGCAAATTCATCGGGCATTTTTTTGGGCGCAGAATTTCACTACGACGTGGTCCGTCCGGGCGTCGCCCTTTACGGCGTCAACCCGACCCCACATGAGCCCAACCCCATGGCTCAAGTGGTTCGTTTGCAAGGCAAAATCCTTCAAGTGCGAACAATTGACACCCCCCAGACCGTGGGCTACGGTGCCACCTACACAGCCCAAGGTGCGACGCGCGTTGCGACCCTATCCGTGGGCTATGCGGACGGCTATCATCGCAGCGCGTCCAACCGGGGGATGGCTTATATTGGTGAACATCCAGCGCCCTTGGTGGGACGGGTCTCTATGGACTTGATCACGATTGACGTGTCCAATGTGCCCGAAGCGTTATGCCGACCGGGCATGCTGGCCGATTTGATTGGCCCGCACAATCCGGTCGACGATGTGGCTGAACGGGCAGGCACGATCGGCTATGAAGTTCTCACCAACCTGGGCGCACGCTATCACCGCGTCTATGTTGGCTAAGTGTTAAGTTGGGCAAACGTTCAGTTGGATAAGAGTTAAGTAAACCTATGAATCCATTGCAAGCCATCGGCCGCGTTTTTCTAAAATTCCTGGGCACCACCGGGCGGTTGATCTCGTTCATGGCCTTAGGCCTGTCGCACATCGTGCGTCCGCCCTATTACCCGCGCATCATTTTGCGCCAGATGATCGACATCGGTTATTATTCATTGCCCGTGGTGGGCCTGACGGCGGTGTTTGCGGGCATGGTTTTGGCGCTGCAAAGCTACACCGGATTTTCCCGTTTTTCAGCCGAGGGCGCCATCGCCAACGTGGTGGTTTTGTCCATCACCCGCGAACTGGGTCCGGTGCTGGCGGGCTTGATGGTGGCGGGACGCATCGGGGCGTCGCTGGCGGCCGAAATCGGCACCATGCGGGTGACCGAACAAATTGACGCGCTGACCACCTTGTCCACCAATCCGATGAAGTATCTGGTCACGCCGCGCTTGATTGCGGGCATCACCATGTTTCCGCTGTTGGTGTTGGTGGCCGACGTCATCGGCGTGTTCGGCGGCTATTTGGTGGCGGTCTACAAGCTCGGCTTCAACCCGGCCAACTACTTGCAAAACACCTGGGATTTTTTGACCGCCGAAGACGTCAATTCGGGCCTCGTCAAAGCCGCCGTGTTTGGCTTTATCGTTTCCTTGATGGGGTGCTATCACGGCTACAATTCCAAGGGCGGCGCGCAGGGCGTGGGCACGGCGACCACCAACGCGGTGGTGTCGGCGAGCATTTTGATTTTGTGCTCCGACTATATCCTCACCGAAATATTTTTTGCCAAATGAGGTACCGCACGTAATGGCCGACACACCCAAAATTCAACTGCGCGACGTGGCCAAATCCTTTGGCCGCAAAGTGGTCTTGAACGGCATCGACCTGGACGTCGGCGTTGGCGAAAGCGTGGTCATCATCGGCGGGTCGGGCACCGGCAAATCGGTGATGCTGAAATCCATCTTAGGGTTGATGACGCCGGAGCGGGGCTCCATCAAAGTCGATGGCGAAGAGGTCATCGGCATGAGCACGTCGGAGCGCGAACGGGTCAACCACAAATTCGGCATGCTGTTCCAGGGCGCGGCGCTGTTCGACAGCTTGCCGGTGTGGGAAAACGTGTCGTTTGGACTGTTGGCGGAAAAACGTTGCGACCGCAAACAGGCTCATGAAATCGCGGTGCAGAAACTCGCCCAGGTGGGCATGAACGCCGACGTCGCCGACTTGATGCCGGCGGAACTTTCGGGCGGCATGCAAAAGCGCGTCGGCTTGGCGCGCGCCATTGCGGCGGACCCGGAAATCATCTTTTTCGACGAACCCACCACGGGGCTCGACCCCATCATGGCCGACGTGATTAATGATTTGATCGTCAAGGTCACCCGCGAAGTGGGCGCCACGGCGCTGTCCATCACCCACGACATGGCGTCGGCACGCAAAATCGCCAACCGCGTCGCCATGCTGTTTGAAGGCAAAATCATCTGGCAAGGCCCGGTCGAAGACATCGACCATTCCGGCAACGCCCACGTCGACCAATTCATCCACGGCAAAGCCGACGGACCCATTCAGATGGCGGTTCGGGCTTAAGCGTCACCGCCCGCCTTTTTCGCCACCTGAACTTCATCCCATATGCGATTAACCAACGCGACAAAGGCATCGTCTTGGGGCAGGGGATGGATTTTGGCGTCGTCCAATTCGTTCTTGCGAGCTTCTTCCCCCCCCAATTCCAAGGCACGACGCAACGGCGCCTCCGCCTCGGCGTTCCGCCCAAGCAAGAACAGGGCATAGGCTTTGTTGCCAAGCTGGATGGGGTCATCGGGCTGCACGCCGAGCGCAGCTTCAACATCTGCCAGCGCGGTCATCAACAGCCCCTGAGCCTGCTCCACCCCCTGCGCCGTTTGCCCCGCTTTTTTCGCCAAGGTCAAATGCGTAAAGCCCCGATTTCCCTGGGCCTTTGCCACCTGTTCGCGCAACACCAACTCTGCGGCCCCGCCAAAGCGCGCCTCCACCGCATCATAGGTGGCCAGCGCCTCCTCCGGGCACCCCGCCAAGCTCAGTGCAAGGCCTTTAGCAACGAGTGATTCGGCAGCTTGTTTCTGGGTGGCATCGGAAGACTGTGCCGCTCGATTACTTGCTTCAGCTACTTCAATAAAATCACCCTTAAAATATGCCTGTGTGGCGGCAATTAACCAGTCCGTGTATGTCCACTGTTCCCTTGGCTTTACCTTTGTTGCCTTGGCCGCCTCGTCCAAAGCATCTTTGTCGGAATTGGAGATTTGTGCCCCATCGCCTTTTTGGATGGCGTCTTGAGCATGTTCCAGAATTTGACTGATTCTATCGTGCTTATCGGTAACGCTTTCCACCATGGAGTTGATTTTTTGCTCGGCCTCAGCAAGTCGGGCTTCAATCGGTTCGATGTAGGTTTTTTCCAGTTTATCGGCTACGTCAGGTGCATGGTCTTGCATCCATTGCCGGGCTGATTCCTCGGCTTGGTTTTTGGCCTTGCTGCGAGAGGTAAAGAAAGTTGCGATACTGGCTACCGCAATCACTATGCCCAAGACACCTACAATCATTCCGAAAAACGTTTGAACGTCCGAAATGCGTTGATCTTGAAACGCCATACGGTCTGATTGCTCAGTCTTATCCCGGTCCGTTTCACTTTGCAGTCGCTCAAAGTCTTTAGTCAGCAGTTCAAACTGGTGTTGTAGGGTAAGAAGGTCGCGTTCACTAGGTGAGATTTGGGGAACTGGGGCTGGAGCCGGAGCCGCCTCCTCAGTCGCTGCGGGCATCGCCAGAACAAGCGTCAAACCGAGTGCTGTTAGGATTGCTTTGAGGACAGTGGAAAATGATTTCATGGCGGGTTCTCGGTCTGGGTGCTTGTGGCGCGTCTTTGCACGCTATAGCACATCTTCGAAAAGACCAAGGGTTGAGGTGAGATTGGGCGGGGCAAAAACTTCAATTGTTCCTGCTCGGCCAAAGCCTATAGATTGCCACGCGCCAAGGGCGCTCGCAATGACACGCGGACGGTGGCCCAACACTCGACCGACATTGCGAGCGCAGCGACGCAATCCAGGGCTATTTGGGCGGGCTTTGCCGCCTTCGTTACGGATGAACGATTGGGGATGCAAACCATCTCTCGCCTTGCATCTTGGTGCCATCCGGGCCACCTTCAGGGGATGGTTTGATTGGGAGTTTGCCGATGTTTCCGCCGGATGAAACGGAAGTTTTGTTTGCCAATGATGCTTTTTACGCGGCTTTTGGACGCGGTGATTTTGCCGCCATGGACGATTTGTGGGCGCGCACCTTGCCGGTGTCGTGCATTCATCCGGGCGGGCCGTTGATGCTCAGCCGCACCGTTGTCTTGGAAAGTTGGCGGGCGATTTTGGACAGTGGCGAGACGGCCGCAGTGACCCACTTGGACGCGACGCCGATGATTGTCGGTCCCGTCGCCTGGGTGACGTGCTTGGAGCGCATCGGCGACAACGTCTTGGCCGCGACCAACATTTTTGCCCGCGAAAACGACGCCTGGAAAATGACCCATCACCAAGCCGGGCCGACCCAAGCCGTGCCCAAAACCAAAACCCCTCGTCCTGCGCTGGCCAATTGAGGAGAGCAACCATGCTGTGCCTGTTTTTTGGCGTTTTGGTGGCGAGTTTGTTTTGGCCGTGGCTGGACGTATGGGCCGGGGCCGTGGGCGCATTCAGCGCGACGGGCTTGTTTTTGGGCTTGCGCTATTGGCCGTCAAAACCTCACCAAAAATAGCGCAGATATATATATCCGTTCGCAATCACGATGCTGAGCACCATCAACGGCAAGCCGAATTTGAGAAACTGTAAAAAGCTGATGGGATAGCCCGCGCGTTCGCCCATGCCCGACACCACCACGTTGGCCGCCGCCCCCACCAACGAGCCATTGCCGCCCAAGCACGCACCCAATGCCAGCGACCACCACACCGGTTCCAAAGCCGCCGCCCCGCCCAACGCGTCTTGCATGCTGTGGACCAAGGGTATCATGGTGGCGACAAACGGAATGTTGTCCACCGCCGCCGAAACGATGGCCGATAGCCACAGGGTCGAAATGGCGGTGCGCGCGGGATCACCGCCCGTGAACACAATCAAGTCGTGGCCCAAGATTTCGAGCAACCCGGCGTGTTCCACCCCCGCGACAATGACAAACAAGCCGATGAAAAACAGCAGCGCGGCCCATTCCACTTCAAGAAGGGCGTGGTGCAGCCTTTCGGTTTGCTCTTCGCCTTCCAGACCGATGCTGGTGATCAACAACAACACCGCCGCACCGAACATGGCGATGGTGCCAGGGGGAATGTGATAATTCTCGCCGATGATAAAGCCCAAAATCACCAACACCAACACGCCCAAAGACATCACCAGCAAGCGCATGTCGGTGATGCTGTCCGCTTCGCGAAAGCGCATGATGCTGTCGCGATTCTTTTGCGTGGCAACCAAATCCTTGCCCCATAAAATTTTAAAAATCGGCACCATCACGATCAAAATCAGGAGCGAAACCGGGGCCAAGTTTTCCAAAAACTGCATGAAGTCCAGCCCCGTGGCCGAACCGATCAAGATGTTGGGCGGATCGCCGATGAGCGTCGCCGTGCCGCCGATGTTGGCCGCCAAAATCTGCGAAATCAAATACGGGTACGGCGAGACTTTGAGCTTTTCCGCAATCAACAAAGCCACCGGAACCACCAGCAGAACCGTCGTTAAGTTATCCAAAAATGCAGAAAACAACGCCGTCACAAGCGACAGCGCAATCAAGATACCGACCGGGTCGGCTTTAACCAGTTTTGCCGCCCAAATGGCAACAAACTCAAACACGCCGGACGTCCGGGTCACCGCCACGATGATCATCATGCCGGTCAACAGGGCGATGGTGTTGAAATCGATCGACGCGATGGCTTGCGCTTGCGACAGCACTCCGGTGATGATCACCAAGCCCCCACCCAACAACGCCACCACCGTGCGATTGAACTTCTCGCTCAACAAAACCACGTAAGACGCAATCAACAACCCGGTGCTGAGCCACAAAGGGTCCAGACCAAACATCACCGCATGAGACGCCGCTTCCCCTGCTCCTTGCAGACTCATAACTCATCCCTCTTGGCGTCTTGTTGTTGACGGCTTGCGCGTTCTTCGGCTTTGAGCCGTTCCACGGTTTCGCGGTCGTACTCTTTATTCAAACCGTACATGACCGAGAAAAAAGAAATGGCCCCCACCAGCTTGCGCTCGGCATCAACGACGGGAACCACGTATTGTTTTTCTCTGATCATCATCAACACATCGATCAACGGCGTTTCGGGGGTGGCGGTCTTGACGTTGCGGGCGATGATTTCGCCGATGGGACGATCGCGCAAAGCATCCAAACGCTCTTTCATATCTTCGGCGGTTTCGTGGAGGAAGCTGGCTTTTTTCATCGCCCCGTGGCGAAACAAGGTGCCCAGCGCGCTCAAAGATTTGGGCATTAAATATGGGATCAGGGACTCACCGCCGATCAGCCCCGCAAAGGTGCCGTCACGTTCGATAACCGGCACCAAGCCCATGTGCTTTTCCACCATGAAATCAATCACATGACCGATGGTCTCGTCGGTGTACAAGCTGGTTTTGATCGGTGCCATCACGGTTTTGCAATCCATGGCTCACACCTCCCCTTGGATAGACCCCTGCACGGACGGAGGGGCGAAGATCTATCATATCAAACCCACCAACTCTTACCAAGCCACATCCTCAGGGAAAGCCCCACAGCACGACGCTGTGGTCTCCTTGGCAAAGTGGCCTGCTACCACCTTGAGGTGACACCCCGAATCACGCTAAGACTTGAACGTCGAAGGAGGTGTACTGCGCGCGCGTACCGCCGCCTCATGTCTTTCGCTTTAAGGATACCCATTGGCCAAGTCAAAAACCCTTTACGTCTGTGCCGAATGCGGTGCCAGCTTCCCCAAATGGAACGGCAAATGCGACGCGTGCGGGGCATGGAATACGCTCAGCGAAGAAGCCGCAAGCGACGACACGCCCAAGGGTCTTGGCGCGCAAAAGGGCCGCAAAATCAGCTTTGTCGGCTTAGAGGGCAAAGAAAAACAGGCCCCCCGGCGCAAAACCAACATCGAAGAATTTGACCGCGTATTGGGCGGCGGCATGGTCGCAGGCTCCGCCATCTTGGTGGGCGGTGAGCCCGGCATCGGCAAATCAACCATCTTGCTGCAAGCCGCAGCCGAACTGTCCAAGGGCGGACGGGTGGCCTACATCAGCGGTGAAGAAGCGGTCGATCAGCTGCGTCTGCGCGCCAGCCGCCTAAACCTGGAAAAAAACCCGGTGCAACTTGCCGCCGCCACCAATGTGCGCGACATCGTCACCACCTTGGACAACGACCCGCCCGACGTGGCGATCATCGATTCCATCCAAACCATGTTCGTCGATAGCTTGGAAAGCGCGCCCGGCACCGTGGCGCAGGTCCGCACGTCGGCTCAAGAACTGATCCGGCTGGCCAAACGCAAGGGCTTTCCCATCATTTTGGTCGGCCACGTCACCAAAGAAGGGCAAATTGCGGGGCCTCGGGTGTTGGAGCATATGGTCGACACGGTGCTTTATTTTGAAGGCGACCGCAGCCACCAGTTCAGAATTTTGCGTGCGGTCAAAAACCGCTTTGGCGCCACCGACGAAATCGGCGTGTTTGAAATGTCCGACGCGGGGCTCACCCAAGTCAGCAATCCATCCGCTTTGTTTTTGTCCGATCGCGACCAAGATGTCAGCGGTTCTGCGGTGTTTGCGGGCATGGAAGGCACACGCCCCATGCTTTTGGAGGTTCAAGCCCTGGTCTCACCATCCACCCTGGCCACCCCGCGCCGCGCGGTTGTGGGGTGGGACAGTTCCCGCTTGGCCATGGTGATGGCGGTGATCGAAAATCGATGTGGGGTTGCCATTGGAGCCAACGACGTGTACTTGAACGTCGCAGGTGGACTCCGGGTGACGGAGCCTGCCGCCGACTTGGCCGTCGCCGCCGCGCTGTTGTCGTCTTTAAGCGACATCGCCGTACCCAGAGGCAGCCTCTTTTTCGGCGAAATCGGCTTGTCGGGCGAAGTTCGCGCCGTGAGCCACGCCGAGGGACGGCTTAAAGAAGCGGCTAAATTGGGTTTTACGCGGGCCTTAGTCCCCAAGAACCGGGGCAAAAACAAGGCGGTTGTCAAAGGCATAACATCGAACGAATTGAGCCATATCCAAGAACTGGCGCAGATGTTCGAAAACGAAGGCGGGTTTTGAGCGCACATGCACTGGATTGATATCCTTGTCATTGGCCTACTTTTGATCTCGGGCGCTTTCGCTTATGCGCGCGGGTTCGTGCATGAGGTCTTGTCCATCGGGGGATGGATCGGCGCGGTTTTCGCCACCATGTACGCCACCCCCGCGGTCGAGCAGTTCACCCTGCAATTCATCCAAGACCCCTTCATCGCCACCCTGGTCACGGGCATTGTGATTTTTATTGGCGCGCTGGTGATCTTATCTATTATCACGCGGCGCATTTCCAATGGCGTCAAGGAAAGTGCGCTGGGGCCTTTGGACCGGGCGTTGGGTTTTTTGTTTGGTATACTCCGCGGTGGGGTTATCGTGGCGCTGGTGTGGATCGGCTACGAATGGATGACCCCGCCCGACGAACAGCCCAAATGGATTTATGAAGCCCGCACCATTCCGATGATTGTCCAAGGTGCAACCCTGTTAAAAAACTTGGCCCCGCCCAGTGACAAAGATGCCAAAAAAGCACCGGGCGACCCGTCAGCGAAAAACCCCCAAAAGGGTCCGTCGCTGAAAGAGCAAAGCAAAACCCTGCTCGACAAAGCCATCAATGCCGTACCTCAATCACCGGATGGCTCAAAAACGGATGGATATGGTAAAAAAGAACGCACAGAAATGGACAGGCTCTTTGAAACCAGCCAGTGACCCGCAACCCGTGCCCCCGCAACGCACTCCTAGCCCAATATCGGCCTGGCCCAAATACGGATCGTGAAGACCATGGATACCCCCCGCATTACCGCTTCGTTTCCACATGACGACCATTTTCACGACGAATGCGGCGTTTTTGGCGTTTACAACCACCCCGACGCCTCAGCGCTGACCGCATTGGGCTTGCATGCGCTGCAACACCGCGGCCAAGAAGCGGCGGGTGTGGTGTCTTTCGGCGGCAAGCATTTTCACAGCCACCGCGCACTGGGCAGTGTGGGCGACAACTTCAATTCAGAAGACGTCATCAGTCGCCTTGAAGGCCCCATGGCCATCGGTCATGTGCGTTATTCAACGGCCGGTGGCACCGTAATGCGCAACGTTCAACCGCTGTTCGCCGATTTGGTGTTCGGCGGTTTTGCCATTGCCCACAACGGCAATCTCACCAACGCCCGCACGTGTCGCACGGAACTGGTCGAACGGGGTTGCATCTTTCAATCCACCTCTGACACCGAAACCATCTTGCACCGGGTGGCCACCAGTTCGTATCGCAAGGTCCTCGACCGCCTGATCGACGCGCTCGGCGGCGTCACCGGAGCCTATTCCCTTGTTGCCCTGACCCGCCAAAAGCTGATCGGCGTGCGCGACCCGTCCGGCGTGCGGCCCTTGGTCATTGGCCGCATCGGCGACGGCCACGTGCTGGCATCGGAAACCTGCGCGCTGGACATCATCGGAGCCGACTATGTGCGCGATGTGGAACCCGGCGAAATTGTTGTGTTCAGCGAAACCGGCATGCAAAGCCTCAAACCGTTCCCCCCCAAGCCGTCGCGCTTTTGCATTTTCGAATACATTTACTTCGCCCGCCCCGACAGTGTGATCGAAGGCCAGGGTGTGTATTCGGTGCGCAAAGCCATCGGCCGCGAACTGGCCCGGGAAAGCCATGTGGAAGCCGACATGATTGTGCCGGTGCCCGACAGCGGCGTGCCCGCCGCCATCGGCTACGCCGAACAAAGCGGCGTGCCGTTTGATCTGGGCATCATTCGCAGCCACTATATGGGCCGCACATTTATCCAACCATCCGACACCATTCGCCACTTGGGCGTGAAGCTCAAACACAACGCCAACCGGGCATGGATCAAAGGCAAGCGCTTGATTTTGGTGGATGATTCCATCGTGCGCGGCACCACATCGATGAAAATCGTCGAAATGATGCGTAACGCCGGTGCCAAAGAAGTGCACATGCGCATTTCCAGTCCGCCCACCACGCACCCCTGCTTTTACGGCATCGACACCCCCAATCAAGAACAACTGATGGCCCACAACATGACGGTTGAGGAAATGGCCAAGCACATCGGTGTCGACACCTTGGCGTTCATTTCCAATGACGGCCTGTACAGAGCCGTTGGCGAAGAAGCCCGCAATCAAGCCAGCCCGCAGTATTGCGATGCCTGTTTCACCGGCGAATATCCCTTGCCCCTGGTGGACAAAGATGGGCATTCGGGCTCCGAACAATTGACACTCTTGTCTGAAGACTAAAGTTAGAGAACTCATATGGCTGACAAAATTCTTGAGGGCCGTGTTGCCCTGATCACCGGCGCTTCTCGCGGCATTGGTCGCGCACTGGCCCAGTGTTTTGCCGAACAAGGCGCACACCTGATTCTCACCGCCCGCACCCAAGGCGCGCTGGAAGAACTGGACGACGAGCTGCGCGGTCAAGGTTTCCAAGCGCCCACGCTGGTGCCATGCGATCTGACGGATTTTGACACTATCGATAAAATCGGCGGGGCGATTTATGAACGCTTTAAAAAGCTCGACGTGCTGATCGGCAACGCTGGCACCTTGGGCACCTTGGCCCCCATCACCCACATCGATCCGAAAGAATGGCAACGGGTGTTGGACATCAACCTAACCGCCAACTGGCGTTTGTTGCGCTCGATGGACCCGCTGCTCAAAGCCTCAGATGCAGGTCGGGTGGTTTTTGCCACCTCATCCGTTGGCCATCAGCCGCGCGCGTACTGGGGCACCTACGCGGTATCCAAAGCGGCGCTGGAAATGGTCGCGGGTATTTACGCCCAGGAATGCGCCAAGACCAACGTCAAAGTCAACCTGATCAACCCCGGCGCCACCCGTACCGATATGCGCGCCATTGCGATGCCGGGCGAAGTCCCCGAAACCGTTAAAGCACCCGAAACGATCAATCATCTGTTTTTGGAACTGGCGTCGCCCGCCTGTACGGTTAGCGGCACCTTGGTCGAAGCGGAACAAGAACTTCAAGCCGGGCACACCACATATTCACTTTAAGGGCTAGATATTATGTTCGCACAGCTTTCGACGATTTTTGGTTACGTGGCGGGTGCCGTCATTTTTATTGCCACCATATTCATGTTGCGGGCCATTTTCAGCGGCCCCAAAAATGATAACAACGACACCCCCAAAGACTAAACTCAGAACCAACCTTATAGACCGCTCGGCCTAAAGACCGCCCAGAGCTGTGCGTAATCGCGACCAGCCATCATCGGTGCCGGGCAAACCAAACCGCAACCAGTTGGGCTGATAATCGAAGGTCCGCACACTGATGCCCGCAAAGCCAAGGGTTTCATAGACGGCTTGGGCATTTGGGCTGTCGACCAAACGATAAAGGTCGGTCCCGCCAACGACGTTCAAACCCGCTCCTTGCAAAATCTCATCCATCTGCAAAGCATCCGTTTTGAGACGCTGACGGGTCGCTTCAATCCAGTCTTGATCGTTCAGGGCTTGCGTGCCCGCCCACAACGCCGGACCGGACACCGCCCACGGCCCCTGCTTTTCAGACAATCGCTCCGCGATGTCCCAAGTCGTGACGGCAAAGCCCAGGCGCACCCCTGCCAAGCCAAAAAACTTACCGAAAGAGCGCAACACCACCAGACCGTCACAGCCCGCATGGGGGGTGACGCTGAGCGACGGCATAACATCGGCAAACGCCTCATCCACCACCAAAAGCCCGCCGCGGTCATGCAGTTCGCCCGCAAAAGCCAGCAGACCCTCGACCGACTGAGTGCGGCCATTGGGATTGTTGGGGTGCACCACCACACCAAAGGGGGCGGTGTGCGCCGCTTGGGCGCAAATGGAATTGACCGCTTCAACGGCGTGCCCCGCAGCAGCCCACGCCGGGGCGTGCTCCCCATATGTAGGGCTTAAAACGGTGACATCCGACGGCGCAAAGAGGGTCGGAACGGATTGGATCAACGCCTGGGTGCCGGGACTGGCGATGATGGCGGCGTGATCCGCAACGCCGTAAGCACGCCGGGCCGCCGCCAAAAGTGCGTCCAAGTCCGCTTGCAAAGGCAGCCGCGCCATCATTTGACTTGGCACATCACCCAAGGGATACGGAACCGGGTTGATGCCGGTGGACAAATCCACCCAGCCGTCTTTGGGCACCCCAAATCGCGCCTCGCCCCCCTTCGGGTCGCCGCCGTGTTGAACAGGAGCTTTGAGGCTCGATCTGATCGCATGTGAATCCATGCCCCCTGACTTACCAGATCAGGGCAGAGTGTGCGAGCAAAGATCATGAGCCGCCGAGAAACACGACCTAAAGGCTCGTAAAGTGCCAATGCTGTGCTAAAGTCTGCTCATGGACAATGCGCATATGATTGAAATCGCCTTGGTCGCCTTTACGACCTTTTTCGCCACCATCGGCCCTGTCGGTGTGGCGGCGGTGTTTGCCGCGTTAACCCACAGAAACACTCCACCTCAACGCCGCACCTTGGCCTTGAAGGGGGTGCTGATCGCCACCGCCATTTTATTGTTGTTTGCCGTGTTTGGCGAAGCCGCCTTAGCACGTCTCGGCATCAGCTTGGCGGCCATGCGTATGGCGGGTGGGATTTTGCTGTTGCTGATCGCCATCGACATGGTGTTCGCCCGTCAATCCGGTGGCAACTCCACCACCGAAGGCGAAACCGCTGAGGCTAAAAACAAGCAAGATATCTCCGTCTTTCCCCTGGCAACCCCGCTGATTGCCGGGCCCGGTTCCATGGGGGCCGTGGTGTTGCTGAGCGCAGAAAGCAGCGGGGATTTCCTCCACTGGGCGATCACCGTCGGTGCGATGTTGAGCGTGTTGCTCATCACCTTAGGTCTGCTGTTGATGGCCGGGCAAGTGCAGAAGGTTTTGGGCCTCACCGGATTGAATGTCATTTCCCGTGTTGTTGGTGTTTTGCTGGCGGCGCTGTCCGTGCAGTTTATGTTTGACGGCTTGGCTTCCAGCGCACTTTTTTCGTAAAAAGCTCGATTTTTATGCCGTTCCAGATATTACTTAATTAGCAAAAACTTCAACACATTGATCTGCCACATGCCTTAGACGTTTTACGTCCGACAAATAACCGCTAAAATATATCCATCAATAATCTCAAAGGGACACCTCGACCCCTGTCGGTGATATCGTCACCACTATGGGCGTAACGAGTGTGGGGGAGTGTTTATGCTGTCATTCGAAGACCTGCACATGCAGAACCATCAAATCGCAGAATTGGCGAAAACGTTGTCCTATTTATTTCAGGATCGCGAGATGTGTGATTCCGGCATCACCTGTGAACTGTTTGAGCGCTATCGCGATAAGTTCGACACGCACATGAGCCACAACAAGCAGATTTATTCGGAACTGTTGAACAACAACGATGGCACGACTCGCGCCATCGTTGGACGTTTCATAGAAGGCGAAAAAGAAATCAAGCGTCTGTTCAAAAAATATGCTGAAAAGTGGTGTAAAAAGGGTGGCTTACGCATTGCGGATCATGCTGAATTCGTGAAAGAAACGGATAAAATGTTCGACCTTGTGTGGAACCGTATTCAAGCGGAAAGCGAGCAGCTTTATCCGCTGGCCCGCAAGCAAGACACCGCTGCCTAACGCCATAGGCGCAACATGAGTTCAGTGCTCCAGGTGCCAAAGACATCTAGGCTTTACCGAAGAGGACCATAATCCTCCGTATACTGAATGCTGTTTTGGTGACAACCATCAAAACACGACCCCCCACCTGAAATGGAGCCCCACATGACACATATCGTCGTTCTTGGTGCCGGCATCGGCGGCATTCCGATGGCTTACGAAATGAAGGAAAATCTGAAAAATGGTGAAAAGATCACAGTGATCTCCAACACCGATACATTTCACTTTGTGCCTTCCAACCCTTGGGTTGCCGTCAATTGGCGCTCGCGCAAAGACATCTGTATCGAAATGCCGAAGGTTTTCAAGAAAAAGGGCATCGATTTCATCTCATCTGGGGCCAAAAAAGTTCATCCCGACAAGAACCAAGTGGAACTGAACGACGGCACCAGCGTTGATTATGACTTCCTCATCATCGCCACCGGACCGGAACTGGCCTTTGACGAAGTTCCGGGTCTGGGGCCGGATGGTCACACCCATTCTGTTTGCCATGTGGACCATGCGGTCGCTGCGGGGCAGGCGTATGAAAAGTTCCTCGAAAATCCAGGCCCCATCGTTATCGGTGCGGCCGCAGGTGCATCGTGCTTTGGCCCCGCCCTGGAAATGGCGCTGATCATCGAAACGGACATGCGCAAGCGCAAAATCCGCGACAAAGTCAAAATGACCTATGTCTCGCCCGAACCGTATGTCGGTCACTTGGGTCTTGGCGGTGTTGGCGACACCAAGGGCATGGTGGAATCCATCATGCGCGAACGTCACATCAATTGGATTTGCAACGCCAAGGTCACCAAAGCCGAAGACGGCATGATTTACGCCACCGAGCACGACAGCAACGGCGCGCCGATCAAAGAACACGAACTGCCCAACGCGTGGTCCATGATCCTTCCGGCGTTTCGCGGCATCGACGCGGTCAAGGGCATCGCAGGCCTTGGCAATCCGCGTGACTTTATCATCGTCGATAAAAACCAGCGCAACCCAACCTTCAAGAACATCTTCTCGGTCGGCGTTTGCATCGCCATCCCGCCCGTAGAGGTCACGCCGGTTCCCACGGGGTGTCCCAAAACAGGCTTCATGATCGAAAGTATGGTCACGGCCACCGCGCACAACATCCGCGACATCATTGACGGCAAAGAGCCTTCCCATGTCGGCACCTGGAGCGCCGCTTGTTTGGCCGACTTCGGCGATGGCGGCGCCGCATTTGTGGCCGTGCCGCAAATTCCCCCGCGCAACATCAACTGGTCGTCCGAAGGCAAATGGGTGCACTTGGCGAAAATTGCGTTTGAAAAATATTTCTTGCGCAAAATCCGCAAAGGCATCAGCGAACCGGGCTACGAAAAACACATGCTGAAGCTGGCTGGATTAAGCCGCCTCAAAAAAGGCTAAGTCCGCTTTGCCTCCACAGCCTTTAAATGCCGGGCACGTATCGACGTGCCCGGCATTTCTACGTGTTTGGCATTTTTCTTTTCTTCTGGCTGAATTCCATGCTACACCCCGCTCATGACTGACATGGAAACACCTGAGGGCAAATCGCCCGCTAAAGACGACCCCGTCGCCGTCGCCATTCTTGGCGCGCTGGCGAACGTGTCTTCGTTGAGCTTCAAAGACATTGCCGTGCATATCGCGGAACATCGCAGACGCCCCAAAGACGGGCCTGAGTTGTGGAAGCGCTATTTGAACGCCGTGAAGCAACAGGCTGTGTTTTTGGCGCGCCAAGGCCGCGTTGAAATCATCCGCAAAGGCGAAGTTGCCGATCCCAATGATTTCAAGGGCATCGTCCGTTTGCGCCTCGCGCAGAAAAAACCCAAATAAGACCTGATTGCGCGCCCGTTACAGCCGCGCTGCTCAACGAATTTTCATGCTGAGAAGTTGTTTTTCGGCTTGTTCGACTTGAAAATTGTTCATTTTCTCGCGCAAATTAACCATTTTCCGTTGCGGGTCGAATTTTTTATTGATGGCTTTGGCCTCATCGCTCTTACGCTCGGCCAACTTCAACCACACGTAAGACATCACCAAATCACGCTTAATCCCCCAGCCTTCTTCATACATGGAACTGAGAATGTACTGGGCAGCCGGATGGCCTTGTTTGGCGGCACGCTGATAATATTCGATCGCCTTGCCATAATCATTTTCAACCCCGCGACCGTTGAAATGCAATTCGCCCATGCGGTACTGGGCCTCAGGATCGTTGTTAAAGGTTGCGGCCAAACGATAATATTTTGCGGCTAAAAAATAATCTTGGCGCACGGTGATGCCGTTGGCATACATCCAGCCCAATGTGTAACGCGCCTTTGCATGGCCCTGATCCGCCGCTTTTATCAACCAATTTAGGGTTTGCTGGGGATCTTTTTTGACGCCATCGCCGCTTTCATACATCTTCGCGATTTGAAATTGCGCCTCTGCATTGCCGGCCTCGGCTTTGGGTAGCAGCTCTTTAAACCGCGACACCTTCTTGATTTTATTGATCATTTCCGGAGTGATTTCAGGTTTTTGCCCCAAAATCCAATAGGTCGTTCCAGCCAAAAAAATCAAAGCAATGGTGGCAAACAACAATCGCTTCATGGCGCAGAAAACTTCAATTTATGTGAGGTGACGTCGGAATGTTTAGGGTCAAGCCCCCTAGTAAACGCCAACCGCCGGGTAAGGTCAATACGAAGAACCGACACGTTCATCTAAGCTGCGCGTCGCTTCGGGCACAGCATAACACGTCACGTCGCCAATGGTTGGGTAACAATGCACCGTGGGTGCCGGGTTGGGCTCGTCTTCTCGGCAATACGTGCGCCCCTGTTCGGTGCGCACGGTTGAACAATCCTTGTTGGCATAAAGAGAAACGGCGTGATCGGTCAGAGTTTTACCCGTTCCCATGGTGAGCGCCGTACTGACAACGGTCAATGTGCCGATTTTGTTGACCTGAGGACGCGACACATAGCCATAAATATTGCTGCAGGCCGAAACCAGCATCGTCACAGCTACAATCAAAATGACATTTTGCGTCCGCATGAAAACTCTAACTCCTACTCCAAGCCATACCCGCCTCATTGAAAAGCGCATAACCCAGCCTCACATTTTCCCCCAACCCAAGTTAATTTGGCGTTAATCTCAAGACTGTTCACTGTGGATATATGGCGCGCGCCCCATCCACGGCGCACAAAAACGAAAGGACAAACCATGGCCGTCCAACCACCCCTTTGCGATTTTGGCTGGAAAGCCATCGGTTTCGACCTGCCTGGCGTTGACGGCAAAACCCACACCCTGGCCGACATCCAAGGCCCAAACGGCACCTTGATCATTTTTATGTGCAACCACTGCCCCTATGTTTTGGCCGTGTTGCAAAGATTGATCCGCGACGTCAAGGATTTGCAGGCTTTGGGCATTGGCGTTGCGGCCATCAATGCCAACGACCCGGCGCAGTATCCGGAAGACTCATTTGACAACATGGTCCGCATGGCCTCTGACAATGGCTTTTCTTTTCCCTATCTGTTTGATGAAAGCCAAGAGGTCGCACGCGCCTACGGGGCCGTGTGCACCCCTGATTTTTTTGGCTTTAACGCCGATTTGGGACTGCAATATCGTGGTCGCCTGGATGCTTCGCGCCGTGAAACCGGGCCGGAAGATGCGAAGCGAGAACTCTTTGAGGCCATGCAAATGGTCGCGAAAACCGGACAGGGACCCAGCGATCAAATCGCTTCCATGGGCTGTTCGATCAAGTGGCGGAACGAAGATTAAGCCTCATTCTCACCTTAACCATTGAAATCATTTGATTTTTGTTGCATTTTTGAGCGTTTGCCATCGCCCGCGTGCTTGTTTATGTTTGCGGGGCTTGCCCAAGACGTTTGCGTGAGCGCGATAAACACTTTTTTATGCTGGAGAAACCCGTGGCCGACCACACTGAAGACGCCCTGATCCGCGAAGTTAACGACGAACTGCGCGAAGAACAAATGATGAAGCTGTGGCAGCGCTACGGCGGGGTTTTGGTGGTCGTCGCCATTGTAATCGTGGTCATCGTCGCGGGCTACCAGGGTTGGAAAGCTTATGATATTTCCACCCGCACCAGCGAAGGCGGCCGCTTCCAAAACGCCCTGCAACTGGCCCAGTCCGGTGACACGGCGGCAGCGCTGAGCGCCATGAGCGCCCTGTCGAACGACGCCGCAAGCGGCTACGGCATGTTGGCGCAATTTCAAGAAGCGGCGCTGCTGAACAAACAAGGGGACGCTGTGAATGCGGCGTTGCTCTACCAAAAAATCGCCCGCGAAAACATTGGCAACGTGGCCTTTTCCGGCCTGGCCAACATTTTGGGGATTATGGTTGAGATCAACGCCGGGGGCTATGACCCAAAAGCATTGGAATTCCGCCTGACGTCCATCGCCGATGACGTCCACCCTTACCGCTATAGCGCCCGTGAACTTCTGGGGATCATTGCTCTTGAGGCTGGAGACAGCGAAAAAGCCAAGGCGGCGTTCACAAACTTGTCCAATGACGACACCGCCCCCAAAGGTCTGCGCGAGCGGGCCAAAAACCTTCTGCAACGCCTTGGTGCATAACAGGGGCGCATAACGCGGCTGACATAACGAACTTTGGCGCGACATCATATATTTAAAGGGAAGACCGTTTCCGTGAACAGCATCCGCATCCTTACCCGAGTATCCACCGTGGCGATTTTGGTCATGGGACTAAGCGCCTGCGAATCATGGATGGGCGGCAGCGAAGCCCCGCCTCTTCCAGGTGAGCGCATTTCCGTGCTCAAACACGAAAGCGCCTTGCAGCCTGAAACGACTTTGGAAACGGTGGAAATTCGTCTGCCCGCCCCCTCGCCCACACCCGACTGGCCGCAAAGCGGTGGTTACGCCAATCACGCCATGCACCACATCTCGGCCGCACCGCAGTTGTCGGAACGGTGGAGCACCGATATCGGCGCAGGCGCCAGCGCTGGCGAACGCCTAACCGCAACCCCCATCATCGCCGATGGTCGCATTTTCACCATGGATACCGACAGCGACGTCAGCGCCTTTGATGCCGCCAACGGCAAGCTGTTGTGGCGCACCGAGCTGACCCCTGACGAAGAAGACGATGGGCACATTCCCGGTGGTTTGGCCTATGAGAACGGTCGGGTCTTCGCCGGTACCGGGTTTGCCCAGGTGATCGCTCTGGACGCCGCCAGCGGCCAAATCGTGTGGCGCAAAGCCGTGAGCGGTCCGGTACGATCCGCCCCCACCGCGCGCGGTGGCCGTGTTTTCGCCGTCGCCTTGGACAACAAACTGCACGCCTTATCCGCCTTGGACGGTAGCTTGCTGTGGACCCATTCTGGATCGGCCGAATTGGCGATGCTTTTGGGCGCAGCCAGCCCCGCCGTCGATCAAGGCGTGGTTGTGGTGCCTTATACGTCCGGTGAATTGGCTGCCGTGAAAGTCGATAACGGTCGCCAATTGTGGTTGGACAGCCTGACGACCCGTCGCCAAACCGACGCCACAGCAGCCCTGGCGCACATTCGCGCCAACCCGGTGATCGACCGCGGCATTGTCTTCGCCATCAGCCACAGTGGTTTGATGGTTGCCATTGATCTGCGCAGCGGCACCCGTCTGTGGGAAAAGAACATTGGCGGCCAGGAATCGTTTTGGGTTGCGGGTGATTATCTGTTCACCCTGACCGGCGATGAAGAACTGTTGGCGATGGAACGCAACACCGGCCGCATATTGTGGGTGCGCTCATTGCCGCGCTGGGACGATATCGACGCCCGTGAAGGCGCCATTGTTTGGACCGGCCCCTTGTTGGTCAGCGACCGTTTGATCGTTGCCAGCTCCAGGGGCGTCGCCATCGCTATTTCTCCGTACACGGGGGATATTCTCGGGTCTGTGGAAATGCCCGACGGCGTCTCCGTCCCGCCGGTCGTTGCCGGTGAGACGGTCTATTTCCTCAGCGATGACGCCACCCTAACGGCCTATCGCTAAGCCCGTAACGCTCTTTAAACCAGACGCGCATCAATCCTATATTTGGAAAAGCGCGTAGGAACAAAAAAACAAATGACCTTAACCGTCGCCATCATTGGCCGCCCCAACGTGGGCAAATCGACGCTGTTCAACCGACTGGTGGGCAAACGCGTGGCGATCGTTGACGACATGCCGGGCGTTACCCGTGATCGCCGCGAAGGCGACGCCACGCTCAGCGATTTATCCTTTCGCATCATCGACACGGCGGGTCTGGAGAACGTCCACGATTCCAGTTTGGAATCGCGCATGCGCGAACAAACCGAAGCGGCTTTTTTGGAAGCCGACGTCGCCTTGATGATGATCGATGCGCGCACCGGCCCCACCCCGGTGGACGAACATTTTGTCCAATGGCTGCGCCGTCACAAAACCCCCGTCATCTTGGTCGCCAACAAATGCGAAGGCGCTGCCGGGCAATCGGGATTGCTGGAATCTTATGCCTTAGGGCTGGGCGAGCCGGTACCATTGTCGGCGGAACACGGTCAAGGTTTGGTCGATCTTTACAACGCCCTGCGCCCGTATGCGGATTTGGCCAAAGAACAAGCCAGCTGGAAGCGCAAGCAGCAACAAAGAACCGAGATTCTGCCCAACGTCGACAGCGGCGAAGAAGGCGATGACGACCGCATCTTGAACCGCCCCATCCAGTTGGCCGTGGTTGGCCGCCCCAACGTGGGCAAGTCAACGCTGATCAACAAATTGTTAGGATCGGAACGCCTGCTCACCGGGCCGGAAGCGGGCATTACCCGCGACGCCATCATGGTGCCATGGACCTACAAAGAGCGCGAATTCAACCTCGTCGACACCGCCGGCTTGCGGCGACGCGCCAATGTATCGGGAAAAATCGAAGCCCTATCGGGTGCGGAAACGCGGCGCACCATCGACTTTTCCCAAGTGGTGGCCTTGGTGCTGGACGCCAACGACATGTTGGAAAAGCAAGACCTGACCATCGCGCGCAACATCATTGAAGAAGGCCGCGCGTTGATCATTGTGGTCAACAAGTGGGACCTGATCACCAACTCAAAGGAAGCGCTCAACAAACTGCACGACCGCATGCAGACGTCCCTGCCTCAGGTGCGCGGCATTCCCGTGGTTACGGTCTCGGCCAAGACGGGCAAGAATCTCGATAAGATCCTCGACGCCGTGCTCGACGTGTTTGAAGTGTGGAACCGTCGCGTTCCAACCGCCAAACTGAACCGCTGGCTGGAACACATCTTGGAACACCATCAGCCGCCACTAATCTCAGGACGGCGCATCAAAATCAAATACATCACCCAGCCCAAGACCCGGCCGCCAACCTTCGCGCTGTTCGTCAGCCACGCCAAAGGCCTACCGGAATCCTATGTGCGCTACATGTCCAACGCGTTGCGTGAAGACTTTGAACTGTGGGGCGTGCCGCTGCGCGTGGTCGTGCGCAAAGGTAAAAATCCGTTTGCTCAGGACTAAGCCAAGGACGCATAACGGATTGGTTTAAGATCGCCTGCGTTTGATCCAAGCAGACAGCACTTGCATGCCTTTTCATATAATTGCATGACATTAAATACGCTCATAATGTAAGAATTGGCTCGACATCAATGCAAGTCTTGGAACAAATTCAGATCGATGAATAGTTTACTGAAAACGATAGAACGACCTATTGCCATCCATATGATGGTGTTGGCTCTGATCGTTGTGTATTGGTCTATCCGCATGTGGGGATTCAGCGCTCTCGGTGCAGATGAAGCGGAACAAGTGCTGTTTGCGCAATCCTTTCAGTGGGGTTATGACGTCGCCAACCCACCGCTCTACACCTGGATTCTTTTGGCACTGTTTTCCATATTTGGAAAAAGCATAGGCCTCACCCTCGCCTTTAAATTAATTATTTTAGGCGCAATCTATATAGCTCTTTATCAGGCCGCTAGAATTAGCCTCGGCCCGGAACGGCGTTTGGATGCTGCCCTCGCCGGGCTCTCCCCCCTATTGATATTTTTTGTGTCGTGGAATTCCATTTTTGTCTACAGCCACGCCCTCCTCAACGCGCTGTTCGTTATCTTTACGTACATTGCCGTTTTAAAGGTATCTAAGGAAGGCAAGTGGCGTTGGTATTTAGCCCTTGGCTTATTAATAGGGCTAGGGCTGCTCACCAAGTATTCGTATGCGATGTTTGTTTTTGGTCTTCTGGGGGCAAGTCTGACGATTTCCGATCTGCGCCGTTTAATCGTGTCACGTCGCATGTTGATGACACTGGCCGTCGCGAGCCTGGTGCTATTTCCTCACGTCTTATGGCTTTTCGATTCGTTGGAACAGATTAAGTTGACCACAGCTTTCAAGCTGCAAATCACAAATGACGTGCCCTATCTAGAAGGTGTGGGAAAGGGGCTTTGGAACATCATTCGCGCCCTGTTTGCCTTCATGTCGCCGTTGTGGGTTTTGCTGTTACTGATCTTTCCTGTATTCATCAAACCACCCAAAAATCCACAAGGCCCGTCTCTTGAATCGGTCCTGCTAGGACGTACATTAATTTTGATCTTAGGCCTCATGGCCGGGATGGTTGTGTTTGGTGGCGTCACCCAGTTTCGTCCGAATTATCTATTTTTGATGATTTTATTTCCCCTATGGGTGTTCACACGCATACCTGCAGAATCCATCGCCAGCCCTCGGCGTAAAGTTTATGCGGCCCTGCTGGTTTCAGCCGCAATTCTGTCCGTCGCGGGACTTTCTGGCAAAGCCTTCTATGACCCTCTGCGCTGTAGAAAGTGCCAATACCTTGTGCCTTTTAAAGAGATTGCACGGGAACTTGAAAACCGTGGATTTACCGGAGGCACCTTATTTGGCTCCATCTACCCGGTTCCATTGGCGGGAAATTTGGCGCTGTACATGGACAATGCTCGTGCCGTTAGCCTCAAATTAGATCGTGTCCATCGCACTGCAAGACCTCCTCTGCAATCCACGCCCGGTCAATGCCTTGTCGTGTGGATGGCCCCGGAAATGCACGGACCCATCACCAAAAATATGATTTCAGAACTGGTTCACAACTTCGACGCAGATATAGACCCCGCATCCGTACCGACGCGCCTGAGTTTCCCATTTCACCGGGCCCCCAACAAAAATGTATTGATTGATTACATCCTCCTTGATCCCGGTTCCGGCCGTTGCAAATAGAAAACAACGTCCATCGCCTCTGGCTATAAAGATAAGTTTCAGGCCTTTTCCATTTCAGCCTGAAACAAACCTGATTCCTGAGACGC
>NZ_MCGG01000012.1 GCF_001746755.1 Magnetovibrio blakemorei | reverse complement strand
CTGTAAGTGCTGACGCCCAAGCTAATGGTCAAGAAAACCGTTTGGCCATGAGCGATGACCGGGGTTTCAGAAATGATGGTTCTCAGACGTTCCGCAAGAACAACTGCAAACTCACTCTTGGTGTCCGGCAAACAAATTGCAAATTCCTCACCACCAATCCGACCCGCAATATCAACCGTGCGGATGGTATCCTTTATAATATTGCCAATCAGGGTAAGAGCTGCATCGCCCATTTCATGGCCATACGTGTCATTGACGTCTTTAAAACGGTCTACATCTAACATGATAATGGAGTACGACTGACCAAACCGCTTTGCTTGCTTGTTGATGTACTCACCCTTTTCGATAAATGACCGACGATTGTTGATGTCCGTCAGGACATCTGTGTGCGCCAATATTTCGGCCCGTACTTTTGCATCGCTTAGGGATTGCGTTCGTTCACGCACCCTTTCCTCAAGCAAAGCGCGCTCGCGTTTCAAATCAAATATGGCAATGGAAAGCTGACGAAACGACGTGGACAGAAAGAAGGCAAGTATGGCGGCAGTCAGCAAAAACTCTTGCATGGCCACCACGGTTTCCGCTTGAGTTCCGATATGAGTAAACGCACCAAGTTCATTGGTTGCCCCAAAAGCAGCCGTGAAGGCAATCACCACCAACGCTGCGGTTGCCCCACGTTGACCAAATCGTATCGCTAAATATGCTATGAGCGGGAGCAAGAGTGATGGCATCCCTGTCCAGTACGGCCATGAGGCAGGAGATAAAAAGACAACGGCACTCAGCAACAGGGTAGCAGCCGCGCTTGCCACAATTTCAAAAAATTGCGTGCGCCAATGAATCAAGGCTCTCTCGTCCCTCGTGAGCCACGCCAACAAGAATGGTGTTATGAGAAGCAACCCGATTGCATCCCCAAACCACCAAACGCGCCAAAACGCCCAATACGATATACTCTCATCGCCCAATTCATAAATGGCCGCACCGCACAAAGCGGCGATTGGTGGAGAGACAAAAAGAAAAACCCCGACCATACCAAGAGACAGATCAATGGAGATGTCTTTGTATGACTTGCCGCGCAGCAGAACAAAGCGAATAAAAAATGCCGTTAATGTCGCCTCTAGCGCGTTGACCAAAGCGAAGCCAGCGATCTGCCAAATTGGAAAATGTCCAAAATCGGCCAAAAACTCACCAATTATGCCCGCACCGACGAACCAGATCCAATGCCGAGGCCTTGAAAGAATTAAGGCGGCCACAATCACCGCATTGGGGGGCCAGAAAATCGCGATGCCTTCGGGCATGATCGTCGTCGAAATGGCCAGTTGCGCTAAACCGTAATATGTCAAGCAGGCTAAGATGGATTGAGTGAGAATGTGGCTGAAAAATCGCTGCAATAGGTCTTACTCTTATCCAGAACCAAATACGCAGCCAAATTTTAGCGGAATGAAGATCAGATGAATATAATAATATTCAGCACATGCGCCTGACTCCCGGACAGGCCCGTCAATCAGGGATCAAGCTCCGTTTGATGAAGAGGCCCTACAGTTCACCTGAGCAGCACCATCATGGGCACCGCATAAGCTCGGCGCTGACCAAAACAACTTAAGAATTTAGCGTTGTTTTTATAGTCTCTAAGAGTTGCTGTTCTGTAAAGGGTTTCGCGAGGACTTGATTAGCGCCGAATCTTTCTGACATTTCAAGGAAGTCCATATTCCGCGAACGTCCGCCACCTGAAATGGCAATAATCTTTAAGTTCGGAAACATACTTTTGAGCTCGATAATTGTCTCAATGCCCTCTTTCTCAGGCATAATCAGATCTGTGATGATCAAATCAAATGGGGTCTCAACCTGTTTTTTGACACCAATACGGCCATTTTCGGCTTCTTCAACATCATAATGAGCATTTTCAAGAATTTCACGTATTGCAAAGCGCGCCAGTTCTTCATCATCAATAATGAGTACACGCATAAAAACACCATCAACTTTTTAGGTATGAAACTTAAGCAAACAAAAACCTTGATGTACAAGAGTAATATATAAATCTTTAAGTTGAAACAACATCTTTGTATAGACTGCCAAAACATTGACATGTTGCAGCTCACATTGAAGCCTCAGCAAACAAAAAAGCCCGCCCCGAAGGGCGAGCTTTTTTAAACTTGGTGCGGTCGAGAAGACTCGAACTTCCACGAACTTGCGTTCACAGCGACCTCAACGCTGCGCGTCTACCAATTCCGCCACGACCGCATAAAGTTTTTCGTGACACAACACCTTAAACGAGGCGTTGCCTGCGGGGGGAATAGCAAATACTGTCGCTTCAATCAAGCACAGAGAAATAAAAGCCCAAACGAGATTTAACAATGGCGGAAAACAAGGCTTTACCAACGGTCGAATGGTGTGTTTCCGAGGCCTTGGTGGACTATGGCGAGGCCCTCGACTTCATGGAAACACGCGTTGCAGAGATCCGCGACGGCTCAAAGCCGGAAATCGTATGGCTTTTGCAGCACCCGCCGCTGTACACCGCAGGCACCAGCGCCAAGGCGAACGACCTGTTGGACGCTGAGCGTTTCCCCGTTTACGAGGCCGGACGCGGTGGCCAATACACCTATCACGGCCCCGGCCAGCGGGTGGCCTATGTGTTGCTGGATCTCAAGCATCATGGCAGCGACGTGCGCGCTTTTGTGCAAAAATTGGAAGAGGTGATGATCCGCACCCTGGCCGCCTTTGACGTGGCTGGCGAGCGCCGCGATGGGCGGGTCGGCATCTGGGTGGCCGATCCTCAGCACATCGGCACGGAAGCGAAAATCGGCGCCATCGGCGTGAGGGTGCGCAAGTGGGTCAGCTTTCACGGCTTGGCACTCAACGTCAATCCGGACTTAAGCCACTTCAGTTCCATCGTACCGTGCGGCATTTCCGAACACGGTGTGACTTCGCTTGCCGACTTGCACGTTGAAGCCACCTTAGGCGACGTCGATACGGTCTTGCGTCAAACCTTTGAAGCTGTTTTCAAGCGTCACATCCAAGACATTGACGCCGCTCAGTTTCTGGCTCAGGTTGAGGCCCCAGTGCCAAAATGATGGCAGATGGACGCGGCCACAATTCCTGCGTACGATAATCGAATCCTAATTTTGAATGGGCAATCGCGGGTTGAGAGCGTAAACAAAAGTGAACATGGACCGCAAACTGATCCTCATTTTGCCCCTGACATTGGCGTTGTTCGTTGGCATCGCCCTGTTCACGATGACCGGGTTTTCCAGCCTGACCGAACGTCAAAATCACGAAGTTGATCGTGCGCAGTCTGACGTCTGGGTGTTGTCTCAAGTGGCGCTTGACGTGGAACGCACGCTGCATATGTTGCATATGTATGCGCACGCAGATGAGGGGCTAACTCACGACAAGGTCTTGATGCAATTTTCCGCACTCTGGAGCCGCATCCCGCCCATCTTAAACTCTGACGATACGGCCCATCTGCGCACCATTGCAAACATCAACGACACCATCATCGATTTGCAAAACACGATGTCCAGGCTTGATCCCATCCTTGTGAACTTAAAACCTGGTGACGATGTTCAGATGGCCATCATTCACGACGCCTTAAACCCCTTTTCTGCGCGCCTTGACCGCCTCGCTTCGCTACAGGTGTCCAACACCAACTCCAACGAAGCAGACCATCGCCAAAACATCACCAACCGCACCAAAATTTTGGAATATTCCGTCATTCTTATTTTTGCCGCCGCGATGGTCATGGTGGTGATGTTGGTGATTGAAAGTCTGCAAATTCGCAAACTGCTGGCTCAAGCCCGCACCGCGGAAGCAATCGCCGAGGACGCCAGCAAGGCCAAGTCTGCGTTCTTGGCCAACATGAGCCACGAACTGCGCACGCCGCTCACCGGCATCATCGGGTTTTCCGGCATGATGGAACAAGAAATCATGGGGCCTTTATCGGCCAAGTACAAAGAGTACGCCGAAGACATTGAGAAAAGCGGCAAGCACCTTTTGGACCTCATCAACGACATTCTTGATTTGTCAAAGGCCGAAGCCAACAAAATCGAATTGGAGCTTGATGTCGTTGCCGTCAAAGATTTATTCGAGCAGTCCGAACGCCTGACAGCCGGTCTGCAAGACACCTACGATGTGCAGGTTGAGAGCCTTATCCATGACGGCATTCCCGAGCTGCGCGTCGATCGCCGTCGGGTCGTGCAATGCATGGTGAACCTGCTGTCCAACGCCATTAAATTCTCCCCGAAGGGGCACCCGGTGCACCTCACCGCAAAGACCACATCACAGGGCGGACTGAGCATATCCATCCAAGACCACGGCAACGGCATGAGCGACGATGATTTGCTCGTCGCCATGGAACCTTTTGGTCAACTGCGACGGGGTCCCGATGTTCAACACGAACCCGGAACCGGCCTTGGCCTGCCGCTGGTCAAGTTGATGATGGACCTGCACGGCGGCCTGCTGAAAATGGACTCGACCCCCGGCCTTGGCACCACTGCCAGTTTGGTCTTTCCCCAAAATTCTGTGGTCAAGCGCTACACCAAACCCGGCGGAGACGGCAGCGCAAAGGCGTTTATCTTTACGGGTAAGACATAAGGACAAAGTCCCCCGCTCTCTCCACCGTTATGGCGAGGAGCTTTAGCGACGAAGCCATCCAGACAAACGCTCAATCGAGCTAAAAGTCCTGAATAGCCCCGCACCAAAACGAACTTCAAAACAGCATTAAGACGCCATCAAAAAATCGCTGAATTCGCTCATTTGAGCATGGATAGCCTGAGTATCCTCATTCAAACCTTGGCTCTTCAAGTCATCACAAACTACCATGGCTTCTTCCATCGCTTCAAGCTCATGACCGTCTTCGATCAAACGGGCAATATTGACGATCGCAAATTCCAGATCCGTGCTCATTTTAAGGTCACTCTACATTGTGGATGATGCGCGAATTATATATTAGGTTTTACTAATGTAAAGCGAAGTTTTGCTGCAGCGCACAAAAAAGAAATCCGCTCCTCGCCCCACGCCCTTTAATGGCTCAAAATGGCGATTGAAACTTAACTTCTAAAGCGAAGCAAGACGTGCACGCAACTTGTTATTAAAAAGCAGCATACAAACCTTTGCGAGCACAATCATAGAAAACATTAATTGTTTTAAAATCTCACGGCACATGTTATCAGAATTGTACCATAAACTACTCATGATAGCACATTCAACATACAATCCAATGCCGATTAATATTCATGAACTTTGTTAAAAAAGTGTATTTTCTTAATTGAGTTGCCATCGGAAGTAAGAAAAACAAAACACCTTACGGAAAACGGAAGCGCCAAGACGCACGACATCTTATAAAAGAAATTAAATAGGAATGCTAAAAAATATCACGAGATAGGCATTTAAATCCATCACCACCATAAAACCATTAAACATAAGCAATCAAACAAATATTTTCATATTCAGAAGGAGAAATATTGTTGCGGATACTTCCCACAATTCGCCACCTAACATTGAATTTGCTGATTTGGTTTGTCTTGTCAAATCTGCCTTTAATCGTCTTGTCTTATTTTATGTGGATTCCTTATCACCCCACATCATCGTTTTATATCGCATTCACATTTATATCATTATGCCTGTTACCATATGTGCGGATTTCAAGCCATTCGCGACATATTTTTAAGTGGGTATTCTATGGAGGGTACGTAATTTTGCTCCTGGCGGAATTATTACTCATTGCCATAAAATTTTTTGGTCTACGTGCGGAAGAAATCTTTGCATCTCTTCCCATGATTGTTCACCTTGATTTCATGGCATATGCCCCATATGCAGCCTTCATCATCGTGATCGCTATTTCGGTAACGGCATTTATTTATTCATCACTTAACGTCAACCCCGGCAGCAGGCGCGATATCATATTAACCGCCGCAATCTTGGCTGGTTTTAGCTGGTATCAATACTCACAATCTGAGGCCATCGCCAAACCATCTATCGACGAAGACATGCCGTTCACGAGCGTCGTTCTTGAAAGCGGGATTGTTAATAAAGCGCTGGCTCAACCCGACCAAAATTTTGTGCTCGTAATTGTCGAAAGCCTCGGCCAATTTAAGGATCCAGCGCTTTCCGCGCAGTTATTCAGCGTGTTTAACGCTGCGGCCCTAAAAGATAAATTCGACGTTGAGCAAGGGCGGGTACCCTATTACGGGTCAACGACGGCAGCTGAAATGCGTGAGCTTTGCGCCAGTAAATCCTCCTATCTGGACGTTCTTGACGATGAAGTCGATACACTCAAGTGTTTACCGACGGTGCTCGGGCAAATGGGATACAATACGAAATCGTATCATGGTTATGTGTCAAATTTTTTCGAACGCTCTGCGTGGTATCCAAAAGTTGGATTTAATCAATCTTTTTTCGCAAGGCAATTGGCGTTGCGTTCGACCGAAGACGTAAAAACGTGTGGTTCGACATTTCATGGATTGTGTGATTATCAAATTGCCCCATGGATTGCTCACGACCTGGAAAAGGCAAGCGTCAAGACATTCGCATACTGGTTAACCTTAAACTCCCATTTTCCATCGCGCCGCTCCAACACGCTCAATAGTGCATTTCCATGCACCAAGTATGGCCTCCAACGCGACAACCAAGTATGCATTATGGCTGATTATTGGACTGAGTCATTTAAAGGCGCAATTCAGATTGCGTTGACCAATACGAGCCGCCCGACCACTGTCATGATCGTCGGCGACCACGCCCCACCGCTTTTCAGATACAAAGATCGGGATCGCTTTGTTGGCGGAGTAGTGCCTTACATCATACTCAAACCAAAACAACCTGCTCCCCCCTCAACACCCCACGCCGTCATGGCAGAAGCGGAAACGTTGAGACCGTAGCGTCACACGTCCAATCCCGCACCACACCCTGGATTGCCGCCCCCCTTTTGGGGGCAAGCAATGACAGTTGTAACTTGATTGGCTTAGTCGGGACGCAGCAGGGAAAACTCTGAGCTTTCGGGGGCGTCTGCGGGGCTTTGCTCGATGCTGTCGACACGTGCCAAGGGCGGGCCTTTTTGGCAATTTTTGAGCATGGTTTCGACTTGGTCAGTGGGGCCGCTGAACAGAGCTTCGACTTTACCGTCGGGGCGGTTTTTAACCCACCCCGTCAAACCCAAGGCCATCGCCTTCTTTTGTGTCCAGGCGCGAAACCATACGCCTTGCACACGCCCAGAAATGATCACGTGAACGGATTTTATGGACGCTGTCATATGAGGTTAAGCTCCACGGTATTAAGCGCCACTGGGCGAAAGGTGGTGAAAGCCAGACCACATGGGTTCATTGCCTTTGAGCACCACTTCTTCGACCAACAGCATGTCCACCGGGCGGGGGCCTTCGCGCAACAGCTCCAGCATTTGGCGCACGTCGCCCTCTTCACCCGCCAACAAGATGTCCATGGACTTGTCAGAGGTCTCATCCGCGCCGGACCGCGCCCAGCCGTCCAAGTGCAACGCCGTGGCCAGTTCCACCAGCCAACGCACAAAGACGTCGTTTTGCACAAGGCCGCGCACGTGCAGCCTCACCACCTTGTCGTGATGCTGAAATTGCAGCTTGGGGCCCTGGTGATGACGGACACGATCACGTCGAGGCCGCTGTGGCGTCGGCTTGCGAAAAGGCAAGATATTGTCTGGTTTGCCCTCGTCCGTCATTTAGGTCCTTCAGCAATCCTTTACGTAAACGTCAAAATCACCTGATCGACCGCCAAGCTGTCGCCCGCTTTGGCGGAAACTTCGTTGATCACGCCGTCCTGAGTGGCACGCAGCACGTTTTCCATTTTCATGGCTTCAATCACCGCCAGCTCTTCGCCCGCCTTGACCTCTTGCCCCGCTTGGACGGAAACCGACAGCAACAAGCCTGGCATCGGCGACATCAGCAGTTTCGAGGTATCGGGCGGCAATTTTTCCGGCATCAACAAATAGAGTTCCGCCGCCCGCGCCGACAACACCCGAATGTCAGCCTGGGTACCCGCATGCAGCAAGCGATAGCCCACCGCCAGACGGTCGCACTGAATGATCACGTCTTGACCGTTGACCGTGCCGACAAACACCGGCTCGCCCAATTCCCAATCGGTGCGCACTTCAACGGTCTTTTTGGTGAAACCCGCGGCGTCGATGTTGACGTCAAAGCCGTCATAAACTTCCGTAATCATCACCGGCACGGCGATTTTGCCCAACAGCGCCGTCCATTCAAACGAGACTTCACGTTCGTGGCCACCTTGCTGGCCGGAAATGCACGCCGCACGGTCTTGATAGGCATAGTGCATCGACACCGCCACGGCGACCAGGATGGACGGATCGTCGTGGATCACATCGGAGGCATGGAAGCCGTCTGGGTATTCTTCGGCGATAAAGCCCGTGGACAAACGCCCTTCGACAAAGCGGGTGTGGTTCATCAAGGCCGACAAAAACGCAATGTTGTGCTGCACACCACGAATGTAATACCCGTCCAGGGCTTGACGCATGGCTTTGATGGCCAAATCGCGATCAGCCCCATAGGTGATCAACTTGGCGATCATGGGATCGTAGTGCATGGAGATTTCGCCGCCTTCATAGACGCCGGTATCGACACGCACGCCTTCGCCAACCGGCGCACGGTAACGTGTCAAACGGCCGATGGAGGGCAAGAAGTTGCGGAAGGGGTCTTCGGCGTACACGCGCGATTCCATGGCCCAGCCGTTCAGTTTCACGTCGTCTTGCGCCAACGGCAGTTTTTCGCCCGCCGCTACGCGGATCATCAGCTCCACCAAATCCAGCCCGGTGACCATTTCGGTGACCGGATGCTCAACCTGCAAGCGGGTATTCATTTCCAAGAAGTAAAAATTCTTTTGCTGATCGACGATGAATTCAACCGTACCCGCAGATACGTATTGCACGGCGCGCGCCAAGGCCACGGCTTCTTCGCCCATGGCTTTGCGGGTGGCTTCGTCCAGCAACGGGCTTGGGGCTTCTTCGATCACCTTTTGATGGCGACGCTGGATCGAACATTCACGCTCGCCCAAATACAAAATGGTGCCATGGGTATCGGCAATCACCTGAATTTCGATGTGGCGCGGGTTAACGATGAATTTTTCGATGAACACCCGGTCATCACCAAAGCTCGACTTGGCTTCGCGCACGGTGGATACAAACGCGTCTTTCAGCTCAGCATCGTTTTCGCACACACGCATGCCCTTGCCGCCGCCGCCGGCCGAGGCCTTCAGCATCACCGGATAACCGACGTCTTTGGCGACCTTTTTGGCTTCGGCGTAATCCGTCAGCGCCTTGGTGTAACCCGGCACCGTCGTCACGCCCGCTTTGTCGGCCAGCTTTTTGGATTCAATCTTGTCGCCCATGGCCTTGATGGCCAATTCGTTGGGGCCGATAAAGGCCACGCCGATGCGACTTAACTGGCGACAAAACTCAGCATTTTCGGACAAAAATCCATAACCCGGATGAACCGCTTCGGCCTTGGATTTTTTGATGACCTCAATGATTTTATCAATGCGCAAATAGCTTTCCGCAGAGGACGCCGGTCCGATGCAGTAGGCTTCGTCGGCTTGCAAAACGTGAAGCGCATCCCGGTCCGCTTCGGAATACACCGCCACGGTCTTGATGCCCATTTTCTTCGCCGTCTTGATGACCCGACACGCGATCTCGCCACGGTTGGCGATGAGGATTTTCTTAAACATCTTCGCCCGTACAGGTGCTTTTTTGGCGGGCGCTTTTTTGGCAGGCGCTTTAGCCGAAGTCTTTTTAGCAGGGGCCTTTTTAGCAGGTGCTTTAACCGCAGCAGCTTTGGGCGCAGCAGCCTTTTTTGCCGGCGCTTTTTTCGCGGCTGCAGGTTTGGCAGCTGCAGGCTTCGCGGCGGGTGACTTAACTGCCTTTTTCACGGTCTTTTGGGCAGACATGTGGGAGATCCCTTCTCAATTCTTATCGCGGCGCCACATGGGCGCGCAAATTTTCATTTTGGCTGTTTGTCGTCAAACATCGACATCACGGATTTTGCTTTGGGAACGATATAATAGCCGCCAACGATGATCACGATGATGAACCAGGGTGCATCCGGGCTGTAGGTGATGTTCAGATAGATCGCCAAATAAATGGCGACAAAAAAGACCACCACCATGGCGCCGAACTGCCCCAGTGCCTTCAGACTCTCTTCGTATTTTTTATCGTTGGTCGCCATGCATCGCCTCCCCAGGCCATTCAGGTCCGCTTAAAGCGGAATATTACCGTGCTTTTTCCATGGATTTTCGACTTTTTTGTCCTTAAGCATGCGCAGCGAACGGGTGATCCGTGTACGGGTGTTGTGCGGCATGATCACGTCGTCGATAAAGCCCCGTTTACCCGCAACAAACGGGTTGGCAAAAGCTTTGCGATATTCTTCGGTGCGCGCGGCAATCTTGTCCTTGTCGCCCATGTCGGCGCGGAAAATGATTTCCACCGCGCCCTTTGGCCCCATGACCGCAATTTCCGCCGTCGGCCACGCCAAATTGACGTCGCCCCGCAAATGCTTGGAACTCATCACGTCATACGCACCGCCATAGGCTTTGCGCGTGATCACGGTGACTTTCGGCACCGTGGCTTCTGCGAAAGCGTACAACAGCTTCGCCCCGTGGGTGATGATGCCGCCGTGCTCTTGGCTGGTGCCGGGCAAGAAGCCGGGCACGTCGACAAAGGTCACGATGGGAATGTTAAACGCATCGCAATAACGCACGAACCGCGCCGCTTTGATGGAGCTGTTGATGTCGAGACAGCCCGCCAAAACCATCGGCTGGTTGGCGACGATACCGACCGTTGAACCTTCCATGCGCGCAAAACCGATCAAGATGTTGCCCGCATACTTGGGCATCAGCTCAAAGAAGTCCCCTTCATCGACAACCTTTTCGATAAGCTCCTTCATATCGTAGGGCTTGTTGGGGTTGTCAGGAATCAAGGTGTCCAGCGACATTTCCACCCGATCGGAAAAGTCCGCAGTGGGTCGCACCGGGGGCTTTTCGCGGTTGTTGGCGGGCAAGAAATCGATAAACCGACGCAGGTAAAGCAGCGCTTCGGCATCGTTGGGAAAGCCGTTGTGGGCCACGCCGGATTTGACCGTGTGCGCCGACGCGCCGCCCAGATCTTCTTGGGTGACTTCTTCATGGGTCACGGTTTTCACCACGTCCGGTCCGGTGACGAACATATAGGACGTGTCTTCAACCATAAAAATGAAGTCGGTCATGGCTGGTGAATACACCGCCCCACCCGCGCACGGCCCCATAATGACGGAAATTTGCGGGATCACGCCCGACGCCATGACATTGCGCTGGAACACATCGGCATAACCCGCAAGGCTGTCGATGCCTTCTTGAATGCGCGCGCCACCACTGTCGTTAAGGCCGATCACCGGGGCGCCGACCTTCAAGGCTTGATCCATGATCTTGCAGATTTTGTCCGCATGGGTCTGGCTCAACGAGCCGCCGAACACGGTGAAATCTTGGCTGAAGACAAAAATCAAACGGCCATTGATGGTGCCGTAACCCGTCACCACGCCGTCGCCGGGGATGGATTGCTTTTCCATGCCGAAATCGACGCAGTTGTGTTCGACGAACATATCCCACTCTTCAAAAGTACCGGGATCGAGCAACAGCTCAATACGTTCGCGCGCGGTCAGCTTGCCCTTGGCATGCTGGGTATCAATGCGCCGCTGGCCGCCCCCAAGGCGGGCCTGCTTACGACGGTTATCAAGTTCTTGAATGATTTCTTGCACTGGTTTTCCCCGTTGTCTCTCTGACAAGCCATGTTTATACGGTGTAACCGTTTTTTTGCACCTGCGAAAACAATTGTGCAAGGCAAAAAGCACACAAAACTTTCCTCATCTCTTGGAGCTTGTTATAAGCACGCCATGAATCAAGCTCTTAAACTCATCTTAGAAGTAGGTCCGCTGCTGGTGTTTTTCGTGGTAAACGCGAAACTGGGCATCTTTGCGGCGACGGCAACCTTTATGGTGGCCATCGTGCTCACCCTGGGCTTTTCCTATTTCAAGCTCAAGCATATACCAACTCTGCCGCTGGTCACAGGTGTTGTGGTGATGATTTTTGGCGGGCTGACGCTGTACCTGGAAGATGAAATATTCATCAAGCTCAAACCCACCATCGTCAACACCCTGTTTGCGCTGGTGCTGTTCGGCGGCTTGGCGTTTCAAAAAAGCTATCTGAAGTCCGTGTTGGACACGGCCTTGTCGCTGGACGACGAGGGCTGGCGTAAATTGACGTGGCGATGGGCGTGGTTCTTTGTGGTGTTGGCCATCATCAACGAAGTCGTCTGGCGCACCCAAACCACCGACATGTGGGTAAGCTTCAAGGTCTTTGGCATCATGCCGCTGACCATTGTCTTCAGCCTCACCCAACTGCCGCTGATTTTTCGCCATCAAGTGGAAGACCAGCCGTCCGATCCTAAATCCACGTCTCTTTGATGAAATGATGGGCAGTTTGCGCTGGCCTGATTAAGGGTTGAGCATATTTTTGCTGCGCCGCACTGGAATGCGTCTAAAATGTCTCTGTTCCAGCCCTCTTCAGCGCTGGGGGGATATGGCACGCGGCTTGCAGGTTTTCAGGTGCGCCAACGACCAGGAGACTGCCCTGCATGAGCGATAAGGTTCAAGATACACCAGCCCAGCCCGTGTTTTTTGACGAACTGGTCCAGCCTGACGGCCGCCCCAGAAAGGGGATGGAGCAACTGGCTGAGTGGATGGTGCAAGCGCCGCGCGATATGCTGAAAATTCGCCAAACCGAAGCCGAAGCCTTGTTTCGGCGCATCGGCATCACCTTTGCCGTTTACGGTGAAGGCGGCGACCCGGAACGCTTGATCCCCTTTGATATCGTGCCGCGCATTTTGCTGGCCAGTGAATGGACATTTTTGTCCAAAGGCTTGGAGCAACGCGTCAAGGCGTTGAATATGTTCCTGCACGACGTTTATCACGATCGAAATATCATTCAAGCGGGCAAAATCCCCGAACGCCTGGTGCTGCAAAACAAGGCCTACTTGCCCGAAATGCGTGGCGTCGATGTGCCGAGTGGCATTTACACCCACATCGCGGGCATCGATTTGGTGCGCACCGGGCCGGAAGAATTTTATGTCTTGGAAGACAACACCCGCACCCCATCGGGGGTATCGTACATGCTGCAAAACCGCGAAGTGATGATGCGCCTGTTCCCCGACTTGTTCGGTCGCCATCAAGTCGCTCCGGTGGATCGCTACCCCGAAGAACTGCTGGCCAGTCTGCAATCTGTCGCCCCCAAAACCTGTGACGGAGAACCCACCGTGGCGGTACTGTCGCCGGGGCTCTATAACTCGGCTTATTACGAACACACCTTTCTGGCCGACAAAATGGGCGTGGAGTTGGTCGAAGGCCAGGACTTGTTCGTCAAGGACAACGCCGTGTTCATGCGCACCACCGGCGGGCCGAAACGCGTGGACGTAATTTATCGCCGTATCGACGATGACTTTTTGGACCCGCTGGCGTTTCGCGCTGACAGTTCCTTGGGCGTGCCGGGCATTATGAACGTGTACCGCGCCGGGGGCGTGACGCTCGCCAACGCGGTCGGCGGCGGCATTGCCGACGACAAAGCCATCTATATGTACGTGCCCGAAATGATCCGCTTTTATTTGGGCGAAGAGCCGCTATTGAAAAACGTGCCCACCTATTGGTGCGCCGAGGACGACGACTACAAATACGTGATGGACCACTTAGATGAATTGGTGGTCAAGGAAGTTGCCGGGTCCGGCGGCTATGGCATGTTGGTGGGCCCCAAAGCGACCCCCGATGAGCGTGCCGCATATGCCTTGCGCATCCAAGCCAATCCTGCCGAATTCATCGCCCAGCCGACTTTGGCGCTGTCCACCTGCCCAACCTTTGTGGCGGACGGCTACGCGCCCCGCCACCTGGACTTAAGACCGTTCGTTTTGGTTGGTGCCGACAAGGTACGCTTGGTTCCGGGCGGGCTCACGCGGGTGGCCATGCAATCGGGGTCCTTGGTGGTGAACTCATCTCAAGGCGGCGGCACCAAAGACACTTGGGTTTTGGAAGACGGCTCGTCCAAAAATGGTGGCGCACATGCTTAGTCGCACAGCCGCAAGCCTCTATTGGATGGGGCGTTATATGGAACGCGCTGAGAACTTGGCGCGCATCATCGAGGTCGGCTATCGCATGAGCCAGATGCCTGACCTGGAAGCCGGCGGCATGCGCAACGAATGGCCGTCGTCCGCCGTCACCGCGGCGTGCGAAGAAGGCTTGATCGAAAAGCATGGTGTCGCCAATTTAGATACCGTCATCAGCTATATTGGCCTAGACGACGAAAACCCGTCTTCCATCCATTCGTGTCTCAAGACCGCCCGCACCAACGCCCGCGCGGTGCGCACGGCGCTGACGTCGGAGATGTGGGAAAGCCTCAACGACACCTGGTTGGAATTCAACGGTCAATGGCTCAAGTCGCTGAAAAGCGACAACCTGCTGGGCTTTTTGGATTGGGTGAAAACCCGCTCGACCATGTTTCGCGGCGCAATGCTGGGCACCATGTTGCGCGATGAAGCTTTTTACTTCATCAATCTGGGGGCCTTTTTGGAACGCGCAGACAACACCGCGCGCATCCTTGATGTGAAGTTTCACGTGTTGCTGCCAAGCGGTCAAGACATCGGCGGCTCGGTGGATTATTACCAATGGGCGACGGTGCTGCGTTCGGTTTCAGCGCTGGGTTCGTATCACTGGATTTTCAGGGACACCATCCATCCGTGGAAGGTTGCCGAACTGCTGATTTTGCGCAAAGAAATGCCGCGCTCATTGGTTTATTCCCTGTCCCAAGTGAACCGCTTTTTGGGCGACATCGCCAACTTGCACGGCCGTCGATACGACTGCCAACGCTTGGCCGGACGCCTGCACGCGGAACTGGATTACAGCAAGGTCGAAGACATCTATCAAAACGGCCTTCACGAATACCTGACCGCGTTTATTGAGCGCAACGACACCTTAGGCGCGGAAATATCCGACAACTTTCATTTTTATTTATAGGCCAATGTTATTTAGAGGGAAGACGAAGCTCAGATGCACATCACCATCGATCACGAGACCGTCTACAGTTACGACGAGCCCATCAGTTATTCCATTCAAAGCCTGCGTATGACACCTCAGCAGTTTGATGGCCAAGTGGTGCGTTCTTGGTTTGTGGAAGTTCCCAAGGCCGGTGCACTGCATGCCTTCACCGACAGTTTCGGCAACGTCACCCACACCATGGTGATTGACCGCCCCCACGACGAAGTGCGCATTCGGGTCCACGGCACCGTCGATACCGTTGACACCAACGGGGTCGTTTCGGGCACCACGGAACCCTTCCCGCCGATGTTTTATCTGCGCGAAACGCACCAGACCAAACCCGACGGCGCGATCCGTGCCTTGGCCCGCGCCGCGCAAGGCGACGACACCGACACCTTAAAAGTCTTGCACCGCTTTATGGCCTCGTTGAATGAATCGATTGCGTTCAAGACCGGCGAAACCCATGCCATGACCACCGCCATCGAAGCGCTGGCCAACGGCGCGGGCGTGTGTCAAGACCATGCCCATGTGTTCATCGCCGGGGCCCGTTCGCTGTCCATTCCGGCGCGTTATGTGTCAGGCTATTTGTTGAGTTCTGACACCGGTGAAATCAGCGATGCCTCCCACGCCTGGGCGGAAGCTTTGGTGCCGGAATTGGGCTGGGTCGCTTTTGACGTTGCCAACTGCGTTTCGGCAACGGACCATTACGTGCGCGTAGGCGTCGGTCTGGATTACCAGGAGGCCTCGCCGGTGCGCGGTGTGCGGCGCGGCGGCGGGGAAGAAAGTTTATCCGTCAGCTTGCGCGTCACTCAAGCGAGTGGATCGGCACAGTAACGCAGATCGCCGCTGCTGTTGATGGATTCCACGGCACGCTGCTCGAACCTCTCAGCGGGGTTCCCGTTGAACTTGCTGATCTACAAAAAAGATGCTCTCAATATCGCTGACCAAGACCTGCCGCCACCCAATTGGCTTTAACACCAAGCCCCCCGCCCACAACAACGGTTCTGCCCCACCGCGTCGCCTTTGCGGTGACACACTGCAGATATGAAACGCTGGATGGAAAACGTTGAGAGGGTCTGGGAGAGCCTCACATCAGAAAACAGAACTGTTTCAGCTGAAAATATCGAGGCTATCTTTTTATTTCGGCTCAGTGTGCGCTTTTGCCCGTTCCTGGGTAGCGCGGTTTTCATTGTGGATGATGTCCATAATATTTTTCAAAGCGGCGGACTTGCCATTAAGTTCGACGTGAAGGCCTTCGATCTCGCTGGCAAGTTCAGAGCGAAGCTCTTCGGACTTACTGTCAAGTTCAGCGCGGAGTTCTTCAATGGTGTGTGCAGCGTCCATGCAATCGCGGACAACCTGCATGATCAGGCTCCTGTCGTTAACATTCTTCAAGCGCGCCACAATATCAGTCACAACAACCACTCCTCTTCTAAAAAAGATGACCCTTTGTTTCGTATACCGTTCTTAAACCTGCGTGGAGGCGCTCCATGGTGTCGTCGGCAAAAATAATGCCATCAAAACCCATTTCCTTAGATTGAATAACGGTTTCTGCTTTTTTTTGTCTCAAAAAGATGACGGTTAGGCTTTTAGCCCCCCCAATTTTACTTTTGCTTGGGTAACCGCACGCGATCATCTCCTCAACCGGTAGAGTGAGATACTCCGGCGAAAAAATGATAAACGTTGGGTTCAATTGTGGTGCTTGATGGCTGAGTTCATTGGTCGTCACGACATCAACCTTGGCAAATCCCAAAGCCTTGAACATGATCTCGGTCGCCCGGCTTAGAGCTGGGCTGTTACATACCGCTACTATAGAAAATTTTTCTGGTTCGTAAACGTGCACGCTTGAGGTCCATAAAGTGCAGATTGGCTGACATGTCCCCCGCGATAAAAAGACGAGGAATGAAGAAAAAAATACATTCCCAACGTAGCTGTTACATACATGAAAAACCAGACCAATGTTTAGGGTCAGGACCTAATACAACCCCAGACTTTCCTCCACCCGATATGATTTCAATAAAATACGCTTCATAGCCGTCGCCCACCACGTCTGAAACCATGACACGCCGTTATCGGTGACCGTAATACAATTGAGATCAAAAGTGTGATAGGTACATTCACTGTGAATTGAAAGGGTCTGCCATGACGCACACCAGCACTGAGCAGAGCATCCGATTGGATTTATGCGCAGCCTTTTGGCTTAAGCACGCGTATTTTTGAAGCCGGATCTTTTTCCAACTTTGCGGCGGGGCGGATCGGGCGCACGACCAGATTGCCTCCGCAATTGGGGCAAATGTTGTGGAGTTTTTGTTCCGCGCACGGGGCGCAAAATGTGCACTCGTAGGTGCAAATGCGTGCCTCAACGCTGTCGGGCGGCAGATCAACATCACAGCATTCACAGTTTGGGCGCAGCTCAAGCATCGGCTTATTCCTCTTCGTCCTTAGGAAGGAATAAACAAAGAATAGCCTATCCCAGCAGCTGCATAAACCGGGTTGCGTTGTGGATGTCTATGGCGATGTTTTTGCGCCGGGTGAGGGCTTCTTCGTCTTTGCCCCAGCGCTCAATCTGATAGTCTTCGTCAAGATGGCAGACTTCAAGCGCCCCATCGGCGTCCAAGCGGCCTTTATGCACCGCCAGACCGACCACGATTGATCCAGAAATCCCCACCAGTTCCGCCACCGCCGTTAAGGTCCAATCGTCCAACGCCGTCAGATGCGCCCGCAAGGCGGGATGGACGCTTGGGTCTTGGGCGACGGGCACGATGCCCGCAGCCACAGCAAACGTAGCCCCCAGCTCAGCCGCCGACCAATCGAGCAACGGCTGCCACGCTGCGGCCTGTTTGCGGACCAGATCGTCGGGATGTTCGGCGCGGTAGCACAGCAAATCCGTATCGGCGTAGCGCAGCACCCCTTCGATCAAGCCGTCACGCACGGTGGGCACCCGGTCCAGGGCCGTGGCACTGAGCTGCATCAGGGGCATAGACTGGGGGGTGATGTCTTCAACTTGAGCATCCCATTCGGCGGCTATGGCCTCAGCCAATTTGCGATGGGGAATGACCAACGGGCTTCCGGCAGGGGTCTTGATGGCGCGACCGTCCAACTGCACGCCGTAACCGCCCTCCGCCTCAACGCAGCTCACCTGTTTGTAAAACCGTTTGGCCATGGTGTTCCTAGAATATTTTTTTCAGCGCATCACCCACTTTTTTAAGATCCTTTTGTGGATCACCAGATGACTTGCTTGGATCTGAACTGGGTTGAGGCTCACGTTTGGGTTCGGGCTTATCTTTTGCGGCCGGCAGAGGTTTTTCTGGGCTTTTATGCTTTGCAGGTGAAGAGGTCTTACTCTCACTCAGCGCATTGATGCAAGGATCGTTTTTAAGAGCTGCGGCCTTGAGGGCTTCCTCACTGGCAAATAAGCTGAGGGCATCGACCAACAAGCCGGCAACAAGTTTGGCCGGTGCCAAGGCAACCCCACCCACGGTGTCGACCACTGCTTCGCCAGGGTTCACGTCAATGCGCGGTTTCAGCAACGCGCCCTTGACCCGTATGGGAACCGCAAAGCTGGACAAGCTGACCTTCTTCGCTTTGGTGAACACCGTCAAGTGCAGCAGTTCACCCGGCAAATCCACATTGCCCGTCACTTGGACATTCACCCCGCTGGTGTCCAACATCACGGCTTGGGCCACGGCATTGCCCTTGTCCAACGGCCATTTGGCGACAAAACACGAAATCTGGTTGGCGTCTTTGTTCGACACCCACGGAAAAATGCTGCCGATGCCTGAGGTTAAGTCGGTGAACGCCTTGTCATTGATTTGCCCGTCGCGACCGATCAGGTTGACATACCCCGTTGCCGTCGCGGCCAACGCTTGGGTGCTGGCACCCGTCCCCTGCACGTCCACTTCACCGTCCAGGTCCATCGTCACGATGCGCCCTTGACCGATCATCGCCGCGATCTTGCCCGCATCCAGACCGCGCATGGAGGCATGCACAGAGATAGAGGGCACTTTACCGGATTGATCAACACGCCCGCGTGCCAAGAGGCGACCCTCATCCAAGGTCAACGCCAAGGATGACACGTCCAACGTACCGTCTTTAAGGTGGGCTTTTAAATTTGTCTTGGTCAACGCCAGTTCTTTGACGGTAATGCGTTTGGCCGTCAAGCTCACGTCGGCATCTACGATACTCAGCATACTCAGGTCAAAGGGATCGGTGGTGAACACCCGTTCCAGTTCCGGCCCCGTTTCAGCGTGTGCGGGGGCAATCCCCAACAGGGCGTTGACGTCCAACAAGGACGAGGTCAAGTCCGCCGTCACCTGCGGCCGCACGCCATCCAAACGCACATCGACATTGCCGGCAAAATCGCTGTTGCCAAGTTGCACATCAACACCCTTGAAGCTGTACGACGTGCCGGACCCAGAGACGGAACTGAGCACCGTCGCCATGCCCAGTTCGGGCAGCTCCATCCCCAGCAGCTGAGAAAGCGTTGTGCTGTCATTGGCCTTTAACTGGAGGCGCGCATTCACAGCCATTCCGGCACTCGGCTGGTCGACCGTACCGATGATGTCGGCACTGAGGTACGGGGCACTGATTTTCGCCTTAACGGGAAAAGCGGCCCCGCCTTCTCCAATCAACTGAGCCAGCGATCCCAACTCGACCTCGGCCTTAACATCCACGGTGTTATAAACGGCATCGACGACACCATGGATTGCGTTTTCAAAACCCTCGGCGGTGAAATCGGCGCGCGACAAATCGGTATGGATTTGCGCCCCACTGGCCCCATCCTTATACGTCACACGCACATTGCGCAGCCGCACATCGCGCACATCCGGGGTGAACACAAGTTTTTGACTGAGCGCATCAACACCTTGCATGGCGAGGCTTTTTTCTTGAGCCTCCGCTGGTTTTTCTGGGGGCGTGAACTCCCAGTTGGCTTTACCAAAGCCATCGGTTTGCAACACAATATCGACCCCGTCCAAAACGATATAACTGATGTCCAAACGCCCCGACAACAACGGTCTGAGGGAAATTTTAGCATCCAGACGGGCAAGCTTGATGAGGGGCGCATTTGACGCGCCATCCGCCGCCCGGGCCCAAGGTGCGTTCGCCAAGGTCACATCGGTCACGCTCAAGGTTGGGTTCAAGGACCATGCGAGGTCCACATCTCCTGTAATCACCAATTCGCGCCCGGTGGCGTCTTGCACCAGTTCGGCCAAATTGCTTTTGAAACGCCCGTAGTCCATGGACGTCAAAATAGAGGCGATGGCGACGACGATGGCGATGCCAAGCACTGCCAATGCGCCGATGATTTTAATCGCTACTTTCATTGCGAATCTTTCCCTTTGCTCAATCTTGAGCCATCGCCAACACGGCCTCGGTCAATTCATCTGCGGTGCTCACCACGCAGGTCGCCCCAGCGTCGAGCAATTCAGTGCGTTCGTGATAGCCCCACGCCACACCGATCGATTGAACACCGGCATTTTTCGCCATTTCAATATCGAAGGTGGTGTCGCCGATCATCACAGTGTGTAGGGCCAGGACCCCGGTTTCGGTCATGGCCTTGAACATCATATCGGGATGAGGCTTGCCTTGAGCAATGTCAGCGGTTTGATGGGTGACAAAGCGCCTGAGCAAATTGTGCTGATTGAGGGTCGCCACCAACCCACGTTGCGACTTCCCCGTTGCCACGCCCATCAACCACCCGGCTTTGTCCAGACTGTCCAGCACCGCCTCAATGCCGTCAAACAGCGGCTCAACAACACCCCCCGCTTGGCGCAATTGGAAAAAAGAGGCTTTATAGGTTTCGCTGACTTCTAAAGAAAACGCTTCATCCACATCCGGTGCCAGCCGACGAATGGCCACGTCCAACGGCAATCCCACCACCCGGCGTACGGTTTCGGCACTCGGCAGGTCAAAGCCATGATGAGCAAACGCCGCGTGCATGGATGCAACGATGGAATGCTGGCTGTCAACCAAGGTGCCGTCGCAATCAAAGACCGCAAGGCGTAAGGGGGTGTCGCGCATAAAGGTCATCTTCATAAGATCGGTTGCATATCCGCAAAGCGCAAGCCTTGCCCGCAAAATCAAGGCAGAATAAGCCTAACGCTGTGCAAACGCAAAAAACCGTGGATGAAATTCATCCACGGTTTTATAATGGTTTGCCACCGGGCACTTTGCGGCCCACGCTAGGTACCCGATGGCATAATCCACGACCCCTATGGGGCGCCAGACAATGAGAGAGGCCGTGGAAACTCTAAATTCCTCTGTGCGACATCAATTACAATCGATGGTCGCGTCGTATTCCATTTCACGTTCGTACCATTCCGGTTCAACCCATATAGCGACCGGATGACCTGCCATGATGTCTTTTGTCACGTTAAAGGACACCTTCTGCCCCGGGGCCAAACGCAATTTTCTTTCCCCCAACACAGACTTATCGTCAGCGTAATATAGCCTGAGATATCCAGACTTAGGCCATTTCACACCGCGGTTGATCACCTTAAAGACAGCCCCATCGTCGGTGCAGGCACTGGTGATTTCCAACTGCAAATAAACGGGGGCAACAGCAGCAACTTCCGGATCAGATCTATCCTTGGCCGATCCTGCGCTCAACGTCGTCACCATCAACACGCCAGAAACACAAAAGCCCAATGCGTAAGTCGTAATTTTTTGGATAGAAATCATCAAACTTAGGTCTTCACCTCAAACTAACGCGGATTGGCTCAAACTTTCACTTCGCTAAAGCGCACATTCAATCTTTTGACCATCGATACCTTCAAAAACTTATGCGTTGATAAGTACATATCGGTGGTATGAAGTGGAATGTGCACCGCGAAGCTGACAAGAACCTGACAACAAAAAAATGGCTTCCGATCAAAAACAGGAAACCATTGAAAAACTAGATCATTTCCGGGTTATTTTGACGCATAACCATCTGCGGCAAAGAAGTTGCGGCATTCATCTGGCTTGAACAGGTCGCAAACTTTTCCAGCCGTCTTCCACAGGTCATCGATTGTACGAGGTTTCAGGCGTTTCATATGAGACTTAAATTTTGAGAACGCCAGTTCTATGGGGTTAAAATCAGGCGAATATGGCGGCAGGAATAAGAGCCAGGCCCCTCGTTTTTCAACCGCCTGCTTGGCGCTGTCACATTTGTGCGCTGAGAGATTGTCGAGAACAACAACGTCCCCTTTGCTCAAGGTCGGAGCGAGTTGTGTTTCGATGTAATGCGCGAAGATATCAGCGTTCATGGGGCCATCAACAATCCAGGGGGCGGTTAA
>NZ_MCGG01000011.1:5000-93478 GCF_001746755.1 Magnetovibrio blakemorei | reverse complement strand
CCGAGATGGTGTCGTCACCCGTGTTGACGGTAAAGGTTTGGGCGACTGTGACGTTTAAGGTTGGATTGGCTGCGTTGCCTTCATCCGTTAACTTTGTTGGCACGATATCGACGTAGTTGCCAGAGGCGTCAAGTGCGGCAACCGTATACGTCCCGTCGTTCTGAGCCGTACCGGAAACTGTAAATTTTGATCCAACCGTCAGCGATGACAGCGCATCTGAGCCGAGGCTGGCAGCACCCACCGTAATGCGGTTGTTAGCGCGATCAAATGTAAGATCTGTAAAGTCCGCTGCCGTAAGGGTTGATCCGGGCTGGGTAATGTTGTCCGTGATGTTGGAGACGGTAACGGTGTTGGCGGCACCTGAGGCCGCCACGTCTGTGGCTGCGGCCGACACCGTGTATGGCACACCCGCCACGTCTGAAACCAAGTCGATCGCCCCGCTGCCGTTTGCCGTTGCCGTGACCAGGGGGGCGAGTGTGGCATGGGCGTTGATTTGGCCGAGAATATTGTCACGAAGCGTGGTGAGCGTATCTGTGGCGCCAGCCGTTGCGCTCAACGTGATGCCGTTGATCGAAACACTGAAAATATCGCCCGTGCCGATGCCACCCGCCATGGTCACTTTGTCGGCTTGCGCGACGTTGTTGCCCGGCTTGGTGAGAATGGCGGCGGCATTGTTGGCCTCATTGGTGAGCATCCGAGTGCCGATTTCGATGGTGGTGCCGCCATTGGTCACAGCGTTAACCGTATAGGTGCCGTCGTTGCTGCCCGTTCCGGTGACGTTGATGGTGGAGCCCACGGTAACGTTTGCAAATTGTGCTGTCGATGCCGTAATGGTGCTGACGCCAGCGGTCGCGGTATTGCCATCTCCATCTTCCAAAAACGTCAGCCAGTTGGTTTGACCAGAGGAATCTCTGTCGAGCGTGAAGTTTTCCGTGCTGGCCGTGCGGGTGGTGGGATAAGTTACAGAAGCGCCGTTATATTTTTCCTGAAAATCAGCCAGATTAGTGAGCCCCAAATCCATGGGAACCGTATCGACGCGACCACCGGAAAACACAAATCGTCCGCCAACAGAGGTGTTGATATAAGCTTGCATGGACAGCATAGCGTTGAAGGCCAATTGTTGGATGTTGTCGGTACTGAGCTGGCTTTTGGAGGTCGAGCTTTTGTAAGACGTGAGCTGTGACTTTAAGTCCGTCACGTTTGTTAACATGCCTTCAAGCGTCGATTTGACGATATTTAAACGCAGGTTCATGGTTTCATTGTGCTTCATGTACCCCGAAATGTTGTCACGGGCGGCTTCCAGGCTCAGCAGGTACTGCGAACTTTTGGAAATACCTTTGTAATCGGCGGACACGTTTTGCGTTGTCACCTGATACTGAAGATTGTTGAGGCTTCGTTGTGTTTTGTTGAGGTAGCTCACCAGTAAGTTACTTGTGGCGAGATTTGCAATGCGATCTGACATAATCAGTTACTCCCTTCCACACGAATTACTGGAATATGCGTTCGAGTGAATCGAACATATTTTGGATGACGGAAGCAATTCGGGCCGCCGCCGAATAAGCTTGTTCGAACAACATCAAATTTGACATTTCTTCGTCCAAGTTGACGCCTCGGAAGTTGTCGGACTTGGACTGCAAGCTGAGCGTCAAACTTTCTTGATAGGCTTGTTGACTGTCGTTGGCGTCGGCAATTGTTGCATTGTAGGACACGATGCTTGTCGCGCGGGCCGTAAACGTTAGAGACGAAGACCCAAGGGCGCCTGCTGAGTCAAACGCGTTGGCTGCGGCAAAAACCTTAGACATGGATTCGATGACGCTGTTATCGCCCTTACTGCGATAGTACTCTCCCACCACACCTTTTGTCGAATCCCACGAAACCGCACCGGTAGACACCAAACTGGGGGTGGAAATAATATCATTACGTACGTGCAGTTGGGTGCTGACCCGAACGTCAGCGCTGTGCATGGCTGTGTCTGTCAGTAACGTGTCGGCTGCAGCTTGAGTGATGGTGAAATTGCCGCCATCGTTGCTGGACAAACGTAACCTGCTGCCGGACCCGTCAGGAACGATGGCTGCTGTAACACCCGCCGCCGTCGCTGCGTTGATTTTCGTGGCAATGTTGGCCAAGCTATCGCCAGCGGCAATGGCAATGTTGGTCGACGTCGTGCCGTCATAAACGGTGAGCGTGGCTGCCGAGGCGCTGAACGAGTTGGCCATCACTTCTGTTTCCCAAATGTTGTCGGCGTTATCATCGACAAACAAATCGTTGAGACCGAAGAAATTGGAAAACCCGCTTACGGTTTCATCAATCACCGTGTCGCCGTTCGCATCAAATTGAATGGTGGCATTACTGGCTGTGCTGCCGACCGGGGCAGGAATGGTTCCCGCAGTGTTGACCTCGTCACGCATGGCCATGTAATAGGTTGTCGAGTTGAGGTCGATTTCCAATTTTTTTGTGGTTGAGTTGATGGCGACGGTGGCGCTGGGTGTGCCACTGGCCTGCAACCAGTCCTGCATCGCCGATGCGACTTCAGCAATGTTCCACGGACCGTTCGCCGCGGCTGCACCTGACCCATAGCTTGCCGAGGCCATAATCGCTTGCACGGTCGTGGTGTTGAATTGATTTCCAGAGGCATCAAACAACGTTATGCGGGTGTCGGAATTGTTGGCGAATGTGATGGTCTGCTCACCAGCCGCTGGTGCCACTGCTGCTGTTCCCACATTCAAAAAGGCGCGGGTTCCGCTCATGGTGGAAGAACCGGGATACGGCGCTGTTTGGTTGTGCACCAAATTCATCACGTCGCGCAACTCGGCAGCCAATTCATCAATTTGACTTTGCAAGTCGGTCAAGGTGTTGTCTCGTAAATCGATCAACCCCTTAAGCTTGCCGTCGCGCACTTCCGAAGTGATATCGTTGTCGGCAATTTGTGGGCCGACGTAAATGGGACTAAAATCGCCTTCCGCATGGGTGGTGGTGGATGTGACCGAACTGGCGGCATTGTGGGCTGTTGCGACGGGTGAGTTGTCAACCAAGGTCCGTCCAGCGGTGGTGAACACCACGACATCACCATCGCCCCGATAGAAGTATGAGATATCGATGTAACCCGCCAATTCGTCCAATTTGGCATCGCGTTGATCGCGCAAATCGGTGACATCCGCCCCGGTTGTCCCATTTTGAATGATCTTGTTGTTCAGGCTCACCAAGTCGCTGGAGAGAGAATTGATCAGGCCAGCGACCTGCGCAATATCGGTGTCGGCTTGGAGGCGCAATTCTTGAGTCGTAGAGCTCATCTGTTCGAGCTTGAGCATCACGTCCTGGGCTTGGCGGACAAATTCGCTTTGTTCCAACGTTTGATCCGGTGTCACCGCCAAGGCTTCCATAGCTTGACCTAACTCGGTCATCACGTGGGAGATCGAGGTGTTGTCCCCAGGCGCGCCAAACACATCTTGCAAGCGTGAAAAATAGCTTTGCTGTGCGTCGTATTGATTGAATGAGCTGATCTCTTTACGCAGGCTTTTCAAGAGCCCTTCATCAACGGCACGGGTGACTTGGGAAATTTGCACGCCTGCGCCGGTTCCGGCAACGACGCGCTGTTCCAAATGCACGATTTTACGTGAATAGTTGGCGGTGTTGACGTTAGCGACGTTTTGCGCAACGGCATCCAAGGCACTTTGGTTTGCGAGTAGGCCGCTTTGTGCCGTATACAGTGCTTGGGTTAGGCTACCGGACATGAGAACTTCCTTTCTGGCTGTGTCTCGCTACACGCATTTTTACGTTAGAGCACTTCGTCCAATGCGAGGGATGGGGCCTGTTGTTTTGATGCGGAACCTGTTGCGCCGATGATGCCATTGGATGTATAGGCGCCGGTTCCCGGTTTCACTTGCTTTACAGAATCAGCCACGCATTCCATGAAACGGCGACTGACTTCTAGGCCGATTCTGAGCATGCGCTCGTTTTCGACGATCAACTCGGCAACACGATTTCCGACGCTGCGCAACTGTTCGATGGCGATGAGATCATCGTCGTCGTAGAGGCTGCGATCTTCTTCATTCTTCATGCCGAAGACACGAATCTCATAAGCGCGACTGAGCGCGGTTTTGCTTTCCAGCAATTTCTGAACGACATCAAATCGATTGTTTTGCAGGGCCGCGTTTTCTTCTTCCAGCAAGTCGGCAAGTTTGCTGGCGATGAACAACAGGTCTTCAATGCGTTTGCTGGCGTCCATATTACTGTGCCTCCTGTAATCTGAGCATTTCCGACATTACGGAATCGGCAAGGCCGATGCCACCGGCTTTCGCCATGGACTTGCCGTATTCGTCGACCATCAGCGAACGCCACATGCCTTCTGCCTGACCGCCGCCAAAGGGGCCGTCGGTATCAATGGATTCAAAGACCGGCTTCAGCATTTGCGATAAAAACACGGCTTCGAACTCTTGTGCTTTTTCACGCATTTTGTTGAGGTCGGTCGTCTTGGGCATGGTGGGCAGAGCACGGCTCTGTTCCATTGCGGTGTGAACGTCCATTTGCAGTGCGCTGGCCATTACATCACCTCGATTTCAGCTTGCAGGGCACCGGCCGCTTTGACCGCCTGCAAGATGGTGATCATGTCGCGCGGGCCGATGCCCAGCGCGTTTAGGCTGTTGACGAATTCTTGGAGCGACACGCCGTTTTGAACGACGGCCAATTGTTTGTCGCCACCCTGATCGACCTGCACGTTGGTGCGGTTAACCGTTGTGGTGGTGCCGGTTTGCGAAAACGGACCGGGCTGCGAAACTTGCGGTGTTTCGGTGATGCGAATGGTTAAGTTGCCTTGGGCGATCGCCACCGTTGAGAGGCGGACATTTTCACCCATCACAATCACACCGGACTGTTCGTCGATGATGATGCGGGCGATTTGATCCGGCTCAATGCGCAGCTGTTCGATGTCCGTCATCAAATTGACCACTTGTCCTGAATAAGCCAAGGGGACTTGGATTTGCACGGTGCTGGGATCGGTGGGTTGCGATGCGGTGGTGCCCAAGAAGGCGTTGATGGCTTCGGCAATGCGCCGTGCCGTGGTGAAATCGGGATTGCGCAAGCTCAGCTTGACGTTTTTCATGGTGTCCATGTCAAAGGCGATTTCACGTTCGACGATGGCCCCGTTGGCGATGCGTGCGGATGTCGGAACGCCCTTGGTTACGGTTTCTGCTGCGCCGCCAGTGGTGAACCCGCCGACCGCCACTTGACCTTGGGATACGGCGTACACTTCGCCGTCTGCGCCCATCAAAGGAGTCACCAACAAGGTACCGCCCAAAAGACTTTTTGAATCGCCCAGGGCGCTGACGGTGACATCAACCCGCGATCCTTTGGATGAAAAAGCCGGAAGCGCTGCGGTGACCATGACGGCGGCAACGTTTTTGGAATCCAGACCCGCGTCGGTCGGCTTTACGCCTAAGCGATTGAGCATGGCTTGCAGGCTCTGCTTGGTGAAGTGGCCGGTTTTGATGGAATCACCTGTGCCATTCAGGCCGACGACCAGTCCGTAGCCGACCAGCATGTTGTCGCGCACACCTTCAAAATCGACAATGTCTTTGATGCGTGATGATGCATTCGCCGGGGATGCCCATGCCAACAAAATCAAAATGAATAAGCTGGCAAGTCCTGCACTCAGTGCTTGCCAAAACATCACGCGCGTTTGCGCGGTGATTGGCATTTTGAGGCCATTTAAGGGCGTCTCGGCCAGGGTTCTGAAAGCAATTGCGCGGTTCATCGTTCTATTTCCCGTACTGAAACCCTTTGGTGGGTTACTGTTCTCAATGCAGCGTTGTCGCTGCTTTGGGTATATCAATGCGAATATCGTGCCACATAATAGATGTATCTAATACATTGATATTATTGTGTTTTATGTTGTCGAAATGGCAAATGCAAAGCCCCCGCAGGGCAGAGGCTGCCGTGTGGGGGAAAAAACTGCCGGGTGAAGTCAAAAAGGCGAATTGGAGATGGGGATTAGCGCTTCAGATCACGTGCGACCATGAGCATTTCATCAGCGGTGTTGAAGACTTTTGAGGCCGCATTGTAGGCGGTCTGCGTCGTCATCATCTTGGTGAACTCTTCCGCGATGTCGACGTTCGACAACTCCAGCGCATTGGGGGTGAAGGTGGCGTATCCATCTACACCCGCAGAGACATACGTCACATCGCCGGATTCTGGACTTATGGCATAGACGTTGCCGTTTCGGGCCTCTAAGCCATCGGCATTGGCAAAAACACCGAGGGAAAGCTTGTACACATTACGGAAGGTGCCGTCGTCAAAGTTACCGACCACGTTGCCGGATTGGTCGAAGGTGAAGGATTCCATGCTGGCCGACGCAAAACCGTCACGCGAATAGCTCACAGGCAGAAAATCGCCGTAAAATTGGGTCATGTTGGAAATATCCAACGTTATTGCCGATGTGCTACCGCCTGCAAACGAAAGTGTCAAAGGCAGGGTGGCCGGAGCCGTAACCTTGCCCAATGCGTTAAACGTAATGGCCGTAGCTGCAGTCGTTTGTGTGTTCGGTACATTGGCTGTGGTGGTGAGTACCCCGGCGGTGTTGTCTGCCGTCACGCCGCCATTTGTCGCGTTGACAGAGGTCGTCAAAACGGTTCCTGCCGTTACGGCAGTGATGGTGATTTCACCCGTTGCCCCTGCCGCCGCGGTGGCCGTGGTGTTGAACTGAGGATCGGTGTTCATCTGGTTGATTAAAGCGTCGCGAACAGAATCTATGCTGCCTTCTGCACCATTGGTGGTGTAGGTGGTCGTTTTCCCATTGATGGTAACGCTATAGATGTCGCCGGCTTCAATGGTTGGTCCCGCCAAGGTGATGGTGTCGACTTGAGCGACTGGGCTCTGCGATGTGGTGGTTGTCACCTGCCAGGCATTGGTCCCCGTTTTGGAAAAATTCAGCTTTGCCGTTTGTGTCGCTCCGGCGCTGTCGACCAACGAAATATCGTATTGATTGATGTGGTTGAGGGTGTCGGATGCGGGTAAATTCAAATTTAGGATGCCGCTGGTGGTGGCTTCGAATTGATCGAGGAAGGTGAACTGATCCACACGCAGACTTGACGGTGTGCCGGAGGTGGTCACAGTGCCGTTGGTATACGGCCAACCTTGAACAAAATAGCCATTTTTATCGGTGAGATAGCCGTCTTTTGTGGTCACCGTTGTGCCGCCGATACCTGAAACGGAGATGTCGTTTACCGTGTCGATCTCGAAGCTGCCATCTCGGGTAAAAAGAGAAATCCCGGTGCCATCTTGTTTTGAGTTGAGCACAAAAAAGCCTCTGCCGCTGATGGCCACATCGGTTTGCGATGTGCTGCCGACGACGACACCTTGTTGGGTGATGGTGGAGGTGTCGGTTGGGCGTACGCCGCCGATGTCAGAAAGGTGTTGTAGCGATCTGCTGAGCACGGTCGTGAAGTTCGTGTCTGTTCGCTTATAGCCGCCCGTGTTCACATTGGCCACGTTTGTGCCAATGTTATGCAGTGCGTGAGCTTGACTCATCATCCCAAGTACGGATGAGGAAAATCCACCATAGAGGGCCATCGGGCTTCTCCGCGTTTACGCATTTGCCTGCGACGGATGTGTCGCGGCTTTAAATCTGTCGTAAACATAGCAAGAAGGATGCCAGAAGCCTCGTGTCTCTAGTGTGTTGAAATGTATGAAAAAATTATGACGTTTGAGGGCTGGGCTCGGCAAGCCTTGCCGCACCAGGGCGGGAGGGGAGAGGTTTTGAGCAAAAATTGCCGAGTTGGGCCGTCGTCGTTCGTTAAGAAAGGGCGAAGGCAAACACTTGTTTCGGGTCAGCCCAAACCGTTACCGTGGCACCGGGTTCGGGCTTCATCACTCCGGGGACGCGCACGTGCAAAATGATCTCGTTGTCGTCGCTCAGACCTTGGCCCGGGGTGCGAGGCACGCGGATATGCAGGTGGCTGGAACGGCCCAAAAGATAGGTGTCCACAACGTGACCCGTGGTGGTGCGGCACGTGCTTGGCACCGTGTGATGTGCGTCCAATGACACGTTGATACCTTCCATACGGACCAGCACTTGGGCGGGTTCGCCATCGGGGATCGATGGGATCGGAAACGCGCCAAAAGGCGTTTCCAATTGGCCTTTTTCGACCACACCTTCAAAATGATTCATCGCCCCGAACAGTTCTGCGACAAAGGCGCTGACCGGGTGGAAGTAGGTTTGCACAGGGGTGCCCGCTTGAACCACTTTACCGCTCTTCATCACCACAATGTGATCGGCCATAAACATGGCTTCTTCAGGGTCGTGGGTGACCATCAGAACCGCCACGCCGCATTCTTTTAAAAAGTTCAGCGTGTCTTCGCGCACTTGCGCGCGGCGGGTGACATCAAGGCCGGAAAACGGTTCGTCCAACAGCAAAATTTCAGGTTCGGGTGCCAAGGCGCGCAGCAACGCAACACGTTGTTGCTGGCCCCCGGACAAAACATGGGGATAGCTGTTGCGATGTTTGGCTACGCCCATGCGTTCCAAGCCAGCGTCGATCCACGTCCGACGTTCAGGGGTTAGGTTTCTGATGCCAAAGGCGATATTTTCATAGACGTTGAGGTGTGGAAATAAAGCGTAATCTTGAAACATCAAGCCGATGCCGCGTTTTTCCGGCGCTAGGCACAGCCCGGTTTTACCGTCGCCAACCATACGCCCTTGCAGATAAATCTGTCCGTCCTGGACTTTTTCCAAGCCCGCCGCCAAGCGCAGCAAGGTGGTCTTGCCACACCCACTGGGGCCTAGAAGACACGTCAATTTTCCGGCCTCAGCGACGATCGATACGTCTTTCAACACTTCTGTCGCGCCAAAAGCGTGGCGTATGCGTTCCATCATCAATCCGGTGGTCACGGGCTGACCTCCTGAACCGGGGTGGGGATGTGCTGTGGGGCGGCGTCTACGTGTTGGGTGTGTCCTGCGCGGGCATGGGCGATCGTGATGGACAGTAACACCACGGGAATAATCCCCGCAGCGACAATCGCCAAGGCCGCCAATGCGGCCTCGGGCAGCAGTTCGTCAGAAGCGTACTGGTGCACAAACGTCGCAAGGGTTTCAAAATTGAACGGGCGCAAGACCACGGTCATGGGCAGTTCTTTCATGCAATCGACAAACACCAACAATGCCGCCGTCATAATCGAACCTTTCAGCATGGGCAAGTGAATGCGTTTCAGCGTCGACATCGGCCCTGCGCCCAAAGTGCGGGCTGCACCATCCATGTTGGCGGTGATTTTGGCCAGTCCTGATTCGACAGAGCCAAACGACAGCGACAAAAATCGCACCACATAACCAAAGGTCACAGCGATCACAGTGCCGGAAAAAATCAGCCCCGTCGAGATGCCTATGTGTCCGCGCGCCCAACCGTCGATGGTGTTGTCCAGCCAACCCAGATACATCAAAATACCAATTGCCAAAACGGCACCGGGCACCGCGTAGCCGAGCGCTGCAAAGCGCGTCACCCCGTTGATCCAGCGCACTTGGCCCAAACGCAGGCTGTAGGCCAAGAACACGCCCAACACGATGGTGATTGCCGCCGCTAGGCCCGCCAACAGCAAGGAGTTGAAGGTAAATGTCCAAAAATCGGCGGCCAGGGTTTCTTCATAAAAGTTCAGCGCATAAGAGCCCAACACCCACGCCGGGACGCCAAAGCCCAACGCGACCGGCACGGCACAGGCCAAAAACGCCAGCGCTGCCCAGGGGGCGGATAATTTAAAACCGGGTAATGCACGATTGTGGGTGGTTGTGTTGTGGAATTTTTGTTTGCGTCGGCCGTAGCGTTCCAGCGCGATCAACACGATCACGAACAACAACATCATGCACGCCAATTGAGCAGCACCTGACGGACTGTTCATGTTCAGCCACACATCAAAAATGCCCGCCGTAAAGGTGGCGACGGCAAAAAAATCGACCGTGCCAAAATCGTTTAGGGTTTCCATCATAACCAAACTTACGCCCACCGCGATTGATGGGCGGGCGAGAGGGAGTGCGACTTTGAAAAAACTTTCCCACGGGCCTTTGCCCAGCGTGCGACTGGCTTCCAGGACACAGATGCTTTGTTCTAAAAAAGCCGCCCGCGCCAGCAAATAGACGTAAGGATACAACACCAAAGTCATCATGGTGATGGCCCCGCCGAGGGATCGAATTTCAAAAAACCAATACTGCGAACCGTTGGTAAAACCAAAGGTTTCACGGATCAAGCCCTGAACGGGGCCGGAATATTCCAACAAGTCGGTATAGACGTAAGCAATCACATAAGCGGGAACCGCCATGGGAATCAGCATGGCCCATTCAAAAATACGTTTTCCGGGAAACCGGCACATGGTGACCAGCCAGGCCGTGCCGGTGCCAAGAACAAAAGTGCCAAAGCCAACGCCGGCCATCAGCAAAACCGTGGTCAGCGCCAAGCGCGCCAACACGGTGTCGACCAAATGGGCCCAGATGTCGCCAGATGAATTGAGCGCCAGCCCCACCACCCAAAAAATCGGCATCGCGATCAATGCCGCGATCACCACTGTGCCAAAAGCCCACACATCAAACTTTAAGGTTTTAAAGCCTTTTGGTTCATTCGCCGTGTAGAGGGGCGGTTCTGGATGCTGGAGGGTGCGCGTCATCAAAAGTCCGATGTGATAGGGAGTTCAACCCCGTGAAATTCTGACCGACGGAGATTTCACGGGGTTGATTGGGTTTAATGGTCGAAACCCACGGTGTCCATCATTTTTGAGGCATTGCCATGTTGCGCAACGATGTCCGACAAGTTGCGATCATCGGCTTTGAACGTCCCCCAGGAGGCCACCAGCGGGTCAACGGCCACGCCGTCTTTCAGCGGGTATTCAAAGTCGGCGGCGGCATACATGGCCTGGGCCTCATCAGATGACAGAAACTCCAGGAATTTAACCGCTTCGTCATAATGCGGCGCACTTTTGGTGATGGCGGCGGCCGATACGTTGACGTGGGTGCCACGGTCATCTTGATTGGGGAAGATGATGTTGACGCTGGCGGCCCATTCTTTTTCTTCAGGCTTTTTGTCGTTGGTTAGCATTTTGCCGAAGTAGTAGCTGTTGCCCAGCGATACGTCGCATTCGCCTTCTTTGATGGCTTTGACTTGGGCGCGGTCATTGCCTTGGGGGCGGCGGGCCAAATTGGATTTGACGCCTTCGGCCCACGCTTGGGCGGCGGCTTCGCCTTTGGCCGCGATCATGGACGCCAGCAATGAGACGTTATAGGGGTGCTTGCCCGAACGGGTGCACACCCGGCCCTTCATATGCGGTTTGGCTAAGTCTTCGTAAGTTGTCACTTCGCCCGGTTTTACGCGTTCCTTGTGGGCGTAAATGGCGCGGGCGCGCATGGTCAGACCGGTCCACATATTGCCGGGGTCGCGATACTGGGGCGGGATATTCGTCATCAAGGTTGGACTGGTGATCGATTGCAAAAGGTTTTCGTCTTGAAATTCGGCGATTTGGTTGACGTCTGCCGTCAGCACCACATCGGCCGGACTGTTTTGTCCTTCTGCTTGTAAGCGTTGCAGCAAACCTTTGTTGGCAAACACAGCCTGGACTTTGGTGCCGGTTTTGACTTCATAGGCCTTGAGCAGCGGTTCGATCAAAAATGCCTGGCGGTAAGAATAGACGTTCAAAACGTTGTCTTCAGCATGACCCAATGCTGGCGATAATAGCAAAGGTAAGGCTGTTGCGATGCTCAACAGCGACAATAATAAGATCGGTTTGCGGTTGGTTGAGACAGACTGAAACATGGGAGATATTCCTGTTGTTTGTTAGCTTTCGGGAGATCGAAGAGGAAACGGAGTGTAATCCTTTGAAAAAATTAAATTTACCTTTGGAATGATTTGATATTGATAATTATTATCAGCGCATGATCCAAAACATACCTCAATTGATAACCATTATCAACACCAATAAGGAATCTTTATACGGTCAGAATGGCGCCGTATGTCGATTGAACAGAACATATTGTTTTTGTTGGTTCTTATGACCGCTCTGGGGAAGCCATACGGGTCTGAAGAGGGGGCGTTCCTCTGTGAGAACGGTTTGCCCGGCAGCATTCCGTTGCGGAATTGGCAAGTTCTCGTGTGACGGTTTTCATTTGCGGATTTGGCTCAGATGAAAAAAGGTGTGTATCAACGGATATTTAACCGTGTAGGTTCATGCTCTATGATGTTTTTATTCTTTTGAGTCTCGGCAAGGACAAAGTAAGCTCACGCCATGAAGGTCGGAAACGTAAACCAAGGCAAAGGCGTTGACGCGTCGAAACGCAAAAAAGGCGTTTCGGGGTCGGGTTCGTCTGCGTTTGCCGATCAGTTGCGCGGCGCTTCCGACACGTCGGGAACGAGCCAAGCGGAACCAACGGTCTCCGATAACTTTGCCGTCAGCGGCGTGGATGCGCTGTTGGCTATGCAGGAAGTGGGCGATGGAACCGATGGACGGTCAAAGCGGCAGGCCCAGTTGTACGGCGAAGATTTGCTGGATCGTTTGACGGCTTTGCAAGACGCACTTTTGCGCGGTGCCATCCCCAAACAAAACCTTATGGAACTGGCCAAACGGATCCGTACGAGTCGCGCCAAAGTTCAAGATCCGAAGCTAAACGCCATCTTGGACGCCATTGAACTGCGCGCCGAAGTTGAAATCGCCAAGTATGCGCGCACCAGTTGATCATCCGTTGATCGCTTCGCAAAGACGTGTCTAGACGACTGTGAGGCCCGATTTTAGCGGAATTCTTGATCTTTTTCCGGTCCGTTCAGGACTTTCCCCAGCCCTTAAAACGCGATTTTATCCACAACCTGGTGAAACGCCTCTTGCTTAGTGGCGACTGCTTTCATATATTCCGCGCGAAATCCACCACTGGGGGACATAGGTAGCATATGAACGTCACTCTTCCTCCCGATTATAAGCCCTCTGCTAAAGAGGACTTTATGAACCCGCTGATGCTTGCGTATTTCCGCCAGAAACTTCTGGATTGGAAGAATGAGTTGTTGCGGGAATCGAACGACACATTGGAGCATCTGCAAGAAGGCGGGATTTTAGAACCCGACATAGCGGATCGCGCCTCCATCGAAACGGACCGTGCTTTGGAATTGCGCACTCGCGACCGCGCGCGCAAGCTGATCGCCAAGATCGACGAAGCGTTGGAACGGATTGCCGATGGGTCTTACGGCTTTTGTGAAGATACTCACGAACCGATCTCCATCCCGCGTTTGGAAGCCCGTCCCATCGCGACGCTGTCCATTGACGCGCAGGAACGTCATGAACGTATGGAAAAAACTCACCGCGACGACTGACGATTGGGTTTGGTTGGCGGTTAAATGATTAAAGGCCGGAGCTTCGCTCCGGCCTTTTTTTTATTTACGTTCTAGAATTCGGTGCAAAAAAAAGGCCGGTGCAAAAGCACCGGCCTGAAGTTGGGTGGCAGGGGCGGCGAACCGCCACTGCCGAACGGGAACGATCAAATCTCAGAACGGGAACAACGTATCCCAGAGCTGAGTTCCCCAGCGAGGCTGCTGGAGATTGCTAAGCGTGCCGCGACCGCCATAAGCGACGCGCATCTCGGCAATACGGGTGTGAGGGACGGAATTGTCGGCATCGATGTCGCCTGGGCGAACGACGCCTGTCAGTTCCAACTCACGCATTTCAGAATTCACCATCAGTTCTTGACGGCCCAAGATGACCAAGGCGCCATTGGGCAGTATCTGTGTGACCACCGCAGCGAAGGTGAGGCTGATGGTTTCTTTGCGGTCAATCGTGCCATCGCCAGAGGTCGAATGGTCATTGCCGAAGTTACCAGCAGCCGTAGGGCTGAAGTCTCTGGGCAGATTGTTTTTTGCCAGCTTGGTTTCAAACCCCAACAGATTCGTGACGTTGGCGCTTTCACTGTCCGCGCGGGTGCGTTCGGTCTTGTTTGCCATCACCGCGCTATCGGAAAGATCCAGGCTTACGGTCAGGATGTCGCCCACTTCTTTGGCGCGGTTATCCTTAAAGAAGGCCCGTGCACCGGGACGCCATAAGGAGTTGGGGTTGTCCTGCTCTACCACGGGAGTCGGCATGGGCATGCTGACGGGGCGATAGTTGGGCATGACGGTCGGGTTGGTGATCTCCGACAGCTTTGGGCCTTCACCGATTTCCGACAGCCGTGATATTGTGTTGCATCCACTTAAGGCACCAACCAGGAAGGTGATAAGCATAACGCCCTTGAGAGTGGAGATGGTCCGTTTCATGGTCTCTCTCCTATTCTAGCGCATCGCCATGTTGACGGCCGGATCGACACGAACCTGTCCAGGTCCGGTGATAATGCCTTCAACTACGGTGCGGGTTTGACTGTTGGTGATGCGAACGGTGTCGCCTTCGGCGCCCGATTCAAGAGCGCTGCCTTTGGTGGTGAGGCGCATCGTCGGTGTCGACAAAATCAGGGTCACGCTGTCGCCCTTGGAAATGGCCTTGGGACGGCGGATGTCACCTTCTGTTACGGCTTTGCCGGCGGAAATGGAGCGCTTTGCCGCCATGCCGATCAAGTGACTGGCATCCGTAATAGCGTTGCGCGCCAGACGCGCTTGGGGCATGTCGATCCATTTTAAGTCAGCTTGTTGAATGACGTCGCCGCCCATCATGCGTTTGGCCAAGACGGGCACTTCGGTCATGTGTTCCAGCCGACCTGTGACACGCAGACGTTCATCTTTGCCCGTGCCCCACGCGAGCACGGCGCTGAACCGTCCGTTAGAAGGCTCAAAACTGATTTGGTCCACGCCCAACAGGTAGTCTTCACCGACCGGGAGGTGAAGGCGGAACGAACGGTTGGAGAGCACAGCGCGCGATGAGGCATCACCGCCTTCGGCCACCAGACGCTCAAACAAGATGTCTTCAACTTCGGATTTGCTGATCACCTGGCTTTCGCGTTCCACGACAAGACGTTCTGCCGTCGACCTGGGACGCCAATTTAATTTAAACGCGACGGCAATTTGTTTCAGCCACCGTGCGTCGAATACGGCGCGCGATCCCGGCCGCGGGGCATAAGCGATGACGCGGTCAGCGTACTTACCGCTGCCTTGAAAGGCTTCGCCTAGGCGAATAACGCCGTCTTGGACCACGATGTGGTCGTTGAGCGCGACGATATTTAAGTCGGGGCCGTCCACCGCTGTCATGTCCTCTATTTTCTGAGAGGTGTCTGTGGTTTGGCCAGTGATGCTGGCGGCCATCGCTGGCGCGCCGAACATAACCACAAAACCTAAGACCAAACTGATGTGTTTCATAACGTCCTCCTTACCTCAGCGACGTCAAGGTGCCCATCATGTCGTCCGAGGTCTGGATGACCTTGGAGTTCATTTCGTAGGCGCGCTGGGCTGAGATCAAATTGGAAATTTCTTCCACAGCATTAACGTTGGAGGTTTCCAGGAAACCTTGCAAAATGGTGCCATAACCGGTGGTTCCAGGGGCGGCCGTGGTGGCGTTGCCTGAAGCCGGGGTTTCCAGATACAGGTTAGAACCAATAGATTCGAGCCCCGCATCGTTGGCGAAAATCGCAGTCTGGATTTGACCGACGTTGGAATAGGCCACCTGACCATCCAGTTTCACCAGCACTTCGCCCGACGTGTTGATGGCAACGTCTACGGCGTTGTTGGGAACCGTAATGTTGGGTAGCACCGGATAACCGTCGTGGGTCACGATGGCGCCGTCCGCATTCAGCTGGAAGGTGCCGTCGCGGGTGTAGCCCGTGTCGCCGTTGGGCATCTGAACCTGAAAAAATCCACGTCCTTGGACCGCCAAGTCGAAGGCGTTGTCAGTGGGGTTCAAGTTGCCCTGTTCGTGGATGCGGTAAACGGCCGCAAGCTTCACGCCCAAACCAATCTGTACGCCGGACGGAACGATATCGCCCGCATCCGAAGACGTGGAGCCGACACGACGCAAGTTTTGATATAGAAGGTCGTGAAACTCTGTGCGACGTCGCATAAAGCCGGTGGTATTCATGTTGGCGAGGTTGTTCGATACAACTTCGACGTTGCGCTGTTGTGCCAGCATACCTGTTGCTGCAATGCTTAACGATCTCATGGTTCCCGTCCTTTCGCTCTTTGGCGTTTTAAGCTTGTGTATCGGAGGCCCGGATTGTGTTTGGGGGCCTCAACGATGAATTAGTTGGAGCCGAATTTGGCCAGTTCGTTGATGGCCTTGCGAATGCGCTCGTCTTCTTTTTCCATCAGGGTTTGTACCCCTTTGTATTGACGGCTCACCTCGATCATGCGGGTCATTTCCATAACACCTTCGACGTTGGATTTTTCCAGGGCGTTCTGGACCACCTCAGGATTTGCCGCAGGTTGTGGTGTTGCCGTCGTGGTGTAGAGACCGTTGCCATTGGGGACAAGGTCTTGGCCATTGTCAAAGACGACAACTTGCAGTTTGCCGACTGGGCCGTTCTGCGTGGATATGGTTCCGTCACCGGTCACGGTGATGTTGTTGTCTTCGGGGGCAAAAAAGAGCGGTGTCCCTGCGTCGGTCAAAACGGGCAAGCCTGACTGCGTAACCAATTGACCGGAGTTGTCGAGGCGGAAGCTGCCGTTGCGGGTGTATTGCTGGGCCCCGGTTTGGTCTTGGACGACAAAATAGCCCTTGCCATGGATGGCGACGTCGAGGGGGTTGCTGGTTTGCTCGATGGGGCCCGCGTTTAAGTCCCGATACGAAGCGACGTCCCGGGTGAAGGCCAGTTTTTGGTCGGCGATAAAGTCACCCGATTTGGAGCGCTCCAAGTGGTCAACGAACATCACCCGCTCCGTTTTGTAGCTGGTGGTGTTCATATTGGCCAAGTTGTTGGCGATGGTGCTCAATTCCCGGCGTAATGCACCTTGGCGTGACAACGCAATATATGATGTAGTTTCCATCTGTCTTGCCTTTGGTTCTGATCGTGTTCCGTTTGGCTTTATGTCACTGCGTGAGCAGCGCTGCCTTTGCCATAACTGTATGCAGGGACTGTGCCAAAACATAAAATTGTTCAATAACAATGCGTTGCGTGGTGTTTTAGGGGCGAGTTTCGGGGGTAGAAAGGGTGTGTCGGCAGGCCATGCCCGGCAGAACTTGCCGTTTTTGTGTCGGTGGGCGTAGGATGGCTAAAGGACGGTTGAGATCCGGATTCGCACCAAAATATGGAACCGGGGCGCTTAAGGGCCTTGAGCACATGGGGGGGAACCCCTTGGTTTTGTTGAAGAGATCAACCCCTTGTTAACCATCCGCACCGTATTGTGATGAGCTGAGGTATCTTAAGGCTCTGCCCAGGTGCGGGCTGGGGCGCAGGTGGGAGCTTCATGTGCGTGTAACGCGCCTGCATGGAAGCCCTGATTGAACGAGTGAACGCAAGACGCGGAGACGGCATGGCCGACGAAGAGCCAGAAGAAGATCTAGACGACGACGGTGCCGAAGGCGAAGAGGAAGGCGGAGATGGTGGCTCCGGCCGGAAACGCTTGTTGATCGTCGTGGCCGCTGTGCTGGTACTGATATTGGGTGGTGCCGCCGCGGCCTATTTCACCGGTCTTTTGCAGCCGGTTATCGATATGCTGTCCGGCGGAGAAAATGCGGCTCATGCCCCAGAGGGGGACCAGGCCAAGGTGATCTCCGGAGATGCGGTCTTCTACGATTTAGAAGAGATGTTGGTGAACATCAATACGGGTGGGCGAAAGTCGGTTTATTTGAAAATTCGCGTCAGCTTGGAATTGGAAAGTCCCAGTGATATTGCCGTCGTTGAACAAATGATGCCGCGCATCATTGATAACTTTCAAATCTACCTGCGTGAGCTCAGGGTTGAAGACTTAAAAGGTTCGGCCGGTATGTATCGGTTGCGAGAAGAATTATTGAAACGTGTTAGCGTGGCCGTGGCTCCCGCCAAGGTCAACGACGTATTGTTTAAGGAAATGCTTGTCCAATAGGACGGGTAAAGGTTAGGCAGAGATCATGACTGCGCCCGGTGACGACGTTGACCAAGATGCCATGGCTGATGCCTGGGCTGCCTCCATGGGCGGAGATGATGCCGATGGCGGCGGTGGTGGTGACGATGGGGACGATCTCGCCGCCGAATGGGCTGCCATGCTGGATTCCGGAGATGGCGGCGGCGGTGGCGGCGGTGGCGGTGCCGCGCCACGTGAATCCACCCGCGTTCTCAACCAAGATGAAATTGATAGTCTGCTCGGTTTTGACGATGAGCAGGACGACGGCGATCAAAAATCGGGCATTCAGGCCATCCTCAATTCGGCCTTGGTGTCTTATGAACGCTTGCCGATGTTGGAAGTCGTTTTTGACCGTCTGGTGCGTCTGATGTCGACGTCGTTGCGAAACTTCACCTCCGACAACGTCGAAGTATCGCTCGACAACATCACCTCAATTCGGTTTGGCGACTACCTGAACTCCATTCCATTGCCGGCCATGTTGTCAGTGTTTAAAGCCGAGGAATGGGACAACTACGGTCTTTTGACGGTGGACTCTTCGCTGATTTATTCCATCGTTGACGTTTTGCTGGGCGGACGCCGCGGTACGGCGGCGATGCGTATCGAAGGCCGTCCTTACACCACCATTGAACGATCCTTGGTTGAACGCATGGTGCATGTGGTTTTGTCTGATCTGTCGGGGGCGTTTGAGCCGCTGTCGCCGGTTACGTTCCGTTTTGATCGCCTGGAAACAAACCCTCGTTTTGCAACGATTTCAAGGCCTTCCAACGCCGCCATCGTGGCGCGCCTGCGCATTGACATGGAAGATCGTGGTGGGCAGATGGAGCTGATGCTGCCTTATGCGACCTTGGAGCCGGTTCGCGAGTTGCTGCTGCAAATGTTCATGGGTGAAAAGTTTGGCCGTGACAGCATCTGGGAAACTCACTTGGCCGAAGAGCTGTGGATGACCGAGGTTGAACTGGAAGCGGTTCTCGATACCCAAACCATGCGCTTGGGCGATGTCTTTGATATGAAAAAAGGTTCGCACATCGATCTTGGGGCAACCCCGCAATCGCAAGTCATGCTATTATGCGGTGATGTTCCCATGTATCTTGGGCGTATGGGGCGAAGAGGCGATCAAATCGCCATTCGCATTGATGGTCGTTATGAAAAACCGAAAATTGACTGATGAAAACCCAAAGAGGGAAGGCGTGAAAGCGCTCGTGAGGTAAACGTGCAAATTGCGTTCATACTTAACGTTATCATCGCGCTGTTGTTGGTGCTGACGATCATCTATGCGGTGCGTCTGAACCAGCGTTTGGCTCAATTGCGTAACGACAAAAACGAACTTCAAGAACTTGCCAAGATCTTTGCCGAAGCCACCGACAAGGCCCACGACAGCATCCGCGAACTCAAGGGGTCAAGCGATGCTTTGCAAGCCGAAGTGGATAAGGCCGAAGTGTTGCGCGACGATCTTGCCTATTTGGTGGAGCGCGGATCACGCGCCGCAGACCAGATGGTCTCCGCGGGGCGCCCGGCCAAGACCTTTGGTCAAGACCGGATGCAGGGTAACGATCGGGATATGGATGATGAAATCGAAGGTGACGGCCGTTTGATTGAACAGGCCATTCGCGCCGCCTCTGCCCCCCAAGGCGGGGGGCGGACAAATGGTCGTTCCGAGAGGAACGCCGACAGAATGCCGACCAGAACTCCGGAAAAATCCCCCTCTCAACGGGCCGGTGGCAATATGTTTGCATCTAAAAACAAACCGTCCAGGCCTGAAAACGCTGTCGATCCATCTGTTTCAAAGCCGCGCGTTAGCGGTGGGCACCCAGGACCTCTTTCGGATCAACCCCAGTCTCAGGGCCCTTCCGGTTCCCCGACCCAGCGCTTGGGTGGAGGCTTGGGTGGCTTAAAGCCCAACGATAAATTGTTGGGTGATCGTTTGCTCGCCGACGAACCTGGTTCCATCGGCGATACAGACGCGGCACGTGAGTTGCTTAAAGCGCTCAGTTCGATGAAATGATGTTGGCGTGAAATGTTAAACCACGGATATGGCACAAAAAGCGATGAGCATCGGTAAAATAAACCCCATTCGGCGCCCGGCGCATTCGGAAGACCAGGGCGTTCCTGATTTCGATTTCGACGATCAGCCCCGCAAAGAACCCAGCTTTTTGCGCCGGGTGGTGGTGAAAATTCGCCTGTTGCCGATGGTGATCTTTTTTTGCACGCTGACCCTGACGGTCCGTGTGGGCGATATTTGGGATGGTTTCGACAGCTTTTTCAATGGCACGGTTTCGGTCAGCAGCACCGAAGCGATTGCGCAAACCGCCGCTCAAACACCGCCGACAGGCGCTTCTGTACCAGCGCCAGGAGCGGTTCCATCTGAATTGCAGGTCAATGATGGGGGGGATGCGGACACGGGTGGTGGAACCAGTGGCGGCAGTGGCGGAGGGATGAGCGAAGAAGATCGTGCCGCCGTCGCCGCAAGGATGCTGGCGGATGATCCGACCTTGTTGACCCAATCGGAAATCGATTTGTTGCAAAAGTTGGCTGAACGGCGCGTCGAGATTGATTCGCGTGGCCGTGAGTTGGAAACCCGTGAAGCCCTTTTGGCGGCTGCGGAATCGAGAATTGACCAAAAAATATCTGATTTCAAGGCCTTGCAGGCGACGATTGAGAGCCTCATTAAGACGTATGATGACCAGCAAGATGCTAAATTGATGAGTTTGGTGAAAATTTACGAAAGCATGAAGCCTAAGGATGCGGCGCTGATTTTTGAAGATCTGGAAATGGACGTTTTGCTTCAAGTGGCGGAACGGATGAAAGAGCGTTCTCTCGCCCCGATCATGGCAAAAATGAATCCCGTTCGGGCTCGCGAAGTGACGGTTGAGCTGAATGCCTTGCGCAAGTTACCCGAACCGGGGGCTGTAGGGGGGTGAAAAGGTTGTGAAAAACGCTGGGGGCATATTCTAAAAGGTTGCGAACTGGGCGCGACTCCTTTACCTAAGTATATTGCAGCACGTCGTTCTTTCCCTTCGGGCCCTTTGTGGGTGCGTCGGTTGTGTGTCAGTATTTAGTTTTGCCACGTGCTGCTTACGTGTATGGGGTATTTGCCAGTTTGATGTTTTATTTGGTAACGGTAAACTAACGGTTTGCCATTTATGTTATTAACTGAGTGCACAACAAGGTGCGGCTCACGGGTTTGAGGCCATAGCCGGCCGGAAAATGGAGTGTTCACATGGCTGTCGACATGAACATGAATGTTCTGATCGTGGATGATTACAAGACCATGCTTAGGATTATCAGGAATCTTCTTCGCCAACTTGGCTTTGAAAATGTTGAAGAAGCGACAGATGGGACGCAAGCGCTTGAAATTCTTAAAGATTCAGGCGGTAAGTTTGGTTTGATCATTTCCGATTGGAACATGGAGCCTATGACCGGCATCGAATTGCTGCGTCATGTGCGTGCAGACGATAAGCTCAAGCATATCCCGTTTATTATGGTGACCGCTGAATCCAAGTCCGAAAACGTCATTACGGCGAAAGAGGCTGGGGTTTCCAACTACATTGTGAAGCCGTTCAATGCAGCCACCTTGAAATCTAAAATGGTCAGCGTGCTTGGTGACTTCTGAGGACGTGTAAGGAGCCCGTCATGGCCGGACGCAAGTCGAAAACGGCCACGGCTGAAAAGCCAAAGGCCACACGCAAAGCCAGCACCAAAACGAGTGCTAAGGCGGACGTTAAGGCTGGTGCAAAGGCTGATGTAAAGCGTGCCAATGTTAAATTGAAAGCACTAAAGGCATCCGGTAAAGCAGCGGGAACGGGTAAAACCAAGAAAACCCCGACGGCCCAATCTCTTGCAGGCGTTCGCCCTGCAAAATGCAAAACCAAAAGCTCTTTTGTCTCCATAGCCTCGGGGCGCAGGTCGGCAGAGATCGCGGACGTTTATGACGAGTTGGAACGTCTCGCGGCATATATTGATGCGGCAAAACGCGAAATTGCAGCCATTTCCCCCCATGATGTCAAAGATGAATTTTTACTCAGCGCCACCGATGAACTGGACGCGATCATCGAAGCCACCGCAACGGCCACAAACACGATTATGGACAGCTGCGAACTGGTCGAAGGGGTGATGGGCGATGTCACGGATGAGGTCGGCGCGAAACTGATGGACGCCACCACCAGCATTTACGAAGCCTGCACGTTTCAAGACATCACGGGCCAGCGTATCGGGAAGGTGGTTACGGCGTTGAAAAACATCGAAGACCGCATTGATGCATTGGTGTTGGCGCTGGGCGATGAATTGATTGCCCCCAAGGTTAAAAACAAAACCACCAAGCCAAAATCTGAGGCAAAAACGACACTCACTGACGCTGACCTTCTTGAGGGTCCTCAGCTAGGCGCTAAGGCCAAAAGCCAGGCTGAGATTGATGATCTTTTGGCTAGTTTTGACTAGGGTCATTGTCCGCCATGGGCACTGCGAACGATGAGATCAGAAAGATTCCTGATGGGGAATCGAACACCGTCGCCTTGTTTCTTGGGCTGTACTTGGTGGTGCTCGCCTTCTTCATTTTGCTGGTCACAATTTCCAAGGTTGAAGATACCAAGTCAAAAAAAGTGATGGATAGCCTCTCCAGTGCGTTCACCTCTATCGTGCCGCCCTCTGCTGATTTGCAAACGTTTATTTCAAAGGACGGAGACGTCTTGGCGGGCCAGGAATTCCAACAACAGGTTACGGGTATTTTTTCAACCGCGTTGGGGGTCGATAAGGTTGAAACGGTTCAGCCCGGACGTCAGATGCGTTTGGTGATGAAATCCGACAGCTTGTTTTTTAAAGACGAAGCGGGCATTCGCTCGGCGATGTTCCCGCTGCTGGATCGCACCGTGGCGGCGCTGTCCAACCGTCCGGCGGGCCTGCGCTATGATTTGGAATTTGTCATCGGCGCACCGACGGCGTCAGATGGCAAAACCATGGCCACAGAAGAAACGTTGGAGGTCCGCCGCGCCGGGGCCTTTGCCGAAGAAATGAACGCCCGCGGCATTCCGCCCGACAGTATCGCGGTTGGAATCCGTCCCGGACATGTCGGTGAAGTGATGATCTGGTTTTACACCCGCGACGTTGAGAAGACCAAATTGAAATTTTCTGAGGAGGATCGGTTAAAACGCGCTCAATAACGCTTGATGCGCTCCTAATCGCTTTCACATGCAAGACGAAGAATTGCCCCAACTCTCAGAAGGCCCCAAAGCGGCGTGGATGATCACGTTTGCCGACCTTGTGTCGCTGATGCTGACCTTCTTTGTGTTGTTGTATTCCATGTCGTCGGTGCAGATGGATAAATGGGATGCGATGACCGATACCCTGACCCAGACGTTGAATCCGGGTAAGTTGACCACCGTGGCGGCGGCCACGGCGGAATTTAACATCGGCACCATTTTTCGTCGCCAAGCGACCGACTTGGACTATCTGTCCGGTGTTTTACAGCGCGGCGTAGAAGGGGATGAGCTGCTCAAGTTTTCTAGGATTATGCTGCTTGATGACCGTTTGGTGGTGGCCTTGCCGGGTGACTTGTTGTTTCCGTCGGGCAAAGCACAAATGCCTGACGAAGCCCGCTCGGCCCTGTTCACTTTGGGAAGCTTGTTGCGCAATGTGGGCAATCAGGTTGGCGTGAACGGCCATACGGATCCGGCAAAACCGTCGAAAGAAAGCGGTTTTTCGACCAACTGGGAATTGTCGGTTGCGCGCGCTTCCGCTGTTGCAAACGTTTTGCGCCAATCAGGATATACAGACGATATCATTGCCTTTGGCTATGCCGATAGCCGATTTGCGCAGTTGCCGGACATCGATGCGGAAGACCGTGCCAAGTTGGGGCGCCGCGTCGACATCGTCGTCTTCCCCACCGTCGAGGGCAACTGATGAAGCGCTTTGGTGCCATATTCAGCGTGATGTTTGTGCTGGGGAGCCTGTTGCTCACGTCACCCGCTGGGGCTGATCAAGTTCAGGTGCGCACCAGCCAGGGCGACGGTTATGGTCGCATTACATTTCGTTGGCCACAGCCCGTTGGTCATCAAGCGGTTCGTGATGGCAATCGTTTGGTGGTGAATTTTTCACGCCCCATACAAGCGGATCTGCGCCCGATTATGCGCGGTCTGGGGCAATTGGTAACGGCCACTGAAGCTGCGCCAAATGACGCAACGGTCGTGTTGCGCGTTCGGGGTGATTTTTCGGTGCGCAGTTATGACAGCGGCTCCTCGGTGGTGGTGGACATCGTCAGCGCCACCAAGGCCGAGACGGCGGCCATTGCCGTGTCCAAAACCGCGTCCACAGCACCAGGGGATGGGCCGACCATCGGCGTGCGCACGGGGGTGCACAAAGATTATACCCGGATCGTTTTTGATTGGCCCAGCACGACGACGTTTGATCTTGTTCGCTCAGCAGACAAGGCCACACTTCAATTTTCCAATCCTGGGCAGGTTAACCTCAACCGCTTGGCCAGCGGGAACATTCGCAATGTCAAAGGCGCTGAAAGTTCTACTCAGGGCGGCAAGCTCAGCGTTACCTTAAAGGTGGCGGCCACTTCAGATATCAAGACTTCGACCAGTGGCCCCAAAGTCATCGTTGATGTGTATCCTCCGGGGACGCAGGCGGCCGCGACACCTGCGCCGGCTCAGTCCCCCGCACAAGCGGTGCAAGGGGGGGATCAACCTCCTGCGCCCCGTTCTGCACCGGTTGCTGCCGTCGAACAAGCCGCCACCTCCCCCGCGGTCCAGCCTCAAGCGGCAGACACATCCCCTGAAACCAAGGCAATGCCCTTGGAGTTGAAGGCTCCCGACCAAGTTACAGAGCAAGCTTCTGGACAGGCTTCTGAACAGGCCCCTGAGCAAGCTCCGGTGCAAACCCGCGCCCAGGCCAGCTCGATCATGGAAGGCGTCGTGGCCTTGAAGTTTAACTGGGATGAACCCGTCGGCGCGGCGGTGTTTCGCCGTGCGGGTGATCTGTGGGTGGTCTTCGACAAACGCGCTACCATCGACACCCAAGCCTTGCTTAAAGACGGCGCGGCTCTGATCACGGCGGTTGAACAGGTGCCATCGCGCAACGGTGCGGTTTTGCGGATGACCACCGCGGAAAGCGTGAACCCTGATATCAAACGCGCCGGGTTGGCTTGGATTTTGGAATTTGCACCTCAGCCGCTGATTCCCAGCGCACCATTGCAAGCCGATGCTCAGCCGGACTCGCCCTTGGGTGCGCGTTTGTTCGTGTCGGTTCCCGAACCGGGAAACATCATTGCTTTTCGCGATCCCGAAGTGGGCGACAACTTGGTGGTTATACCGGTGATCCCGTTGGGGCACGGAGTGTCGCGCATATGGTCGTATCCGCAAGTGCAGTTGTTGCCTTCAAAGCAAGGCGTCGTGATCAAGCCGCTGTCGGATGATTTGCGCGTGCGACCGTTGCGCCAAGGTGTGGAAATCACCAGCACCGGAACCTTGCAAATTTCCAGTGTGAGCGCCGAAGAAAAAGCCAATGTCGAATTGCAGCAGCAATTGGCGTCAAGCACAGGCATGGGCTCATTGCGGCCCATGACCCGGGTCTTGGACTTGGAAAAATGGAAACGACCGGATTTGCAATCGTTTACCAAAACCAAACAAGACTTACAAAGGGAAGTCGCCTTTGCCAAAAATGATCGCATCAAAAAGCAAACCCAACATGATTTGGCGCAGTTTTATTTCGCCAATGGTTTTGAGGCCGAGTCCTTGGGCGTGCTGTCTGAAATGGTCCGGGTCGAACCCGAATACGCAGCGGATCCAGAATACTTGATGATGAAAGGGGCCGCCAGTTGGATGATGGGGCGCTTGGATGATGCCCGCACGGATTTGAACAACCCCAATCTCGACCCTTATGACGAAGCCACGTTCTGGCGTGCGGCGGTGGTTGCCGAAGAAGGCCATTTGCCCGACGTCGCCTATGAACTGCGCAAAACCGGCTCCATCACCCAGCCGTATCCCAAATCGCTGAAGATTCCGACGGCGTTGTGGGTGGCACAAGCTGCGGTCGAGTTGGGCGATGTTAAACAGGCGGGGCAATATTTGGAAGTGCTTAACCTGGACAATCCGAGTCGTGCGCAGCAAGATCAGATCGATTACGTCTCGGGTAAGTTGAAGGAAGTCAGTGGCGATTTTGATGGGGCGATTGGAGATTGGGAACGTGCCATGGAAGGGCGTCACCGTCCCTCACGCGCCAAAGCTGCCGTCGCCCGTACCGAATTGCTGCTGCGCCAAGGACACTTTACGCCCAAGGATGCCATCGAAGAATATGAAAAATTGCGCTTTGTTTGGCGGGGCGATGAATTTGAATTTAAGCTTTTGCACCGCTTGGGCACCTTGTATTTGGACCAACAGCTTTACCGCGAAGGGTTACGCACGCTGCGCCAAGCGGCCACTTATTTTCCGGACAATCCCGACAGCAACTTGATCACCAAACAAATGAGCGACGCCTTCAATATGCTCTATATGGAAAATGGGGCCGATGTGTTGCCGCCGGTTACGGCGATTGCGTTGTATGATGAGTTCCGCGAATTGACACCGCCGGGGGCCTTGGGGGACCAGATGATCCGCCGCTTGGCGGATCGGTTGGTGGGGGTGGATTTGCTGAGCCGCGCCGCCGACCTTTTGGAAGCTCAAATTGAATTTCGTCTTAAAGGCGAAGAAAAAGCCCGTGTTGGTGCGCGTTTGGCTTTGATTTACTTGTTTGATCGACAGTATGACAAGGCGATCGAGAGCCTCGACAAAACACAAGTCTCCAAACTGCCTGACGCCTTGGAGAGCCAGCGCGTGCTGCTGCGCGCCCAGGCGCATATTGGTTTGGAGCAGCCACAAATCGCACTCGAATTGCTGAACCCTGAAAGCAGCCAAGAGGCGGAGATGATCCGGTCCAACATTTATTGGCGCGCCGGTGATTGGAAAAACGCCTCTAAATCATTGAACAAGATGACCCAGCTTATGGGCGTAAAACCGCGCAAGCCACTCGATGAAGTCCAGGCGGCAGCCGTGCTGTCTTTGGCCATCGCCAACACGCTCAGCGGTAATGAGGTGGCCATCGTGCGGTTGCTTGACATGTATGGTCCGGCCATGGCCAAAACCAGTTTTGCCGATGCCTTCAAATTGATTGCCGAGCCCCCGGAAACAGGCTTGATCGATTATCGGGGGCTTGAGCCCATTGTTAAAAATGTTGAAAATTTCCAAGGTTTTATGGAGGTCTACCGCCAACGCGTGGCAGACGGGCAGTTAAGCTCTTTGTATTGAGCATGCGGCCCTACAGTTGGCATCTGGGACGTTGCAAGAGAGATTTTTTTCTTCAAGCAACAAAATTATCTTGAACCTTCAAGCGCTTTCACGTATCAAGCGCGCTCCGTCAATGTTGGGTATGACTAAGAGGCGGGTTACTCTAGTTTGGGGGAGCGCTGATGAACAGCCACGCACTTGCCGAATTCGATATCAACCTGGAAGACGCCACCACTCCACAGGCCGAACCCCAGACGCTTTATCCCGTTATCGACAATACCAAAGATTATTTCATCGAACGCGATGGCGTCCGCTACGCGGGCAACCATGTGTTGGTCGAAGTGTGGGATGCAATCCATCTCGACAACCCGACCATCATCGAAGCCGCCTTGTGCCAAGGGGCGCGGGATGCGGGTGCAACCATTTTGCACAGCCACTTCCATCACTTTTCACCTTATTCTGGCGTGTCTGGTGTGGTGGTTTTGGCGGAAAGCCATATTTCGATTCACACGTGGCCGGAAAAAGCCTATGCGGCGATCGATATCTTTATGTGCGGCGATTGCGACCCGCACGATGCTCTGCCGTCCATTAAAAAGGCCCTGCAGCCCAAAAGCATGGACGTGTCCGCGCATAAGCGAGGCGTGATCAAGTGAAGCGTTTCGACGAAATCCTCCACAACGGATATTCGCAGAGCTTCGATATCACCCGCATCATTTTCCACGAAAAGACCGAACACCAAGAATTGGTGATCTTCGAAACGCCGACTTTTGGTCGCGTGATGGCGTTGGACAACATTGTTCAAGTCACCACGCGCGACGAGCACGTTTATCATGAAATGCTCACCCACGTGCCCCTCTTGGCCAAGGGCAATGTCAAGGATGTCTTGATCATTGGTGGTGGCGATGGAGGCATCTTGCGTGAAACGTTGCGCCATGCGTCGGTACAACACGCGACCTTGGTGGAGCTTGACCGCGCGGTGGTGGATTTGAGCTTGGAGCACTTCCCAGACATTTCCAATGGTGCCTTCAGTGATCCGCGCACGGATTTGATCATCACCGACGGGGTCAAGTTTGTGGCCGAAACGGACAAACGGTTTGACGTGGTGATCGTCGATTCAACCGATCCTGTTGGGCCTGGTGAAGTGTTATTTACGGAAAGTTTTTACGCCGATTGCCATCGCTGCTTAAAAGAAGGCGGTGTCTTGGTCACGCAAAATGGCGTACCGTTTTTTCAAGGCGATGAGGTGACCAACACCTATCAGCGCATGGCGAAGTCTTTTGCGGACAACAGCTTTTATACGGCCGTTGTGCCAACCTACATCGGTGGCTTTATGACGCTGGGATGGGCCAGCGATGACGCTGGGTTGCGTCACGTGGACGTGGAAACCTTGCGGGCGCGTTTTGCTGCGGCACAGATCAAATGTCGCTACTACACGCCGGACCTTCACAAGGCGGCGTTTGCGCTGCCTCAATTCATCCTCGATTTGATGCGTAAATGACAAACCCGGCATCGCCGGGTTTGTCGTCACCGATCAGCTTGATTTAATCGGGATTTTGGTCGCTTTGGCTTTGACCACGGCCTTCATCGGCATTTTGATGTGCAAGACGCCGTTTTTGAAATCAGCTTCAGCCTTGCTCAGATTGGCCGTCTCAGGGATGGGGAAATGCCGCGACGTCGATCCAAAGTGACGTTCGCTGACATGATAGTTTTCCCGATCTTCTTTTTTCTGTTCGGCTTTTTTCCCTGTGATGGTGAGCACATGGTCATCGGCACTGACTTCAATGTCTTTTTCTTCAAAACCCGGCATTTCAGCATCAATGCAATAGACGCCATCGGTTTCGTGGATGTCCACCTTCATGGTAAGGTTGCCCAAAGACGGGCTCAAGCCTGAAAAGGCGTCTTCAAGACGACGGAACGGTTCCGTGCGCATAGCGTTCCGCCCCATATCGCTGAACGGTCCGAGGGCAAAACCCGAAAAGAACCGGTCAAACAGATGATCAACCTCTTCACGAAGCGCCAAAAGGGGATGGGCGCTGAGCTGCGAAGAGGGCGTTTTGGACTCTGTCGATTGGGGCAGGGTTTTTTCGTTTTTTTTCACTTTAACCGACATAACAGCCTCCTCTTATTTGAGAAAACTAGGGCCGGGGGCCGCATTGTGAATGGAAAAAATTGAGTCATACGGCACCCAAAACCCGGAGCAACCTCACACGGCTGCTCTGGAGGCGATTATAGCACAAAATGAGGCGTTTTGCGTGCGTTTTAAGCTATGCGCCGTAACTGCGCACCAGCGATCCGACGATCATGTACCAGCCGTCGACGAGGACAAAAAAGATGATCTTAAAGGGCAAGGCGATCATGACCGGTGGCAGCATCATCATACCCATCGACATCAAAACCGAAGCCACCACCATGTCGATGATGAGGAACGGCACAAACACCAAAAAGCCAATTTCAAACGCGCGTCGAAGCTCTGAAATCATAAACGCCGGGATAAGCACCCGCATGGGCATGTTTTGCGCGACCTGTTCGGCCTTTAAGCCCGCCAAATCCACGAACAGGCCCAAATCTTGTTCGCGCACATGTTTCATCATAAAGGTTTCGAAAGGCACCAGCGCCCGGTTGAAGGCCTGGGTTTCATCAATCGAGCCATCGATCAACGGCTGAAGCGCTTCGTCATAGGTGGTCTGAAAGGTCGGCATCATGATGAACAAGGTCATAAACAACGCCAGCGAAATCAGCACCTGGTTGGGCGGTGTTTGCTGAGTACCCAGCGCGTTGCGTAAAAAGGATAGCACCACAACGATGCGTGTGAACGAGGTCATCATGATGAGGATTGACGGTGCCAACGTCAAAACCGTCATCAGCAAAACCAACTGAATAATCCGTCCGGTGGTCGATGCGCCCGGGGACGGCCCCATGTCCAAGGTCACACTTTGGGCAAAGGCATCAAATGTGGTCAAACTGACGAGCGTAGCGAGGGCAACGGTGAAGATCGTTAACAACAGCAGCGACTTGATGAGGGGGGCGCTGAGTTTGCGGCTGAGGGCAAAGGGTTTCATTATGTCTTTGGGCTCCCCGCCTGATCTAGAGTTTCTGCGAACGATTGCGCGGGTGTCCGTGCGGAAGGTTCCGCAGATGAAGGCACCGGGGAAGAAGGCATTTGAGACGCCGGAATGCCCGTTTCAATCAGGGTTTCGGATTCCGCTCCCAAAATCACCAGATGCTCAACGTCGTCACGGCGAATGAGAATGGCCCGGCGCTTTCCGTCGATGGGCAGCACTTCAACCAAACGCAGACGTCGGTCTTGACCCTTGCGGATTTGTGCTGAGGCTATGCCAAGACCATAGCGGCGCAAGACAACTGTCAGTACGCCGATAAGGCCCAAAACGAATAGCAGGGCAAACACAAATCGTATGTAACTTGTAAAATCCATAGGGGCAAACCATAAACGTTCTGAGGGTTAGAGAAAATGCTTTGCCTTCAAGCCGTTGAGCCATTTGATCCTTTTTTGGGTAAGGCTTGGACGAGGGGCTGAAAAACTCATCGATTCGCCATATTGGGAGAATTGAGCTCAATACCTTGAAGGCTATTATTTCTTCGGTTTGTAAGCATCATGGGCTTCCCGTTGACGAATGGCGGACAAGCCGTCTTGCAGCGCTTCATGGTGACTTTGCAAGTCGGTTTCTAAAACCTCTAAGGCTTGCATGAGGGCTTCAAGATGGTCTCTGTAACCGGCGGCAACTTTGGGGGCGGCGGCGGTAATGGCTTGGGTGATGGCGCGCACGCGATCCTCCATGGCGCTGAGGTCCACATGTCTCCCCTCGGCCATCAGGCGGCGCGCTCCAGATATCAGGCTGGCGGTTTTTTCCAGTTCTTCGCGGATCAATTCCTCATCGCTCATGAGCCACCTCTTGGTTTTGTGACACCGTTCGGAACTATGCCTTGGGGCCACTGTTTGTTCTTTTCATAAATATAAGACAGAATTTCCGCGACGACGGTGAAGGCTTCCAGGGGGATTTCACTGTCCACGTCCACCTGGGCCAAAATCTGCGCCAAATTGACGTCCTCGCGCACTTCGATACCGTTGGCTTCGGCCACTTCGATGATTTGCGCCGCCAGCCAGCCTTGACCTTTCGCCACCACGCGCGGCGCTTGGTCATCAGTGGGCTTGTAAGTGAGCGCGACGGCAACTTTTTCAGCGTCTTTGTTGTCACCTGGCGGCTTTGCGTTTTCAGTCATCTCTCGATTCTCATATGAGGAGGTTCGCAAGCCTGACATACGGCACTTAACATCCTCTGAATCTCTTTTTCATTTTCGCCAATGAATCGGAATGCGTGTGTATTTGAGGGGGATTCATTGAATCTTAAATGGTCTGAGGGAGACTCACTGAACAAGGTTTTTCGTTCCAGAAGGGGACAAGCAGAGTCCAGAATGGGTTTGCCACTCGAGGTTGCAGTATCAACCTCATGAGGCGAAGTGATTTGAACGACGCCGGTTTTTGGCGTTTGTTGGTGGATTGAAGGTATGGAACTCAACAAACTTACACTGTTTGGACTGGTCAAAGGACGGATGAGCTGGCTCACCCGTCGCCAAGAGGTTTTGGCCCAAAACGTGGCGAACTCAGACACGCCAAACTACAAGCCAAAAGACCTTAAAGCCTTTAGTTTCAAAGATATGGTGCAAAACAAGACGACGATACTGAACCCGGTTACCACCAATCCAAAGCATATGACGGGGGCAAGCCGCAGCGCTTCGCCTTTTGATCTGGTGGTCAATCAAACGCCTTACGAAACGTCTCCGGACGGCAACGGCGTCGTGTTGGAAGAGCAGATGGGCAAAATTGGTGAAACGCAAACGCAATTTCAACTGACCAACGAGCTTTACCGCAAGCATATGGGGATGATCACAATCGCCTTGGGTAAGGGGCGTTAGGGACGTTTTGGAAGGCTCATGAGCGATGAGACCTCGGACGCCGGGATGATTTGCTCTCATCGATAAGGACTTAGAAGGACGAAATGGACGATCTGCTGAAAACATTGCGCATTTCCGCCGCGGGTATGAAAGCCCAGGGAACCCGTTTGCGGGTGGTGTCGGAAAACATAGCCAATGCCGATTCTCTGCCAACGGATCCGGGTGGGCTGCCCTACCGGCGTAAAATTGTGACGTTTCGCAATGAACTCGATCGCACCATTGGCGCGGACACCGTGCGCGTGAACCGGATCAAAACGGATCAATCTGAATTTGAAAAACGCTACGATCCGTCGCATCCCGCGGCCAGTGCGGATGGATATGTGATGGCGCCCAACGTCAATTCCTTGGTGGAAATGATGGATATGCGCGAAGCTGAGCGTTCTTACGAGGCCAACCTAAACGTTATTAAATCATCCAAGACAATGCTCCAGCAAACCATCGGTCTGCTGCGTTAAGTATCTGTTGTATAAAACTAAATTGGAGTGCGAGTCATGGCTATCGATCCCCTCATAAACATTGCGAAGGCCACTCAATTGTACAACCAGGCTCAGCAGTCCGGTATTGCGACCAACACCATCCCTCAACAAGACGGCCAAACAGCGGGGCAATCGGGGTTCTCGTCGTTGGTATCGAACTATTTGGGTCAAGCCGAAAAGCTGGGGCAAACCAGTGAGCAATTGGCCATTCAAGGGGTGCAAAATCAAGCCAATTTGACCGATGTGGTGACGGCCGTGAGCGAAGCGGAAATGACCTTGCAGACGGTTGTTGCGATCCGTGACAAGGTCGTGGATGCTTATAAAGAGATTCTCCGGATGCCCATGTAAGTCAGCGTCGTTTGGCACTGAGCCGAGGGGCTTTGTGTGGCGGGTCTCACAGGCGTATTGATGAGGGTGAGTGAGCCGCAACCATGAATCAAGTTGATGTTTTGGATATTGCGCACAGCGCCTTGTGGGTCGTTTTGGAAACGTCCGGGCCTATTATGTTGGCTGGGTTGAGTATTGGCTTGGTCATTGCTTTGTTTCAAGCGCTCACCACCATTCAGGAAATGACCCTCACATTCGTTCCTAAAATTATCGTCATTTTTATCGCGATTATTGTGTTTTTGCCTTACATGATGAACACGCTGATTGAGTACTCTCTGACCTTGTTTGACCGTATCTCGGTCATGGGATAGGGGGGAGAGGCGGCGATGCTGAGCCAACTGATCAACCTTAACCTGTTTGCCTTTCTGTTGATTTTTGCGCGCCTTGGTGTTGCTTTTTCGGTGATGCCCGGTTTTGGATCTCAACAAGTCCCCATGCCGATCCGTCTGACTTTCGCCTTGTTGGTGACCCTTGTTGTGACGCCGGTGTTGCAGCCGATATTGCCCTTGGAACCTGCGACAACATCGGCTCTGGCTTTGCTTATCACGTCGGAAGTTTTGACGGGAGCCTTCCTCGGCATGATCCCGCGTGTGTTTTTGGGGGCGCTGCAAACGGCGGGCACGTTGATGGCAATGTTGGCCTCCATGGCCAACGCCTTTGTGATGGACCCGGTCGCAGAGCAGCAAAGTTCCATCTTAGCGACGTTTCTCAGCACCGTGGCGATCACGATGATTTTTGTCACCAACACCCATCATTTGATGTTGACAGCGATTGTTGACAGTTACAGCATTTTTGTTCCGGCCGAGGGCATTGTCGTGGCCGACATCAGCGAATATTTTGCACGAATAATCGCCGATAGTTTTCGCATTGGCGTACAAATCTCGTCCCCTTTGATCGTTGCGGGCCTTGCCTATTATGTCGGTCTTGGCATTATGGGACGGTTGATGCCTCAATTGCCGGTGTTCTTTTTTGGTATGCCCATTCAAATCGCCATGCAACTTGCTTTGTTTATGCTTTCTTTGAGTACCATGATGTTGGTGTTCTTGCGCTTCTTCAATGATAACCTGATGAGCTTCGTCCCCTCTTGGGGGTGAATTGGTTCTTGGGCGCGGGTGATATAGGGATTTTATGTCAGACGAAGACGACTCACAAAAGACAGAAGAGCCAACAGACCGAAAACTAGCAAAGGCCCGTGAAAAGGGCCAGACGGGATCTTCGCAGGAAGTCAAAAGCTGGGCCGTGTTGCTGGGGGCCGGGGCGGGCTTGTCGTTGCTCGCACCTTGGATGATGTCGCGGACAACGATTTATATAGCGGGTATCTTTGAACATGTTGAAGATATTGAATTAAGCCCCAGCATCTTGCCTAAGATGTTGGGAGAGATCTCCTTTGAAGTCGGTCTCATTCTGGCGCCCTTTTTCGGCATGCTGATCTTGCTGGCCATCATTTCCAATGTGGGCCAGTCAGGCGTAATCTTCGCGCCCAGTAAAATTATGCCCGATTTTAAAAAAATATCACCGATGGCCGGTTTTAAACGGATGTTTTCCGCGCGCTCGGTTATCGAATTTCTCAAAGGCCTGTTTAAGCTCACAATTTTAGGGTACGTCTCATATTCCATGGCGGTGCCGTCGATGACAGACTTTGCCGTCATGCCGGACTTCGAAATTCTGGCCATCTTGGATCGTATGTATGTTGTGGTCTTGAGCATCGTGGCTGGGGCCTTGATGGTGATGTTTGTGGTTGCGGCCTTGGACTTTGCGTATCAAAAATTTGAATTCAACAAATCCATGAAAATGAGCCGTCAGGAAATTAAAGACGAACACAAAGATACGGAAGGCGACCCGCACGTTAAAGCGCGGATTCGACAAATACGCGCCAAACGCGCTCAACAGCGTATGATGGGTAATGTGCCTAACGCTGACGTGGTGATCACCAACCCAACCCACTTCGCGGTTGCCTTGGAATATAAAATGGACAACATGCAGGCCCCGAAGTTGCTTGCTAAAGGCGTTGATTCTCTGGCACTTAGGATTAGGGAAGTCGCGGAAGAGAACGATATCCCAATTGTTGAAAACCCACCATTGGCCCGTGCTTTGTATGCTGCGGTAGAATTGGACGAAGAGATTCCCGTCGAACACTACCAAGCTGTGGCAGAAATTATCGGTTATGTGATGCGCTTGAAGGGAAATAATTCGGTTGGAAATGAACAAACCATCCGTTGAAGACAACGCACCTTTGGATGAAGAAGGCCAGGTAACGGGTGCCCAAGACGGTGCGCCGGAGCCTTTGGGTGAGAGCCTCGAGCTGCCGCCGGTGGATGTCGTGCGCGCACCCCAGGGACAGTCATTGGGCAAAGGGCCATCAACTCCAGGGCCTTTGGCTCATGGGACTTTAGGGCCGGATGCAAAGCGCTTTCGCCCCTCACGTGGTCTTCACCCGCTGGCGTTTGGGCTGCCCGCGTTGGTGTTTGTCGGCCTGAACATTGCTGTCGAGGCTGGGGTGATTGCGCCGCAAAGTCTGGGGCTTGAGGAGGCTTTGGTTGGTCCACTGATGCTTGGTTTGGGGGCGCTGTTCGGCGGCGTGTTCGCATGGACCCTGGGACGGCGTTCCCGCACCGATGACGAGGCCGCATTGGTTTATATGATTGCCGGAGAAGCCGGCGAGCCCTTGATGCTGACCAATGCCGAGGGGCGTATTTTGTACGCCAACCAGGGTTTTCGAACGCTGTTTCAGTCCAATGCCGCAGCGGAAATCCCCAACGCGCTCCGTTTTTTTGAGCATGACGGAGATGCACCGGTTGCCGTAAAGCGGATGATGAACGCCGCGTCCGGTGGTGCCAAGGATCGCTCAGAACTGGCTTTTAACAAGCATGGTGGGGGAACCCATTGGTGGCAGTTGAACGCACGTCCGGCGGGCAAGCGCACCAGTGGTTTGGTGTGTTGGACGGCCCGAGACGTCACCGCGCGACGTGAATTGGACGAGGTTCGGCGTGCGGAAGAAGCGTTGTTGGCCGATTTGCTGGATAATTTGCCGGTGGGCTTTTTCTCGGTCGATGGCACCGGGCGGATGGTTTATGCCAACGAAACGTTATGTTCGTGGCTGGGTATTGAGTTGAGCGACATTCGCGACCAAGGGATCGGCTTTGCCGAGTTTGTCACTGAACTGATCGCCAACGACGATCCCGACGACAACGGTGACAACGGCCAAGTCACTTTGCAGCCGCGCGACGGGGACGCCTTCAAGGCCTTTTTGTTGCAGTCGGGGCGCATGAGCGACGGTGGGGAACTGCTGTACACCCGCTCCATTGTGGTGCGCGATTTGGTTAAAAAACAACCCGCTTTGCAAACCGCTGTCAGCGCGCATCCCGGAGACGACGAAGACCTGACGGACATCGCCCGCAGGCTGTACTGGTTGTTTGACGAGGCCCCTGTGGCCATTGCTCTTTTGGATATGAAGGCCAACATCACCGACGCCAACGGCGCCTTCTTCAAAATGTTGGGCCTGCACCGGGACAATGTGCTGGGTTTGCCGTTTTCTGAGCGATTGGTGAAAGAAGACCGGGGCGATGTTGGTGGTCAGTTGTCCAAAGTGGTGATGGGCATTATGCGTGCGGCTCATATTGAAGTGCGCATGCCCGCGGTCGGCGGTCGCGAAGTGACTGCATCGCTTTATGCCTCGCGGATGGAAGACGCCTTTGGGGAAGTCACCGGCTTGATCGTGCATTTCATCGATACGACCGAGCACAAGCATCTCGAAGTGCAATTCGCGCAAAGTCAAAAAATGCAATCCATCGGTCAATTGGCCGGGGGCATCGCGCATGATTTTAACAATCTGCTGACTGCCATGATTGGTTTCTCGGATTTGTTGCTGACCCGTCACGGGCCGGACGATCCTTCCTTTAATGACATCAATCAAATTCGTCAAAATGCGGTGCGGGCAACCTCGTTGGTGCGCCAATTGTTGGCGTTCTCGCGCAAACAGACGCTGGAACCCCAGCGGGTCGATGCGAAGGAAAAACTCTCAGAACTTTCCGAAGTGCTCAGCCGTTTGATCGGCCCCACCATCGAGCTGAACATTGAACATAGCCGCGACTTGGGCTACATCCGTGTTGATCCGACCCAGTTTGATCAAGTCATTTTGAATTTGTCGGTGAATGCGCGCGACGCCATGCCGGGCGGCGGCACTTTGACCATTCGCACCTCCAACATGTCGTTGAATGAGCCCACCCAGCGCGGCATGGAGCTGGTTCCCGCCGGCGATTACATCTGCCTGGATGTGATCGACACCGGAGAAGGCATTCGCAAAGAAGACATCGGACGCATTTTTGAGCCGTTTTTCTCAACCAAAGAAGTGGGCGAGGGCACCGGGTTGGGGTTGAGCACGGTCTATGGCATCGTGCACCAGACGGGCGGGCATGTGTTCGTTGACAGCGCCCCGGGCGAAGGGGCCGCGTTCACCGTGTGTCTGCCGCGCTATATCGAAGACGTAGTATCAGATGTCCACACCGGGCGGCTTGAAAAAGCCCACCGCAAATCCGATCTGTCAGGACAAGATGCAGAACCCCAATTGAAGGCGGAACGCGATGGCGGCGACGGCGACTTCACCGGCGTCGGCACCATCTTGTTGGTCGAAGATGAAGACGCCGTGCGCATGTTCGGATCGCGCGCACTCACCAACAAAGGCTATACGGTGTTGGAAGCCGCCAACGGCGAAGAGGCCTTGGAAGTGATCAACGCCACAGACCAAAAAATTGATTTGATCGTCACCGACGTGGTCATGCCGGGCATGGACGGTCACACCTTGGTGCAGTTCGTGCGCCAAGAAATGCCAGATATGAAAGTCATTTTGATTTCAGGTTTTGCCGAAAATGTGATCCCCGGCGGCATTCAATCGAACAGCGGTTTTGCCTTCTTGCCCAAACCGTTCTCCCTGAAAGATCTGGCCGCCAAAGTCAAAAGCGTGTTGGCCGAGTAACGCCTGCGCCCAGATCAACGTTTAAGGGAAAATTCATTTTCCTGTGAGAAATTGAGCCTCCAACATAGAACATGTTTAGAGGGTAAATGATGAAACTGCTCGATCAAAAAAAGGTTCTCGAACGCGCCTCTCTGATGGTTCTGATTGCCGATTTGCTGACCAAGGCCAAAGAGCAATATGCCCGCGCTTAAGGGCCTTTCCACCATTTAGACGTTTATACACGCTGCTTTTCTTTCCATGCATCTGCCTTAGGCGAGGTTCAGGTGCGTGGCTTTTTTACCTGCCCGCAAAGTTGGCCCCGCTTTTGCACTTCCCTGCTCGAATGACCTTTTTTGTCGCAAAGGCGACATTTTTTGATGAATAGGGAAACAAGATGTTATTGGAAAGCTATAAGGCCAACGGACTGATTTGGTTGTCGAATGTCAGTGGACTGGCCGGGGATCAAATTGAAGCCTTTCGCGGCGACTTGGTGATTGAATTTGGCGAGATGCACGAAGCGTCTCAGACGCGCAACCCGCCGAAGAAAATGATCGAACAAGTTGTCTTGTTGGCCGACGGCGGCAAGATTTCGTTTTTTGCCGGTTTCCTCGAAGACCTGAACACCCTGGAACCTTTTGCGGCGCGTTACGCGGGAGACTTCGCCGACGGCGCCACCGCGGTCATCTATTGCGTCAACATCGATGAGCCGATGAAGGTCACCTTGGACGGCGTCACCTTCACCTGCATTCCTATGTCCGAAGGCTTGGTGTGGAACGAATTGATGGACCGCCTGTACATCGAAAAGTCGGACCTGAAGGGCCAAAGCCCTGAACAAAAAATCATCACCGTTGCGGCCGCGCGCGGGGAGCTGTCGTTCAAAGGCGAAACCCTCGATTTCGTTGCCGCCAGCGCCAAAACCAACGCCGCCGTTCGCGAATTCAGCGGCGCTATTTAAGGCAAGCAGACCATCCGCATCACCATCCGCGCGGGCCTCCACACATCCGTGGAGGCCCGCGCAATGACATCACGCTTTTATGGTTAAGGGGGTGTTAATCCTTTTTGTGTACACTTTTTGAGTACACATTTTCTCGTTTGCGCGAGGTTCGGAGGGGCTTTGATCCTTTCGGTGCTCAGAACACGGCACTTCTCGCGCAAGGTCTAGGATCCAGAAAGGAGCCATAGCCATGAAAATCAAACATTGCCCCGATTGTACGTCAGGCTGGCGTTACGCAGATGATTTGCCCGCCGGTCATTCCCATGCTCATGCCCACGGACTTGTTTCGTGCCCCACCTGTCACGGTGAGGGACGCGTTATTGAGCATGATGAGCATTCTGTTTCGGCCTCTGGGCGCGAATCTGCGTTTGCCAACGTTGCGCTTGTTTTTTCAATGTCTCGGGCGCAGGCCTGACAGATTACGGATTATGCTCCCGGATTTAGCTTAATGGGTGAAACGCTGCTGCGTTGTCGCTTGGCGACCAAATGCGTTGCCACACTGATCAGGGTAAAGGTGTCCACATCGGCGATGACGAACTTGAGAATGTCGTCATGGCTTTCCCTACACTCGTCCTCTGGATTGCCGCGCCTCCTGAGGGGGACATAATCTCTATTGTTTGCCCAATGCTGTGGATTCCACTAGAGTTGCTGCGGTTTGAAGTCCGTTTGCAGACGTGAGGGAGTGTTTTTATGGCGCGTTTGGCCCGTGTGGTTGTTCCTGGTGTTCCCCATCATGTGACCCAGCGGGGGAATCGGCGCCAGGACACCTTTTTTTGTGACGAAGACTATGAAGTCTACAAAGCCTTGATGGCGGAATGGTGTGCCAAGTGTGGGGTTCAGGTGTGGGCGTATTGTTTGATGCCCAACCACGTGCATATGATTTTGGTGCCCAAGACCGCAACAAGCCTTGCCCGCGCGGTGGGCGAAGCGCATCGACGTTACACCCTGCACATCAACGCGCGGAAAAAGTGGAGCGGATATTTGTGGCAAGGGCGTTTTTCGTCCTTCCCCATGGACAACGCCCATCTGTTGTCCGCAGCGGCCTATGTGGAACGCAATCCGGTTAAGGCCGAGCTGGTGCGCAGCGCCCGCCAATATGCGTGGAGCAGCGCCCGCGCCCACATCTCAGGCCAAGACGACGACTTGGTCAAGGTCGCCCCGTTGCTCAAACGCTGTTCTGATTGGCCGGGCCTGTTGCGCGGCAAGGACGATCCGACCATGCTGGAGGCGTTCAGGGCGCACAAAAGCACCGGTCGACCGCTGGGCGGTAAGGCATTTGTCGATAAGCTTGAACTGAAACTGGGTCGGACCCTGCGCCCCGCCAAACGCGGACGTAAGCCCATACAGGTGGGTTAACGGCCCAACGAAGCCATCCATCTTTCCATACGCCTGGCTCCTGGAATTCAGGACCTTTGGCTCATTTGAGGTTTTGCCCTTAGACCCCTTGCAATCGGTGGATTTCCCTGTATATTGCGCCGCTTCATAGCTCCTTGCTGCGGGACGTCCCTCAGCTATGCCCCGTCTTCTAAAGGCATTGAAGACATTGAGGGGCTGAGATAATCCGGAAGGAGAGCAAATATGCCTTTTTATGAGAGCGTTATCATCGCTCGTCAGGACCTTTCTACCCAACAGGTAGAAGCCTTGACCGAACAGATGACTGCCGTCGTTAACGACAATGGTGGCAAGGTCGAAAAGACCGAGCAGTGGGGCCTTCGCTCCATGGCTTACAAAATCAACAAAAACCGCAAAGGTCATTACTTCCAGTTGACCATGGATGCCCCTGCTGCAGCTTTGTTTGAGCTGGAACGTCAGTTGCGTCTGCACGAAGACGTCTTGCGCAGCCTGAGCTTGCGCATCGACGCCATCGACATGGAACCGAGCGCGATTTTGGTGGCTAAATCCAGCCGTGACGACCGTCCGCGTCGTGACGATCGCCCGCGTCGTGACGACCGTGATGATCGTCCGCGTCGTGATGATCGTCCGCGTTTCAACGATGCTGACGCAGCATCTGAAAGCAAGGGAGAAGAATAATGGCACGTCGTCCTTTTTTTCGTGGCCGTAAATCTTGCCCGTTTTCGGGTGAAAACGCGACGGTAATCGATTTTCGCGACACCAAGCTTTTGAGCCGCTACGTCTCTGAGCGTGGCAAGATCGTTCCCAGCCGCATCACGTCCGTTTCTGCGAAGAAACAGCGTGAAATGGCGATTGCGATCAAACGCGCGCGTTACATCGGCCTGTTGCCTTACATCATTCGCTAAGAGTCTGGAGCATTGCCGAGGGTGTTATGAGCGCACCCTCAGCACAACGGCATGAATCATAAGCTTCTTGCCATTGCAGCCGGGATTGTGAGCGGCATGTTGGCCTTGGCATCTTTGTCTGGGGCTTCCATTGCCGTTTTCTTTCTTTCCTTAGTGCACCCGTTGCCCCTGGTTTGTGTGGGGCTGGCACTGGGGACTCGTGCAGCCCTGATCGCAGCGGCAAGCGCCGTGATGGTCATGGGGTTGGCCAGCCCGTATTCGGGGCTGGTTTATGGCGTGGTGTATGCTTTGCCCATTTGGGTGATTGTGCGTCTCAGCCTCACTGGCCCCCATGGGGTCGTTTGGGACGTGTCAGAGGGACAATCAGCCTCTCTGGTCAAGGAACGGGCACATGGTGGAACACCACCCAGCGATACGGGGTGGTTTCCAGCAGGTTCACTCATTGCCGTTCTGACGGCCATGGGGGGCGCGTTGGTGGTCATCGGCTCTTTGTTGACCGGCGGCGGGTTGGAAGAATTTGTGAACCAAGCGTTGGCGGAGATGGCGAAAGCCTTCGCCGGACCGCAAGGCGAAGATGTCTTGCAACAAGCGGTAATGGCTTTGGCGCCTCTGTTTGCCGGAATGACGGCGGCGATGTGGGTCAATGTGTTGCTGGTGAATATGGTCATAGCCCAAGGGCTTGTGGCCAAGGGCGGGCGCAACATTCGCCCCAGTCCTCAGTTGAGGGAGCTCAAACTCCCCGATTGGTTAAGTTGGGCCTTGGTTGGGGCGGCGCTGGTGGCGTTGCTGATGTCGGGGGAAATTGGATACATCGGTCGGAGCCTCGTGTTTGTGCTGGCCGTTCCGTTCTTTTTCTTAGGCCTTGCTGTGGTGCATAAGCTTGCGAGTTTTGTCTCGTTTCCGGGTGCGTTGCTCGGGTTGGTTTACGTGATCGTCATCTTAACGGGCTGGTTTGCCCTGGTGATTGCGGGACTTGGAATTTTGGAACAGTGGGTGGGGCTGAAAAGCCGAATGGATCCGTCCGCTTAACTACTACTCACACTAGACCGCTCCCAAAGGGGCCGGAGGAATTAAAAATGGAAGTCATTTTGTTAGAACGCGTTGAGAAGCTGGGTCAGATGGGCGATATCGTCAACGTCAAACCCGGTTTTGCCCGTAACTTCTTGCTGCCGCGCGAAAAAGCTTTGCGTGCAACGGCTGAGAACAAAAAGCGTTTTGAAACCCAACGCGCTCAACTTGAGCCGAAAACCTCAAACAACGTGAAGAAGCTGATGCCGTGGCGACGAAAATGGTTGGCCTGTCGGTCGTCTTGATCCGTCAAGCTGGCGAAGCTGGTCACCTGTACGGTTCCGTTAACGCCCGTGACATCGCGGCTGCTGTGACCGATGCCGGTTTCACCGTGGCACGTAGTCAAGTCAATCTTGAGCACCCGATTAAGACCTTGGGCCTGTACACCGTGTCCGTAAGCCTGCACCCGGAAGTCTCCACGACCGTAACGGCCAACGTTGCACGTTCTGCTGACGAAGCCCAAATTCAGGCTTCGACCGGCCATGCCGTCAACAAAAATGAAGACGACGACACGGATGTCGCCGATGCCATTCTTGCTGAGCAAAAAGCGGCTGCAGCTGAAGAATTTGGCGGTGCCGATGACGACGCTGACGTTGAAGGCGACGCGGGTGAAGCTGGCGAAGAATAAGCCTTTTTCCCTTTCGGGCGTTAACCAACGCTGTCACCAAACACAACGGCGCGTCCATCAAGGGCGCGCCGTTTTGCTTGTCGTTTCCAGAGGGTGACACAACAAAAAAGGCCGCGGAATGCGGCCTTTTTTGTTGGGCTTTGAAGGACCGGATTAGTCTTCGCGTTTTTTGCTGGCCGGGCCGAACACACTTTCGACGGTGTGGTGGGCTTCTTCTTCGGCTTTGGGGCCGGGGGCCATGGTCGGCAGTTTGGGTTCGCGCAACGGTTCTGCGGGCATCTGCGGTGCGTCAGAAATGGGCACGTGGGTGGTGCCGGCTTTGGCGCGAGCGATGGCGACGACCTTTTCCAGGTCGGCTTCGTTACACAGGCCCATGCCCACCGGGCTTTGCGGTTTGATGTTGTTGATGTTCCAGTGTGAACGTTCGCGAATGGTTTTGATGGTGGGCTTGGTGGTGCCGATCAAGCGCGAGATTTGTGCGTCGGTCAGTTCGGGGTGGTGCTTGAGCAGCCATGCGATGGCGTCCGGGCGATCTTGGCGTTTGGACACCGGCGTGTAGCGTGCACCCTTGCCGCGGGCTTTGGGCATGGGCAGGGTGGCTTTGGCCATTTTCAACTGGGCGTTGGGGTCGGCTTGGCAGCGGTCAATTTCGGCCTGGGTCAGTTCGCCCGACGCAATGGGGTCGGCACCTTGCATGCCCACCGCCACTTCACCATCGGCGATAGCTTGAACTTCCAATTCGTGCAGACCGACAAAATCGGCGACCTGTTCGAAAGAAAGGGCAGTGTTTTCAACGAGCCAAACGGCCGTCGCCTTGGGCATCAAAGGCTTCGACATACTGATTTTCCTTATCCAAAAACGGTGCAACCCCCAATCAAGGGGGCTGCGGTGACCTCTGTTTATCCCAAAAACCCAAGCGGGTAAACTGTTTGCGAAAGTTTTTATCAATTGAAGGAAAAGGCCACGTCTGCGGCCCTGTGCTGATCTTAGTCCATGCTCAGCACGATTTTGCCGATATGTTGACTGCTTTGCATCAACGTATGGGCTTTGGCGGCGTCCTTCAGGGCAAAAGTCTGGTGAACGACGGGCTTTATCGAGCCATCCGTCAGCAACGGCCAGACGGTTTTTTGGAGGTTTTCGGCAATGGCCGCCTTAAACGCGGGATCGCGGGCGCGCAGGGTTGAACCCGTCAGGGTCAGGCGTTTGAGCATCACCGCCATCAGGTTCAAGGTGACCTCAGAGCCGTGCAAAAAGGCGATGTTGACCAACCGCCCATCGGGGGCCAGGGATTTGATGTTGCGCGCCACGTAATCGCCGCCAACCATGTCGAGGATGACGTCGACGCCCTTGTCCCGTCCCGTCACGGCGCCGAACGCCCGAGCCTGTTCGACAAAGTCTTGGTCTTTGTAATTCACCGCTTGCTCAGCGCCGAGGTCCAAGCACGCTTGGCATTTTTCCGCGCTGCCCGCCGTGGTGATCACGCGCACCCCCAATTGGCGGGCCATTTGAATGGCGGTGGTGCCGATGCCGCTGGTGCCGCCATGCACAAGCAAGCTTTCTCCGGCCTTGAGGTGGGCACGATCAAACAGGTTGCTCCACACCGTGAAGTACGTTTCCGGCAGCGACGCAGCCTCAATGAGCGACAAGCCGTCTGGGATGGGCAAGCACGCGCCTTGGTGGGCCGTGGCATACTCGGCGTATCCGCCGCCGCTGAGCAAGGCCGTGACGGGCGTGCCAAGGCTCAAACCGCTGACGCCTTGGCCCAGCGCCACAATTTCACCGGCGGCTTCCAGACCCAAAATGTCGCTGGCCCCCGGCGGGGCGGGGTACAAGCCGTCGCGCTGCAGCAGGTCGGGGCGGTTGATGCCGGCGGCGGCGATCTTGATCAAAACCTCGCCCGGTCCGGGTTGGGGCAGGGCGCGTTCAGTCAAGGTCAGGGAATCGGCACCCTTGGCGTCACCAAGTTCGATGCAGCTCATGTGTTGGGGCAGCGTGTGGGGCATGGAGTCTCATCACCTATTCTAGAGTCTTCCGGGGAGGGCTTCGTCCTAGTATGATCATGGCGCACGCATTGACAAGGAGGAGATGCACATGGATACGGATGATTTGGAACCGCGCAAGGCCAAGGTCGGGCAAAAAGATTTAGATGAGCTGTCCATCGAAGCCATCGGCGAATACATCCTGGGGCTGAAAGCGGAAATCGAGCGCGCCGAGGCCGTCATCTCCGCCAAACATGCCGCCCGCGCGGGTGCCGATGCCTTTTTTAAGAGCTGAACGGGGGGGTGTGCAACTTAAAAGGGCTTGTTCCTGTGTTAACGCACTTTTAACGCCGTTGCTGTAGCGTTTAAGGGTCGGAGAGGCGATCCGCACACCGCCGCCGACAACCTCCCTGTTAAACTCACGCCGCCTCATTGGGGTGGCGTTTTTTTGACCCTTTTGGGGGGCAAACTGCATTTCTCACCTTGACCTCGTCCATTTGCATGATATTGTCTGCGCACAAAAAATAAGACGGCGAGTTTAACAGGGCTCAGTGATCGTTTTAGAATATCGTTTTAAGGGGCTGCCGAAAGGTGGCCCTTTATGCGTTTCGGCCCCAAACCCATTTCGAATAAGGTGTGCGCCGTGAGCAAAAAACCGCGTCTTTCCCTGTCGGACTCACATGCGGCGTCGCTGCTGGCTGAATAGTGGCTTAACCGCGCGTTCAAAGCGGGTTCATGAAGGTTGCGTCATAATCCTGGTTAAGTTCTCAATCTTAACCCGAGGAGGTTATCATGTCGCTACCGCTTATATTTTCTCTGAGTGCGCTTCCATCATTTTCTGCTGGAGCTATAGCCGCCGCTCTTGCTGCATTTTTGATCTGGGGCATTGTCAAAATTGATCTGTTGATCTTGAGACAGTTGGCGCGTTCCCAATGAGGCACCAACCCACCACTTTGCACAGAAAACGGCGCGATCCGCAGATCGCGCCGTTTTGGGATGTGTGTGTAAGAATTTTAAGCCCTCAAAGCATCCGCCTTAAGCGGCTTTTTGTTCGATCGCTTTGCGCTGGGGAGCGGAGGCTTCAATCGCGATTTTGCGCGGTTTCAAGGCTTCAGGCACTTCGCGCTTCAAATCGATGTGCAACAGGCCGTTGTCCATGACCGCACCGGTAACTTTGATGTGGTCGGCCAGCTCAAAGCGGCGCTCAAACGCCCGGGTGGCGATGCCGCGATGGAGGTATTCGACCGGGGCTTCGCTGCGCTCGACCCGTCCGGCAACGGTCAACTGCGCGTCTTGCACGGTGATGTCGAGATCGCTCATGGCAAAGCCCGCAACCGCCATGGTGATGCGGTAGGCGTCTTCCGCCAAAACTTCGATGTTGTAGGGCGGGTAGGCGCTGGTGGCTTCGTCCAGGTGGGCCATGCTTTCCAGCTGGCGCTGCATGCGATCAAAACCAACGGCAAAACGATTGATGGGGGTAAAGTCGACTGTACGCATAATGGTTCTCCTATTGAGCAACTCAGGTTATGGAGCGTCCCGATCATCGGCGAGGCTCCGGTTCATGCTTGCACCTCGTGCTTTTACCGGGAATGAACCCGCTTAGCGGCGTCCAACAAGGTCCGGCAAAAGCGTCCGGGGTGCAAAGTTGAGTTAGGTAGATGATTTTCTGCGTGCAAGGGGGAAATCGAAAAAAAATGCGTCAGGAGGCCCGAGGCGGCACCTGAGCAGGCTGTGCGGCTGCTGGAGCCTGAACTGCCACAGGAGCTGCCGTAGCAGCCTGTGCAGCGGGAGCCTCAGCCTGAGGGGCGGCTTGGCCGGGCAGGGGCAGGCCACTGGCGGCGGTATAGAGCTGCTCCAACTGGGGTCGTTCCGCGCGGGCGGCGGCTTCAACCGTGGCGGTATCGACTTTATCGTCCCACACCAGTTCTTGCAGATAAGCCGGGCCGTCGATGCCTTTGAGGTAGTAAGGCCCGCGGCGGACAAAGCGCCAACTGCCGCCTTTGGCCATGCCATAGACGGTGTCGGAGACAAAAATCTGATCGGCCTTGGCTTTGTCGACGATGCGCGCCGCCATTTGCACGGTGACGCCGTAGAGGTCTTTTTCCTCCATCACCACGCGGCCCGCGTTGATGCCGATCTTAACTTTCAACGGAATGTCAGGGGTTTGTTGATTGTGCATCTCAATCATCATCTGCATTTGCTGGGTGGCGAGCAGACTATCGGCGACCTTTTGGAACGAGGCCATGATGCCGTCGCCCGTGTGCTTGATTTCCAGCCCGCCGGTTTTCGACAGGGCATCACGGACCACGCGGTTGTGGGCGCGCACCACTTCTTGGGCGGCCAGGTTGCCTTTTTCGTGGGTCATGGCGGTGGAGCCGACGATGTCGGTGAACATCACAACCACTTCCTTTTCGGGGTCTTCGGGGGCCTTGGGTTTGTTCCACTCGTTCAGGAATTCGGTGAGCTTGGCGGGGGTTTCTTTATCGCCGTCAAGGAATGCGCCCATGGTTTGGCGACCGGATTGGAACATCGCCATATAGCGGGCGTCTTGCAGCAAATAGTCTTCGTAACGCTTCGCGAACGCTTGGGCGTGTTCGGGTTTGAGGCCCATAATGCCCAACGTGCTGGCAAGAATTTCTGCGATGCTTTCCCCATCCAAATTGCGAGCCCCCCCTAAGCTTTCGGCGGCGCCGGCAAGAAAGAGGTTCACGCCAAAGCGGTTGTAGCTGTCCATTTTGCGCATTTCGGGGGGCAGTGCGCGCACGGCCTCGCCGAAAAAGCCCATCAATACGGCCTTTTGTGCTTCGGCGACGGGCGACAGGTTTGAAAACTCTTCTTCTTTTTGCTCGGGCTCAGGTTCAGGCTCGGGTTCCGGTTCCGGTTCGGCAGACTCTTGTTCTGTGTCGTTCTGTTGTTCAGCAAGGGCCGCAAGCTCTTGCTCCGCGCGCTCACGATCGGCTTGGTCTTTTGCCGCTTTGGCCGCTCTTGCGGCTTCCTCATCCGCCTGTCTTTGGCGGGCATCTTCAATTTCTTTCTTGCGAGCCCTTTCGGCGTCGGCTTGACGCTTGGCTTCAAGTTGCTTTTTGAGCCGCTCTTGAATTTCCAAGTTCGGCACATCCAATTCATCGCGCCGCATAAAGGCGAAATAGGAAATTAAGACGGAGGCCAGAAACGTGCAGATCGTGATAGCGATCATGATGTTGGAACGGGTCGGGCCGTACAGGCGCAATCCGGCAATCTTTTTATAGGGCAGCATGTTGTTCGCCAGCAAAACAACCACCGCCGCGATGGCAATGGACATCAGCAAAACCAACATGAGTTTGGTGAACACCCCCATGCGGGAGGTTTTGCGGGGGGGCGGGTTGACCAACTGATCGCCAAAATCAATATCTGCGGATTTATTGGCCTCAGCACGGGCCAAATAGTGGGCATATTTGCCACCACCCCCAGACGCGCCGCCCCCAGGCGTTGATGCCGCCACCGTTTTTTCTGGAACGTGTTTGTAGACCACATGCTCTCTGTGCAGGCCTGTGCGGTCATCGTAGTTGTCGCGCACGACCTTAACGCCAGCCAACCCCGGCATGGATTCCAGGGTTTTGGCCTCGTCTATGGCGTCGTCGCGACCAGACGGTGGGAACTGCGCATGAATACGCCACTTCCCTCCCTGCATCACCTGGACTTCATAGCTGGTTGAACTTCCCATCACTAAGGTCCAAAGCGTCGTCGGGTGCGTGCGTGCTGCAATCGCATGCTCCTTCGGTTACGTTCATCAATATTTACCCAACCGTACTTCCTCAACATACTATAGGATTACTAAGTGTGGGATTCTAAACAAAAAAGTATTTTTGAGAAACGGACCATTTTTCTTAGGCGAGGGATTTTGCAGGAGAATGGGCTCGCGGCAAATACACATCAAACACTACGTCTAAAATGTGCACATGGATAGGGGCACCAATGCATGACACTGGCACCCCTGAAAACCATAGACGCGTTTCAGACAGGACTTAGTTTTTAAGTCCCAAGCCTTTGAAACGGTTGTTAAACTTAGCAAGCTGTCCGCCGCTATCATTGAGACGATGAACACCAGTCCAAGCCGGATGGGTCTTCGGATCGATGTCAAGCTTCAAGGTCGCGCCTTCTTTGCCGTACGTAGAGCGGGTCTTAAAGGTGCTGCCATCAGTCATCTCAACAGTGATCTCATGATAGTCAGGGTGAATGTTTTGTTTCATCACTCAACTCCAAAATAGGGAGCGCTTATATAACCAAGCGCTGGGAACGATGCAAGGCCCCATACGCCTATATCGCGATTTATTTGTCATTTCTTTGTGAAAAGCGCCCCTTGTGGTGCATGCAGAGGCAGTGTTAACCTCCTGTGCTCGCGTTTAGGTGGCTATTTTAGGGAATTATTTTGAACTTGCAGCATTATCATAAACCAATCTCGGGGAAAGCAATGGGAATCGGTGTTTTTAAGGATATTTTTGCTCTCAGCTTCGCCCTTTTGTTACTCACGGGTTGTGCAATGTCCCTGCCAAAAGGGCCGGAAGGCGGCTGTGCGAATGAAGATTTTGTTACGGCTGTCAGTGCGGGTAAAGAATGTCTTGCCTTAAAGACAACAGCGGGGAATTCGGATTATTTGGTACTCTATCTTCACGGCGATAATATATACAAGCGTCCGGCAGATCGAGATTTCAACAAGCTTATGGCAAAAAACAGTGTTGGATTAAATCAGGCCCATAAAATTGCCATCGCGAGGCCAGGACATAACTTAACAAACGGTTTGGCCTCAACGGGGGATAGTTGCACCAAAACCATATGTGTGCTGCAGAAAAATGTTGATAGCATTGCGATCGCAATTAATCGCCTGATTCAACATTACAAGCCGAAACACACGACTGTCATTGCTCGTTCAGGTGGTGCAGGGATAATCGCAACGATTCTTGGCAAACATCCCGATGTTGAAATCAACAGCGCCCTCTTATTAGCGGGACCCTATAACCAGAATCAGTGGTTAGATACGACTTACCCCGATAATAAACGGCAGTGGCTGGATCCAGTCTACGGTGTAAATAATAGATCCGCAGATGAGTTTATTGCAGGCATTCGCAACGATGTGGCCATTTATCTTGTTACGGGTCGAAACGATACAAATGTTAAAACGATTGTGGCTCAAACGTATTATGATAAGCTGATTAAAAAGGGTAAAAATGTTGTTGTAATTGAAACAGATAGCACTCACTTCGGCTTTGAGGAAGATGACAATTTTGTAAAAATTGTCGATCAGGTAAGCCAGGGAAAAAGTGTGCTGAAATAATTTTTAAAGTGCGTACTCTCTGCAACAAGTACCAAAAAAAATTAACTATTGGGTTGCACGGTGTGAGGTATTGACCAAAAAAATGTTGGCACCTTCCCCAATGCTGCCTCGCAACGTTCGAGACTTTGTCCTTGCCTGAAAAGTTAGAGTGGCAATCTCAGCGGGACAATGTTTCTGAGATTTGCTATGAGACAGGGGGGCAAAACTCATAACATCAGGACACATAAATCATGGATGCCAGTGCCTTTGAAGAGCTTGCCGCAAAAACCCTCGAATCGCTGTTTGAGGCCATTGACGATGCCATCGGTGATGATGCGGATGTGGATTTCGACAACGGCATTTTGACGGTCGAGTTGGAAGATGGGCGCGCCTACGTTGTCAACAAGCATGCCCCAAACCTGCAGATTTGGCTGTCTTCGCCGATCAGCGGGGCGGCGCATTTTGCCTTCGACGAGGCGATTGGGGCGTGGTTGTCTACGCGGGGTGGGGAGACTTTGATGGAGGTGCTGAACACCGAATTCAGTCAAATCGCGGGCGAACAGGTGTCCCTGTCTTGAAGCTTTTCCGGTCTTTAGACTTTTGACGCCGGGATGATCCGGCGATCACGAAATTGTCGGGGAAGGCTGCCCTACACAAGAGCCAGATCGACAGCGGCCAGAAGCCTTGTAAACCCTCCCTATAATCCGTTTTTTAGTCTATGGGCGAGCGCGGGTCTTCGTCCTTGAGCGGGGCACCGTTTGCGCTTTCAAAGGCGGCGGTCTCCATCGCGTGGGCTTTGGCACGTTGATTGTCTTTCAGCGATCTCAGCCCCAGGTAAGCCACCAACACCATCAACACCATGCCCGCGTAATAGGGCCATTCTTTGCCCAGCTGGGCGAACAAGATGCCGGCCCAGGCCGGGCCAATGATCCGCGCCATGGTGGTGGCGGAACGTGCCACGCCCATCATCATACCTTGTTCGGTGTTGCCGGAACGCAAAGAGATCATGCTGTTCAGCGCTGGATTGATGATGCTGAAGCCATAAGCCACAATGACCATGGCGGCCATCAGAGGGACGACAGAGGTGCAGAACGGAATCATGATCATGCCCACCGCCAGGGCGACGGCACCTTGAACGATCAAGTTGCCTTCGCCAAACTTTTTGCTGAGACGACCCACCGCACCGCCTTGGATGAAGGCGGCAATGACGCCGACAAAGGCAAATAGATAGCCGTTTTGTTCTGGTCCCCAGCCCAACTGGCGGTGTGACCACATGGCAAAGGTGGTTTCCATGCCTGCAAAAACAAAGGTGGCCAAGAATGAAATGGTGATCAAAAGACCAATGCCGGGACGACCCAGGGCCTCTTTCATTTGTACAAAGCGATTGGGGCGGGGGGTGTTTTTGGCGTGGGCGCGGACCTCTGCGGATAGAGATTCTTTCAACATGGCGATGGTCAGCACGAACGCAATGAACGACATGGCGGCGGCGACCAACGCGGGGGTCTGAAAATCTGCGGTCAGCGGATCCGGTCCGGCCAGAATGCCGCCGATGGCCGGTCCTGCGATAAAGCCCAGGCCGAATGCTGCGCCCACCAGGCCCATGCCCTTGGCGCGATTTTCGACAGTGGTGATGTCGGCGATGTAGGCAAATGCCGTGGAAATATTGCCCGCCATCAAACCGCCGACAAGGCGCGCAGCGAACAGCATCCACAAGGTCGTGGCGAAGCTCAACCAGATGTAGGACAGCACCGCGCCAAACAAACTGATGATCAGCACCGGACGTCGCCCAATGGTGTCGCTTAAACGGCCCCAAAACGGTGCGGCGACAAATTGGCCCAGTGAATAGGTGGCCATGATCAGAGAAACGGTGAATGGATCGGCCTGAAAGTGTTCGCCATAAAACGGCAACAGCGGAATGATAATGCCGAAGCCGACCAAGTCGATGAAAACGATGATAAACAAAATGAACATGGCGCTAATTTTCTTTTGCCTCGTTTTTTATAAGGGCCAATGAAATGCTGGTCACTTTATAGCGTTTCAAAACTATATGGTCTAGGGACTGCCCTAGCGCTGGGTGAGTTTCAACTCAATGCGGCGGTTGCGGGTCAGGGACGTGGGATCGGTGGCGGTGGTGAGCGGTTGGTATTCGCCAAAGCCCGCAGCCACCAAACGTTTGGCAGGCACGCCTTGTTCAATGAGGAACTTCACCACGGAAATGGCGCGGGCCGAGCTGAGCTCCCAGTTCGACGCGAATTGTAGATTGCGGATGGGAACCCGATCAGTATGGCCGTCAACCCGCAGCACCCAATCGATGTCCGCGGGGATTTGGACTTGCAGGTCAATGATCGTTCCCGCCAAACCGCGCAATTGATCGTATGCCCCGATGTTGAGTTCCGCTTCACCGCTGGCGAACAGGACTTCGGATTGGAACACAAAACGGTCGCCGACGATTTCGATGCCTTCTTGTGCGCCGAGAATTTTTGCCAACCGGCCAAAAAATTCGGACCGATAGGCCGACAGCTCCATCACTTTGGATGCCAGCGCGGCGTTCAGCCTTTTGCCCAACGATACGATCTGAGCGTTTTGGTCTTTGGCTTTGGTTTCCGCAGCCCCCAAGGCTTTGTTGAGCGCCGCCATTTGGTCGCGCAGTTGACCCATTTGGCCGTTGAGCATGGCGACTTCAGCACGTGCACTTTCGGATAGATCTTGTTCGGCGAGCAGCGCCTTATCCTTTTCGTCGATTTCGGTCGCAAGCTTGCCGATATCGGCTTCCAGCTGCTTTTTCAGCGCTTCCAGCTTAACCACGTCGCCAACCAGACGAGAAACCTCTGCCTTGCCGTCTTCGATTTCAAGTTTCAGTCGGTCGCCTTCGGAAATGCTGGCTTGCAGTTCCCCCGACATGCGGTTGACGTCGCTGCGCAGTTTGGTATTGGCGTTGCGTTCCAGGGCCAGCATATCGACCAGTTCGGCCACTTCACGGTCAAGTTTTTTCAACGCCGAGTCGCGCCCCGAAAGCGCTTCGCCCAAGAAAAATTGCGCCAGTACAAATACCAACAGCAAAAAGATGATGACCATCAAAAGCGATGCCAAGGCATCGACGAAGCCCGGCCATATATCGGCGCGATTGCGATTGCGGCGCGATAGGGCGGCCATGGTGGGGAGTCCTCCTCGCGCTATTCGCCGCGACCGGCGACGGTACGGGCGAGCAGTTTGATTTCGCTGCGCATTTGACTGACCATTTCTTCGCGCCCGGTGCGGCTTTCTTCAAGCATGCGCGAAAGCACCAAATCGATGTTGCGGATGTGGGTGCGGGTGGCGTCATCCATGCCGTCCTTGCCGCCCGTCATCAAGTCCCCGCCAGCAATGCGTTCCAGGGCGGGTTTTAAGTCCATATGGGTTTCGGCGAGCTTTTTCATGATGACCTGTTCGGTCTGCATGAAGTCGGTGATGGTGCTCATCTTTTCCGATAACAGGTTCAGTGCTTCGGAGGTATGGATGCGGGTTTCTTCGCCGCGCGCCATGGTGCGTTGCAGATTTTCCAGGCTTTCGGCGGTTTGCTCCAAAAGCGCTTCGACGTAAGCGGGAACGGTTTGGTCGCCGTCGGCGCTGAGCGTGCCGCCCGACAGTTTTGCCAAGCTGGCTAGCCAGTCTTCCAATTCGGTGTAAAAGCGGTTTTGCGCCTGGCCCGTGGTTAAGTCTAAAAAGCCCAACACCAACGATCCGGCCAAGCCGAACAGAGAGCTGGAAAACGCCGTGCCCATGCCCGCCAAGGGGGCTTCAAGACCGCGTTTGAGCTCATCAAACATAGATGTGATATCACCGCCGCCACCGATTTGAATGTTGGCGATGACGTTGCGAATGGCGCTCAACGTGTCCAGCAGGCCCCAAAACGTGCCCAACAGGCCTAAAAACACCAACAGGCCGATGGTATAGCGCGAAATATCGCGTTGTTCGTCCAAGCGGCTGGCGATGCCGTCCAGCACCGAGCGCAGGGCCATGGCGCTGAGTTTGATTTCTTTACGACCCGCAACCATCGCCGCCAACGGCGCCAGCAGGCGCGGAGGACGAAGCTTTTTGGTCGCCTTGGGGGGCTGCGATGAAGACGCGATGTGGGGGCGCTGTGCACCCAAAGAATGGCTTTCGCGAAAGTCTTCAATCCAGGATACTTCGGGACCAAGTTGAATTACTTGGCGAAAGTTATAAGCCATGCCCAATAAAAACACCCCGATGATCAAGCCGTTCAAGGGGGCGTTGGCCATAAAGGCGTTGAGAAGGGGTTGGTAGACTGCACCGATGGCGACCGCAACCGCGGAAAGAAATAAAGCCATACGGAATAAAAAACGATGGGGATTGGACATCTGTTCAGTTTCCATGGTGTTGCACAGTCTCCATGGGGCCAATGTCTTTGATGGCTATGTCAAAATTACGGCAAACGATAAGCATGAATTTTGCCTAAATGAGGGAGATGAGGTGACGGGGATGATTTATGGAGGGTCAGCGCTCAATCACCGTAATATCAACACGTTCGGAGACGGCATCGGAGGACTTGTTGCCCAGGGCGCGCACGTCGATGCGGGTCGAGCGCACGCCGTTTTCAATCAAGAATGAACGCACTGCCAAAGCCCGCGACAAAGACAAGCGTCGTGCGGCGCTGGCTGAGGTATTGGCGTCGCCTGCATAAGCCAGCAATTGGAGACGCAAGGTTTCGCTGGCACTCATCTTGGTCGACATGTCCAGCAAAGAATCCCGTGCCGATTTGGGGAGCTTTGATGAGTCGGCGTCAAAAACAATGCGTAAGCTGTCGCCGTCACTCAGCGTTTGCGATGCAGACGGCAGCGATGCAACGTCACTTGCAGCCTCAGCTTGGGCTTCGGTCTTCGGCGGCAAAGGCATAACCAAGGCGTTGGAGGTTTCTCCCTGAGGTGCAGCAGGCGGTGGCATCGGTATTGCCTGCGTCGTATCTGCTGTGTCTTTAGCCGTGTCTTTAAGGGCTACGGCGCTATCGACCGGCGCAGGAGACGGTTCTGCAGGAGGTGCTTCAACGTTTGGCGTTGGCGTTTTTAACGCGATGGGCTTGTTAGGGGCATCTTCAACGGTTGGCGTCGTGTCCTGAGGTGCGCTTTGGACAGGTTCTTCAACCGGAGCCGTGACCACGGCTGCCGCAGGGGCAGGGGTCGGCTTGGGTGGTGGTGGTGGCGTTAAAGCGGCCATTTCCTGGGCAGGCTTGGGTGCCGGTTTCGCTTCAGCAACAGGCTTGGCAGGGCTCGCGGCTGGCGGCGCGATGGGGGCAGCCTCCTTGGCCTCGGGTGGGGGGAGAATATCTGCGATTTCAGCCGCTTCCGGTAAAGAGGGCGGGGCGGGCGGGGCGCTCACGGTCTTGGCAGGTGCCGATTGTGGTGCAGGCTTCTCGGTGTCTGATTTTGCGACAACAGGCGTTTCGGACGGTGTGTTGTCGGCAACCTCATTGTCCGTCTCTTGTTCAGAAGACTGGACATCAGAAGACTGGGCATAGGTGCTTTCAAGGGCCTTGGTCTGTTCGGGCAGCTTAAAACGCCGTGTTGGTTTGACGTACAGTTCGGAAACAGGTGTGGCTAAGCCGGGAGGTTGTGAACCACTGGCGGTAAGCCCGGTTGCGGGTATTTGTCCGAGAACTTGGTCGGATGTATGTCCCTGCATTTGTCTTGGCGTGGGCATGCCGGGGGTCCCCAGGCGGGCATTCAAACCACTGTCGTTCAAGACAGACAAATCGACACTCACGTACGGATCCGTCAGATCCACAATCGGGCTTTGTTGGGCAGCGGCGGGCGCAGGGAACTGAAGGCACAAGCCAAGGGCCAGTAAACAGGCGCCCAAAGAGACGCTTGTGGCCAGGTGCGACTTTGTCCTCACCCCCCATTTTGCATGGGGCAGGGTCAGGGTGGCGTTTTGGCGGCGGTTGTGCATCGTACTCAGTCTCCCGGGTCGGGTGAGCATCCCGCTCCCAAAACGGGAGGCTTAAAACGGGACACTGCCAATCTTATTACCGTACTTGTCTTAACGGACCTGTCTTACCAGAGGATGTGCAAACGCAAACGCAAATGCGCGCGAATCGCAGCGTCCCCATGAAGCACCACCATAACAACGCGTTTGGGCTCATACAACTGCTTTGGCAACTGCTTTGGCAACTGCTTTGGCAACTGCTTTGACAACAGCTTCGCCGACAGCTCGCGTGCGTCGGTAACGGGAAGAACGGGTCTTATTTGATCAAGTTGAACAACGGTTCGTGCATTTTGTCCGTGGCGGCGATGACGGAGCCGTTTTCAAGCATTTTTCGTTTGCCGTCCATATCGGTGACAAAACCACCGGCTTCGCGCACCAAGACAATCCCCGCAGCGATGTCCCAGGCTTGCAAACCGCTTTCCCAATAGCCGTCATACCGGGCTGCCGCAACATAGGCCAAATCCAGCGCTGCGGAACCAAAACGGCGTACGCCTGCGGAAAGGGTCGTTACGGCGTTCACCCGCTGCATAAATCGCTCACCATCTTTTTCTTTGCCCAAAAACGGCAATCCGGTGGCAAACAGGCCTTCAGAAAGGTGCGCGCGCGCCGAAACCCTGAGACGCCGTCCGTTGAGGAACGCCCCTTGGCCTTTTTCCGCCCAGAACATTTCGTCCGTTATGGGGTTGTAGACCACGCCGGCAAACGGTTCGCCGTCGCGCAGCAAGCCAATGGAGATGGCGAAATGCGGAATGCCGTGCAAAAAATTGGTGGTGCCGTCCAGGGGGTCAATCACCCATGTGTTGGATGAATCCTTGCCCTCGATATTGTTGGCTTCTTCCAAGATGAAGCCATAATCGGGGCGGGCTTTTTGCAGTTCTTTGACCAGCGTGTCTTCGGCCTTTTTGTCGGCGTTGGAGACAAAATCCGCAGGGCCTTTTTTGGAGACTTGGAGGTTTTCAACTTCGCCAAAGTCGCGCGTCAGTCGGCGTGCCGCTTTTTGCGCGGCGGCGGTCATGACGTTCAAAAGGGCCGAGCGGGGATGGGCCATGGGGTATGTCCTTACAGTCTTCGCAGTCGTTGGAAGTTACAAAAGACCAATCAGTCTTTTGCGCGTTCCACGTATGAACCGTCTTCGGTGTTGATGACCACGCGGGTGCCGGTGGTGATAAACGGCGGCACCAGGGTGCGCACGCCATTGCTCAAGGTCGCAGGTTTATAGCTGCTTGATGCCGTCTGACCCTTGACCACCGCGTCGGATTCAACGATTTCCAGCACCACGGTCGCGGGCAACTTTACGCCGATGGGGGTCTCGCCGTGGCTTTCCACCGTGATGCCCATGTTTTCTTGCAGATAGGGCACTTGGTCTTCGCCAATCATGTCGGCGTCGAGTTCGATTTGTTCGTAGGTTTCGGTGTCCATGAAGGTATAGGTGGTGCCGTCGGTGTACAGATATTGATAGTCACGCTGTTCCAATGTCACCCGCTCGACCGTTTCAGAAGATCGGAAACGTTCATTCAGCTTGGTGCCGCTCACCAGGTCTTTCAGTTCGACCTGAGCAAACGCGCCACCCTTGCCGGGCATGGTGTGTTGGATTTTGACTGCGCGCCAAAGGCGGCCTTGGTGTTCAATGGCCATACCGGGGCGGATGGCGTTTCCGTTGATCTTCATGACTTCACCGTCGAATGAGCTGAGACAAAGCTTGAGGCCAAACGCAATGCCGACCTAAGCGCGCGGAAGCTAACACTCACGGCGTGTCGAGGCAATGGCTATCAGTCGTTTTCAGGAACAGAGCGGTTGCGCCCCAGGCGCTTCGCTTCGTAGAGCGCTTGGTCAGCGCGAAAAATCAGTTTATGGGCGTTGTCGCCTTGACGATACGTGGAAACCCCGATGGAGAGCGATAGTTTGCCCATGGTTTCCCCGGTTTCGGTGTTTTTCAAAGACCGCTTTGAAATGGATTCGCGTACGGTTTCGGCCACGGTCAGGGCGTTTTCCAAGCTGGTGTTGGGCAAAATAGCGGCAAATTCATCGCCGCCCCCAGCGCGCCACCACGTCACCGCCCTTTAAATTGGAGACGAAGTTGCTGGCAACCAAACGTAACACTTGATCTCCGACCGTGTGCCCCAGAGTATCGTTGACATTCTTAAAGTGATCGATGTCAGCCAGCAAAACCGAGACTTTGCCATTAAAATCGGTCAAGTGGGAGAGGATGTCTTTGAGGCTCGATTCAAACCGGCGGCGGTTGCCGATGCCGGTGATGGGGTCCAGCATGGCGGCTTTTTTGCTCTGGTCCAATTGCCGCGTTAGATCGGTCAGATCGTTTGAATACTTTGCGATTTTGCTTTCAAAGCTGTGACCGTGATCAACCACCTCGGCGATTTGCTTGCGGATATTCGAAAGCAATTCGCGAATGGCGTCGCCTTCGGCACCGGCAGGCGCGGAATTTGGATCGTTGATGAATTGGGCATTGTCTTCGGCAATGTTGTCGATGGCCGCAACTATGCTTTCCAGACCGCGGGTAATGCGCCCGGCGCTGTTGTGCAGATCAGCGATGGAGTTTCCAAAATCTGAGACTTGATTCACGTGAGCGGGCCTTTTGGCGTCGGGTGGTTTCGTTCAGTTATAGGGTCAAAATGTCAGTTTTTTGTAATTTTGTCCATGCGTGTCATCAAGTTGATGATTGTAAGAGCGTGTTAAAACCGCGCACGGCCGCTTGGGGGCCGTCGGGATGATCCCAGATCGCCGATGAAACCGCCAAGAAGTCTGCGCCTGCAGTGATAAGGACCCGGGCGTTGTCCAGTGTAATGCCGCCTATGGCAACGCAGGGTACGGTGGTCATCGCGCTCCAAATCTCAAGAATTTCGGGGTCAGTTTGGGTTTTTGGGATTTTGGTGGTGGTGGGGAAAAACGCGCCAAAGGCTACATAGTCGGCCCCCGCTTCGGCGGCTTCCATAGCCAAATGGCGAGAGTCGTGGCAGGTCACCCCGACGATGGCATTTTTGCCGACAATGGCGCGTGCGGCTTTGGCGCTTAAGTCGTCTTGACCGACGTGAACGCCGTCGGTACCCAATTCGGCGGCCAGTTCGGCATCGTCGTTGATGAGAAAGGCCACATCGCGGCTTTGCGCTTCGGGCATCAAGATTTTGGCTGCCCGGCGAACATCTTCGCGCTCAACGGGCGTGCAATTGGGACCTTTGAGACGCAATTGCACACACGCGACATCTCCGCCATCCAGCGCTTGGGCAAAGACCGGGCGGAAGGCTTCAGGATCGAAGGCCGGCGGCGTGATGAGGTAAAGTCGGCAGGTCATGGGGTGAGCTTACCTTGTTTTGAAACACAAAAAAAGCGGAGCCATGAGGCTCCGCTTTCTTGTCGATAATACGGTCTTAGTTGGCGGCAACGTGGCGCGCAAAACGCATCATGTTGCAGGTGTAGCCATATTCGTTGTCATACCAAGAAACCAGTTTGACGAACGTGTTGTCCAACTGAATGCCGGCTGTGGCGTCGAAGATCGAAGACGCTGAGCAATCGACGAAGTCGGTGGAGACCACGGCATCTTCGGTGTACTGAAGGGTGCCCTTCATTTCGCCTTCAGACGCAGCTTTCATGGCGGCGCAGATTTCGGCCATGGTGGCGGGCTTGTCCAGTTCCACGGTCAGATCGACCACGGAAACGTCCGAAGTCGGAACGCGGAACGCCATGCCGGTGAGCTTGCCGTTCAGTTCCGGCAACACCACACCGACAGCTTTGGCTGCACCGGTGGAGGACGGAATGATGTTTTCCAAAATGCCGCGGCCGCCGCGCCAGTCTTTGGAAGACGGGCCGTCAACGGTTTTCTGCGTCGCGGTGGCAGCGTGAACGGTGGTCATCAGACCGCGCTTCAAGCCCCAGTTGTCGTGAACCACTTTGGCGATCGGTGCCAAGCAGTTGGTGGTGCAAGACGCAGCGGAAACGATGGCCTGACCGGCGTATTCTTTGTGGTTAACGCCATAGACGAACATCGGGGTCTTGTCTTTGGCCGGAGCGGACTGGATGACCTTTTTGGCACCAGCGTCGATGTGCTTTTGGCAGGTTTCTTCGGTGAGGAAGAAGCCGGTGGATTCAATAACCATATCGGCCTTCACATCGCCCCATGCCAGGTTGGCGGGGTCGCGTTCGGCGGTGAGACGGATGGTCTTGCCGTTGACAACCAGATTGCCGTCTTTAGCCGACACTTCACCGTCAAAACGACCGTGCACAGAGTCATATTTGAGCATGTAAGCCAGATAGTCAGCTTCCAGCAAATCGTTGATCGCGACGACTTCGAAATCGTTGCTGAAATCTTGCGCAATTGCGCGGAAAACCATACGGCCAATACGACCGAAACCGTTAATACCAATACGAACCGCCATTTAGTTAAGCTCCCTAAAATTTTGTTTTTGTGTATGGAGATAAGATGTAGTTGAGCATTGTCTAACATAAGGGCTGAGAACCCATAACACCCCGCCGGGTTGCGTCTTGCCTACCCTTGCGGGTTGGTGGGAAGGGGCGGTTCCGACTAGAGTGTTGAAATGCCTGACGACCTTATATGAGTTTATACCGTTTCTTATCTCGCAGAATTTCGTGAGGTCCGCACAATGGCGCGGGAAAGGGGTAGGCGTCAAGGGGTGGTGTTCGGGGGGTAGGGTTGCAAGATCGGCATGGCGTTGGGGGACGCGCGTTGATGTAAAACCTTGGCTTTTACATGTGTTGCTTAAAGGGGGGCTGATAAGCCTCTGAAGTGGTTGACGATCCATGCTCTAAATGCTTATGTTCACCTGACGGTTCCTCAACTTCCACATGAAGGTCTTTTGCCCCGTGAACGACGCTCTCGCCGACCGTGAAAATCGCCTAAAAATCGCAGAAAACCGCTTGGCACAAGCCATTGATCGTTTGGAAATGGCAATGGCGGGGCGGAATCTGGCGCATCCTCAACAGGCTGAGTTGCATGATCAAGTTCAAGAGTTATTGCGGGAAAACAATGAGTTGCGAGAAATCGTTAGTGCATCTGTTGAGAAATTAGATGGCACCATCGGCCAATTTAAAACCATGATGGCGAGGTAGGGCGGATGGCCAAAGTCTCCATCACAATCAATCATCAGTCCTATGACATTGCCTGTGAAGACGGGCAAGAGCCGCACATCTTAACGTTGGCCGGTGTCGTTGATGCCAAGGTTGGCGAGTTGGTTGGGGCCATTGGTCAGGCTGGAGAGGCCCGTCTGCTGGCTATGGCGGGCTTGTTGGTGGCTGATGATGTGGCCGTTGCACAAAGTGAAATCGCGGCGCTGCAAAGTCGTTTGGAGGCCGTAGCCATGCAATCGACCACACCACCTCAGGCGGCTCCCCCCTCTCTCGATGAAGACCGTTTGGCGAACTTACTGGACGCCTTGGCGGCGCGCATCGAAACCATTGCGGAAACCGTCGAACGCGCTTAAGTTCTGTATAGGACGGTGGCTGCCCAACGCGTGAGGTATCGACATTCCCTGGGGCTATAAGTCTTCATCGGGAGCTGTCCCTGTCGAACTCCTGGGTTCGATACATGGTGCCCACCTGCACTAGCAGGCCACAGAGGATTGCAAACGCCCACGGTTGTCGCGGCGCCGTCCGCTTTTTTGCCCTTTTTATTGAGGGTCCAGACCTGAGACATTCGGATATTCTATGACATCGTTAAGTCCTAAGCATGCTTTGCGCGAGCAGTTTAAAGCGGTTCGCGCAAAGGCTTCTGGGCAACATGGCGATGACGGAATTCGTGGTTTTTTCGAGCATCTTTTGAAAACGTGGGCTGCAGTTGCCGATGGCTACGGCCATGAGGTCATCATGGCCGGGTATTGGCCGATGGCCAGTGAAATGGACGTTCGTCCGGCCCTGGTGGCGCTGGACCGCATCGGTGTGCTGGTGACCTTGCCTGAAGTGGTTGCCCAGGACCGGTCCTTGCGGTTTCGCGCTTGGCGGCCTGATGAGCCTTTGGTCGAAGGCTCTCACGGCACGTATCACCCTTTAACAGACGCGCCTTTGATGCGCCCCGATATTGTTTTGGTGCCGTTGCTGGCGTTTGATCGGCGCGGTTTTCGCCTCGGGTGGGGTGGTGGCTATTATGATCGCACCCTGGAGCGGTTGCGCAAAACCGGAACCTGCACCGCCATCGGCGTTGCCTATAGCGCCCAAGAAGTTGACGAAGTTCCAACAGACTCTTATGACCAGCGCCTGGATTGGATCATAACCGAAAAAGAAGCGATAAACGTAACATGAAGGTTTTGTACATCGGCGACGTGGTTGGGAAATCGGGACGCAAAGCGGTTCTGGATCATTTGCCGCGTCTGCGCGAAGATTTGAGCCTCGATTTTGTGGTCGTCAACGGCGAAAACTCGGCTCACGGGTTTGGCATCACCGGGGCCATTTGCGATCAGTTTTTCGAAGCGGGTGCCGATGTGATCACCACCGGAAACCATGCCTGGGACCAGCGCGAAATCATTGATTACATCGAAACGGAACCGCGTTTGCTGCGTCCTGTAAACTATCCCGAAGGCACGCCCGGTCAGGGTATGGGCGTTTTTCAAAGCGTGGGCGGCAAAAAAGTTGTCGTGATCCAGGCCATGGGACGGTTGTTTATGGACCCGCTGGACGATCCGTTCGCGTCGGTTTCGCGCGCCATGTTGAACAAACGCGTCGGCGATACGGTGGATTTCGTGCTGATTGATATTCACGCCGAAGCCACCAGTGAAAAAATGGCCATGGGGCATTTTTTCGACGGACGGGCATCTTTGGTGGTGGGCTCTCACAGTCACATCCCAACGGCGGATGCACAAATTCTGCCCGGCGGTACGGCCTATCAAACCGATGCGGGCATGTGCGGCGACTACAATTCCGTGATTGGCATGACCAAAGGCCCGGCCATCGAACGGTTCACCACCAAGATGCCCAAGCAACGCCTTGAACCGGCATCGGGAGAAGGCACACTTTGCGCTGTCTATGTGGAAAGCGATGACGCCACCGGCTTGGCCACCCAGGTCACGCCCGTTCGGGTTGGCGGCAGGTTGATGGAAATTATGCCCCTCTAATCTCTACATTTTGTCTTGCCAAAATGAGCACTGCTCTAAAATTATTTTTGTGCTATTTATGTGCAAAATCGGCGTTACGGTTTTGTTGCAAGCAGGTCTACTGGCATAAGGGACGTTGGCATGGCGAATTTAGAAACCTTGGACTTTTTGCGCCTTCAACTGAGTACGGAAATTTCATATGATTTGTGCATGTCATGCACCGATCCGCAACAAAAACAGATCGCTTTAAACTATGACGATCCGCGCAATTGTGGGTGCCGATGCCCGGCGGTTGAACCGTTGCTGGCGCGCTTGGCTGATATCGAAAAAGCGATCAAAATCAGCGTCGCTTACCTGTCCTAATTGCAGACATCTTTCTATCTTTAGCAGCTTCTCTCTAAGCCGCCTTGACGTCGTTGAGGAAGCCTTGCACCACATTTTTCAGCTCATTGGATTGTCCGCCCAGCGCGTGCACGGCTTGCTGCACCTGTTTGGCGGCGTGGCCGGTTTCGGTCACGCTGGCGTTGACGTCTGAAATATCGGAGGTGACGGTTGTTGTGCGTTCTGCCGCCAATTCAACATTGCGGGCAATTTCTTGGGTGGCCGCACCTTGCTCTTCAACGGCCGCAGCAATGGCGGAGGTGAATTCATTGATGGTGTTGATGGTGCCGCCGATGGATTCAATGGCGTGCACGGCTTCATCGGTGGCACTTTGGATGCCGGTGATTTGCGTGGTGATCTCTTCGGTTGCTTTGGTGGTTTGGTTGGCCAAGTTTTTAACCTCCGACGCCACCACGGCAAAACCTTTACCCGCATCGCCCGCTCGCGCGGCCTCAATGGTGGCGTTCAGCGCCAGCAAATTGGTCTGGTCGGCGATGTCGGTGATCAGCGCCACCACTTCGCCGATTTTACGTGCCGCATTGGCCAGCCCCATAACCTTGTCGTTGGCATGAGAGACCTCGATGACAGCGGTTGAGGCAATCTCGGTGGATTGAGACACTTGGTGGGCGATTTCAGAAATGGAGCTGGAAAGCTGTTCTGCGGCGCTGGCCACCGTCTGCACATTGGAAGAGGCTTGTTGTGCCGACAAGGTGATGGTTGAGGCCTTGCTGGAAGCGTCATTGACAATGGTGCTCATGGAAGAGGAGGTGTCTTCCAATGAAGTCGACATCTTGGAGAGTTCAACCAGAACGTTAGAGATGTTGTTTTCAAACGTTTGGGCAACGGCTTCCAAGGCTAAGCGACGCTGTTCTTTTTGTTGGGTTTCGGTGTGTTGTTCATCGGCCATTTTTTCGTTGTGGATCATACTGTCTTTAAAGACCTGGACGGTCCGCGCCATTTCACCGATTTCGTCGCGTCGGCCATGGGCGGGAACGTCAACGCCGGTGTCGCCTTTGGCCAGTTGGCACATGGTTTCGCTGAGCAATTTTAAGGGTGCGCCAAGACGCCAACGGGTGAACCAAACCATCGCCGCCAGCAAGGCCAGCAACACAATGCCGACGACGATCGACGATGTTTCGGCAAGAAAACTGGCTTGAGAAACGGCGGAATTCACCACCCGGGCGCTGGTGGTGCGTGACTTATCGATCTCGGCAACTAAGGTGTCCATGCCGTGGATGGCCGGGCTGTCGTCAATGATGATGGCGCGGGCGATTTCGTCGGCTTGGAAACTGTTTTTCACCATCTGTTCGGTTTTGTCCATGGCCGCCCCATAAGCCTTGATGACGCCGAGAATGTCGAGCAAGGCTTTTTGTTCGGTTGGGTTTACGCCGACGGCTTCATAAGCATCCAATGCAACGCGAATTTCGCGAATTTTGACATTGAATTGAACAATTTGCTGCCGGTCTTTGCCCAGCAGATAATCCTTGTATTGATGCAGCATGCCGCCAAAACCAAGCGCCTTGTTGACGGCGCTGAGATATGCGCTTTTGCGTGATGGCCCTGCCTCGAATGCTTGCCAGGCTCCGCCGGCTTGTCCGACTTGATTGGAGGTGGCGAGAGAACTGGCGACAATCGCGACGGCGGATAGGGCAAGAAATACGGATATGATCATGCCGATGGTGCTGATTTTAAGATGGCTCATCTGTCTGGCGCTCTTGGGCTAGAGGTTCGTTTTGACTGCACAGTGGGCTAAGGATGGGGGCCCCTAGTGCGCAGGGGGGGCAGCAATGAAAGGGTTAGGACTAAAGCCCACTTTCGCTGATCAGGGCATCTAGGCGTTGGCTGGCTAAGTCAATTTCGGCCAACACATCTTTGTCGGTCGCGCCGTGAATGTCTTCGCCGCCGTAATAAATGGATACACTGGCCAAGGTGTCTGAATGGATCAGGTAATAGACCAAGTTGTCCAGCAACATGCCGGAATCCACATACAAGGCGCTGATGTCATCAGCATCACTCGAAGGTGATGGGGTGGGGGCAAGGTCGTTGGATGTTAAAAGAACGTCCAGCTTTTTGCGAAACGCGGTCATGGCCCCTTTGGGTCCAACGGATGTGTCCACGCTGGGATTGGGCTTTAAATCGCGCAGCCCTTGGATCCATTCGTCTTCAAGGGCAATGTTGGCGGACAAAACCAAAATGATTTCATTGATGTTTTGCCAAACACGGGAAAGATTGTTTGTTGTCAATCGGATGGTGTCGGATTGACCAACCGGACCTGCGTCCTGTTCGGCGGCACTGGATATCCCGCTTGCCAAGCTGGTGACGATGGCAAGCGAAACGATGATGAATCGTTTGAGCATGAATTCCCCCATTTAACCCCAAGGCACTTTAGGTTTGGCGCCCATTTATGTGCCTTGTGGACAACCGTGAACTCCCCGTTCCGGATGTCTTTTGTTATCTTCAAGTGCGCCGTACTTCGCGCACTTAAAAACAATTCCAATATAATCCATATGTCATATACATATAGCAAAGATTTTCAAGGCTGTAATGACAAATCTCATGTGTTGAATTGTTGTGGCCCGTTCCGTCGTAAATCTGTCAGTCCTGGTGTGGCTTTTTGCCACGGGTGACTTGCTCTTCGCCGCCGAGAGCCTTAGAAAGTCCGCTAACGTTTGTTCCTCACCCATGTGCTATATAAGACGGGTGAGATTCGCCACATCTTTATCCAACAGCTTCTAAGGCATTCAGTCATGGCAGGCCATTCCCAGTTTAAGAACATCATGCACCGCAAGGGCGCGCAGGATCAAAAGCGTGCCAAGGTTTTTGCAAAGCATGCCCGTGAAATTTTTGTTGCGGCAAAAATGGGCATGCCGGACCCCGCGATGAACCCGCGCTTGCGCGGTGCCATATTGGCCGCGCGTGCGGTCAATATGCCCAAAGACAACATTGATCGCGCCATCAAAAAGGCCGAAGGCGGCGACGGTGAAAACTATGAAGAGGTGCGTTACGAAGGCTATGGCCCGAACGGTGTGGCGGTGATCGTCGAAGCGTTGACCGATAACCGCAACCGCACCGCGTCTGAAGTTCGTTCAACCTTCACCAAGCATGGTGGAAATTTGGGCGAAACGGGTTCGGTCGGCTTTATGTTTGAACGCCGAGGCTACCTTGAATACGCGCTGTCCGTCGCCGACGCCGACACCATGTTTGAAGTCGCCCTTGAAGCCGGTGCGGCGGACGTGGAATCGGACGATGAAAGCCATGCCATCAGCACCGCACCCGACGATTTTGCCGCTGTCCGCGATGCCTTGGTGGAAAAGTTCGGCGATCCGCTGGAAGCGCGTTTGGACTGGAAGCCCAACATGACCACCGATTTGGACGAGCAAGCGGCTTCCACCATGTTCAAACTGATCGACGTGCTGGAAGACAACGATGATGTGCAGAGCGTATCGTCCAATTTTGCCGTGTCCGATGAGGTTCTGGCAAAGTTGAGCGCTTGAGGCTCTGAAGGGTTGTTTGAAGGGGAACGAAGACGCATGCGCATCATCGGCATCGATCCGGGATTGCAACGCACCGGTTGGGGCGTCATTGATGCGCGGGACAATCGTTTGAGCTTCGTCGCCGAAGGCACCATCACGTCCAGCCCAAAGGCGGCGCTGGCGGATCGTTTGATGGAACTGCACGACGGCTTGGTTCGGGTGATTGAATTGTGGAAACCGGAACAAGCCGCAGTCGAAGAAACCTTCGTCAACAAAAACCCAACGTCCACTTTAAAGTTGGGTCAAGCGCGCGGCATTGCGTTGTTGGTTCCGGCGCGTCTTGGCTTGGCGGTGGGGGAATACACCCCCAACATGGTGAAAAAAAGCGTTGTGGGCGCAGGCCATGCAGCCAAGGAACAAGTCCAGATGATGGTTAAAACCTTGCTGCCCGGTTCGGGCGGCGGCGGGCCGGACGCGGCGGATGCCTTGGCGGTGGCGATTTGTCATGCCCACCTCACGGAAACCCAATCGCGCATCAACGCAGCGGGGGGCGGGCGATGATTGCTCTGCTGAAAGGCCTCATTGAAGAAGTGGGTGATGGCTGGGCCATTGTCGACGTCAACGGCGTTGGTTATTTGGTGTTTTGCTCGGCGCGCACCCTGGGTCGATTGGGCGTTGGCGAAGCGGCGACGGTGCACATCGAAACCCATGTGCGTGAAGACCACATCCACCTGTATGGCTTTGTCGATACCGGTGAGCGCGAATGGTTCAAGTTGCTGACCACCGTGCAAGGGGTGGGCGCAAAGGTAGCGCTGGCGATTTTGTCGGTGCTGTCGTCCGATGAACTGACCCATGCCATCGCTGCCCAGGATAAAGCCCAAGTGGGGCGCGCCAACGGTGTCGGTCCTAAACTGGCCGGGCGCATCGTCACCGAGCTCAAAGACAAAGTCGCAGCTCTGGCCTTGGGCGCGGGTGCGGGCCTCAAAGGGGTAAAAGCTTCCGTTTCCGCGCCCAGCGGCGCGACCAGTGATGCCCTGCGCGATGCGGTATCGGCGCTGGTAAATCTGGGCTACTCACCGTCCGATGCGCTCACCGCCGTCAGTCATGCGGCGTCGAAAGCGGGCGAGGGCGCGGGCGTTGAAGTCTTGATCAAAGGCGGCTTGGCCGAGTTGGGACCTAAGGATCACGGCCGATGAGCGATGATGAAGATCTGATGTACGACGGCGAACGCGACGAAGATGGGCGCCTATTAGCCCCCGAAGCGGGCGCGCGCGATGGCGCGGATTACGCCCTGCGCCCAACGTCACTGGAAGAATTCGTCGGCCAACACAAAGTCCGTGAAAATCTGGCGGTGTTTATCCAGGCGGCGCGGGAACGCGCTGAATCCATGGATCACACCTTGTTTTACGGTCCGCCCGGTTTGGGTAAAACCACCTTGGCGCAGATTGTGTCGCGGGAGCTGGGGGTGGGGTTTCGCGCCACGTCCGGCCCGGTGGTGGCCAAAGCTGGCGATTTGGCCGCGATTTTGACCAATTTGCAGCCCCGCGATGTGTTGTTCATTGATGAAATTCATCGCCTCAATCCGGTGGTTGAAGAAATTCTTTATCCGGCCATGGAAGACTTTCAGCTGGATCTGATCATCGGCGAAGGCCCTGCCGCACGCTCGGTGCGTATCGACCTGCCGCCGTTCACGCTGATCGGGGCCACCACCCGCTCGGGTTTGATCTCGACGCCGCTGCGCGATCGCTTTGGCATTCCGTTGCGGCTGCAATTTTATTCACCAGAAGAACTGGTCGGCATCGTGCAGCGCGGTGCCCAGTTGCTGGGCATCGAAATGACCGAAGACGGGGCGATGGAAATTGCCAAACGTTCACGGGGAACACCGCGGGTCGCCGGGCGTTTGTTGCGTCGAGTGCGTGATTTCGCCACAGTCGCCGGACGCGCGGTCGTGGATGCGGTGGCCGCCGATGGCGCGTTGCAGCGCTTGGATGTGGACAAAGCCGGGCTCGACAATATGGATCGGCGCTATCTGTCGTGCATCGCCGACAACTACGGCGGTGGTCCGGTGGGGGTGGAAACCTTGGCCGCCGCCTTGTCCGAACAGCGCGACACCATCGAAGACGTGATCGAACCCTATTTGATCCAGCAAGGTTTTTTGATGCGCAGTCCGCGTGGCCGGATGTTGACCGCCCAGGCCTATAATCATTTGGGTCTGAAAGCCCCCAAAGTCGTCAGCCAATTGAACCTCCTTGAGGATGATGCGGATGTCGGCTGATATGGCGGGACGCGTAGAAGGCACCACGTTCATCTTTCCGGTGCGAGTCTATTACGAAGACACGGATGCGGGCGGGGTGGTTTATTACGCCAATTACCTGAAATTCGCCGAGCGCGCGCGCTCGGAAATGCTGCGTCATCTGGGCATCGAAAATTCAACTTTGCAAGAACAGGACGAAATTGCTCTGGTCGTGCGCAAGGTGGAAGCGGAATATTTATCGCCTGCCAAGCTCGATGATTTACTCGAAATTCATTTGTCTCTGACTAAAGTCGGCGGGGCGTCGATCGACGGCGTTCAGTTGGTTATGCGTGGTGACGAGGTGTTGGTGCGCATACGCATCAAAATCGGCTGTATGAAATTATCTGGTGGCGCGCAAAGATTGCCCGAAAAAACCCGCAATCTTCTGCGAACCTTCGAAAACTCCAATTGATCTAAGAGGACTGGGACCAAACTATGGAAGGCAGTGTTATCGATGCAGTGACCCTTGGCGGGTCTGTTGGCGCCCCCGATTTTTCCATGATGTCGTTGTTTTTACGAGCGGATTGGGTGGTCAAGAGCGTCATATTGATGCTGGTGGTGGCTTCAGTTTGGTGCTGGGCGATCATCTTTGAAAAAATGACCAGTCTGAAAAAACTGAATCGTCAGGCCAACAGCTTTGAAAAAAACTTTTGGTCTGGGCAAAGTCTCGACGTCATATATGACGCCATCGGTAACCAGCCAAAGGACCCCATGGGGGCCGTGTTTGTGTCGGCCATGCGCGAATGGCGCCGCGCCACTGAAAAAGGCCATGTGAAATCCAGCCTGGCCAGTACGTCCTTGGCGGAGCGGATCGAGCGCGTCATGCACATCACCGTCTCGCGCGAAATGGAACGGGTCGAACGCTACATGACGTTTTTGGCGTCCACGGGCTCAACCGCGCCGTTCGTTGGGTTGTTCGGCACGGTGTGGGGCATCATGAATTCGTTCCAGTCCATTGCGGTGTCTAAAAATACCTCCTTGGCGGTGGTGGCACCGGGTATTGCGGAGGCGCTGTTCGCCACGGCTCTGGGTCTGCTTGCGGCCATTCCGGCGGTGTTGGCCTACAACAAGCTGTCGCGTGATTTGGAACGCTACACCAGCCGTTTGGATGGTTTTGCGGTCGAGTTTTCGGCCATTTTATCGCGCCAAATGGAAGATAAGGGCTAACGTTCATGGCTGGAATGCTTCAAGGCTCCAAACGTCACACCTTCGGTCACGCGAAACGTCGCCCGCCGATGGCGGACATCAACGTCACGCCGATGGTGGACGTGATGCTGGTCTTGCTGGTGATATTCATGGTCACCGCGCCGCTGTTGACCGTAGGCGTACAGGTGGATCTGCCCAAAACCAAAGCCAAAGCCATTGCAGGCTCGGATGAGCCGTTGGCGGTCAGCATCGACAAAGACGGCAATGTCTACGTCCAAGACACGCAAATGGAACTGGACGCCGTGGTGCCGCGCTTGCAGGCCATTTCCAACAACAATCCCGAGGTGCGAATCTTTGTTCGTGGGGATGCCAATGTCGATTACGGCAGCGTCATGCAGGTGATGGGGGTTCTCAACGCGGCGGGCTTTTCCAAGGTGGCGCTGATCACCACCCAACAGCATGGTTCGGCCACGCCGAAACCAACCGCGCAAAAGAAAAAGAAATAGGGGCAGCTCGACTTGTTTCGCAATGTCACCTTTTCGGTTTTGTTTCACGTGGCCTTGGTGGTCATGGCTTACGTTGGCTTGCCGTCGTTTCACACCCGGGACGACTTCAAAGATATTCCCATTACGGTGGAAATCGTAACGGTTAGCGACGCAACCAATTTGCCGACCAAACCGAAAAAACCGGAACCGAAAAAGGAAGAGGTGAAGGCCGAGCCGGAACCGACGCCCACGACGCCCTCACCGCCACCCGCGCCGAAAGGCTCGGTCGAACAGCCGCCGGCACCGGAACCCGTGCCCGAACCGGTGGAAGAAAAGGCCGCTTTGATCGTCAACCCGGAGCCCAAACCGAAAAAAGAGGCCAAGCCCAAACCGGAACCAAAGGAAGAGCCGAAAAAAGTCGAAAGTAAAAAACGTGCCCCCACGCCCATTCCACCGCGCAAGCCCAAAGCGCCCGATCAGTTTGCGTCGGTGCTGAAAACGCTGGAAGAGCTGAAGACTGCGCCGCGCGAGGACAAGAAAGAAGACGACAAGGCCAAACCCAAACGTGATTTTGCGTCGATGATGGAAAATGCTTTGGAAAGCGATAAAGCGCGCACCGATGTCGGCCCGGAAATGACCATCAGCGAAATCGATTTGGTCCGCCAGCAGATCCAGCGGTGTTGGAATATGCCGGCCGGGGCGAAAGATGCTCAAACCATGATTATTTCTATTCGTTTGGCGATGAATCCCGACGGTACCGTGCAGCAGGCGCGTATTTTGGACCAAGCGCGGATGGGCAGTGACCCGTTTTACCGCACCATGGCCGAAAGTGCTTTGCGCGCAACACTGGACCCTCGCTGCCAACCGTTTAGACTGCCTCTTGAAAAGTTCGACCGTTGGAAAAATATGAAGCTCACCTTTGATCCTAGGGATATGCTCGGTTTATGACACATAGATTTTTTGCCCGTTTTGCCTGTTCTGCCTGCGCACTTGCGTTTTTGGCGACGATTTTCGTCGCTGTTGAGGCGCGCGCCGAGTTGGAAATCGACATCACCCGCGGGGTGGCTGAACCGATGCCTTTGGCGGTCACGGATTTTTATGGCGAAGGCCAAGGGGAAAAGAAATTCGGCGCCAACATTGCGAGCGTCATCGCGGCGGATTTGGAACGCTCTGGATTGTTTCGTCCCATCGATCCAAAAGCCTTCATTCAAGATGTGGCCAGTTTGAACGTACTGCCGCGTTTTGGCGATTGGCGCATCATCAGCGCCCAGGCGTTGGTGCAAGGACGGGTCGAAATGACCGTGGATGGGCGTTTGCGGGTTGAATTTCGCCTGTGGGACGTGTTGGCAGAAAAGCAAATGGTGGGCTTGGCGTATTTCACCATTCCCAGCAATTGGCGCAGTGTCGCGCACATCGTCTCGGATGCCATATACAAACGCATCACCGGCGAAAGCGGCTATTTTGATACCCGTATTGTCTATATCGCGGAAGCCGGGCCCAAAACCAAACGCGTCAAACGTTTGGCGATTATGGATCAAGACGGCGAACGCCATCAGTTTTTGACAACCGGCACAGACCTGGTTTTGACCCCTCGGTTTTCACCGACTCTGCAAGAAATCACCTATTTGTCCTATTTTAAGGGCGTGCCGCGGGTTTACATCTTCAACATCGACAGCGGCCGTCATGAAATTTTAGGTGATTTTCCGGGCATGACCTTTGCGCCGCGTTTCTCCCCGGATGGAAAGTCGGTCATCTTTTCCATGTCCAAAGCGGGCAATTCAGAAATTTACGTCATGGATTTGGCCACCCGTTCGGTGCGTCAATTGACCAACCATTCTGCCATCGATACGTCGCCTTCCATGGCACCGGATGGAAAAAAAGTGGTGTTTAACTCGGACCGTTCGGGGTCGCAGCAGTTGTATGTGATGTCGTCCAGTGGGGCGGATCCCACCCGTATCAGTTTTCAAAAGGGCCGATACGCCACCCCGGTGTGGTCGCCGCGCGGCGACTTGATCGCCTTTACCCGGATCTATAACGGTGAGTTTTATATCGGCGTGATGCGTCCCGACGGGGCCGGAGAACGGCTGATAACCAAGGGATTCTTGGTTGAAGCGCCCACGTGGGCACCCAATGGGCGGGTCTTGATGTTCTTTCGCCAAGACCCCAGCGACCAGTATGGACGGGGCGGAAAAACGCGTATTTACTCCATCGATATTACCGGACACAACGAACGCGAAGTCATAACACCAGAAGATGCATCCGATCCAGCATGGTCCCCCTTGATTCACAACAACTAACGGCATATAGTCCCATATGGAAAAAGTTAATAATTCCAGTGGTCAGTTACGAATGAGTTAAGGATTAACCATAGATACAGTCATGGATCAGCGAATGGTCCACCAAGAGCCAGTATGTCTTGGATAACCGTACATGAATGCTCGTTGTGTGCCGGAAACGGCGCATATTGAGTGTTCAACATATCACCTCCGCCCTTTTTAAAGGGCACTCCAATGAATGGGAGATACCAATGCGTTTCAAAATTGTGAGCCTGATTGCCGTTGCGGGCGTGGTCGCTGCTTGCGGCACCGCTCCGACTTCTGAAACGGCTTCGACGTCCGGCGATGGTTCAGCTACGACTTCTCAGCCGAAAATCATGCCGGGTTCTGCCGATGACTTAAGGGTCAATGTCGGTGACCGTGTGTTCTTTGCTTTCGATCGTTATGAATTGACGGCAGAAGCACGTGCGACATTGCAAAAACAAGCTGCGTGGATGCTTGCCAACAGCAACGTTAACGTGACCATCGAAGGTCACTGTGACGAACGCGGCACACGTGAATACAACCTTGCACTGGGTGATCGTCGCGCAAATGCCGCTGCTGATTACCTGATGACGTTGAATGTACCGTCAACGCGTATCTCTACCATTTCTTATGGTAAAGAACGTCCGGTTGACCCTGCATCCACCGAAGCGGCATGGGCTCAAAACCGCCGTTCCGTTACGGTTGTTAAATAAGCCAACGGCAATTTTGCATTCAATTTTATGAGTGCGAACCTGTCGGGTGTTTAAGTAAGTGTTGGGGTGTCTGTCCGATCCGGTATGTCCGGGTATGGGCGGGCGCCCCTTCTCTTTGAGCCCTTGCTTTTTGTGCCCTAATTTCGCCGAAAATGCCGCCCATGATCACGCCCATGACCTCGCTTGTGGCCTTGTGGCGTAGACTTTTGTGCCCATAGCACTATAAAGGCACGGCTTTTGTCAATTTGAACGCATAAGATACAACAATCGGATTGCCCGCATGATCGCATATGGTTTTCGCTTTTCTCGCTCTCTTTGGGACACCCTTTCCCTCCACATGACACAACGGAGCCTTGTCGGGGCGGTGCTGTTGGCAGCCCTTGCTTGGCCCGTGACGCCGGTTTGGGCACAAAGCACGGACATGCAAATTTTGTTGGATCGTATGGAGCGACTTGAGCGCGATATCCGCACCTTGAACCGCCAGATCGCCCGAACACCCCAATCTGCCTCGCAAACGAGTGATCAATCAGCCGCAGCATCACAAAATGCCTCCGCCCTGGACTTCAACCCGAACGAAGGCGCTTTGTCGCGCTTCACCGTGCGGTTGTCGGCCCTGGAAGGCGAAGTTCGTCAAGCCACCGGGCAGGCGGAATCCATGTCTTATCGCATCGATCAACTGACGGAACGCCTAGATACCTTGGTTCAGGGCCTGAATGCGCGCTTTAGTCGTTTGGAAGGTACACAGCCTGCGGGGGGCAACCCGCTCTGGGTGGCTTAGAGCCAACGCGGCCTGGTGTTTCCACGGCCCCGTCCATTGGCGGCGTATCCAAAGTTGGGGAAATGCCTCCGCCAACGGAGATGAGCGCCTCACGCGAACGGGGCACGGTGGATAAAAACGGTGTCTATACGCCACCCAAATCAGCGATCAGCACTTTGGGCAGTGTTTCCAAAAACAAACTCGAACAGGTGGTTGAGCCAGATGGTGAGGCCGATTCTGGAGGGGCTGGGGCCGGGGCCGCAGCGTCTTCGACGCCGAAAACACTGGACGCCGCGACGCCACCCGCTGTGGCCGGTTCCGTGTTGCCTGCCGGCACGCCGCGCGAACGCTATCAATATGCTTTTGGACTGATGAGCCAAGCGCGTTATGACGAAGCCGAGGCCGCGCTGAAAGAATTTATTGGCGCACATGGCACCGATCCTCTGGTGGGCAATGCGCGCTATTGGCTGGGCGAAACGTACTATGTGCGCAACAATTATATGGATGCGGCACAGACATTTTTCCAAGCCTATAAAACCGCGCCCGATGGCTCCAAAGCGCCCGATAGTCTGTTGAAACTGGGCATGGCCATGGCGAGCTTGGACAAACCCGAAGAGGCCTGTGCGACGTTCGGCAAGTTGCGTAAAGAATATACGGACTTAAAACCGAGCATCGAAAAAGCCCTTAACCGCGAAACCAAGCGTCTCAAATGCCAATAACGGCGCGCTCAATCGCGCATTGAGGAACGGATGCCAGACGGCCCACATCAGTTCTTAGGACTTGAGCCAGAAGCGTTTGCTCGGCTGATGGCGGCGTGTGGTCTCTCGTTCGAAACGCCCGCCCTTGCTAACCCCCGTCAAATCTGCGTGGCGGTTTCCGGAGGTGCCGACAGTCTGGCTTTGTCTTTACTGACCCATCACTGGGGCCAGGAAAACGCCGTCAAAGTCATTGCCTTAACGGTTGATCATGGCTTGCGCAAAGGCTCAGATACGGAGGCCCAGCAGGTTGGCGCATGGTTGAACGCCTGGGGTCTGGAACACCATATCCTCCCCTGGACAGACGGTGCGGTCGTGCACAGCCGCGTGCAGGAACGCGCCCGCGATGCGCGCTATGCATTGATGACCCAGTGGTGCACGGGCCACGGCATTCGCCACCTTTTGCTGGCTCATCACCAAGAAGACCAGGCCGAAACGGTCCTGATGCGATTGAAAAAAGGCTCCGGCTTGTTGGGCTTGGCGGGCATGGCGCGGGTGCGTCATGTGCCCCTTCATGTGTCCGGTGAGACGGGGGGCAGTGTTCAGATTGTGCGTCCGCTGTTGGCGGTGTCCAAAGCCCAATTGCGTGAAACCTTGCGCGCTCAGGGCCAAGAATGGATAGAAGACCCGTCTAACGCGAATCTCGCCTTTGAACGGGTGCGCACGCGTCACTTGTTGGCGCACCTTGAAGGAGAAGGCGTTTCAGCGGCCCGCTTGGCCGGGGCGGCCAGGGCCATTGCTCGGGTGCGGGATGTCTTGGAAAGGGCGGCTGAAGACGTGATGAGCACAAGCGTGTCGGGTGATTGCGTAAAACGGATTGCGGCAAAACCCTTTTTGGCGGCTCCCCTAGCCGTGCAGAGCCTTGCATTGGCGCGACTGTTGGCAGAGGTGGGCGGTGGGCGTTATGGCCCAAGCCCGGACAAAATGACCCGTTTGCTGGGCTGGATGGCGCGTCACAAGGGCAGTGTGAAAACAGATCCCGCCCGAACATTGGCGGGGTGCGAGGTGCGCCGTACCGTCCAAAATGGGGCGGCGGGCTTTAGGGTCTCAGCGGAAGGCCCTCGCACCAGCGCTAAAAACCATCAAAAAGCGGTAATTAATTGCGAAACCGCCCTTGCCCCCAGCGGGCAAACGTCTTACATCCAAGGAGCGTTGAAAGCCACGGCGCAGAGGCTTGAGTAAGCGTTGTGCGGGCTTTTTAAAGATTGAGCCAACTGTTCGGTCGTAATTGGTGTGATCTTAGTCGAATGTGGCTTTTATCGTGCTATAGTGGCCTCGTCGTTGTGATTTTTACAAAGATTTCGCTCGTATGAGCATCAGGTAAGGAACCGACCTTGAATTTTAGCAGAAACATCGTGTTCTGGGTCATCATCGGCTTTTTGCTGTTTGCCTTGTTTAATTTATTTCAAGGCTCGCAACAACAGGCCAACCAGACCTCCCTCACGTATTCGGACCTTTTGGACTCTGTCGCCAGCGGCGAAGTTCGTGAAGTCACCATTAAGTCCGGAAAAACGGGTACGGCGGTGACGGGCATGATGTCCGACGGGCGCGCATTCACCAGTTACGCCCCGGACGATCCTGCGTTGGTTTCGACCTTGACCAAGGCCGGTGTGCGTATCAAGGCGGCTCCGTCCGAAGACGGCCAGTTCTCGCTGATGGGTATGTTGGTGTCTTGGTTCCCGTTCTTGATCTTGATCGGGGTGTGGATTTTCTTGTTCAAGCAGATGCAGGGCGGTGCCGGTGGCAAAGCCATGGGCTTTGGCAAATCCAAGGCCAAATTGCTGACCGAAAAACAGGCCGGGTGACGTTTGAAGATGTCGCGGGCATTGATGAGGCCAAGCAAGAACTAGAAGAAGTCGTCGACTTCCTGAAAGACCCTCAAAAATTCCAACGTCTTGGCGGCAAGATCCCCAAGGGCTGCCTCTTGGTGGGCCCTCCGGGCACGGGTAAAACCCTGTTGGCGAGAGCCATCGCGGGTGAAGCCAATGTGCCATTCTTCACCATTTCAGGTTCCGATTTTGTTGAAATGTTTGTTGGTGTCGGTGCATCACGTGTGCGCGACATGTTCGAACAGGGCAAGAAGAACGCGCCGTGCATCATCTTTATCGATGAAATTGACGCTGTGGGTCGCCATCGTGGCGCAGGCCTGGGCGGCGGCAATGATGAACGCGAACAGACTTTGAACCAGTTGCTGGTCGAAATGGATGGTTTTGAATCCAACGAAGGCGTGATCTTGATCGCGGCCACCAACCGTCCCGATGTGTTGGACCCGGCGCTGTTGCGTCCCGGTCGTTTCGATCGTCAGGTCACCGTGCCCAATCCCGATATTTTGGGCCGTGAGAAAATTCTCAAAGTGCATATGGCGAAGGTGCCGTTGGCTCCCGACGTTGTGGCGCGCACCATTGCCCGCGGCACACCCGGATTTTCCGGCGCTGACTTGGCCAACTTGGTGAACGAAGCCGCCTTGCTGGCAGCTCGTTCCGGCAAGCGAGTCGTGACCATGGCCGATTTCGAAGCCGCTAAAGACAAAGTTATGATGGGCACCGAACGTCGCTCCATGGTGATGACGGATGACGAAAAGAAGCTGACCGCATATCATGAGGCGGGTCATGCCTTGGTCGGTATTCACATGCCCAAATCCGATCCCTTGCACAAGGTCACCATCATTCCGCGCGGTCGTGCGTTGGGTGTGACCATGAGTCTGCCGGAACGCGATCAATACACGTTCTCTCGCGTGCAGTTGAAATCCAAACTGGCGATGATGTTTGGTGGTCGAATTGCGGAAGAATTGATCTTCGGCGTGGACAACATCACCACCGGGGCCGGCAATGACATCCAACAGGCCACTGGCATGGCGCGCCGCATGGTGACCGAGTTTGGTTTTTCCGAAAAGTTGGGACCGCTGCGCTATTCCGATAACGACGAAGAAATCTTCCTGGGTCACAGCGTGACGCAGCACAAGAACGTGTCCGAAAAAACCGCCAATTTGATTGACGAAGAAGTGCGCGCATTGATCGACGAGGCCGAAGGCCGCGCTCGGCAGATTTTGACCGATCATAAAGATCAACTGGAAACGGTCGCTCAGGCTTTGTTGGAATACGAAACCTTGTCCGGCGAAGAGGTCAATGGATTGGTCAATGGGATCGCCATCCATCGTCCCGATCCGGACGATACGCCGTCGGACGGTGGGCGCAAAGCCTCTGTGCCGACGTCTGGCAAGGGTGCGGCAAAAGAAAAGAAGGATGCCTCTTCTGGCGGCATCGGGGCCGCTCCGCAGCCGGAAGGCTAGGACTTAAAAAGACAGCGACAAAGCCCCGTCTCGATCACGCGCTGTGATCATCAGGCGGGGCTTTGTGCTTTAAGGGGGATCATGACCAAAGTATTTGCAGGGTTTGCGTTGGACCGCCCGTTGATCATGGGCATCGTTAATGCGACTCCCGACAGCTTTTCCGATGGCGGCGATGCGTTTAGCCTCGATGACGCGGTGGAGCGGGGGCTCAACTTGATGCGCGATGGTGCCGACATCATCGACGTGGGCGGTGAAAGCACCCGCCCCGGCGCTGAGCCCGTCAGCCTTGACGAAGAAATCCGCCGTACCGTTCCAGTCATCAGCCGATTGTGTGAGGCAGGCGCGTGTGTGTCCATCGATACTCGCCACGCCCTGGTGATGGAAGCGGCCCTGGCGGCGGGCGCAGAAATCATCAATGACGTCACCGCGCTGACGGGGGATGCGCGCTCTTTAGACGTTGCGGCACGCTCAACGGCAGCCATTATTTTGATGCACATGCAAGGCACGCCGGGCACCATGCAAACGGCGCCCGAGTACGACGACGCCCCCCGGGAAGTGCTGGCGTATTTGACCGAACGGGTGCAAGTCTGCGAAGCCGCGGGCATTGAGCGTTCGCGTTTGGCGCTTGATCCCGGTATCGGCTTTGGCAAAACCACCGCCCACAATCTGCAAATTCTGAAAAACCTGGACGCCTATCGTCATTTGGACATGGCGATGGTGTTGGGGGTGTCGCGCAAACGCTTTATCGGCGAGATTTCTGGTGAAGCCGTGGCCAAGAAACGCCTGGCCGGGTCCATCGCAACGGCGCTGTGGGGGATTGAGCAGGGCGTAAACATCATGCGCGTTCACGACGTCGCTGAAACCAAACAGGCTTTGGATGTCTACACCGCCATAGCCCGAGTGCATTAACATTTAACCTGAAAAGAACGGTAATGAAAATTTACCCCCATTTAAGGGCACTTGATTTAAAATCCGATTCCTTTCTTTGATTCCTTTTTTTGATTCTTAGCCATAGATGACACCATGACACGTAAGCTTTTCGGCACCGACGGCATTCGCGGCACCGCCAACATTCATCCCATGACCGCCATGACCGCCTTGATGGTTGGCCAAGCGGCGGCGTTGCATTTTAAGCGCGGTGATCATCGCCATCGGGTGGTGATTGGCAAGGACACACGTTTGTCCGGTTATATGATCGAAAATGCGTTGACCTCCGGTTTTTTGTCGTGCGGCATGGATGTGGTGCTGGCAGGCCCGGTGCCGACTCCGGCGGTGGCGATGCTGACTCGTTCGTTGCGCGCGGATTTCGGGGTCATGATCTCCGCCTCGCNAACCCCTATCAAGACAACGGCATTAAGTTTTTTGGTCCAGATGGCTTTAAGCTATCAGATGAGGTTGAGGCCGACATCGAAGCCCGCCTCGTCACCGATATGGCCCCGGATCTGGCCGATGCTTCCATGCTGGGGCGCGCCAAACGCCTGGACGACGTGGTGGGACGCTATACGGAATATGTCAAACAGACTTTCCCCAAGGGTGCGTCTTTGGAAGGTCTTAAAATCGTCATCGATTGCGCCAACGGCGCGGCTTACAAAGTGGCCCCTGAAGTGTTGTGGGAGCTGGGCGCCGAGGTGATTAAAATCGGTGTTTCACCCAACGGCTTCAACATTAACGACGGTTGCGGTTCGACCTCAACCGACACCATGCAAAGTGCCGTTGTCACCCATGGTGCGGACATTGGCATTGCCTTGGATGGCGATGCGGACCGGGTCTTGATTGCGGACGAAAAAGGCCAGTTGGTGGACGGCGATCAATTGATGGGTTTGATCGCATCGGACTGGAATACAAAGGGGCTTTTGACGGGTGGTGCCGTGGTGGCAACCGTGATGTCAAACTTGGGCCTGGAGAAATATTTGCTGGGCAAGGGCATTGGCCTGACGCGGACCCTGGTTGGTGATCGTTATGTGGTCGAAGAAATGCGCCGTTCCGGTTGCAATGTCGGGGGCGAGCAATCGGGGCATATCGTGTTGGGCGATTACGCCACCACGGGCGATGGCTTGATGGCGGCTTTGCAAGTTTTGGCGGTGCTCATCAGCTCGGACAAACCGGCGTCGGTAGCCTGTCGCTTGTTCGACCCGTTCCCTCAAGTCTTAAAAAATGTGCGCTATCAAGGTGCGTCACCGCTTGACCAGCCCGGCGTAGAAAAGGCCATCCAAGATGCCGAAAAACGTTTGCAAGGGAGCGGGCGGGTGTTGATCCGTAAATCGGGGACAGAGCCGTTGATTCGGGTGATGGCGGAAGGCGAAGACGATGCCTTGGTGTCCGATGTCGTTGATGAGTTGGTTGAATTGATCAGCGCAGCAGCGGTGTCCTGAGCATGCACGGGCGGGTACTGATCATTGCCGGTTCAGACAGTGGCGGCGGTGCGGGCATTCAAGCCGACATCAAAACCGTCACCGCGTTAAACGGTTTTGCGATGACGGCCATTACCGCGCTTACGGCGCAAAACACCTTGGGCGTTCACGGTGTCCACGCGGTGCCGACTGAATTTATCACCCAGCAAATCGAGGTGGTGCTGAGCGACCTGGGCGCTGACGCCATCAAAATCGGTATGCTGCATCGTGCCGACGTGATCCATGCCGTGGCCGATGCGCTTGAGGCCTGGGGCGAGGCGATCCCTTTGGTTCTTGATCCGGTGATGGTGGCCAAGGGGGGGCATGCGTTGTTGCAAGAAGAAGCGGTGCAGGCGTTGAAAGACCGTCTTTTGCCCCGTGCAACCTTGCTCACCCCCAACGTGCCCGAGGCCGAAGCCCTGACCGGGAAGACCATAACGGCCGTTTCAGACTTCGGCCCGGTCGGCGATAAGTTGGCGCGCATGGGGGCCAAGGCCTCTTTGATCAAGGGCGGGCATTTGTCTCGCGACCTTGCAAACAATGACATGGTGACGGATCTTTTGTGGCGCGATGGATTTCACGCCGAGGTGTTTCAAAGCCACTGGATTGAAACCAAAGATACCCACGGAACCGGGTGCACGCTGGCGTCGGCGATTGCGTGTGGGTTGGCGCAAGGCCTGGATTTGGTCAAAGCGGTTCTGCGCGCCCGCGCCTATGTTCATCAAGCCATTGTCAGCGCGCCGGGGTATGGGGTAGGGCATGGACCCTTGAACCACGCCCACACCGTCAAATAATCATCCCTACATAACCATACTGTCTGCTGACGCGGATTGCGCTTGTACCGGATAGGCCGACAACACATCGCGCACATGGGTTAGGGCGATGCGCATCAGCTCACGGGTGGGTGCGGAGCCTAAACACAAGCGCAAAGCACGTGGTACGGTGGGTTGGGTGGTGATGAACGATTCGGGACCGGCCATAATGACGCCGCGGGTGTTCAGCTCTCGCAAGGTATCGTCGGCATAGTGTTCCGGCGGCAGGTCAAGCCACATGTGCAGGCTTGTGGGCTTGGCGGCAAAATCGAAACCTTGGAAAATTTCAGCCGCGATTGCATTGCGCGCGATCATTTCATGTCTATGCCAAGTGATGATTTCTTGGGCGACACCGCTGTTCACCCAGCGGGTGGCGATTTCCCCCATCAAGGGCGGAATCATCCATCCGGTGATTTGCACAGCGCGGGTGAGAATGGGATACAACGATTTGGGACACTTCATGAAACCAACCCGCAGTCCCGGCGACAGGCTTTTGGCAAAGCCGCTGATGTAGATGGTGTTGTCGGGGGCAAACTGGGCCAGCGGCGGGTGGCGTTGCTCGGGCTGAAAGCCGTACACATCGTCTTCGATGATGATCAAGTCGTGGCGTTTGGCGATCTCGGCGATGGCTTGCAAGCGGTCCAAGTCCATCACCGCGGTGGTGGGGTTTTGGTGGACCGGCATGATGTAGGCCGCCCGTGCACCGGTTTCGCGAATGGCGGCTTCGAAGGCATCGGGACGCATGCCCAATTCATCCATCGCCACGGGCCGCACGCGGGCGCTTAAATGCGATGCCAAAGACGTCATACCGGGATAGGTCAAATTTTCCGTCAAGATGACGTCACCCGGTTTTAAAAGGCCCAAGGCGCACGCCGCCATGGCGTGCTGCGCGCCGCTGGTCATCACCACGTCATCGGCTTCAACGTCCAGCCCGACAGTGGACATCAAATGTGCCATGGCCGTGCGATGGTGAGGAATGCCGGGGGCGGGGTTGTACAGGGTGAGAACCTCAAGCCCATCAGCCTTAGACAGTTCAGCCAAGGTATCTGCCAAGGCGGCGGTTTCCGGTCCTGGCGATGGGCGATTCATGGACAAATCAATGGTGCCGTCTTTGACGGGTTCATGCGCAATGGTGTTGTTGTTGCGGCTCATGATGTGTTGCTGAATGTCGAGCGGCATGGGGAAGAGGCGTTGTTCATGTGCAGACCCCAACACGTAGGTGCCGCTGCCGACTTTGCCGCCCGCCACATTACGCCGCTGGAGTTCCGCATAGGCCCGCGTGATGGTGCCCACAGTCACGCCCAAACGGTAGGCCAAATCCCTATGCGTGGGCAGCTTTGTGCCGGGCAAGAGGGTTTTGCTGCGAATGTCATCGCTGACGGCATCGGCAATGACCCTATATTTGGGGCCGTGACGGCCTTCTATGCTTGGTGTATACATTGTCATGGTGACAGTAATCACATTGACGCCCTATTGTGTCAAGCGTATTTAGGAATTGTCCTTAATTTTAGACGGGGAAAGACCCATGAGTAGACACAATTGTATCGATACAATGTCCGATGCCGGATTGTCGTCTTCTCTGCCCCTTTCCTGGCAGAGTTGGCTGAGTGACGGCAAAAACCTTTTGGTTTTAGAGCTGACCCGCGCCGTGGCTCGTCTTCGCGTCTGGAACCAACGTGTGCGTTCGCGCCGTCAATTGGCCGAAATGGATGAACGTTTGTTGCGTGACATTGGATTAAGCGCGGAGCAAGCTCTTCGAGAAGCAGGCAAACCGTTCTGGATGGATTGAACGTGACTGAAGCACAGACGCCACTGAGGCCATCATCAACATCGTCTTGGGCGCTGTTGATGATGCCCGGCGTGTTTGTGATGCTGTGGAGCACGGGCTTTTTGGGGGCGAAATTAGGCCTGCCCTACGTGGAGCCGTTTACCTTTCTGCTGCTCCGCTTCCTCATCCTCACCGTGATCTTGGTGGCGGCGGCTTTTGTGTTGCGCGCCCCGTGGCCGTCCACGTGGGCTGAATTTATGCGCTTGGGAATCGTCGGTTTGTTGGTCCACGGCATTTATTTGGGCGGGGTGTTTTCGTCCATCCACGCCGGCTTGCCCGCAGGCGTCGCGGCGTTGATCGTGGGCTTGCAACCGCTGCTGACAGCCGTCGGCGCAGGGCCGTTTTTGGGCGAGAAAGTTACTCCCCGTCAATGGCTGGGCCTGGCCCTTGGCTTGTTGGGCGTGGCCTTGGTGTTGGGCGAAAAGCTGCACTTTGATCAAACGGGTTTGCAGGCGACGGGGTTTGCCGTTGCGGCGCTATTTGGCATCACCGGCGGCACGATTTATCAAAAGCGCCATGGTGGTGGCATGGACTTGCGCACCGGCTCCGCCGTGCAATACGCCGTGGCTGCCGTGCCCATGGCGGTGTTGGCGTGGCTGTTTGAAAGCGGCGACATTCAGTGGAGTGGGGAGTTGATCTTCGCCCTGGGCTGGTTGGTGGTGGTGCTGTCCATCGGTGCCATATCGTTGTTATATATTTTGATCCGTCGCGGTGCGGCGTCTAAGGTGGCAAGCTTGTTTTATCTGACCCCGGCGGTGACGGCGGTGCTGGCGTGGATATTGTTTGATGAAACTTTGGCACCGCTGGCGATTGCGGGGATGGCCGTCACCGTCGTTGGCGTTGCTTTGGTGACCCAGAACCAAAATAACAAACCGAAAGGGAACAGCTTATGAAGTCCGGTACGCTCAATGCGACCATTATGGAATTGGAAGCCTCGCGGGCCATTGTGTACCGTCACATGAGACCGACCGAATCCTTTTCATGGCCGCTGCTCAGCCAGCGCACCGGGTGCACCGTGTGGATTAAACATGAAAACCACACCCCGGTCGGTGCCTTTAAAGTGCGCGGCGGTTTGGTGTATTTGACAGGTCTGAAAGCCACCCAGCCGGACTTAAAAGGGGTCATTTCGGCGACCCGTGGCAACCACGGTCAAAGCCTGGCATTTGCCGCGAAAAGATTGGGTTTGCAAGCGGTCATCGTGGTGCCCGAAGGCAACAGCCCGGATAAAAACCGCTCCATTCAAGCGCTGGGGGCCGAGCTGATTGTGCACGGCGTCGATTTTCAGGCGGCCTTGGAATACACCCAAAAGTTGGCCGAAGAACGCGGACTGTTTATGATTGGGCCGTTCGAAAAGCCTTTGTTGCGGGGCGTTGCGACGTATGCGTTGGAATTCTTTGAACAAGCGGGAAACCTGGACGCCATCTATGTGCCCATCGGCATGGGGTCTGGCATTTGCGGCCTGATTACGGTGCGCGATGCCCTGGGGCTGAAAACCGAAATCATCGGCGTGGTGGCCGAAGGGGCGCCCGCTTACGCGTTGTCGTTTGAAAAGGGCGAAGTGGTGTCCACCGAAAAAGCCGAAACCATCGCCGACGGCGTGGCGTGTCGGGTGCCCAGTCCAGAAGCTTTTGAGATCATCAAAAACGGCGCCGCGCGCGTGATCCGGGTCAGCGACGATCAGATTATGGAAGCCATGGGCGTTTACTTCACCGATACTCACAACCTGTGTGAAGGAGCGGCGGCGACGCCGTTGGCGGGCTTGCTAAAAGAAAAAGACCTGCAAGTGGGGCGCAAAATCGGCCTGATCTTATCGGGTGGCAATGCCGACAGAGATACTTATGCCGAAGTGTTGAAAAGGATAGGAGACGGTGCATGACCGAAGAACTGTTTCGCGAGGACGCTTACCTCAAATCATGTGACGCTCAGGTGGTGGCGGTATCTGACGCGGGCATCGAACTGGATCGCACTGTCTGTTATCCGTCCGCAGGCGGTCAGCCCGGCGACATCGCCATTCTGCACACCAGCGCAGGCGACGTGGCCATCACCGATACGCTCAAAGGCGACGGTCCGGGTGTCATCTTGCATGTGCCCGCTGACGGTTCTCCGCTTCCCGGTGTTGGCGACAAGGTGAATGTCGAGTTGGACTGGGATCGGCGCCACCAGCACATGCGTATGCACACGGCCCTTCATTTGTTATGTGCGCTGGTTGACGGGCAGATCACTGGCGCCCAAGTGGGAACTGATAAAAGCCGCATCGATTTCAACATCCCCGAAAGCCCCGACAAAGAGCTTTTGGAATCGGGGCTGAATAAGCTGATCGCGGAAGATCACCCAGTGCTTCAAAGCTGGATCAGCGATGCGGAACTGGATGCCCAACCGGACTTGGTGCGCTCCATGTCGGTGCAGCCGCCGCGTGGCTCGGGGCGCATCCGCATCATCGATATTGTTGATATCGACCTTCAACCGTGCGGCGGAACCCACGTCAAATCCACGGGCGAAATCGGGGCGTTGCGCATTGGTAAAATTGAAAACAAAGGCAAGCAAAACCGCCGCATCAATATCGTGTTCGACGCTTAAGGGGGCTCTATGACCGTTATATATGCCGTAGAGCCCGACCTGGGCATCGAAGATTTTCTCGCTGTTCTCCAAACCTCGACCTTGGCGGAACGCCGCCCGGTCAAGGACCTTCAACGCCTTCAAAAGATGCTCGACGGGGCGGATCTGATTGTTACCGCGCGCGATGGTCAAAAAATCGTCGGCGTTGCGCGCTGCGTTACGGATTTTTGTTATTGCTGCTACCTGTCCGACTTGGCCGTGGACGTGGCCTTTCAAGGTCAAGGCATCGGCACCCAGTTGATGAAAAGGTGCCGGGAAGAAGTTGGCCAGGAAACGACGTTTCTCTTGCTGTCGGCTCCCAAAGCCATGAGCTATTACCCCTCCGCCGGGTTGGATCGTTTTAACAATTGTTTTGGCCTCAAGCGGCCCTGGCCGGATGCGTGAGGAGACGTGATCAATGAGCACAAGGATTCCCCTTTATCAAGTCGATGCCTTTTCCAAGGCACTCTTTGCTGGCAACCCTGCGGCCGTTTGTCCGACCGAAACGTGGTTGGCGGACGACGTGATGCAAAATCTGGCGGCGGAAAACAATTTGTCCGAAACCGCCTTTGTTGTGCCCGATGCCTTAGGTGAGGCCGATTACGGTTTGCGTTGGTTTACGCCCAAGCTTGAAGTGGACTTGTGTGGTCATGCTACGTTGGCGACGGCGTGGGTGTTGTTCAACGAACGGGGCGTGGACAAAGACGTCTTGACGTTTTCAACGCAAAAAGTAGGCGTGCTCACGGTGAGCCGGGGTGAAGACGGTTTGATCAGCATGGATTTTCCCGCTTCCAAACCGACACCGGCCCTGCATCCCGATGCATTGGTGCATATCTTGGGCGGTCCGGCCTTGGATTATGGCCGTGCCCCCAACGGTATGATGTTGGCCGTTGTGGGGTCTGCGGACATTTTGCAAAATCTCAGGCCCAATTTTGGCGCGGTGATGCAATTGGGCGGCCACGGCTTGATCGTGACGGCAAAAGGCGACGCGGGCTCTGGACTTGATTTTGTGTCGCGCTTTTTCGCCCCCCAGATTGGGGTAAACGAAGATCCGGTCACCGGGGCCGCTCATACGGTCTTAACCCCATATTGGGCGCGGAGGCTGAAAAAAGACAGCTTGTGCGCCCGCCAAATATCGGCGCGTGGCGGTGACGTTTTTTGTCGTTTGGTAGGCGATCGGGTGCATATTGCGGGCCATGGTGTACTGTTCATGAAGGCAGAGGCCTGTCTTCCTGGGGCCTAAAAAAGCTGAGGTTCATTGTGCGTTCAGGTATGAGATGTCATCCTTTTGACCAGGTTAGGGTTTAAAAACGCACGCAATCGCGGTATGAATCTTGATATCTAAGCTGATCTTGTGCCTAAAACTGATTTTGAGACTGACAATGCACCTTGTTCCCGCCGCCTTTATCGCCTTTGTTTTTACGCTTTTGGCCGTGTTTCAACCGGCACAGGCGGCCAGTCTGGGCGATGATTCGCACCTTCAGCTCAAACACGTTATGGCAAGTGTGCAAAGCAAACCCGGAGGGTACACCACGCAAATTCGCCCCCTGACACCGATTTTGACGGTACCTAAGGCTGAGGATACGGCCTTTGTGTGCCAGCGTGCGCCCCGTGCCTCAGAAGCTATTTTGAATTATTTTATGAAAAACCCGGCTCCGGTCGATAAGCGCCGCAACCTCGATATTGATGCACTTAAAAAGCAGGCGAAAGACATTGCCGCCTACGTGAATAAGGCCTTTGGGCGTGATGTAGTGAGTGAGGTTTACGTCATTGAAGGGGGTAAATCCATGGGCAGCGGCGTGATGTCGCGTTTGCCGTTTGCGCAGACCCAGGGCTGTGGCCGGGTGATGGAAGAGTACGAATCCCGCATGAACCAGCTGTTGGGCGGCGAGAAAAAGTAACCATCTGGCGTAATTTTTATTATCACCCCTAGATTTTGTGAAAGAATCCATTAAGGATCACACGGTAATGTTATTCGAATGATTCGAATACGATTCCGGTGCGATTCTGTGTGCCC
>NZ_MCGG01000010.1 GCF_001746755.1 Magnetovibrio blakemorei | reverse complement strand
CCGGTCCGTGCTTGATCTGCGCGGACAAGCCATGTTTTTGATTTTGTTTGCCTTCCAACCCATCACCAGAGCTTCCTTTCTGGCCGCAAGGCCGGACCATCACAGCCTGGTTTTGTTAAGTTTTTGCATCGTCCTGGCCACGCTTTTGCGCTTTTCCGCTAGCCCTCAACTCCATAAAAGCACCCTGAAGTGGGCGGGCATTGCGGCCGCTTTTGGCATTTGGGTGAGTGTCGAGGCCCTGACCACGGAACTGATTGCCCTCACCGTTCTGGGCTTGGCTTGGATTTTGTCCGGCGAAAAGCACTGGCTGGACGGCCTTAAGCGGTTTGCCATATGGGGGGCGTTGGCTTTGGCGTTGATGATGGCCGTCGAACGACCGCCCGCTGAATGGCTCACCGCGGAAGAATATGACCGCCTGTCCAGTGTCCAGGTGGTGCTGCTGGCGCTGATCGCCTTAGGCATTCAATTTATGGATCATGCCCGGGCAAGGCACCTGTTGCGGGCGCGCCTGGGCTTTGCCATGGCCGCCGGATTGGGCGCTGGCATTGTCATGCTGGCCTTGTTTCCAGACTTTTTCAAAGGCCCCTTCGGCGCCGCCATGGACCCCCGTCTCATGGTCCTGTGGCTGGACAGAGTGAAGGAATTGCAGCCCCTTATCACCGCCGACTGGAACTGGGACAGCGCCATCAATGCGACGCTGGTGTTGGGCCCGGTCGTCTGGTTGGTGGTTTGGATCGTTCTGCGTCTTAAAGACCGCCGTCCCAGTCAATCTTTTGACCCATCCATCCTGATTTTGGGGCTGTCGAGCGCCTTGTTCTTGCCCCTAAGCGTGATGCAGTTGCGTTGGGGCTCATACTTGGGAATCACCACCGCGATTGCCTGGGCGGGTGTCTTTCAGCGTGTTCTCGATTGGCAGGGCGGTCCCAAAATGGGCCCCAAATTTGGCCAGGGCACGCCGATTTTACGAGTTCCGGCGGCCTTTGGCATCATCACCGCGCACTTGGCCGTCGCTTTTACCCTTTATGCCCTCAGCCCAGATATCGCCAAGGCCAAAACCCAAGCGTGCAAATGGCACGATTTGGCCCCCATTATAACGTCCGAAACCTTCGCCCGATCCACGGGTGCGGGCAAGTGGCCCCTGGTGATCTTCACCCACATACACCAAGGCCCTGAAATTTTGTTCCGCACGCCGCACCGGGTGGTCGGCAGTCCCTATCACCGAAATACCGACGGTATTCTCGACAGCTTCACCATTTTAACCGCCACCGACAGCGCTCAAGCGCGATCGATTTTGGCACGGCGGAATGTGGATTTTGTGATCTTGTGCGTCGATTCGGAAGAAGAACACTATTTTTTGAGCTTCAAAGGCGACACTTTGATGCGCAAAATCGTCACTGCAACACAACCGAACTGGCTTAAAAAAATTATGTTACCGGGTGAACTCAATAAGAATTTCCGGGTCTTTAGCGTCGAGCCCGCTCACCCTTAGTAGCGCCCTCCAAAGCGATCTCAAAATGACGCCTCCAAACAGCTCGGTGGTGTCCGTTTATAGGCGTCTGCCCCCCCTCATCAAGACCTTGGCGCTCAAGATCATGATGAAAACGAGGCCGAAGGCAGCAATGTAGGGATCACCAAAAGGCAGCGGTGAAAACAAAGAGGCCCACCCCCCCCACGCATTGCTTAAACTCATCATAAAGGTGCTCATAGCCAAATCCTCAGATCAAAACGGACGACCACCGTTGATCTTGATTTTAGCCAATTCACACAGAAAGGTCAGTGACTGAGGTCACAGGTTAAATTCATTCAAAACATTAAATTATAATCTTAACGCATTGATATCACGAAATACCACGGACCTTATTCAACAATTGCTCTAAGGTCATGTCCACTTCGACGACACCTTGCAACGACGCCTCTATCTGATCGCCTTGCAGCACCCAGGTATCGGCTTTGAGGCGCGCAATGGTGTTTTCGCAAAAGGATCGATAGTTGCCGAGTGCCCGCCGATCCCCCACTTCATGGGCCAAGATGTCCAGCGCCAACTGGTATGGACCGCTACCAACATAGCCCCATTCATAGCCATTCAGAGACAAGGCCCGCAAATCCAAGCGCGGCTGCAAGGGCACATCGTCAACAGTGACGCTGGTCACATCGGCATTGCGCATTCCCTTGTAAATTGACACTGAATATGGCTCCAATACGTTTAAATTATGGTATGACAATATCATGGATTGTTTTCATTCGAGATCATAAAGAAGGTTTTAAACGGTGTCTTCAATCGACATCTATACGAACAAAGTTCAACAAGTTGACATTGTGTGATCGCCATTGGTGTTATATTCTGACACCATAAGAGCTTATGGCGTTTCGGCGCGTGGTTTTGTCGGTTTCATGCTGACCTATGATGGGGGGTTCGTTTGCACGTTTCACAGTCCAATTCGTTTAACGCGCTTCACCAGGAAGGTCCGGTTACGTCATGAGAATTGTCATCATCGGCTTGGTCTTCGCCGCCGTAATTTTGGCAGGCGGCACGGCTTACCTTCTCAACTCCTACCTGTCCAGCCAAAGGGCAGAAATCGCATCCAAAGCCCCCAAAGCGCCGACGTCGCAGGTATTGGTCGCAAAGGCGGATATGCCGGCGGGCACCGTGGTAAACGACAAGAACACCGAATGGGTGCCGTGGCCCGAAGATGCCTTGCAAGATTCCTATCAAGTCAAAACCCGTGAAAAAAACCCCCTCACGGCCATTATCAAAGACAAACACGTGGCCCGGCGCGCTATTTTAAAAGGCGATCCGATCACCATGGCGAAGATTTATAAGGCTGACCATGCCGGATTCATGCGCGGTACGCTGCACCCAGGCATGCGCGCCATCGCCGTTAAATCCACCCCGGATAACTCCTCGGCAGGCTTTATCTTGCCAGGGGACCGCGTCGACATGATGCTCACCCACAGTTTGTTGCGCCGTGCCATCGACCGCACCGGCGAGACCAGTGATACATTTAACGCTTTGGAATTCACCAGTGAAACAATCTTGGAAAATTTAAACGTCTTGGCCGTCGATCAAAAAGTGAATGAGTTTGATAAGGGAGCCGCGTTGGGCAAAACGATGCTCTTGGAAGTCACCCCCAAACAGGCGGAAATCATCAACACGGCGAAAGTCATGGGCACACTCAGTTTGGTTCTGCGTTCAGCGGAAAATGGGGAAGTGGAACGTCAACACAGCTTCACCACCGATGTTGAAGTCAGCCCCATGCTGAGCAATTTCAAATCGTTCATGGCCGGATCAGATCTGAACACAAAAACCCCGATGTTGCCGAGATCTTCTCAAGGCCCGGCTTTCAGCAGTGACGATCCTGACTACATACCCGAACCCGAACCGATCCCTCGTCCGGCCCCCCCCCTTCCCGCACCGCGCGTTTCGAAGCCAGCCCCACAAGCCGCTGCACGAACGAATCGCCCCCTGACCATCTATCGCGGTGTGGGCACGCCGCCCCAATCCGTCGGCGACACGACAAACGGTGGCGGCAACATGGGAGCTGGCACCCAATGACATCTTCCCTCTACAAACGGGTTTTTGGTGCGTCCAGCATCCTGATGGTCTTCGCATCGGTGGCCATGGCGCAACAGGTTCCCGGACGCGGCGCAACCGTAAGCGCCCCATTTACGGCCCCCGTGGGCACCAACATCACCGTCAGCAAAAAGCCGCTCGCCCCTCCAAGCGAAAAGCTCAAATGGTTGATCAGCGAAGAAACTGAAGCCGTGCGCGTCCCCCTCAATAAAGTGGTATCGGTGCGTCTGCCTGGCGAAGTCCGCAACGTGGTGATCGCCAATCCTGATGTCGCCGACATTATTTTGCCCCAAGACGGCGAACGCACCCATGCCTTCATCTTGGCCAAGGCCGTGGGCTCAACTTCGATTGTGTTCGAAGATGTTGACGGTAATATTCTGTTCAACGGCGACATTCAGGTTGATGTCGACGTGGCAGGCATCCGCGCCGCGTTCAAAGAGCTTATGGGGGATGAAAAAATCACCGTCAGCTCACAGCGCAACGGCGTCTTCATCAATGGTTTTGTGCGCAACGCCGGAACCTCGGCACAAGCGATCAACATCGCGCGCCGCTTTGTCCCGGACAGTCTCGATATCATCAACAACCTTGAGGTTTTGGGCAGCCGTCAGGTGATCATGCAGGTGCGCGTTTCGGAAATGAAGCGCACCGCAATCAAGAAATTGGGCATTGATTTCACCACCACGTTGGAATTCGGCCCGGCGTCGTCAGCCACCATCACCCCGTCATATGCCAGCAGCGCCGTGGTGGCGGCTTCGACCTACGCCACCGGCACCATCATCCCGTCCATAACCGGGCTGGGTAACATCACCTACCGGGTGATGGAAGAAAACGGCCTGGCAAAAACCCTGGCTGAACCGACCTTAACCGCCATTTCGGGCGAAACGGCGTCGTTCTTGGCCGGTGGTTCATTCCCCATGCCGACGGCGATTGACAACAACGGCACCGTGACCTACTCGCAGCAGCCGTTTGGTGTGCGCCTCAACTTTACGCCGACCGTGATGAGCGATGGTCAGATCAGTCTCCACTTGGCCACGGAAGTTTCCGACCGTGACACCACTGTGGCTGTAAACGGCTTCCCCGGATTGTCTGTCAAGCGCACGGAAACCATCGTCGATCTACCGTCCGGCGGTTCCATGATGATTTCCGGTCTGATCAAGAACACCCTGACCAACACCATCAACGGGGTTCCAGGGCTTAAGGACGTTCCCATCCTGGGCGCATTGTTTCGCAGTGAACAATTCCAAAATGAAGAAACCGAGTTGATTGTCACCGTCACCGCCTATCTGGCTGCTCCGGTGGGCCACGATGCGCGCTTGGCGTTGCCGTCCGATGGGTTTGTGGTATCCAGCGATTTGGACCTCTATCTGCTGGGACACTTGCACAAGCAATATGCCAAAACGAACCTTCCGCCCTACGCCACACCATTGGCCGGCCCCTACGGCTACATCATGGAGTAAGCGGTTATGAGCATCCCCTACGCCACAAACCTGAACCGTTTTGCCCTGATCGGCTTGGTCGCCGCTTTGGTGTCGTCGTGCGCGCCACAAACCAAGCCGGAAGGTCACGACATCTTGCAAAACCATGCCATTCAAGTGGCCAGCGAACAGGTGTCGATCGCCATTGCGTTGCCGCAAAGCGGATTGGCCCTGGCTGCGGGTGACGCCAATCGCTTTCATCGTTTTTTGCGCGATTACGTCAGTCGAGGACGCACCGTGATCACCATTGAAAGCGCCCAGCCATCCTTGGCGCGTGACGTGCTGCTGAGCCAAGGCTTGCGCGACAGTGAGATTTACATGGCCCCCAGCACGACGGTGCAAGCCCCCAATGCGGTGTTGAGCTTCACAGCCAACAAGTCCATTTCGCCGGAATGCGGGGATTGGAGCAGTTCGCCCGTCGGTGGGTTCGATAATGCACCCCACAGCAATTTTGGCTGCGCCACGCAGCGCAATATCGGCCAAATGGTTGTCGATCCTGGTGATTTCATTCAAGCGAAGCCCGCTGAAGGCAAAAACGCAGGGCGCACTGACGTCGACATTTTCAAGCAACAGTCCGGAACCGTTCGCACCAGACTGCTGGACGGCAGCGGCAACCTCATTACGGGCCAATAAGATGCGGATACAAATGCAAAGGAGGCTCACTTGATTCTCAGAATCAACATCGGTGCATTTGTCCTCACAGATGCCGTCCGCGACGCGGTCAACGCCTTAACTGAGGACCGCCTGTTTTTGCGCTCCTCCATTTCCGTCCAGGACGGCGGCATGGCGGGCGCGCTGGCGTTTTTGACCACACACTCCACGCCGCAATTGCTGTTGGTCGAGACGCGAGCCGAGGGCGAAGCTTTCTTCGACGAACTGAACGCCCTGGCGGAAGTCTGTCAGCCCGGCACAAAGGTGGTGATCGTCGGCGCAGAAAACGACATCAACCTGTTCAAGACCCTAATTGATCAAGGCATCAGCCAGTATTTCTTAAATACGCTGACGGTCGAAGAACTCAAGGCCTCCATCATCGATGCCTTTGCCGACAAAACCCTGCACGCCAAAAGCCGCACCATCGCGTTTTCCGGTTTACGTGGCGGGGTCGGCAGTTCGGTGTTGGCGCACAATGTGGCCTCTGAATTGGCACGGCTTTACGACGAAGACGTCATCATCGTCGATTTGGACATCCCTTACGGCACCGCTGCCCTGAGCTTTAACCTGCAACCCGCGCAAACCGTTGCCGATGCCATTGCCCAGGCCGGATCAATAGATGAAACCATGTTGATGCGGTATCTGGAATCGGGGGGACAAAACGTTTCGTTGCTGTGTGCGCCGGGAAACTTAAACAGCGGCATTGAAATCACCCCTCAGTCGTTGGAAGCTGTTTTGAACGTGGTCAAACAAATGGCCAGCTATGTGGTGTTGGATATTCCCCACATGTGGAACGCTTGGGTTCAAGATATGGTGGTGGATGCCGACGACACCGTGATCGTCGGCGCGCCCGACCTTTACAACCTGCGTGACGGGAAAAATATTTTTGAATTTTTAGCCCCCAACCGCGGTCTGGAAGCCCCCACCCGTTTGATCTTAAATCGGGTCGGCGAACAGAAAAAAGGCGAGCTGACCGACAAGGAATTCAAAGAAGTTTTGGGCACCAAACCCTCACTTAACATTGCCTTTGAGCCAGATCCCTTTGCCGCCGCCATGAACAACGGCGAAATGATCCGCAAGGTTGCGCCCAAGTCAAATGCGGCACAAAGCATTGAAATATTGGCACAAATGGTCAGTGGCAAGGAAAGCGCTAGTAGACTGGCGAAAAAAACCAGTGGCGGGCTGATGTCTTCTCTCTTCAAGAAGTAGGATAAATCAGCCAAAATAACGGATCAAACCTTCAACCTTAAGACTTTGACAAGAACGGATACAGACGCACACCATGTTTGGACGACGCGGATCAGCCGGACCGGGATCACCCCCTCCTAAGCCCTTTGGCGGCGGTGTGAAAAAAGACACGCCCGCTTCAGATCCTGCGCCTGCCCCTGCCGCGACGGCTCCTGCTGCCGCTGCCCCAGCAAAGTCTGCGCCGAAATCTGCACCAAAGCCGGAGGTGGAAGTTAAGGCAAAAACCAATGCCCCGTTGAGCGCTGAAGCCAAAGAAAAACTTGATGCGGTCAAAATCAATGTCTTCAACGACTTGATGGAAGCCGTTGATTTGGCCGAACTCAGTTCCCTCACCCCCGATCAGGTGCGCGAAGAAATCAACGACATGGTCAGCGAAATCATCTCCATGCGGGGGTTGGTGCTGTCCATCCAGGAACAACAAACGGTCATCCAAGACATCTGCAACGACATCTTAGGCCTCGGTCCGCTTGAACCATTGCTGATGCGCGATGACATCGCCGATTTGATGGTGAACGGCCCAAACATCACCTACATCGAAGTCAATGGTAAGATGGAAAAAACCGACGTCAAATTCCGCGACCAGGCGCAATTGATGAACATTTGCCAGCGCATCGTATCGGCGGTCGGCAGACGCGTCGACGAAGCCAGCCCCATTTGCGACGCCCGTTTGGCAGATGGTTCGCGCGTCAACGTCATCGCCCCGCCACTGGCCATTGACGGCACCGCGCTCACCATTCGCAAGTTCAAAAAGGACAAGTTAACGCTGGAGGACTTGCTCAAATTCGGCTCCATCACGCCGGAGCTGAAAACCGTCTTGGAAGTGATCTCCGCAATCCGTTTGAACACGCTGATTTCGGGCGGTACGGGTTCGGGCAAGACCACCTTGCTCAACTGTATGACTGGCCACATCGAAAGCTCGGAACGCATCATAACCTGCGAAGATTCCGCCGAATTGCAGTTGCAACAGCCCCACGTTGTGCGCCTGGAAACCCGCCCGCCCAACTTGGAAGGCAAAGGCGAAATTTCCATGCGCGACTTGGTCAAGAACTGCCTGCGCATGCGCCCTGAACGCATCATCGTCGGCGAAGTTCGCGGCCCTGAGGCCTTTGACTTGTTGCAAGCCATGAACACCGGCCATGACGGGTCCATGGGCACGGTTCACGCCAACAACCCGCGCGAAGCGCTGTCGCGTATTGAAAACATGATTATGATGGGCGGCTACAACCTGCCGTCCAGAGCCATGCGCGAACAAATTTCCGGCGCGGTCCACATCATTGTCCAGGCCGCGCGCCTGCGCGATGGCTCGCGTAAGATCACTCACTTGACCGAAGTCATCGGCATGGAAGGCGACGTGGTCACCTTGCAAGACATCTGCGTCTATGAAATCGAAGGTGAAGACGCCAACGGGAAATTGGTGGGGCGTCATAAATTCACCGGCATGCGGCCATCGTTTTGGGAAAAGGCGCGTTACTACGGCCTTGAAGCCAAACTGGCCGAAGCCATGCAATTTACCGGGATTTGAGGGGGCCGTTCATGAATATTGACTTCCCCGTCCTCGTCATGATTGCCGGTGCCGTCGGCATGGGCCTGTTCGTGATTGTCGGTGCCATGGTGTCGTTTGCCTTAAAACCGAAGGTGCGGCTCAAAAAACGCATTGAGTCCATTGGCTCCATCGCCAACAGCGGCTCCATCTCAGCCAAGGCCGAAGGGCGGCGACAAAAACGCATTCAAGACAAGTTAAAAGGCATCGGTGAAGAGCAAAAAGACGAAGGCATGGGCGACAAGATCGCTTCGGCCCTTCTGCAGGCCGGACTGCAAGTCGAAGTTAAGGTGCTGGTGATGATTTGCATCGTCTTGGGCATTGTTGGGACCCTCGGCGCTTATCTCACGGGGGCGCCGCCTTTGGCCATACCCGCAGTGGGCATCGTCGCCGGGGCGGGATTGCCCAAATATATCTTGGGCCGCATGGCGCGCAAACGCCAAGAAGAGTTCACCAAGCACTTCGCCGAAGCCATCGACGTCATCACCCGCGGCATCAAATCCGGTTTACCCGTTGGCGAATGCCTCAACGTCATTGCCCGCGAATTTGAAGGGCCCTTGGGCGAAGAATTCACCATGGTGGTCGAAGGCCAGCGCTTAGGGATGACTTTGGAAGAAATCTTGTCCCGTGCCTTAAAGCGCATCCCAACGGCAGAATTTAAGTTCTTTGCCATCGTGTTGCAGATTCAAAAGCAAACCGGCGGCAATTTGGCGGCGACCTTGGAAAACTTATCCACTGTGCTGCGCGACCGCAAACGCATCAAAGACAAAATCCAAGCACTCAGTTCGGAAGCGAAAGCCTCAGCGGGCATCATCGCCAGTCTGCCGTTTTTTGTTTTGGGCATGCTGTCCATGGTCAACCCGCCCTATGTGGCGACCCTTTTCACCGATGGCATTCACTTGGTTTTCATTGCCTTAGGCATGATGGGTGTCGGTGTTTTTGTCATGTCACGTATGATCAATTTTGAGGTTTGAGGAGGACGTAAAGCACATGTTTGGCATTCCCGTTCCCACCCTGATCGTCTCTATGGCCGTACTGGCTGCGTTTATCACCGTGGCCGCCCTGGCCCTGCCGTTTTTGTTTACCGGAAGCACGTCCAAGCGCGTCAAAATGGTTTCCAATCGGCGCAAGGAACTGTCGCGCGACCAAATGGACAGCTTTGCGTCCAAAGGCTCTTCCATCCGTCAACGCCAGTCGCAAACCCGTGACGATGTGATGAAAAAGATTTTGCATGCTTTGAAGTTAGACGAAGCCCTGTCGTCCAAAGAACTCAAAAGCAGCCTGGCGCAAGCCGGCTATCGCAGCCAAAGCGCGTTGGTCATGTTCACCTTCGCCCGCATCGCCATGGCCATTGGCACGTTTGTCATCGCCCTGATTGTCATTTCGGCGTGGAAAAACTTCCCCTACCCGTTGCCCGTTAAGGCCTTGATGATGGCGGCAGCAGCGGCGGCTGGCTTTTATCTGCCCAAAGTGTTCGTCACCAACGCAGCACAAAAACGCCAAGTTGAGCTGAACTCTGGCTTTGCCGATGCGCTCGATTTGATGGTGATTTGTGTGGAAGGCGGCTTGTCGGTGGAAGGCGCGTTTGACCGTGTGACCGCCGAAATCGCCACCAAATCCCCCGCGCTGGCGCAGGAATTCGGCCTGACATCTGCCGAGTTGGCGTACCTGGGCAATCGCCACAAGGCCTATATGAATTTTGCCGAACGCACCGGTCTGCCCGCCATCAAGTCTCTGGCGACAACCCTTGTTCAGTCTGAAAAGTATGGTACGCCCGTGGGCCAAGCGCTGAAGGTTCTGTCACAAGAACGGCGCGAAGAACGCATGTCGGCGGCGGAAAAAAAGGGCGCATCCCTGCCTGCCATGCTCACGGTACCGATGATTTTGTTCTTTTTGCCGCCGCTGTTCATGGTCGTAATCGGGCCTGCCGCCATCCGCATTTCCAGCATGTGATCGGATACCGAATTTGTGCTGACGCGTTCGCCATCTCGCCAAAAAACAGCGTTACCCTTATCGTGGCAGGATCGTCTGCGCGCTGAAGCCTCCCATCACTTTGCTTTGTTCGTCCTGACCGTGCTGTACTGCATTATCGCGGTGGCTTACCTAGAAAGTCATGGCATTGTGGGATTGCCGGTGTTTGATGAGTATCTGATCGCAACCGCCATTCCCTTGGTGGCAATGGCCGGGTTTCGCATTTTTGGCGAAACCACCTACCATGCTCTGCACGTGCGGCCTTTTCGCACCGCTGGTTTGTGGAAGGGGATTCGTCAAAGTGAAATTTTTTCGCTTGATCGCGCCGCCGCCGCGTATATTCCGGTTTTGCTGCTGCCCTTGTTTTCCAGTGTTTTCACGTCCTTCAAGATATCAATACCTGAAATTGTGCCTTTTGCCTGGGACCAAACTCTGATGCGTGCCGACTTAGCCCTGCACGGCGGTGTGCACCCGTGGCAACTTCTGCAACCCGTGCTCGGCCATCCCCTGGTCACATCGGCATTGAGCTACCTGTATAATTTTTGGCACGGGATGATTTGTGTTGTCTATTGGCAGATGTTTCGGCTCGAAAAACGGGCGTTGCGGATGCAATTTCTGATTTCGTTTGTGTTGACTTGGGCGATCCTGGGCAGCCTTGGCGCATTGCTATTTTCCTCAGCCGGCCCCTGTTATTACGGCTATATCGTTGATGGCCCCAACCCCTTTGCCGAACAACTTGCCTATCTCCAGTCCACACAGGACATTTTCACCAACCGGGCCCTTCTCGGACAGGAATACCTATGGCGCCTGTACCAAGACGGCAAGGCTGGCCTGGGCGGAGGCATTTCGGCAATGCCATCGCTCCATGTCGCGGTGGCTTTATTGATATTTTTATTGGCTCGCTCATTCAGTCGCCGCATGGCATGGATTACGGGCACGTATGTTGTCATAATTATGGTCGGATCCGTTCATCTGGGATGGCATTATGCCGTAGATGGCTACGTGGCCCTGATCGGTGCGGCTATGGCTTGGATGGCCGCCGGATGGATTGTGCGCAACGTTGTGCCCCCAGCTCCCTGCCCCTCAAACGCAAGCTCCGACCTGTTACAGGACGGGCAATCTCCAGGGGCCTGACTCTAGCCTAAAATTAATGCCAGCAAGTCCCGCCACATGGGTGGGAAAATCGCCATACGCGGCAAGACCATCAGCGCGCCCGCTGCGATGGCGATCCCGTAAGGCACCGCTTTGTTTGGCTCAAATAGGCCTTTTGCCGCGTTTACCAGCCAATCAGGCCACATCCCTAACCCCCGACGCAAGATGATTACGAGGATGCAAAGGCCGCCCCCGACCAAAACAACGGCGGCCAAAAGCCACAACAGCTGATCCCAGCCCGTCCACAGCGCGCACACGGCCAACAATTTTGCATCACCGCCGCCAAACAGGCCGAAAGCAAATAGGACAAAACCCGCCACCAAAAACAGCAAACCGCCGCCTAAGTGCCAAGAGATGGTTTCAAGGCTCAACCCCGCACTTAAGGCAGTCGGAAAGAAGGCCACCAACAAGGTCAGCGACACCCAATTGGGAATTTTCAAAGTGCGCGCATCCGACCAAGCGCCATAAATAAGTAAGGCGATATAGAAAATTAAAAATTCAGATTGCAATGTCGCCATACAGAGGCATCCCCTAAGTCTAAACGTGCCCTAAACCATACCAACACTGGCTTGAAGATATCAAAAATATATCAAATTAAGAGGAAAACGACCTGAAATAATGAGGTAAAAACAGAACCGCCTCCGACCAGGGGTCAGAGGCGGTTCCGCGTTCGCACATACTGCACGAATGAACTGCAGCTGTATCTCAACCCAGCGGTTACTCTGCTGGTGTAGCTAAACTATCACTCACTGTGTTGAACTTGGATTTCAAGGAGGTGCCCAAAAGGGTCAGCGCACCGATGAGAACCACTGCGATGAGGGCGGCAATCAGACCATACTCGATGGCGGTTGCACCGGATTCATCACGCGTAAAACGGGTCATAAGCTTAGAAAACTTAGCCATTGTCACAACTCCTACGTCTTGCTCAAGGCCACAAAAAAGACCGGACACTCCAATCACGTGGCCTAACATTGGCCTAATGAAAACTGGAAGTCAAGCACATGTATCCAATTCCCCTTTATAAACCAAGCTGTTAATCTTACATTAGTAAAAAACAAGCTTTGTCGTCGAGGACAAGTGGAGACAAGATACCGCAAGGTTACCGGCCGAAGAGCAACCGTTACGATTTAGCGTCCGTCAAAACCATATGGTAAACATGGATTTTGGCGGTTTAGTAGCATCAACATAATCTAGTTTACAATAAAATGCATATGACAGACGTCACACCAAGGTAACCACAACAAGGGACGTCTTGCATACGATCACTGGTTCACGAGCATCTGCAAGCGGCCGTGATCTTTGATCACCAAGGACTTATGCTTGCGCCCAACAATGCCTTCGCGCGCCAAATGACCGATGGCCATAGCAACGTCTTCGCGCGATGTCCCGCTCCAACTTGCAATTTCTTCATGTTTGGGCAAAAAGTGAATCATCCACGTGCCATCCCCTTCTGTATTGGGTTCAGACATGCGCAGCAATTCATAGTACACGCGCTGGTGAGCGCTCAAGGTGCTCAGCGATGTCACCCGATTGTTCAAGGTGCGAATCAATCCAGCGAATCGCTTCAGCAGCATCACAGCGATTCCCGGGCAATCCATCAGCAGACGGCGAAAGTCCTTGCTCGGCAAGATCGCCACGCTCGTGTCTTGCATAGCGACGACCCGGGCCGAACGCCGAGAAAAATCGATGGCGGACATTTCGCCGAAGCTGCTTCCGGTGCCCAGCTCTGCCAAAGCGATTTCTTGATCATTGGCGAGAAAATCCATGACTTTGACGCCACCCTTCGCAATGAAGAACACGTCGCTGGATTCCTCACCCCGCTCAACGACAATTTGATTGGCTTGGTACAGCTTCCACTGACAGCGCTCTTCCAACTCGCGCACCACCTGCGGCGGCGCTTCGGCCAAAAGCTCGATACCGTCTAATTTGCGATTTTGTGGGTCGACGGTCTGGTCTTGAACTTCATTCATAAGATTGGCTTCATCAGTCGTGGACCTTGTCCGATATCTTGGCAAAGAAATTCAAGTACTACAACGCGTTTCACGAATTCACGTTGTTTCATCATGATCTTCTGACGCGATGCCTTCTGTATCGGATCGCTTTGCATGTTCATTGGCGATGCGCCAGCGGTTTGGCATCAAGCGCTTAATCACAACCCGGCGACGCAATTCCGGATCTGTAAACGTCAACCCAACGACAGATTCGTTCGCTTTTTGCCAAGCGACAACTCCATTAAGAGCTTTGTAGTCACTAAGCCTCTCAAACACAAGTTGCACGCTTTGATCTTTCACCAGCGCTTTAAAATCATTAGGATCTTTTAATTTAACCTTCGCCCCGCCGACGGAAATATCGGAAATGGTGCACGCATAGGCCCGGCCGTACTGACTGATTCGCCCACCGAACACCGTCGTTAGCCGCACCGTGTTGCGCCGTTTTTCCAATTCAGCCAAATTTTCAGATGACGAAGCAGACAGATGCGATTCTGTCACCATTTCATCGCCCAAAGTCTTGTCGCTCAGGGCCTCATCGCTCATTGAACGGCCCCTTCGAAACGACGGTAGAAAGATAAATTGGTTTCCACATCGCTCACATCCAGGTCCATAGCGGCAAGGGTTTGAGCGCGAGCAACGTCACCGTTAATGGCGTAGAGCAAGGCCAAGTTTTGTCGAATATGTGGGTTTGTCCGGTTAATCCCGGCGGCTTTCTCCAATGTGTCTATCGCTTCCAAAAGGTGGCCGGCACTGGCCTGCGACATGGCCATATTGTTCATCACCACTTCGTTGTTGGGCGATAATCGAAGCGCCGTTCGGTAGGCCGCCATGGCTTCGCCGTACAGTTCCAAGGAATCTGCGGCAATGCCGATGGCGGAAAAGACCTGCCATTGATCGGGCATTTGGGGACTCAATTCTTTGAGCGCATCCAAAGATTCCGCTTTGCGGCCAGCGGCCAGCAACGCTTTTGCGTACTCAAACTTGACGTATTGGTCTGCCAACATGTGCGGCGTTTGTTTTTCGACATAGCCAACAATTTCCTTGGCCCGACCGCTGTAACGCATATTGCGAATAAACGCGGTGAGGACAGCGCTGTCTTCAGGACGAGACTCGTACAAGCGACCATAAATGCCTGCTGCAGTTTCGTATTTGCTGGCGCTTTCGGCCTCGCGCCCGGCTTGCAGCATCGTCGTTTGCACGCCGCCCTGCTGATAAGGATCGTCATTTCCAGTCTTGGAGAGGGACGTAGTTTGACACCCGGTCAAAAGCACCAGCACGCCACCGATCACGGCACCCCGCCAACGGCACTGAGCGTTTTCGTTCGATTTTGACCCCATATTCAACATTTGCTTTTGGTCCGTGCGCCTTAACAGTTCAATCTTCAGCCTTCACGTTCACTTTACAGCAAACGGCTTTCGCATTCATCCCATATAGATACACCCAAACGCATCATATGACAGCATATCGTCAGCTCTTGCACCGCTCCGTGATGGGCATCACTGCATTTGTATGCCTTAAACTGGAAAATGAAAGTAAATGAGCTTAAGGTTTACCGATAAATTCTTTTGAAACATTCGCCTAAGCCTGAATATGAAAGCCGTCCAATGGTTGCGAAACGCCTTTCCCTGAAACGCTTTAAAAGCGACGCCGACGGCGCGGCGGCCTTGGAATTTGCCCTTGTCGCACCAATCCTCTTTTTTATCTTTATGGCGATTTTGGAAGTCTCCATCATGTTTTTTGCTTCGGCAAATATTGATGGCGCAGCCATTGAGGCCGCTCGACGCATTCGCACAGGTCAAGCCCAATCGAGCGGCGACGCCACCACCGATTTTTACGATACGCTCTGCGGTTTATTAAGTTCCTCAATCAATTGCGGCAATGTGTTTTACGACGCACGCACCGTCGCGACATTTACATCGGTCAATCTGGAAACCACCTATGACCCCGACACCGGCGAACCCATAACCTACGGCTTTGCTGCGGGCGGCGCAGAAGATATCGTGGTGGTTCGAGTGATGTATTACTGGGATTTTGCCACCCCATTGATCGGTTCATACTTGGACAATACCGGAACGGGAAAGCGGTTGCTGGCCTCGACGGTCGTTTTTCAAAACGAACCATATGAGTAAGGGGCCGGATATGATGCCAAAATTGATCTCTCCCCCCCCATTTCACCAAGCCGTGGTGCGCTTTGCGCACAATGAACGTGGCGTTGCGGCGACCGAATTCGCCATGGTCTTACCGTTTCTGCTTTTGCTTTTGATGGGAATTATCGAATTTTCCAATGTGATGTCAGTGGAACAAAAACTGCTGAACGCGATGCAGTCGGCGGCTGATTTGATTGGTCAAAAAACCGATGTCACGGATGCCGATCTCGCCGAAATTTATATGGCGGCACAGCTCACCATGTCCCCATACAGCACCGCCCCCTTGACCATCGGCATCGCCAGCGTACGTTTTGACGACAGCACTGGCGACCCGACCTTAAGCTGGTCGAGCGGCTGGAATGGCGGTTCCATCGTCAACCCGACAACTTTGGCCGTCGGCCACGGCGAGGCAGGGGCCAGCATCATCATCGTCAGCGGCGTCTATACCTACACCCCCATTGCCGAGCTCATTATCCCCACCACGCTGACCCTTGAAGAAGTCTCTTACATGCGCCCACGTAAGGTTGATTACGTTTTGAAATATTGATTATTGGGAGCCATAATCATGCCCAACCTCTTCTCTCTCATCAATCGCCTGGTGCAGCAGGCCCGGCAATTTGCCGATGCTGAACGGGGTGTAGTGGCGGTGATTGTGGCTTTGGCGGCGATACCGATGCTGATCGCGGGCGGTCTGGCAATCGATCTGTCGCGGGCCTATTTGGTGAAATCGCGTCTCAGCCACGCATTGGACGCAGCAGGCCTTGCGGTCGGCACCATGCGCACGACGTCTTCCGACCCTGCATATCTGGAATCCCAATTCAACAGCTTCTTTACCGCCAATTACGCCGCTTCGGAAATCGGCACCACCAGCAACCTGACATTCACCGACGTTGGCGGTGTCCTCACCGTGACCGGCCAATCCACCGTAAACACGGTGTTCATGAGCATCGTCGGCATCGACACCATCACGGTGGCATCCAGCGCCGAAATCACCGTTGAAACCAACGGCTTGGAATTGGTGATGGTGTTGGACAACACCGGATCCATGGGTATGCCGATCAGCAAAATGAATGCGATGAAATCAGCCGCCCAAGATTTGATCGACATTTTGTTCGGCGATGAAACAACGCCAGACTTGTTAAAAGTCGGTCTGGTGCCGTTTGACAACACCGTCAACATCGGCACGGGAAATGTCGCCTACATTAACCAGACGGCGGGCACTTTTACCAACTGGGCCAGCTTGCTCAAGGTCCCAGCGCCATTACATGCAGAACGTCAATTCGCCACATCCCATTCGTTCAAATCGTCTAAATTGGCCAAATTGTACAGTTTGAGCCAATCATACCCGGCCTCCGGCTCTGCGGGCTTGCTCCAAATGGCCAGCTTATCCACCCTAAGCCTCCCCAAAATGCTGAATGAGCCAAGTTTACGGCAAAATGTATGGGGCGGCTCGACTTGGGAAGGATGTGTCATGGCACGCACCTATCCGGCTGACATACTCGATAGCGACATCGTCACGGATGGAAAGTGGGAACCGTTTTACAATATTAAGTCTAGCGATAAAAACAAGCACTGCCCCCGCCCGATCACCCCGCTGACCAACAACCGTGCGACGTTGGAGGCAGAAATCACCGCCATGTCGCCGTTGGGCAGCACGCACATCAATTTCGGTGCGGTGTGGGGGTGGCGGGTGCTTTCGCCGAGCGCACCCTTTACCGAAGGGGCAGCTTACAGTGACCCGGATTGGAACAAAGCCGCGATTATCCTCACCGACGGCGACAATACGATGATTGATTCGTACTATTCTGCCTATGGTCTGCTTGCCGAAGCCAATTTGGGCACCTCCAGCCAATCATCTGCGGAAAATGAATTGGATGACAGGCTTGGTGAAGTCTGCACCGGCATGAAAAATGCGGGCATTATCGTTTACACCATCGCCTTTGGCACCTCCATCAGCGGTTCAACACAAACGATGCTGACCAATTGCGCCACCAGCGCCGATAATTATTACGAATCTCCCGATTCCGCAACGCTGACGCTGGCCTTTCGCGCCATCGGGGCGGAATTGAAGAACTTGCACTTGAGCAAATAGCCTCCGTACTGGTGCCAAGATTGTGAACGCCCCCACCGTGAGGCGCGCTTGCACTTCGGGCGCGCGGGCCTTAGGTTATGCGCCTGACTGAAATTGCGACGGAAAGCTCAACAGCGCATGACCAACGACCTGATCAACAAATACGACTTGCGCGTTCCGCGCTACACCAGCTACCCCACCGCCCCGCATTTCAATGAGGGTGTGAACGGCGCAGTCTACAAAAAATGGCTCTCGGAGCTGCCCCAAGGCACCCCCTTGTCGTTGTATTTCCACATCCCGTTTTGCGACGAAATGTGCTGGTTTTGCGGCTGTTACACCAAAATCGTCAAACGCTACGATCCGGTCAAAGAATATTTAGGCGCTTTGCTGGCGGAAATCGATTTGGTCGCCGATGCTTTACCGGGACGTTTTTCCGCCAAGCACCTGCACTGGGGCGGCGGTTCGCCGACCATGTTGAAGGGCGAAGACTGGCTGGCCATCATGACCAAGCTGCGTGATCGTTTTGACGTCACCGACGATGCCGAAGTCGCCGTCGAGTTGGACCCCCGCACCGCCACCGAAGACTATGTGCGGGAATTGCAATTGGCGGGCGTTAACCGCGCATCGATTGGGGTTCAGTCCTATGAGCCCAAGGTTCAAGAAGCCATCAACCGCATTCAGCCCTACGAGACCACCAAACAGGTCATCGAATGGCTGCGCGCCCACGACATCACCCGCATCAATATGGATTTGATGTACGGACTGCCATTCCAAGACACCGCTGAAATTGAGCGTATGGTCGATTTAACCGTCGATTTGCAGCCCAACCGCATCGCCCTGTTTGGCTACGCCCATGTGCCGTGGATGAAATCGCACCAAAAGCTGATCAAGGAAGAAACCCTGCCCGACGCGGCGGAACGGTGGAAACAGTTCACCTTGGCGGTCGAACGGCTCAAGGCGCTGGGCTATGTGCAAATCGGCTTCGATCACTTCGCCCACCCAGACGATTCCATGGCCAATGCCGTCGAAACCGGCGAGCTGCATCGCAATTTTCAGGGCTACACCACCGACAGCGCCCCCGCCATGTTGGGCTTTGGCGCATCGGCCATCGGTTATTTGCCGCAAGGCTACGTGCAAAACGAACAGCCGCTCAAAGCCTATAGCCAAGCTATTTATTCCGGTGTGTTGCCCGCCGCACGCGGCATTGAACTCAGCGCAGACGACAAACTGCGCCGCGACATCATTGAGCGCATCATGTGCGACTTGACCGTCGACTTGGCCGATGTGTGCAAAGCCCACGACTTTGAGGTCAGCACCCTTACAGATGACGTCGCCAAGTTGGCCCCGTTGAGCGCTGACGGCATCTGCACCGTGGACGACACCCGCATCACCGTCAGCGAAGACGGCCGCCCCTTCGTCCGCTTGGTCGCCAGTGCGTTTGACGCGTATCTGGGCAGCGGTCAGGGACGCCATTCTAAGGCGGTTTAGGCCAAGGTGGTTTAGGCAAAACATTCCGGGGGGAAATCATGGATGGCCTGCAAAGTCTATTGGGCGTCTTTGCCCTCACCGCCTTGGCGTGGGCGATCAGTGAAGACCGCAGAACCCGTGCGTGGCAGGTGGCGGCTACGGGCTTAGCCGTACAATTGGTGTTGGCATTGCTGTTGCTGAAGCTGCCGGGCAGCCACACCTTGTTTTTGTGGATCAACGACGGCGTTCTGGCCCTGCAAGAGGCCACCAAAGCCGGGACAACCTTCGTTTTCGGCTATTTGGGCGGCGGGAATTTACCGTTTGCGGAATCGTACCCCGGTGCTGCGTTTGTTTTGGGCTTTCAGGCTCTGCCGTTGATTTTGGTCACCAGCGCCTTGTCGGCACTGTTGTTTCATTGGCGGGTTTTGCCGCTTGTCGTTCAAGCATTGGCATCCGTCTTGCGCCGTACCATGGGCGTCGGCGGCGCGGTCGCCGTAAGTGCGGCGGCCAACGTGTTTGTGGGCATGATCGAAGCCCCTTTGTTTGTACGTCCCTACTTAAGCCGCCTCAGCCGGGCCGAGATGTTTATGGTCATGACCTGCGGCATGGCGACCATCGCGGGCACCGTCATGGTGCTGTACGCGACCTTCCTCAGCACCGTCATTCCCGGTGCCATGGGCCATATTCTGACCGCGTCTTTGATCAGCGCGCCCGCCGCCATTATGGTGGCGAAGCTGATGGTTCCCGAAACCCAAAATGTCACCGAGGGCGAACTGTCGGCCCCCATCCAGACCCACAGTTCCATGGACGCCATCACCCAAGGCACCTTGTCCGGGGTTGGGTTGCTGCTCAACGTCGTCGCCATGTTGATTGTGTTGGTGGCACTGGTGAGCCTGCTCAACGCCGTGCTGGGCCTGTTGCCCGACGTCGCTGGTCAGCCATTGGCGTTGCAGCGCATGCTGGGCTGGTTGATGGCCCCGGTGGTGTGGTTAATGGGGGTGCCATGGGCGGAAGCGCCGACGGCGGGGGCCCTGATGGGCACCAAAACCGTGCTCAACGAACTGTTGGCTTATTTGCAGATGAAAGACCTGCCCGCAGATGCACTGTCGGAGCGCTCCAAGCTGATCATGACCTATGCCATGTGCGGCTTCGCCAACTTCGGCAGTCTCGGCATCATGCTGGGCGGGTTGACCACCATGGCCCCCGAACGGCGCAGTGAAATCGTGGGATTGGGGCTGAAATCTTTGGTATCAGGCACCATCGCCACCTGCTTGACCGGGGCATTCATCGGCATTCTGACGAGCTTTTAAAACACCTTAATAATAGCCGAACGCGTGGTCCTTGATCTTTGACGTGCCGTGTTTGCTATGTTTCTCAGACAGGGCCTTATCGGCAACAAACTTCAGATCGTCCAGGTTGGGAGCATGGTCCGGATACGTCGCCGTACCCACATTGGCCCCGATTTTGAGGGTATAACCATTGATCGTATAGGGCTTGCTCACAATCGTGTCCGTCACCGCTCCGGTGATGCTTTTGACGATGGCGTCGGATTTGACGTTCACCAAAATGGCCCCGAATTGTTGATCGCTCAAGCGCGCCACCACATCGGATGTCCGCAACTTTCCAACGATGCGCTCACCCACTTGCTTCAACAACTCATCGCTAACAGAATCGTTATAGTCTTGAAGCACCGGTTCCATCCCGGTCAATCCGATCATCAGCAAACCGATCTTTTCTTTGCCACGTTTGGCGACTTCCAGGGCGTGACGCAGATGCTCATCAAACAAAGGCACCGTGCCCAAGCCTGTGACTTGGTCGTGCACAGTATTCGCTTCCAGTTCGATTTCTCTGTATTTCCAATACAGCGAATAGGAAATGCTCTTGGCGACATCGAAGCTGGAAAGGCGCGATTTGATGAGAAAATCTTTGCCGCCAAAACTGAGCGCACGTAAGGCAGAAGCCTTACTTGGGCGGTTGGACAGAAACACCAACGCGGTGAGAATATGGGCGAAGCGGCTCAAGGTTTCCCGTTTCAAGCCGAAACGATCCGCAAGCTCGAAATCGAGCAAACAAACGTCAAACATATGCGCGCGAAGCTGCTCGTCAGCCGCCTCAATAGACGACACAACAACCACGCCGCCGTCTTGTGCGCAGCCCTCAAAGATCTGATGTTTTAGCGTATTCGCAAAATCAAGATCGTCATCAACGATCAGCACCCTCAAGCCACCGAGCGCCCCACTTTGCGGCGCAGTGCTTTGACCGGTGCCCTTCGGCGGTGGATTGGCATTTGCCACAGTGCCCCAACTCATGCCCAGTGTTCATTGTCTGTCCCTGCACACAAGTATGGGACACCCCGACATCTCTTGCAATGATTTTAAGGTACAGCCTAATCCATAACGGCAGCGTCAAGACGGTCAACGAAAGCCGCTTGCTCTGCACGCCATACGCCAACCGTATCCAAGATATTTTCCCACACGAAACCGCCCCGCACGTTCACCCGCCACGCCAAGCGCGGATGACCTTCTTTCACAAACGCCCGACTGTGGCCAAGGTCCCGGTTCCATTCGGCGTAAACTTTGTCTTTGATGGGAAAGCCCGGCGTCAGGTAAGCGCGAAATTCAAAACCGTCACAGCGGCGCAGCATAAACATGGCCTCTTCGGGCTTGCAGTTCAGCATGAGCATCGCGAAGCCCTTGCGATCTCCCACTTCTTCGGTGTGTGCGTCATCGGATGGGTGACTGACCAACAACTGTGGGCGGTCTTCTTCGTCTTCATGGGCGAACACGTTATAGCCCCAGGCCGTCAAATGAGCTTTCAGTTCTTCGGGTGAAATGCCCGTTTGCGGCTCCGCACTTTGGGCGGGAAGCGCAAAGGCGATCACCAAGATTGTTAACCAGACGCGCATACGCCGTCCCCCCTCCATCAATCCAGCTCCCTCAATCCAAGCCCAAACGTTTGCGCAATTCCGCCGCGACGTCAAACGCCGCATTCAGCGGTTCGTGGCTCCAATCCTCCAAGACCTTCACCCCGTCCAAGGACCGTGCATAGCCCTTGGCGAACAGGTCTTGATGCAGCTTTGCATGTTTGTGTGCGGTGAGTTTTTTGGGCGCAAAGATATACACCGGGCACTCTGTGCCACAGGCTTCACAGCACATGGACACACTGTCGCCGGTGACGATGATGTGGCTGGCCTGGGCCAAAAAGCCCATGTACGGGTTTTCCCCTTCATCGCCCCACCGATACACATACGCCGGCACATCACCTAAGGCATCGATCAAGGCCTGGGTTGCTTCAGGCGTTGACCGCCTGGACGTGGTCACCAGCAAAGAGCCGCCCGCATCACGGGCCAGTTGGGCGGCGTGGGCACCTAAGTCCCGCGCCATATCAAGAGTAAATGCCTTACGTTTGGTGTCGCCGCCGACGATCAGCGCAATGTGCGGCTTGGGCAGGTGATCAAACTTGCCGCCCCATATCTGGTTGGCCTCAGCCAAGCTTTGAGCCGTCACCCCGTGAGGTGCACCGACCATGGTGAAACGGTTTTCTGCTTCTCCCATGGCATCGTGACGGGGCACGGCGATCAACGAAAAGTCATTTTCTCCGGTTGATCCGGGATGCATAATTTGAACCAAAAAGGTTTTCCCGCCCGACAGCTCTTTGATCCGCCGTGCGGCGGGTGCGGTGCGCCGTCCGGCCGCGATGACCACATCGGGCCACGGCGCCGCCAGATTGACCCGTGACGATTGGGTCAACATGGAAAATGACGCCATCAGCATATAATTGGGCAACGCCGCCGATGCGGTGTAAGCGATGTTTTTGATTTCAAAGGGCAAACCCAACGCGCGGGCGACCCCCAGAACTTGGGACTTGTTGCCGGCGCGATCGTCGATCAGCAGCCAAACGCGGGCATGGTCGCCTTCTAGGGCCATCTCAGTTTGTGTCCTTTTTGGATTGTCGGTTCAACGCCGTTTCTCGAATGGCGTCCAAGGTGGTGCGGGTCGAGATGATATTGGCATCGAAGCGCACGTCAAGTACGGCAAGTGTATCCGCGGCCAAGGCGCTTTCAACAGCGGGCAAAAACTGCGCCGTCGTTTCCACCCGGTCCCCGTACGCGCCATAGGCCCGCGCCAGTTCAGCGTAATCGGGATTACACAAGTCCGTCGCGATGACGCGTCCCGGATGACTGCGTTCCTGGTGCATGCGGATGGTCCCAAAACTTGAATTGTTGAACACCAAAATCAGCAATTTAAGTTTGTGTTGCAAGGCAGTGGCAATTTCTTGCCCGGTCATGCCAAAGCCGCCATCGCCGACACAAACAACGACCTGACGGTTCGGGAACGCCGCCTTTGCCGCAACCCCGCCCGGTACGCCATAGCCCATTGCCCCATTGGTGGGACCGATGAATTGACGCTTGCCGCCGAACGTCAGGTAACGTTGCGCCCAGCCGGTAAAGTTACCCGCATCCACACTGACGATGGCGTTGTCGTCCAACAGTTCATCCAAACTTTGCATGGCGCGCCCCAGGTCCAACGGCCCCGGCACCGGGTCAGGTTTGCGCCAGGCGTTGTAATCGGCCCGCGCCTGTGCACGCCAACCCGCCCAATGGTTTGAGGGTGCACCCAAAGCCTTTGCCACCGCCGCGAAGGCTTGGGGGCTAGAGGCGACGCCGATAGCGGGAGAAAACACGCGACCCAATTCTTGAGGCTCCACATGAACGTGCACCAGCTTGTGCTCTGCCTCTTCGGGCGTCAAAAGCGTATAGCCCTGGCTGGTCATTTCCCCCAACCGGGCTCCCACGACCAGCAGCACATCGGCGTCTTTGACGCGTTGCAACAGCTGCGGATTGGGTGCGATGCCCAGTTCCCCCACAAAGCACGGATGAGTGTTGTCAATGATGTCCAAGCGGCGCATGGAACAACACACGGGCAAATCCATGGCTTCGACAAACGCCAAGATGTCGGCACGCGCTTGGGCGGTCCAGCGGCTGCCGCCGACCATCACCATGGGGCGCTTGGCTTGCACCAGACGGTGGTGAATGCGTTCAATTGCGCCACTGTCCATATCGTCCATGGCGGGCGGGATCGGCGCCGGCACACAGGCCTCTACGGATTCCCGCAGCATGTCTTCGGGCAACACCAACACAACAGGGCCAGGACGACCTGACAACGCCATATCAAACGCCCACGCGACATCAGCCGCCGCCGCTTGGGTGCTGGAAACCAGCCGCACCGCTTTGGCCAAAGGGGCGAACATCTGTTCAAAATCAACTTCTTGAAAGGCCTCGCGGCCAATGTCTTCGCGCCTGACATGACCCACCAACAACACCATGGGCGAAGAATCCTGAAATGCCGTATGCACCCCAATAGACCCATTGCAGGCCCCCGGCCCGCGCGTCACCATGGCGACACCGACCCGCCCGGTCAGCTTGGCATAGGCCTCAGCCATATAGGCCGCACCGTTTTCATGGCGACACGTCACCACCCGCACGGTGTCTTGATGGTCGTACAAGGCGTCCAGAACTTCCAGATAACTCTCACCCGGCACACAAAACGCCGTATCCACCCCGTGTGCGACCAGAGCCTGAGCAATCAAAGCGCCACCCGTGCGATATTCTGGGTGCTTCTTTTCCATTTGCGACCTCACTGAAGGGAGAATCCCCACATCAAACTTAGCCCACCTAAAGTGCCATGAATGAGGCCAACTGCAAAGCCGTGGTTGACCCGACGGCAAAATAGCGGGAAGCTTAAGGGGTGAATAACCATCGGAGACGTTCTGTGACTCACAATCCGTCCGATTTCGACGCTGCGACCACGCCCTCACGCGCCCCTTCCCCAAAAAGGGCGGGGTGTGAACGCGCCAAATATGCGGTCGGACAGCTGATTCACCACACTCTGTTCGATTATCGCGGCGTGATTGTCGACGTAGACCCGCATTTTCGCGTCGGCGCGCAAATGAAAGCGCAAGACCGTCGCCCCAAATTTCAACACGACGATTCTCAACCTTGGTACCATGTGCTGATCGACGGCACCGCAAATCACGCATACGTGTCGGAACAGAACTTAGAGCCCGACGCCGAAGGCGGCCCCATTGATCACCCTGAAGTGATCACCTACTTCAACACCTTGTCCAAAGACGGTTACGTCAGCCATCCGCACAAAGTTCATTAACCCCCCTCTGCTCGCCCTTTACTTCATCCGCCGACCCGGCCATAAACGGGCATCATATTCATTTGGCAATTGGAGACGTACCCGTGAGCGTCAAACGCAATCCCTTTGGTCTGGAAGCGGCCAAAATCCTTCTTGATATCGAAGCTGTCAACTTCCGTCCCGAAGAGCCCTATATCTTGACCGCCGGCTGGGCGAGCCCCGTGTACATCGATTGCCGCAAATTGATTTCGTTCCCTAAAGAACGCACCCGCATGATGGACATGGCGGTGCAAACGCTGAGCCGGGATTCCGATTTGGACGGCGTTGACGCGGTTGCCGGCGGCGAAACGGCAGGCATTCCCTATTCCGCATGGATTGCCCACCTGACCGACAAGCCGATGCTGTACGTGCGCAAAAAGCCCAAAGGCTTTGGCCGCAACGCGCAAATCGAAGGCTACATGCCCGAAGGCTCGCACGTGTTGCTGGTCGAAGACCTGGCCACCGATGGCGGCTCAAAAATCAACTTCGTCAACGCGCTACGCGATGCGGGCGCAACCGTATCCGATGCCTTCGTGGTGTTTTTCTATGGCGCTTTTCCGGGCGCGTTGGACACCTTGGCCAAAGAAGGCGTGACCATGCATTATCTCGCCACTTGGCAAGATGTATTGGAAGTTGCTGAAGAACGCCAAGCTTTCTCCCCCGCGGCTATCCAAGGGGTCAAGGATTTCTTGGCTGATCCCATTGGCTGGTCCCTCACCCACGGTGGAAAAGGCGCTTCTTAAGCGCACCATCACATTGAGTTCGTTTCACCAACGCCAATTGAGCGTGTGTAGTTTGCTGCAAAAATAATACACTTTTTAATATATTTATATTATACAATACACCTCATAAGGTACATTGAACTGCGCACTTTGGAGGTGAAAATGACGGATATCGGCACGCCAGACAGCCCTCTAACCGATCCAGGGAACACCACAACTTCCGGTCAATCTGCACATAAAGACGATGATTTAAAGCCAGTCCCTCCGTCAGATGTCGTCAATCTCGGTAGCTACATTCTCGATGAAATCGCCGTTATGACAGAACACGCGTTGGATGTCGGCGTCAGCATCCCCGACAGCGTGGCGCAAAACCTTCAATCGGTTCAGGGACAGATTGAACAACAGCAAAGACCTTGCTTTGAAGTGCTGATCAGCATTCACAACGCGCTTTCTGTTCTCATTTTGCCGGCCTTGCCGGGAAGCCTTCTGTTTCTCAAAAAGCAACGCAAAGAAACAATCTTTGGTGCGCAAAACTTGGCAAAGTTTTTAGGCCCCATCCCGATCATTCGCCACATGGTCATCGTCAGTTTTTTCGCCCTTGCCGCCTTTATTTATCTGAGCGTCTCCAGCCAAATCAACGCCATTGAGTTGGGAAAATCTCTCTTTGAGCGCGACGGCTTCGCCCAAGTCAGCGTATCGCTCTTTTTGTTGAGCGCTGCCGCCATCGGGGGGTCGTTTGCGAACCTCTACAAGGCTTATCAGTTTGTTGATAAAGGCACCTTCGACCCCAACAACAACACCACCTACTGGATCAACTTTGCCTTGGGCTTGATCGCCGGATTTGTTTTGTCGGAACTGGTTTCACTGGACGTTGAAACAACCACATCGCGGCCATTGTTGGCGCTGTTGGGTGGCTTTTCGGCCAATGCCGTCTACAAAATCCTCAGCAAACTGGTCGAAGCCGTCGGCGCAGTTGTCGAGGGGGATGCGGCAGCGCAGGTCGCAGCCAGCCAAGCCAGCATTCGCGCCAATGCCACGGAACAAAATCTGCAAATCAAAACCCAGCTTGCCAACAACTTGATCGCCGCCAAAAGCAAGCTGGTGGCTGCAGGCGTTCCCGCTGAAGCCCTCAACGCTGAATTCGAAGCTTTGATGAAGCAGACGTTGTCGAGCTCATAACGACGAAAAATGCGCCTCACACCAAACCTTGGGGCAAACACACACGAACGTCCAAACCGCCCCGACCTTCACTTTGAGGCCTGTTCAGCAGATCGATGTGCCCACCGTGAGCCTGAACGATGGTTCTGACGGCGGTCAGTCCCAAACCAACACCGCCGGTTTCGCGTGAGCGAGAGCCTTCGACCCGCACAAACGGATCAAACACCCGCTCCATCATATCCTCGGCAATGCCGGGGCCGTCGTCGCTGACGGTCAGACACGCATCATCTTCACTGACGTCTAGCGTCACCCGGGCGCGTTCGCCGTAACGCACCGCATTGCCGATCAGGTTGGCAACCATGCGCTTTAAGGCCACTTCACGGCCGTCGAACATCAAGCGTTCCGGTCCTACGTATTCGACCTCATCGCCCGCTTGAACCGCGTCGGTGCACAGTTCCCGGACCAAGGCGGCAAGATCCAAGACTTTATTGGACTCGCCCACGACGTCATCACGGGCGAACTGCAAGGTGGACGCGATCATCGCTTCCATTTCATCCAAATCACCGAGCATTTTGAGGCGCTGCTCATCGTCTTCAATGAATTCGGCGCGCAGCCTGAGGCGAGTGATGGGGGTGCGCAAATCATGGCTGATGGCGGCCAGCATATGGGTGCGGTCTTTGACAAAGGCCTGCAAGCGGTGCTGCATGCGGTTGAACGCTTTCGCGGCACGACGCACCTCGCGCGGCCCTTCTTCGTCCATAGGCGGGGCATTGACGTTCAGCCCTAACCGTTGCGCAGCCAAGGCAAAGCGCCCCAGCGGCTTGGTCGAACGGCGCACCGCCCACACCGTCATGCCGATTAACACCAGCAACATCATCATCGAAAGCAGAAAGAACCGGGTTCCCCAGAAGGGCGGTGGCGGGGCTGGCGGGGTGACAAACGTCAACCACGAGCCATCTGTGAGTTGATAGCTGATCAGCAGCACCAAAGGCCGGATATTCGGCCCATCGCCAGACAGGCCCCCGGGCGTACGCGCCTCATCACGGTCGCGTAACATATGCGCCATCATATCTGGACCACCGTGTCGTTCCACACGCTTGCGCCATTCGCTCATGCGCGCATGGGGCACGGCGCGAGAAGCATCCCGGTAGTTAACCAGGGCAATGCGCAGAGCACCGGGGGCAACTTCGCCCAAAAACTTTTCCAGCACGGTGCGCACTTGTTGCCCCTGCCAGTCCAGTTCCTTGTCTGGCAGCACACTGTCTTGCCCCCAAGCGGCGCGAAAGCCCGGCGTTTCAAAGGACTTGGCCAAGGCGGTGCGGCTTGCGGGGTCTGCCGCTTCGATTTTAATGATGCTGTCGGACAGGCGCTCCACCCCATGCCAACCACCGATGGTCGCCAGTAAAACGCTGCGGTCCAAAAGCTGCTGTCCGATGGTGATGAAGATGCTCAGCGCAATGCCGGCCAGCACCACCGTCAGGGTCCGCCCCATCAGAGTTTGCGGCCAAAGCTTCATGTTCCCCCCTGTGCAGACGCCTGCCCCATGATCGTGGGACCTGTGACGGTGGGGGTAAACATGTATCCCCCGCCCCGCACCGTTTTGATATAGGTGGGTTTTTTCGGATCAGGCTCGATTTTCTTGCGCAACCGACTGACTTGCACATCAATGGCGCGATCAAACGGTTGGGCGTCACGGCCGCGTGCCAAATCCAATAACTGATCGCGGTTGAGCACCCGCCCGGGATGACTGATGAAGGCTTGCAACAGCTCAAACTCACCACCACTAAGGATCACGGCATCGCCGTCGGGATTGGTCAATTCCCGAACGGCTATATTGAAGGTCCACCCGGCAAATGTAACCAGGCCATCCCCGCCCCCTTCCCCGGGGACTTCCAAAGATGTGGGCAGTGCAGAGAAACGGCGCACCACCGCCTTAATCCGTGCCAGCAATTCGCGAGGATTGAACGGCTTGGCCAAATAATCGTCCGCGCCCATTTCCAAACCGATGATGCGGTCCGTTTCTTCACCCATGGCGGTGAGCATAATGATGGGAATACCGCCGCCCTGCGCAGCGCTGTTGGCGCGCAGGTTTCGCGTCAACGTCAGACCGTCTTCGCCCGGCATCATCAAATCCAAAACGATCAAGTCGATGGCCCCACCATCCAGCACTGCAGCCATTTCGCGGCCATTTGCGGCGGTGCTGACACGCAGGCCGTGCTTGCTCAAAAAGCGGCTCAGCAAGTCGCGAATTTCGCGGTCGTCATCAACGATCAAGATGTGTGAAGTTCTGTCCATAAATCCAATATAGCGCTTATTTTTAAACGGTGTGACGGGAACTTGGTAACAGAGTGTAACGGCTCCGCACCCAGCAACATAGCGTTACAAATCCCCCCGATCCAGACACCTCCCAGCAACGCAACACGCCTACATTTAACTCAGTCAAGAGGCGAAGCATCCATCTTCTCCTCAGATCCACACACAGAACACCTTGAGGAGAAACACCATGAAAACCAAGACACTCATCATCACCGCGGTCGTCGCCATCGCCAGTTTGGGCGCGGTGGGTGCTTATGCCCACAGTCCATATGGCTATCATGGCGGCGGTTACGGCATGGGCCCAGGTATAAGCCCGGGCATGGGCTACGGCATGAACCAAGGTATGGGCCGCGGCATGATGAACAACAACATGGGCGGGCAAGGCTGTCCGAACGGACAAGTCCAGGCTTTGGCTCAACCGCTCACCATTGACGACGTGCGCGCCAACATGGAACAGCACCTCAAACAACGCGGCAATGACCGCTTGAAAGTCGGCCAAGTGACGGAACTCGACGACAAAACCATCGTCGCCGAAATCGTTACGGTTGATGATTCATTGGTCAAAAAAGTGACCATCGACAAAGCCACGGGTCGGCGTATCCGCACGAAATAGCGCTCACCCGACATGAAACACACATCCAAGCATTCATCGGCCCATTCAGCAGTCCTGAATGGGCCGAAATGTCTTAAAACCTTTAGGATCTGAGCTCAGTATCAATCCCACAAAAAAATTATGAAATTATCGAAAAGACCTACTTAAGTGACAGTTCATGTCTTATAATGTATTTAGACTACCCCCCCGGATGAGCAACTGCCCTTAGGTACAACATTGACACCCTCAGCCCCATTCTTTATCCGTCCGGCCTGGATTGCGGCGGGCGCGTGCGTTTTTCTGTTTATGTCCAGTTTGGCCGTGGCTGATGATGAGCCCGATAACTGGCGTGGGCGGTCTTTGTCTCCGATGCCTCAGTCCGTGCCCGAGCTTGCCGACGTCGATCCCCAAAAGGTCCGCTTGGGGGAGATGTTGTTTTACGACCCCCGCCTGTCCAAAGACAATTCCATCAGTTGCGCCAGTTGCCACAACCTCAGCAATGGCGGCGTTGACGGACGGACAAAACCCATTGGCATTGATGGCCAAGAAGGTTCCGTCAACACACCAACCGTTTTCAACAGCACCTACAACTTCACCCAGTTTTGGAATGGTCGCGCTGAAAGCTTGGAAGAACAAGCCTCCGGCCCCGTCCACAACCCGTCCGAAATGGGATCAAATTGGGCTGAAGTCGTGGCAAAGCTGAACCGCGATCCTTTTATGACCAACGCCTTTCAAGCCACTTACGATGCGGAAATATCCGCCGAAAACATCGTTGATGCCATTGCCACGTTTGAACGCACCTTGGTCACCGTCGATGCCCCCTTTGACAGATACCTTAAAGGCGATATGACCGCCATCAGCCCCCAAGCCGCAAACGGTTACGCCCTGTTTGTCTCTTACGGATGTGCGGCATGCCATCAAGGCGTTAACGTCGGCGGCAACATGTATCAGACCATGGGGGCTATGGAGGATTACTTCAAAGATCGTGGCGACGTCAAAGACAGTGACATGGGCCGCTTTCAAGTCACCGGACGCGAACAGGATCGCTTTGTCTTTAAAGTGCCCAGTCTGCGGGTTGCGGCCTTAACGGCCCCCTATTTTCACGACGGCAGTGCCAAAACGTTAAACGACGCGGTGCGCAACATGGCCAAGTATCAACTGGGGCGAGAGATTGCTGAAAACGACATTAACGATATTGTCGCATTTTTAGAAAGCTTGGCTGGCGAATACAAACGGTTTGATCCGCAATGAAAAAACCTTCTCACAGTGTTGCATATATACTCCTTGCCACGACTGCCGCCCTGGTTTTGGTGTTCTATTTTCAAACCCGTCTCATGGACGTGGATCGCCATAACGCGGCATCGCGCGATCTATTGAATTTGAAGCAGCTCGACACCCAGTTGAACGAAGAAACGCTGAAAGCCGTTTCTTTGCAGTTGAAGCATTATGACGGCATCGTCGACACCGTTTCACGCATGAAGGCTCTGAGCACAAAACTGAGCGATCCTTCCACGGGTCTCGCGGGTCTGGTGAGTGCGAAGGTGGACGACAGCCTCGACACCTTCAAATCATTGCTGGCGGCAAAACTGGACTTGACGGAAACCATAAAATCCCGTGCAGCCATCATGCGCAACACGCTGAACTACGTACCCTTGGAAGTCGCCCGCATTACCCAAGGTCAATTTGGTCCGGATGTGGCCGCACTGCACCAGGTGTTAAGCGCGATGCTCATTCATAACCTGCTGCCTTCCGAAACCAGTCAGCAGAACCTTGTCGCCAGCATCACCGCTTTGGAGACCGTAGAACTCTCCCCTACAAAACGTACGGAAGTTGAAAAAGTTCTGCATCACGTGCGCGCAAATATAAATGCGATCTCCGACATCTCCACGAACATGACAGACCTTTTGAAGTTGCCGACCCTTGCCACGCTGGATCGCATCATCGCCATGGATATGGATAATTCCATCGCGCAAATCAAAACCGCCAACCAATTTCGTGTGATCCTTCTCACCTTGTCCATGGCACTTTTCATCGGACTTGGCTTAGCCTTGAGGCATTTACGCAATGCCCACGATGAGTCAGATCGTATCTCTCGGCAGTTTCGCGACGCGGCACAAAGCATTGGTGAAGGCTTTGCCTTTTTTGACACCAACAGCCAATTGTCTTTTTGGAACCCCACCTTCGCCCGTCTCCATAAAGAACTCGGCATACCGCTTCACGTCGGCGTGTCGTTTGGCGATTTTTACAAAGCGTGTGTGGATGCGCGCATTTACCAAAAGGTCCACGACAACAACACCCACCTCCTTGAAGATTCTCTGACCCACGCCCTTGGGCGTTCCTATGTGGTGCGCTCTGCCAACGGTGTGTGGATGCTGGCCACCGACAGCCCCATGGCCGATGGCGGCATTGCCTGCGTACGCATCGACATCACGCAAACCAAACAAGCCGAAGCTGAAATGCGCAAACTCTCGCTCGCGGTCGAACAAAGCCCCGCCAGTGTGATGATCACCGACACCAAGGGCAACATCACTTACGTCAATCCGAAATTCGAAGACTCGACCGGCTACACATCCGCAGAAGCCATTGGTCAACAAGCAAGCATGATCAGTTCCGGTGAAAAAAGCTCCACGGAATACCAACAGTTATGGAAGACCATTTCGGCGGGTGGCGAATGGCGCGGCGAGTTTCATAACAAGCACAAGAACGGCACGCTGTTTTGGGAATACGCCTCTATTTCGGCAATTAAAAATGAACTGGGGGAAGTCACCTCATATCTTGCCGTCAAAGAAGACATCACCCAGCGCAAACGCGACATGGCCGAACTGATTGCCGCCAAAGAACAAGCCGAACTTGCCAGCTATGCCAAGACCCAGTTTTTGGCCAATATGAGCCATGAATTGCGCACCCCGCTCAACGCCATCATCGGCTTTTCAGAAATGATCAAGGGGCAAATGTTCGGTCCCATAGGCAATGAGAATTACGTTGAATACGGCGCCAATATTTTATCATCGGGGCAACATCTTCTCGACGTTATCAACGATATCTTGGACGTTTCGCGCATTGAAACAGGCACCATGGAAATCCGCGATGAATACATTGATATCGCGAAAATTTGCCATTCGTGCCTTGAAATGATGCAACCCCAGGCCGACTTCGCCAAACAAAACTTACACAGCTCAATTCAGGATGAACTGCCCAATTTGCGCGGCGATGCCATGCGCATCAAACAAATCGTCTTGAACTTGCTCAGCAACGCCATAAAATTCACCCCCCGAGGCGGACTGATCAACCTTGAGGTCGCCCATAGAAGCGGTGACATGATCGACATCATCGTAAGCGACACCGGATCGGGCATTCCCTTAGACAAACAACACAAAATCCTCGAACCGTTCGAACAGCTCAGTGACATCTATACCCGCAGCCATGAGGGCAGTGGACTGGGATTATTTTTGGTCAACTCGTTCGTGAAATTGCACAAGGGTTCGTTGAGCATTGACAGCGTTATAGATGGCGGCACCACCGTCACCGTTCATCTGCCCACAATTGTTGATTACAGCCAGTCATATGTGGACCTTCAATAACGCGGATACGGAAAAGGATTGCACTGCCTGACCCGATGGCAGAAGCTAGGGTCAGGGTCTCTTCAACCCATCTGCAACACTTTGTCACAAGGCTCACCATGCCTCCATCATTGCCGAATTCGACCGCACAGCGCGACATTGAGACGCTCATTCACCCCTATACCAATCTCAAAGTCCACCAAGATACGGGACCATTGGTGATCAGCCGCGGCGAAGGTGTGCGCGTCTTCGGCGAAGACGGGACGCCCTATATTGAAGCCATGGCCGGGTTGTGGTGTACCTCGTTGGGGTGGAGTGAAAAGCGCCTCGTCACGGCCGCCACCGAAGCCATGAGCCGCCTGCCCTTTTATCATTCGTTCACCCACAAAGTTCCCGACGTCACGGTGGATTTGGCGGAACGGCTTTTGGCGCTGGCCCCGGTCAAAATGGGCAAGGTGTTTTTTGCCAACTCTGGATCGGAAGCCGTCGACACGGCGCTCAAATTGGTGTGGTACATCAACAATGCGCGCGGCAAACCGCTCAAGAAAAAAGTCATCGCCCGGGAAAAGGCCTATCACGGCGTCACCATCGCCAGCGCCAGCCTGACGGGTCTGCCGGCCTGTCAAAACGATTTCGATCTGCCGATCCCCGGGGTTCTGCGCACCGGCTGCCCGCATTATTATCGCTTCGGTCAAGAGGGCGAAAGCGAGCAAGAGTTCGCAACCCGCCGCGCCGATGAGTTGGAGCAATTGATTCTCAGTGAAGGTCCCGACACCATCGCCGCCATGTTTGCCGAACCCGTTATGGGGGCTGGCGGCGTGATCGTCCCTCCCGCCACGTACTTTGAAAAAATCCAGGCGGTTTTGAAAAAATACGACATCTTGCTGATTGCGGACGAAGTGATCTGTGGGTTTGGCCGCACCGGCAATATGTGGGGCAGTCAAACGTATGACTTGAAACCAGACATGATGACCATGGCCAAGGCCCTGTCTTCGGCCTACATGCCCATTTCAGCCCTGATGGTCAGTGACGAAATTTTTGCCGATATGGTCAAACAAAGCGAAAAACTGGGCGTATTTGGTCACGGATATACTTATGGCGGACACCCGGTGGCCTGTGCGGTGGCGCTGGAAACCCTCAAAATTTATGAAGAGCGCGACATCGTTTCCACCGTGCAAGACATTTCCCCGGCCTTTCAAACGGGACTGGCGGCATTCAAATCCCATCCGCTGGTTGGCGAAGTACGCGGCGTCGGTTTGGTCGCGGCGGTTGAACTGGTCAAAAACAAAACCACCCGCGAAAGCTTCGACCCCAAGCTGGGCGTCGGTATGAAGTGCGCGAAATTTTTGCAGAACAATGGGGTCATCGGACGGGCCATGGGCGACAGCCTGGCCTTTTCACCGCCCTTGATCATCAGCCGGGATGAAATTGCCGAAATGCTGGCGGGATTTGCCAAAGCTCTGGATCAAACCTTGGAATGGCTACAAGTTGAGGGCCATTTTGCCCCTTAAACGCCCCATTTCCGCCCCAATGGGACGCCAATGTTCGAAAAATTACACTCTTTTGAGTGCGGAATCTTGCCTTAAATCCTTCGATTCGAGTAAGATAGGCGCAACAAAAAATGAAGCAGGCGCCAAGAGCGGTCAACAACCCGCACTATACCTATAAAGCGGCCTTGCCCTATGGGAGGACTACATGAACTACGAGCAATTCTTTACCGACAAAATTGCCGAATTGAAGGCCGAAGGTCGGTATCGTGTTTTTGCCGACATTCAACGCCAAGCGGGTAAATTCCCGACGGCTTACGTGCACAAAGACGATACGGTCAAAGAAATCACAGTGTGGTGTTCCAACGACTATATGGGCATGGGGCAAAATCCTGACGCCATCAAGGCTATGCAAGATGTTGCCGCGGGCTATGGGGTCGGTGCCGGTGGCACCCGCAACATTTCCGGAACCATGCACGAACACGTTTTGCTGGAAGCCGAACTGGCTGACCTGCACCAAACCGAAAGCGCTTTGCTGTTTCAATCGGGGTGGATCGCCAACATGACGACGCTGTCGACGGTTGGGGCCATGATCCCCGGCTGCATCATCGTATCAGATAGTAAAAACCACAATTCCATGATCGAAGGCATCCGCCATTCCCGCGCGGAAAAACATCTGTTTCGCCACAACGATCTTGAAGACTTGGAAAATGTCCTCAAATCCATTGATCCGGCAAGACCCAAAATGATCGCTTTTGAAAGCGTCTATTCCATGGACGGCGACATTTCTCCGATCAAGGAAATCTGCGATCTGGCCGATAAATACGGTGCTATGACGTTCCTGGACGAAGTCCACGCCGTGGGTCTATACGGCACCCGCGGTGCTGGCGTTGCCGAACGCGACGGCGTGATGGACCGCATCACCATCATTCAAGGCACATTGGCCAAAGCCTTTGGCGTTATTGGCGGTTACATTGCGGGCAGCCAGTCCATGTGTGACTTTGTCCGCTCTTACGGCACTGGGTTTATCTTTTCCAGCTCCATGCCGCCCGCCGTTGCCGCAGCGGCGCGCGCCAACGTAAACCACTTGAAAAACCACAATGAACTGCGCGAACGTCATCAAGAACGCGCCGCCACCCTGAAACAGCGATTCCGCGATGCGGGCATTCCGGTGATGGACAGCGTCAGCCACATTGTACCCGTTCTGGTCGGCGATGCGGTGCTGTGCAAACAGGCTTCCGACGATTTGATGGAACGCCACAACATTTATGTGCAGCCCATCAACTACCCGACCGTCGAACGCGGCAAGGAACGCCTGCGTTTCACCCCTACCCCGCACCACACCGATGCGCACTTCGATCACCTGATTGAAGCGATCAAAGAGGTCTGGGGACGTTTGGGTTTAAAAGACGCGGCTTAGAAATTGGGCCTTTTAAAGAACACAAACGGCGGTTCCCCTTGAACCGCCGTTTGTGTTTGAAATGTCTTGAGAGCACCGCGTGACCCGCTAACCTCACTTCGTTATACTGACAGCGATTCTCACGGAGATGTGCGCCCCGCCATGTTTGCTGACAACACCCTGACGCCCAAGGAAGCCATCCGTTTGTGTGCTCTCGGCACACTTGCGCTTGCGTCTGATCCTCTGCGCTACAGTGAGTTGGCCAGCGCCATCCGCCATTTTACCAGCCGCATCACCGGTCCGTCTTTGGACATCATGGGCACATCCATTGAGTTGTTGAAATTCGAAGGGCTGGTTGAACCCATCGATGGCCTGGGTATGGAAGACGACGCCCGACTGCGCCTGACGGAAAGTGGTACCGCTGAACTCAAAGCCTTGATGACGTCGCGCATTCGCTCGGCGGGGGGTGAGGTCAACAAACTCATCACCACCTTAAAGCTGCGTTTTCTCCATCTTTTGGATCCCAGAGGTCAGCGCGAACAAGTCGATTTGCTGATAGAAAATTGCGATACGGAGCTGGCCCGCCTGGACGACCTGCGCACCCACCACTGCAAAGATGCCGGGTATTTATTGGCGTGGCTGGACCATGACATCGATCAGCTGGAAGCCCATTTGGAGTGGTTGGAAGCCTTTCGCGAACGCCTCAATGGCTAACGAAAAACCCCGCCAAAACGGAGGCGGGGTTTAGAAGCGGGTTTTAAAAGGGCGTTCAAAAAAAGACGACTTAGACTTTACCGCCGACCAAAGTCAGCCCCATCAGCAGCTGACGTCCTTCATTACCGCCGTCACCTTTGAGACCTTTGGTGATGATCACACGCATAGCATCAATGTGCACGCGCACCATCATCACTTCACGGGGGCCGGCTTTTTCCATCTTCTCGACCAATCGACACAAGTGATCACCAACCGCCGTCATCAAATCGTAGCCAAAGCTGCCGCCTTGTCCCTTCATGTCATGAGCAATCTGAAAAATCACATCCAAGTCAGCCTTGACGTCGTCACTGCCCTTTTGCAGATGATCATAAGCCGCTTCAAGGCGCACCAAATCTTCTTTCACCCAATCGAGATAATCATCGGCAAGGTTAGCGATAACACTTTCCGCCCGGGCCAACGCTTCTAAGTCAACCGCGCCGGGACCGCCCTTCTCCACCTTGCCTTGCAGCGTTCGTGGTGGATTGATCACCTGGGCCTTGGTTGATTCTTTTTCTGGTGTGTCGTCTGACATCGGAGATTCCTATGCACTTCTATGCTGAACTGAGGTCCAATGGGCTAAATTCGCCTCAAAAGTGTTCTGTTTAGTCGCTTTCCATCACATACCTTACTGGGGAATTTATGACATCTCCGTAAAGATTTAAGGCTTTTGTCACGGCATTCCACAAATATATGATTATTTCTTTGCGAACTCTAGCCGTTCAACAACGCATTGATTTCATCTTGAGACAACTCTGCCCCCTCGGTGCTACCGCCTGCATCTTCCATTTCATCCTTACGCCGTTCTGGACCATTGTAATTTGCCAAGGTTTTGCGGCGTCTATCGGGACCAAAATACATGCCCGCGCGCACGAATGAACGGGGGTTTTCAATAATCGAACGAATGCGGGAATAGAGTTTTTTAGCGGAAATCGGCTTGGCGAGAAATTCATGAACGCCGCAATCGCGCGCTTCCATCACCCGATTCATTTCCGTGTGTCCGGTCAACATGATGATGGGAACAAAAGGATTGGGGCTGTCGGAGCCCGTGCGCACCATACGCACGAAATCGAGGCCATCCAAAGGAGCCATATTCCAGTCGCAAATGATCACGTCAGCGGGAAAATGGCGAAGTTCTTTAAAGGCGTCAGCACCGTCTGAAGCTTCCAGAACATTCTTAACCCCAAGGGCGTGCAAGATGCTCTTCACCAAGGCCCGCATATGCTTGTTATCATCGACAATTAAGAAGTTCAGTCGTGACAGGTTATAATCCGACATATAATCCCTACACTCAAAGTGGCAATCTCTCGAACCCGCAAGAGCTTATCTTTGACGAGAAGTGTTTTCGACATTTGCCGAGACAAGTTGACCGCTTGTACCCCAGCCCCTACCCACATTCTGGTATTCTCCTCATTTAAGGACTGTAAATCCAGTGCTTTTTAAAACATTCCGCAGATTGGGGCAGTTTGTGCCTTGTGTCCCCTTTACGCCTGCCCCACATAAGGCTACATCTGGCTTACAATGCCTCCAACGCGCGATAAGCGCACCCCCTCCGAAACCGACAAGATGATGATATAAACCATGCACGAATTTATTCATGTCAGCGGTGCGCGCGAACACAATCTGAAAAATATCGAGGTCAAGATTCCCCGCGACAAACTGGTTGTGATTACGGGCTTGTCCGGTTCCGGCAAGTCGTCTCTGGCATTTGACACCATCTACGCCGAAGGCCAGCGCCGTTATGTGGAAAGTCTGTCGGCCTATGCGCGTCAGTTCCTGGAGTTGATGTCCAAACCCGATGTGGATTGGATCGAAGGCCTCAGCCCGGCCATTTCCATCGAGCAAAAGACCACCAGCCGCAATCCCCGTTCCACGGTCGGCACGGTGACGGAAATTTACGATTACATGCGTCTTTTGTGGGCACGAGTCGGGGTGCCTCATTCCCCCGCCACCGGCTTGCCCATTGAGAGCCAAACGGTCAGCCAAATGGTTGATCGGGTGATGGATATGAAAGACGGCACCCGCCTGTTGCTTTTGGCCCCCATTGTGCGCGGTCGCAAAGGCGAATACAAAAAAGAGCTGCAAGAACTGGCCAAAAAGGGCTTCCAGCGCGTCAAAGTCGACGGCCAAGTCTATGACATCGAAGACGTGCCCACGCTCAACAAAAAGGTCAAACACGACATCGAAGTGGTGGTGGATCGGGTCAGCGTCAAAGAAGGCTTAGGGACCCGCTTGGCCGACAGCTTTGAAACCGCCTTGGCGTTGGCCGATGGTCTGGCCTTCACGGAAGACGCCGACAGCGGCGAGCGCACCTCTTTTTCCGCCAAGTTCGCCTGCCCGGTATCGGGCTTCACCATCGACGAAATCGAACCGCGACTGTTTTCGTTCAACAACCCGTTTGGCGCCTGTCCGGCCTGTGACGGATTGGGCACGGAAATGTACTTCGACCCCGAACTGGTGATTCCCGACGACCGCCTGACCCTGGCCCAAGGGGCCATTGCACCGTGGGCGGGGTCCAGCTCGCCCTATTACAAGCAAACCCTCGACAGCTTAGGCCGCCATTATGGCTTTGATCTGCATACCCCATACGCAGACTTGAGCGAAGAGGTGCACAAGCGGTTGCTCTATGGCACCAACGGGGAAGCCGTCACCATGAGCTATGACGACGGGCGCAAAAACTACCAAGTCACCAAACCGTTTGAAGGCGTGGTGCCGAATATGGAGCGCCGTTGGCTGGAAACAGACAGCAACTGGGTACGCGACGAGCTTGGCAAATACCAAACCATCACCAAGTGCGAAACCTGCGGCGGCCATCGCCTCAAACCCGAAGCCTTGGCGGTCAAAATCGGCGGACTGAACGTCTCCGAAGTCACCGACATGTCCATTGAGCAAGCGGCCAAGTGGTTCTTGGGTGCAGAAAAGACCATGACCAAGCAGCAGCGCGAAATCGCCCGGCGGATTTTGCGCGAAATCAATGACCGCCTTGGGTTTTTGGTCAATGTGGGGTTGGAATATCTGACCTTGGCGCGGGCATCGGGCACACTTTCGGGGGGTGAAAGCCAGCGCATCCGCCTCGCCTCGCAAATCGGTTCCGGCCTGACGGGGGTTCTCTATGTGCTGGATGAGCCGTCCATCGGCCTGCACCAACGCGACAATGATCGCTTGCTGGAAACCTTGAAACACCTGCGCGATCTGGGCAACACCGTGATTGTTGTGGAACATGACGAAGACGCTATTCGCTCCGCCGATTATCTGTTGGATTTAGGCCCCGGTGCCGGTGTGCACGGTGGCCACGTCATCGCGCGGGGCACGCCCGAAGAGGTGATGGCGGAACCCAAAAGTCTGACGGGTCAGTATTTGAACGGCGTGCAAGAAGTTCCCCTGCCCGCCAAGCGTCGCCCTGGGCGCAAAGGCCAGTACATCTCCATCATTGGCGCCCAAGCCAACAACTTGCAGAACGTCAGCGTCGACATTCCGCTGGGCACGTTCACCTGCGTCACCGGGGTGTCGGGCGGCGGCAAGTCGTCGTTGGTGATCGAAACTTTGTACAAAGCTTTGGCGCGCCGCCTGCACGGGGCGCGTCTGCACGCCGGGGCCCATGAGCGCATCGACGGCATTGAGCACATCGACAAGATCGTCGACATCGACCAATCCCCCATCGGGCGCACCCCGCGTTCAAATCCCGCCACCTACACCGGGGCCTTCACGCCGATCCGCGAATGGTTTGCGGGTTTGCCGGAATCCAAACGGCGCGGCTACAAGGCCGGACGGTTCAGTTTCAACGTCAAGGGCGGGCGCTGCGAAGCGTGCCAAGGCGATGGCCTCATCAAAATCGAAATGCACTTTTTGCCCGACGTTTATGTCCAATGCGACGTCTGTAAAGGCAAGCGCTACAACCGAGAAACCCTGGAAATCCAATTTCGCGGCAAATCCATCGCCGACGTGTTGGACATGACGGTGGAAGAAGGGGCCGAGTTCTTCAAAGCGGTGCCTTCCATTCGCGACAAGATGTCCACCTTGAACCAAGTGGGCTTAAGCTACATCCACTTGGGCCAGCAAGCCACGACCTTGTCAGGTGGCGAAGCCCAGCGAGTCAAGCTGGCCAAAGAGCTCAGCCGCCGGGCCACCGGAAAAACCCTCTATATCTTGGACGAACCCACCACCGGGCTGCATTTTCACGACGTCAACAAGCTGTTGGAAGTGCTCCACACCTTGGTCGATCAAGGCAATACCATGATCGTCATTGAGCACAATTTGGAAGTCATCAAAACCGCCGACTGGATCATTGATTTGGGACCGGAAGGCGGCTCAAAAGGCGGTGAAATCGTCGCCGAGGGAACGCCAGAAGACGTCGCCAAGGTGAAAGCCAGCTACACCGGACACTACTTGGCACCATATCTGAAAAAACGCAAAAAATAAGCTATCGGCCTCACCAAAACGTCTTGGCGGCGCGAAAGGCTTTCCAGCCCTTGAGCAAGTCTTTCTCACGCCGGCTTTGCGCGTGCATGAACCAGCCTTCAACCATGCCCGCTGCGCGATGCAAGGCGGCCACATCCCCGCCGTCCGCAATCAACGCCCCCATCAAACGTTCCGCCGTGGCCAAATCGTTCAAGTGGCCCAAACTTTCCTGCAGGGATTTCAGGGCCTTCAAATAAGGCAGAGCTTTTTTGGGGGAATAAAGTTCAGCAAAAAATTCAGCCGCATAGCGCGCTTTCTTAAGCGTAATGCGCAGCATATGTCGTTGCTCGATGCTCAAGTTTTTCAGGCCCTTTCCGGCCTTCAAAACATGGGCGTGGCGCTTGGTCAAAATGTGCTGAGCAACCTTGGTCGCGGGGATTTGCAGAGCATCCGTGCCCTTGCCGTTCGGTTCTCCACGTCGCCATGGCGAGCTTGCCACCCACACCAGCGTTTGCGTCAACAGTTTTGCATAGTCTTGAGAGTGAATAAGGTCGTCCACGTCGCAATAGGCCTGCTCTTGTTTGCCCACGGCGTACCTGCGCATCACCGCCAGTGCCGGATCTTTGTCAAAGCCACGCTCGACGTTGGTCAGCACTTCATCCAAAAACACATCCCAGTCCCGTGCAGCGCCCAGCGCAAAGCCTGCTTCCTTTAGGCCTTGGCTCAAATGTTCAAACGACCCCTTGGGTAACAATTTTTTGTAGGTGGTGATGACTGAGCGGACCCGCCGCAGCGCAACGCGCATCTGGTGTACACCTTCAATATGGCACCGCGTCAAAACACAATCTTCATTGGCCATCAATTGTTTGAGTCCGGACATAACCGACGTGCGCAAGACCTCTTCAGCCGTCGCCCCCTTGGCCAATTTGGGCATCTGGGCCTTCACCCATTCATGCCCCTGTCCGCCCGCCAAAGTCTGTCCACGCTGGGCTTTGGTGCGCGCCGAAAGTCGAGCCGGAACCAGCGAAGCGATCAACTCTGCGGTGGCCAGAAGCTCCCCTTCATCGCCCGACGCAAGCTCCAGTTCCAACTCATACACGGGTGCTTCCAAGGGGGCTTCATGGGTGCCCGCCAGAACCCGGCCTTGATCGATTTCGCACTGAATAAGGGCTCCGCCCGGGGTGCGCAATTCACGGCTTTGACGTTTGATATCCGTTGAATAAACGGCGCCGAGCTGGGACAGTTCGATGCCCTCTAACAACGCCATAATGTCTGCATTGTTGCGCAAATGGGAAAAATCCAAGCACGGTCCCGGCAGTGGCCATTCCCATTCCAGGCGCGCAAATCCGGTGACGTTCTCTCCCTCAGCACTGGGGGCCATGGCTTTTAAGCATTGCACATAACGGCGACTTTCTTTGCGCACCCGCAAAGACAATTCACGCGCCGCCAAAAGGCTGTCGGGCGTGTCAAAATATGTAGCGCGCAGGGTTTTGGTTCGCGCAGGGGCAACCATCATCGCTTTCAGCGCAGGAGCACGACACAATGCACGTACATCGCTCCCGGACAGCTCGAACTTCAGCTCGATCTCCAATCCGCATTTTTCGCCTTCGGTTAGACTGTGCATGTTTTTACGTAAACTCTCTAAAATATTCAGCCCGTGAACATAGCATTCAAGCCTCAAAAAAATATGTCACAAATGTTACAGATTCGCATAAAAGCTTCATTTTTCAGCGTTTACGCTGTGCGACGCACCGTTCAAGGTATACAATATACAAAGAAGTAACGGACAACTCCCCGTGCTCTTGGGCATCAGTGTCAGCCCCAATCAAAAAGGAGCCAAACCATGGCCCACGAAGAACTTGAATGGTCAGATAAATTCTCCACAGACATTGTTTCCTTGGACCAACAACACGAAGAACTCATCTATTTGTCGCAGTCACTTCTGGATACACTTTCCGATGATTGTGCGCCATTGCCGAAAAAACAAACAGCCTTCAAAAATTTGGTCGACCATGCACTTGGGCATTTTGACTATGAAGAACGTATTATGCGCAACATCCATTACCCGGACTATGAGCATCACCTCAGCGAACACGACGATCTGCGTAAGGAAATTGGCAAAATTTCTGAGAGCATTCTTCACGGCGAAGATGTTGCCGATTGGAAAGGATTGGTAAGCTTGGTCCAGGTTTGGGTTCTGCGCCACATCGTCGCCAGCGACACCAAAATCCGTGAATATCTGCGCCAAGCCGATATGCCCTGACGAGCCTCTTTGCGCCCGATTGATCTGAGCCTTGTGATCAACGTCACAGCCTGCATCCCCTAAACCGTTTACAAAAGATTAACGGTAAGGACTTTTGGCTGTAAGGATTTTCGGGTGTTGTTATGGGTATGAGCAAACTACAGTGCCAGCACAACAGTTGTTTTTATTGGGCGAACGGCAAATGCACCAGCATTTCAGCCTTAACCCCTGTTGATTGCGCCCAATATCGCAGCAAGGAACAGCCGCGCTTTCACACCCTGCCTCAGCCCGGCGCGCTGTCTGAAATCCGCAAAAAAATGGTTATCAGTGAATGGATGCATCGCCTGGATGCCCCGTAATGACGGGCATGACCATCTGCAGCTAGAGCTTAAAACGTCAGCGCTTGTACGCCACCGGATATCCGGCGCGGTTCCAGCCGCTCATCCCACCGCCCATAATGACTAAATTTTTAAAGCCATGTTGAAACAACACCCGCGCCGCACCCGGTGAGCGGTTATCCGTACGACACGTGATGACAATGGGCTCGTCTTTAAAGGGCTCCAGTTTGTCGGCCAAGTCCGCAAGCTTGGAACTGAGCGCCGAGGCGTCCAAGTTCAAGGCACCTTCGATGTGACCCAGGTTGCCGGTAAACTCACCCGCCGTGCGCACGTCAATCACCAACAGGGCTTCCCCCGCGTCCATGCGCTGTTTTACATCGTGAACGTTGACAAACGGAATGCCCAGCATTTTGGCCTTGATCCGCGGCAAAAAGCGCAGAAATACAATCACCATAACCCCGATGAGGACCATTTTATACGTATCAGCCTGGAACATTTCCACCGTCGTTGGCTCCCTTATGTGCGCCGTTTTGTCGTGAAAGCACAGGTAGCCTTCCCCGTTGCCGAATGTCAAGCCCGGCAGGTTTGAGAAATCATTGCAACCCGCTGACAAGACGATTAAGACAAGTCCATGACCACACAAACATCAACATCAGCCATACACGTCATCGGCGGCGGACTTGCGGGCTCGGAAGCCGCTTGGCAAATCGCCCAAGCGGGCATCCCCGTGGTGCTGCATGAAATGCGCCCCACCAAATCCACACCCGCCCACCAAACCGGTGGCTTGGCGGAATTGGTGTGCTCCAACTCGTTTCGCGCCGATGATTTCACCGCCAATGCCGTTGGCCTGCTGCATGAAGAAATGCGCCGTTTAGGCTCCCTCATCATGCAGGCGGCGACCGAAAACCGGGTGCCCGCAGGCGGGGCCCTGGCGGTGGACCGGGACGGCTTTTCGCACAGCGTCGAACGCGCCCTCAACGATCATGATCTCATCACCATTTCGCGCGAAGAAATCACCGACCTGCAAGCCCTGGATTGGGACCAAACCATCGTCGCCACCGGACCGTTGACGTCGGATGCGTTGTCTCAGTCCATCCGCGCCTTGACGGGGGCCGATCAGATGGCGTTTTTCGATGCCATCGCCCCTATCGTCTACAAAGACAGCATCGATTTTTCCAAAGCGTGGTTTCAATCGCGCTACGACAAAGGCGACGGGTCTGATTACATCAACTGCGCCATGGATAAAGAGCAATATCACGCCTTCATCCAAGCCTTGCTGGACGGCGAAAAACAATCGTTCAAAGACTGGGAAATCAACACCCCCTATTTCGAAGGCTGCCTGCCCATTGAAGTGATGGCCGAACGCGGTGTCGAAACGCTGACCTTTGGCCCCATGAAGCCCGTCGGCCTCACCAACCCCAATGCCCCGGACAAACGTTCTTACGCCATCGTGCAGCTGCGCCAAGACAACGATTTGGGCACGCTGTGGAACATGGTCGGATTTCAAACCAAGCTGGCGTACGGAGAACAAAAACGCATTTTCCGCACCATTCCGGGGCTGGAAAATGCCGAATTTGCCCGCTTGGGCGGCATGCACCGCAACACCTTCATCAAAAGCCCGATACTCTTGGATCAAAACCTGCGCCTCAAATCCAAACCGTCCATCCGCTTCGCGGGCCAAATCACGGGCTGTGAAGGCTACGTCGAAAGCACCGCCATTGGCCTGTTGGCGGGACGCTTCGCCAGTCGCGAACGCTTAGATCAAGACACGCAGCCGCCGCCCGTCACCACCGCATTGGGGGCTTTGTTGGGTCACGTGACCGGGGGAGCGGACGTGGAAACCTATCAGCCCATGAACATCAATTTCGGGCTTTTTCCGCCCGCCGAAATCGACGACCGCCCACCCGAAATGCGGGGCAAGCGGCTCAAACGCGGCGACCGAAAAAAGGCCCGCAAAGCCGCCGTTTGCGCCCGGGCGCTGAACGCGCTTGAGGCCTGGATCAAGGACACTCAACCATGATCGAACTGTACGGCCACGCCACCCAAAACGTGCTGAAGGCGCAAATTCTGCTGGAAGAACTGGGCGCCCAGTACAGATTCATCAATGTCCGCACGCTGGAAGAAGGCTCGCCCCAGTTCGCCGCCTTTCGTCGCGCCAGTCCGACCGGACAGGTGCCCGGCCTGCTCGACACCGAAATCGGCGTGGCGCTGTTTGAATCTTCCGCCATCTTGATCTATTTGGCGGAAAAATACGGGCAGTTCTTGCCGGGGTTGGATCACCCCGTCGAGCGCGCCGAAACGCTCAAATGGCTGCTCTTTGAAGCCGCCAGCCTAACGCCGCAAATGCTCGATATTTATCACTACACCCTAGTCGCCGACGCCCCGCACCCTTACGCGGAAGACCGCGCCCGCACCCGCACCCGGCGCGCGTTGGATGTTTTGGAAGCCACCTTGGCCCAAGGTCGCGACTATCTGGCCGGTGAATATTCCATCGCCGACATCATTTTGTATCCGTGGATGGCCATCTTGGAAGACTTCACCGACATTGCTCCCAGAGATTATCCGCACCTGGAACAATGGACCGCACGCGTGGCCTTGCGGGAAGCGGTCAAAAGGGCTGAAGCTCTTTAGTCGCGCCTCCCGAAAGGGGTGTTATTGGATAAACTCGGCCATCGCGTCGGCAGCGTCTTCGACATAAAAATCAAGGAAGAAGTGCCCGGCCCCATCAATCACATGGAGCTTGATTTTCTCCCCGTCCGCCATCGGTTTGACGGCGTCGACCAAGCCCTTCACGACCGTATCTTCACTGCCCGCAATCACCAAAACCGGCTTCGTGATCATCGGCAACAGGTTGGGAGTGTGGTTGCGGTCATCATTGGCGTAATAATCCAAGAAACTGTCCGCAGCAACGTCCGCGCCGGGGCAGTACAACACGCCTACACCCTGCATCAAATCACGCCCATGACCGGATTCGGTCAAGGCCTTTGCTTTTGCATAGACTTTGGCGAGGTCTTGGTTGTGGGTTTTTTTGAAGCTTTTGGCCGTTTCGTCCATGGACCACGTTGCCGGGGCAATCAGCACGACTTTGGAGACCTCCGGATCGTTTTCACGCGCCGCGAACCAAGCCGTTTGATTGCCACCCCGGGAATGCCCGGCCAACACAACGTCGGTTGCGCCTTGGCTTTTCAGCCAGTTGAGCCAAAATCCGATTTCAATTAACGCATCGGAGTGTTTGTGGGTGGCTGGAACTTTGCAATCATACATACCGGTGCGGCTGTCCACACCCAAGCTCAAGGTCGGAGCCAGCGAGCTCACCCCACGCTCAGCCAAAAGCCTTTGCAAATTAACGATGATTTCCATTTTGTTGTGCGCCAGTGTGCCGTGGGTCAACAGCACCACGCCGTCCACTATGGTTTTGCCCTCAGCCAAGGTCAATTCGGCCCCCAAGGTCAATCCGTCACTGTTTTTGATCTGGACGTCTTTCGCCTGCACAGCAAATGTGGCAAAAGCACATACGGTGAGAATCATCGCCACAAGCAGATTTGTTTTCAAAGTCTTAAACATCTTTTGTCATCCTCCCACTGGGACTTTGTTGTACTTTTTTGAAGCCCCGGATTTAAGACCATGGTATAGCAGTATTTATGAATTTGGGCCAGTTTGATGGTTCAAATCAACGGTCAAACCTGAAGTGTTGAAGTAAGGGATATAAACGGACTACATGCCCTTAAAGGCCGTTCCAGCCAAACGCCGTTTCCTCTGCGTACCTACGCGTGCGCGGGCGTGGTATTTGTTGTGCGCGGTTTCGGCGTTAGGGGCCGTATTGAATCTGCCCCTGTCTTCGCCGCTCCTGCTCTCCTTGGCCTTTGTTTCCCCGGCGTTGGCCCAACAAGAACTGAGTGGCGCAACTCAAGAGCTTTTCTTGGCGGTCGAACGCAACGACTTGCCCGGCGTACAAGCCGCCATCAGCAAAGGCGCCGATCTTCAAGCCCACGATTACAGCGGCACCCAAGCGGTGGATGTGGCGATTGACCAGGGCTTTTTTGAAATCGCGCATTACTTAATCTCTGTGCGCAACACCATGCAGGCACAAGAAAAGGGCGGTGAGGTAAAAGCGGCCCCCAGCGCCGAAGAATTGGCGCAAAGAGCGCAATTCCCCGCCCCCCCTGCCGCCGCACCGACGACGCACGTGACGCCCGGCATTGCCGTAGCTCCGCCGCCTTTGCCCCCATTGGAAGGCCCCGATCCATTTGAAGTGGCGCAACCGACCGAAAACCTGCCCATCATCGGCTCCGTTCAAGAACCGTTGGCGACGGAGCAGCCTGAAGTCCAACAGCCTGAAAGCCCACAGCCTGAAACCACCAGCGTACGGGTCTTTACGCCCAGTGCCTCAGAACAGGCTGCCGTTGAAAAAGCCCCCGGCAAGCCTGTACCCTCTGCCTTGTCGAAGTTGGCCGAACGCACCAAAAAAGCCCCGTTGAGTGCCAGTAAAACGGTCAAAATGGACGAGGAGATTGCGGATCCTGCTGCTGAGCCCATGGCGGAACCAGAAACAGCCCCGGTGGTGAAAAAGCCCTCTGCTGCGTGGACCTTTCTGTCGACGTTCGGGAACTTTTTCGCTCCTCCCAACATCACCGGGGTCACAAAGGAAGAAAAAGAACAACAGATCGAAGCTGATCGCCTCTCGGAAGCGGAGCTGAGCGCTCAACTCAAACAGATTGAGGCAGAGCTTGGCAACGATGTCATCAGAGGGCCCGCCGTTCCCATATCACCCGATGAGTTGGCGAAAGAACTTCCATTAAGAGAGCTTTCGCCCGAAGAATTGGCGGCGCTGCCGAAAGAAGATTCGGGGCTACCGCCTTATTCCGTCTCCTCTCCGGCATCCTCCACCCGTTCGCCCAGCTCGGGGAACCCCTTTGGCAACTTGGAAATAGAGGATGCATCTGCCGCCCCCCAAATTCCGATGCCATCCGGCCCCGCCATTCGATTAGACCCGAAAGCCATTCGCAACAATAGCACATCATCCAAACCCGTTTCCAATCCGGCACCGGGTGTACCCACAAAGAGCTATGATGATTCGAAACCCTTCGGTGGTGGCGTCGACCCGGACGTATTGGCATACCTTGGACTGGATGAACACACCGGATTGCCCTTGGACGAACAGACCCTAAAGGAACAGGCCCAGAAAAAGGCCGCCGACGCGGCCGACAAGGGTCTGTTTGCCGAAGTCGACCCACCATCAGCTCCGGCTAAATCTGCGGCCAAGGCCAGCCCGACCCAAGAGTCGGCCCAAGAGGAAAATCCATTCGCCATCTCGGCCAGCCCCGCCAATAAACAAGACGTTGATCCGTTTGCGGAACCGTCCCCCGCTGCCAGTGCCGAAACCAAGGACGTTGATCCATTTGCAGCTCAGCCCCCCGCCGCCAGCGCTGCTGAAGATGATCCATTTGCGGTCATTGCCGACAGCAAAACCCCGGCCGTTTCCGATCTGTTGGACAATCTGAACAAGCCTGCCCCTGCCGCGCAAAACGCGGACGATCCATTTGCCGTAGCAACGGCCCCTAAAAGCGCCGCTGCGGACGATGAAAATCCGTTTGGGGGTCTTCTGGAAAGCTCGGGCAAAGGGCCAGGAGGGAGCCAAGGCTGGGACGTCAAAAAAGTCGAAGGGGCAGACATCCCCCAAGAAGTTATTGTTCTCTCCGACATCAAACCCACCGGGGCCATTCTCGACGGCGTTGAGCTTACCATTGGCGTGGACACCAAAATCGGTCAAGAGGTCGGCGAGAAGCGGATGGCCATGCTCGACCAAGTCACCATCCACAAACCATGCGTCGCCAAGGATGAACGCGAAACGATCTTCTGCATCGACACCGTCAACTGGCCGCTGGATCTGAGCGGCGAATTCGAAGTCGACACCATCATGTATCAAGGCACCCGCGCCATTGGTCGCTATGACGCGGGTCGGGCGACGAAGTTCCATACCTTGTTCCGCACCGAGGCCTTTGAAAGAGTCGTCAGTTATTATATCGGACGTTACGGCCAGCCCAGCGAAACTCTGGTGCGCGCCATTGCGCCGTTGGCGGCCCCGCGCCAAGAAAACCCCACCTATCTGTGGCAAAGTCGTGAAACGGGAACCGACACGATGATCACCTTGGAAATTCGCAAATTCGACGATGCGCTGGGCGGTGGCTTCCCTGATACGGAACGCGGTGTCATCTTGCTGTCACGCAACGACGCCAAACCGATTTTTCCGTATTTGTCTCAGCTGGAACTGATGGTTCTCAAGGCTGATGTGGATGCCCCTCCCGCGCCCACGGCGGATAATCCCGCCGCCCCGGGTGATATCTGGAATTAGTGCCTCTTCGTTCTTATATCCAAGTTCTCTTTCGCGATGAATTGGATACAAGCCGATGACAAACAAGACGGAACGCGCGGTTTTGGCGGGCGGATGCTTTTGGGGGATGCAAGACTTGATTCGCAAACGCCCCGGCGTTGAAAAGACACGCGTCGGGTATTCCGGCGGTGATGTGCCCAACGCCACCTACCGCAACCACGGCAGCCATGCCGAAGCCATCGAGATCGTGTTTGATCCCCAGCGCACCAGCTATCGCGAAATCCTGGAGTTCTTCTTCCAAATCCACGACCCGACCACCGTCGACCGCCAAGGCAATGATCGCGGCGCATCTTATCGCTCGGAGATTTTTTATACGACCGAGGCGCAACGCGAAATCGCCTTGCAGACCATTGCCGACGTCGATGCGTCTGGCCTGTGGCCCGGCCCCGTCGTCACGCGGGTCTCGCCGGTTGGTGCGTTTTGGCAAGCGGAACCGGAGCACCAAGACTACCTGCTGCGCCAACCGGGCGGCTACACCTGCCACTTTCCAAGGCCCCTGTGGTCGTTGAAGGGTAAAGCTTAATACCGCCCTAAACCGCCCTAAAATCGTTTCGTCACTTTGCCCAACCACACCGCCCCCACGGCGCCAAATCCTGCGGGCGGTTCTTCGCGCCGGGCCGGGTCCCAACCTTGCTTGGCCAAGCGTTTGATGTGGCGGTCGGCAAGTCTGGCGATGACCAGGGCTGGCAAAGCCTCCTTCCGGGTGGTGCGGGCGCGGGCCGTTTTGATCAAGCTCACCGCGTGTTCTAAAACATCCTTCACGGTTGTATTTTGCGCCAGCATATCGCGGCGCGCCGGGGCCGGATACGGAAGCGCCCGCATGGTGCCGATCAGCGCCCAGGCGGTACCGACTTCGCGGGCGGCTTGATGGGTTTCGCCATCTGAAATGCCCAAGATATCGAGCATCAACATTTGCAACGCCCCGCCCGTGGCGTCCGCATAGGCATACAGCTCCGCCACCGATGTGGGCTTGTCGGGCTCAAGTTCAAAATTGCGCGCTTCGGCCAACTGCCGCAGCTCTTTCGAACGCGCCGCCAAAACGTCTCTCACCTCAGCCAAAGCCTGCGCCACCGGGTGCGACGGCGGGCGGCCTTGCAAAATGCCCGGCACCACGTCAATCCACCATTGCAGCTTGATTTTGCCCAGCATCGGTTCCGACACCGTATGGGCAATGCGCGCCAGCTCGTCATTAAACGCGATCAGCGCCATCAATCCACCTTGCTGGGCCCGGGTTGCGGTCATCGCGCACAGGTGGCGTTCACGGTCTTTTTGACTGAGCGCGTAAACAATGTCATCAAACGGGGGCATGGATGATGGCGTCGTGGACGGCGGGGGCGGGGATGGTGGGGGCATGAATGTCTTCTTTTTGCAGGGAGAGTGGCATATCTTAGAATGAAGTGGGCCGAGATGCAGAAAATATCACGATTTTTTGCATTCAACATTTGAAATTTGCCGTGAAGTCCCTATGTTTTGGGCAATCGTTTAGAACAATTTCAATCATATCAAACCTGATGAGGTTAAAAATGGCTTTTACACTTCCCGATCTCCCTTACGCCAAAGACGCGCTTGCGCCACACATTTCGGCCAACACGTTTGATTTCCACCATGGCAAGCACCACAACGCCTATGTTGTGAACCTGAATGGCTTGGTTGCCGACACCCCCATGGCCGCCATGTCGCTTGAAGACATCATGAAAGCCACCGCGGGTGACGCTTCCAAAGCGGGCATTTTCAACAATGCCGCGCAGGTGTGGAACCATACCTTCTTTTGGAGCTCCATGAAGCCCAATGGCGGTGGCGCACCGACAGGCGCCATTGCCGCCGCCATCGACGAAGCCTTCGGCTCCTATGATGCCTTCAAAGAAGCTTTCAAAACTGCGGGCATGACCCAGTTCGGCAGCGGCTGGGCGTGGTTGGTGAAAAAAGGCGACAAACTTGAAATCGTCAAGACCCCCAACGCCGAATGCCCGCTGACCAGAGGCGCAACGCCGATCCTCACCTGTGATGTGTGGGAACACGCCTATTACCTCGATTACCAAAACCGCCGCCCCGACTTCCTGGCCGCGTTCTTGGACCACCTGGTCAACTGGGACTTCGCCAACGCCAACTTCGCGGGCTAAACTGATCTCACCACAGCAAAATCAAAAGCCCGGAGACATCCGTCTCCGGGCTTTTTTGTGTAAAAAAATCAAACCAAATTAAGGGTCTGTTGCCGTAATGGTAACATCAGGAGGTCGAGGAAATACGCCACATGTACCTGCACCTGTTTGAACTAAACCTAATGCTGCACTCGTATTAAATTTAACTTCAATTCGGGGCAATGTCCCTTTGCATGTATAAGGTGTTGAGAGAGCGTAAGTAATTGTCGCAGTTGCTGCCCCAGCTGTTTTGGCAAAATTAAAAGCCGTATAATCAGCAGTCGCCAACCCACCCACATTATCATTTGGTATAACCAAGGATTGAAGCGTTCCAGCGCCTACAGCTACGACTCCTGTACCAACAGCCGTATGAGCACCGGAAGCTAGCCCCGTACCTGTTTTGCAGGCCTGAGGCGCATTATCCGTTCCTTGCCCCTTAATGGAAATGGTGGTGGAAATTGTCACACGAACATGCGACCACGTCTGATAGAGAGGAATATCCTCTAAGGAAATATACTGCCCAACATCAGCACCAGCAGTGGCAGAGGAGATATCAAATGTTTTGTTTCCACTGCCCAAGGTGTAGGGAGCTGCACAAGCAGAAGTCCTACACAATTCAACTTTTGTCACAGTGATTTCATAACTGTCTGCTGCCGCAGTCGTGCCTGGAATAGCAGCCTTCGCAGAAAGTGGGAGCAGCACAACAAGGGCGCCAAAAGTCAGTTTCTTAAGCATTTTCATCAGTTCCCCCTCGTAATCACGACGCCAGAAGTTGTCCGTTCGACAATGATCTTGTTTTGACGACGAACCTTATCAAGCGTGTATTCTCTCATATCCCGCATGTCCCATGCCGTATTGCTGACAAGCTGTGAACTCGCCATTACGGGGCGAGGCTCACCGAATGGAATACTGAAGGTAACCCTGGCAAATTTTGCACGTTTCGCAATAAAGTTATCGTCAGTTAATCCTGCCTCAACAGTTATATTTTGTTGAACTTTGGCTTCCAGACTGGTTGACCAGCCCTTAACGTCCTCAGCATTCGCAACGCTATCCCAATAATAACGGCTGGCATGAATTTTTGCCCAAGGAAGATAGGGAACTTGAGCACTCAGCTCAAAATCTCGACCATCAAGGACTTCCTCTTGGGTATCTCCAGACAATCCTTTTCCTGATTTATCGCTGAGGGCTTTATACATATTTGTCGTGAAATCGAGGCCAGACCACTTAACTTCTGCACCCACGCCACCGCGTTTATGCTGACGTTTCCATTCGTAATCATAAAAGGTGTTAACACCCGCAAGAACGGTATTGTCCGCAAACAGCTGGCGGTAACCAAATCCAATATTGGTGACGTCACGGTCCGTACCTAAGTATTCGTAGCGACGTTGGCTGAGCTGGGTGAAGACCGTATTTTGCTTGTCTTCCGATTGATAAAGGGGCTGAACGGTTAAAATGGACCATTCCGGCTTTAGGTTATCTTGTACCTTAATATCGAGCTCAACCCGTTTTAAATAATCGGGGACATTTTCACCGATGGTTGGCAGCATGTAATTGATGGATGAATTGATAAATGTATTAATTTTTTCTTTATTTTGAGATGACGGTGCCTCTTGGGAGTTTACAACAGGAACGTTCACACTAACGGCGAAGACCATTAACGCGAGACATGTTGTTGATTTCCTTAACCTTTTAATCATCATTCTGACCTAAAAATATTTGCAAAAAATCCATGTGAAACTAGGGAGTATCATCTTGTGCACACAGGGTCAACCCTCCCCCCCCAACAACGGCCGGTTGTCAAATGCGTGACTTATCATAGAGTTGGCGTTCCTGCGAGGTTGCAAAGAAGGGTTCCTGAGGCCGAAATCGTACGGAGACGCTCCCTCCCCGCCCAGACCACCAAACCGTTCTGCGCGGGCTTGCCCCGCGTATCCACGACTATGTTTGGGGGCGTGAAAAAGACGTGGATGACCGGATCAAGTCCGGTCAAGACTAAACTTAGACGAAGACTTTGATCCCCACGGTCATGGCGAGAAGTGAAGCGACGACGCCATCCAGGGCGCGGGGCTCAGACCTGGGTTACGGTGGGGTTACGGTGACAGTTTACTTGGTGGTTACGGTGACGGGTTACTTTACTCAAGGCCCTGGATTGCCCCGCCCCCAAGTGGGGGCTCGCAATGACGGGGCGTGGGTGGGGTTGTGGTGTTTAGAAAACGACTGCCGCAACTTTAAAACCAGCCCCTAAGCCGCCACAAAATCCACGCCTTTAGCGCCGTAGTAATAGCCGTTGGAGAAGCTCACTTCGCCGATCAGGTCGGCGAGTTGGGTGTCGGCTTGGTCGGGGGACAGAGTTCCGTCGAGCACGCCCCTATAGATGTTTGCCACCGCGACCATGTCGGCGGTATGCGGCGACAGGCGGAAGTGGGTGATGCCGAGCGTTTGCATTTCGGCCAGCTCCGCGCTTAGGTTTTGGTAGCTGTGGGACATGGTTTGGATGCCGTTGACCACCAGGAACGGTTCGTCGTTCAAGGTGTCCAGCTCCATCCCGTCGGGGTCGCGATCACAGACGAACTGGCAGCTGTCTTTGTGCAGCATGTGTGAACGCGCATGGTAGCAGCGCGCCGACACCGCCAGGGGCAGACGGCCAAAGACCTGGACTTCCAGCGCCACGTCGTTGTTGACGGACGTGCTTGCTTTCAGGGCTTTGATGGCATCGCGGCCCAATTCCACGGGCAGGCACACCCGCACCGCGCCTTGGTCCGTAAAGTATTTCAGCGTGCCTTCGTTGTAGACGTTGACGTAGGGTCCGATCACGTGGGGACGCCCGGCCAAAAGCGCGCACGCTGAGACGTCATTGGCTTCAACCATCAACTCGGAATCCTCGGCGGTTTCGCGCAGCGCCTTCATTTCGCGGCTGTTCATGATCAGTGCCAAGGTCGTCAACACCACCTCTTTGCCCGCGCCCAGCAACCGTTCCACCACGTCGGCGATGTAGGGTTCGTAAAACGGCGCGCGCTTGGAGCACACCGCTTCGCCCACATAGACCGTGTCGACATCGGCTTCATCGGCGATGCGAAAATAAAAATCGCGCCAGACTTCGGGTTTCCAATTGAACAGCACCGGGCCCAGAGTCAGTTTAGGTGTGAGTTTGGGTGTGAGTTTTGCGCTCATGATGTTTTTCCTCACCGCCAGCTTTTGTTGAAGGCGCCAGACGTTTTGGCTTGGCCTTCGGTGATGTTTTCCAGGCCCAGTTCCGGCACCGCCTCGCCCGCCTCAACCGCATCGGCGGCGCGACGAAAGGCCGCCACCACTTGCGACACATAGGCGCGGCCGCGTTGACGGCCTTCGATTTTCAGCGCCGTCACGCCCGCTTTGGCCAGTTCTGGCAGCATCGATGCGGCGTTCAAGCTGGTGGGTTCTTCAAACAAATACGAGGCCTTGCCGGCGGTGACAAAACGACCTTTGCAGAGCGTCGGATAGCCCGCCGGTTCGCCTTCGCCAAAGGCATTGATGGTGAAATCGCCGAGTTTCGAGACCATGTTGCCGGCGTCTTCTTCATAGCGCACATGGCTCGCAGGCGAGCACACGCCGTTGATGTTGGGCGATTGTCCGGTGGCGTAAGACGACAACTGACAGCGCCCTTCCGCCATCACGCACAACCCGCCAAACACAAACACTTCCGTCTCCACCGCAATCTGCTTGTTCAAATCCGCGATTTCCGGAATGCTCAGCACACGCGGCAACACCACCCGCTTGACGCCAAACGCATCCACATAAAAGTTGATGGAATCCGGGTTCGACGCCGACGCCTGCACCGACAGATGGCGACGCAAATCGGGGTGATGGGTGGCGGCGTAATTGAGCAATCCGATGTCGGCCAATATCACACAGTCCACGCCCAGCGCCGCCGCGTCGTCGATGGCTTTGTGCCAAGGCCCGGGGTTGCCCGCTTCAGGGAACGTATTGACGGCCAAAAAGACCTGACAGCCGCGGTCATGGGCAAACAGCAAGCCGTCTTCCAGTTCGGGACGGCTGAAATTCAAGCCCGGAAAATTGCGCGCGTTGGTCTCGTCACGAAAGCCCAGATAGACTGCGTCCGCACCGTTTTCAACGGCACCATGCAGCGATGCCGGTGTCCCTGCGGGACATACCAATTCCAGTAGAGCGCTCATACCTGAGCCCCCTCTCGCCCTTCACGCACGGTGCGTTGATTGGCTTTGGCCCTGGGTTTGCTGGGAGCACGCGCGGGCTCGCCTTTTAACGCATCCAACTGGGCCGCTTGGGCGTCGACCCGGCGTTGCAAAGGGGCCGTGAGCGCAGAGTGCAAAATGCTCAAATCGTCTGCGGCCCGGGCAAACAGCCCTTGGCCCAAACGCGCAACCAATCGCACCGGCGCCGACATGGGGGCCGACAAAGGTCGGGGCAAATTGGCGCTGAAGGCGGTGAGGATTTCCTCCATCACATCGACTTCAACCCCGTCGACGGTGTTGCGCAACGCCAACACGGCTTCGGTGTCGCCCTCGATCACCAACTCACGGGAGAAAAACAATGCATCGCCGTCAATACGCCCTTCCAGTAAACGCAGCAAACTCAACAACGGACCGCGAATGGTGGCACACGCGTTCACCCCTTCGGCCGAGCGTACGGCCTCAATATCGGGATTGTGAACGTCCGCATACAACACGAAGGCCAACGGCAAATCGATGGGATCAATCAAGTACACAGGCGCGCCCATGTGGCCTAAACGCTCAAACAAATCCGGGTGACGCTGAAAGATGGTTTTCATCGCATGACGCAGCGCCGGTTGCAAAATCTTCGGTGAAAGCCCGCGCGCAGCAAGGCCGCCCAGCAAAACGGGCGAAAATGGGGGAATCATCGTGGAAGAAAACATCGCATACGCACCTTAGAATGATACCAATTCAACATGGTTTATATGTGAATTATACAGCCCTGCGAAGACCGCACAAGATGAAACCAAAGCTGCATAGAAATTCGTTAAGAGCAAAGCCTATTGGCCTGTAGGCGTTTGAGTGAACGCCTGAGTGGACCCAGGACGGGGCGCGGCGACGCAAACTTGATCGCGGCCATTGTTTTTGCCCGTGTAAAGCGCTGCGTCGGCGCGTAAAATAACGTCTTTGACGCCTTCACCTTCGCCCATCTCGGCAATCCCCAAGCTCACCGTAATGGTATCACCAGTCCCAAAGTCCGTAGATTTAAACGCCGCGCGGATATATTCCGCTTGCACCTTGGCACCCTCGGCACGGGTTTCGGGGCAGATGATCAAAAATTCTTCCCCGCCCCACCGCCCGACGCTGTCTACGGTCCGCGATTGGTCTTTGAGAAGGGATGCGGCCTTCACCAAAACCCGATCCCCCATCTGGTGACCGAAGCGATCGTTGACCAATTTAAAATTGTCGATGTCGAGCAAAATGATGCTGAAGGGGCGACCGAACCGCGCAAATTCAGCATGGCGCATTTCCATCATTTCATCGAGCTTCAAGCGATTGAAAAGCCCCGTCAGACGGTCGGTATTCGACAGACGCTCCAACACCGCGTTGTGCTTGCGCAATTGAATTTGCCAATACACCATCAGCACGGAAATAATCATAAAAGCAATGATCACCTGAATCAAAAGGGTGTAGTCGGGCGCCTCTTCATAGTGAACAGAGATCCAGGCGTTGCGGATGGCGCGGTGTTGTTCTGGCGTTAAAGAATCAATGACTTTATTAAAAATACTCAGCAGTTCAGGGGCATCATTGCGCACTCCGACACTCAAATTGAGGGTATCTTCAAACTTGCCAACGATTTTCAACTCGCCGATATAATTTTGCTGGATGGCGTATCCGATGGTGGCCAGCGTATCGATCATGCCAAACAGTTCACCGTTACGCACTTTGTCCAGACCGTCATTGATGTTGTTCACTTCGACCACATGGATGTCGGGGTACCGATGGCGAAAAACGGACACGAAGGCATAGCCTTTGACGATCCCGACCACGTGATCGCCGATGCTGGGAATATCGGCGATAAACGGCGCATGGGGATGGGTCGCGATCACCATCGGACTGACCAGATAGGGCGCCGTAAAATCCAAGTAGGCACGGCGTTCTTCGGTTTTCATCACCAGGGACATAATGTCACAAACCCGTTTGCGCGCGGCGTCGAGAGACTGGGGCCACGTTTTGGTTTTCACCACATGAATGGGCTTGCCGATGCGCAGAGCAAACGCATCAAAATAATCTGCCGTCATGCCGATGTGCTTGCCATCCGCATCAAATTTTTCATAGGGCATCCAATCGGGATCGATACACATGGTGATTTCATCGTGCGCCGCGAGATACGCCTTCTCGCCCTCAGTGAACGCCAACGGACTTCGCACCTGGGAGCCCTGTGAAGGGCTCAACCACTGTTCGCGGAGACGCAAGGTTTCTTCATCCGAAACCGCATCCATGCCTTTTTGCAAGATGGTCAGCAACAACGCCCGATCTTTACGCACCCCAATGCTCAACACATTGACAAACATTGGATCCGAAATCGTGGTCGTGTTCACCAAACTCTCAAGTTTTAATTTCCGAATGAGATGCTCTGCCACGCCGGTGTCGGAAATGACGGCATCGACCTCCCCCTTCGCTACAGCCTGCAGGGCCTCGGCGGTGTCGGTGGTCAAATACTGCTTGATGTTTGGATACTTGCGGGTCAACAACTCTTGTGAAATATAACCTGCGGGCACGGCGACGGTTTTGCCGTTCAGACTGTCCAGCGTGGTGATGTCGGAATGCCTGCCCTTGGTATACAGCGCCGCCGATGAAATCACATAAGCCGACGTGAAGTTGATATAGGCACGGCGTTCGTCGGACGGAATGATGTTCATGATCACGTCGATGTCGCCCGTGCGGATCATCCCCATGAACATGCCCCAGCTTGGGCCTCTGACGAATTCAACTTTGAGCCCCAGCTTTTGGGCAATCAATCGAATGTAATCGATGGAATACCCCTTGGCCTCCCCGTTTTCACTAAAGTTAAACGGCGGCCACGCCATTTCGTTGGCGACACGCAGGGTTGGGTTGTCTTGAATGTAGGCTCGTTCAGCATCTGAAAGGGGAACTTCGCTGGCCTGCACACGGCATACCATAGCAAAATACGTCACCCCGACAAAAAAAATCAGTGCGAAAAAGATTCGCCCCAGCCGAAATGTGCTCACGAAAAAACACCCTACATCAATAATTTAATCCGTAAATTATAGTGTATATGAATAAGCACATTCGGCCAAGGAATAAGGATTATTGTTTGATCACAAATTTATAGGTCACATGACATCCCGTGCAGTTTGACATCAACGTTCCCAGATCCGCGATCACACCCTCAGACCCCATGTCGGCAGCTTGTGCCAATTCGACAAAGGCAACGTGGGTTCCGCGACCCATTTGGCGAAATTCCATAGGCATATCCATGCCCATGCCCATCCCCCGACCCTTGCCCGGCCCCATGGCGCGTGCCACATCTGAGACCGTGGCCATATCGCCGTCGGCCATGGCCAGGACAATGTCTTGCACCGCGACCAAGAAGTTGCGCATATCCTCCAACACCAGGTCGCGCTGTTCACGGCTCACAAAAATGGCTTCGCGGTCGTCTTCGGCCACCGCCGTACTCACCCAAGAACCGTGCATCACAAGAGCCGAAATCAAACACACGAAGAGACTTGATTTTTTCATCTAAGCTGACCTTTTTGAGTTTTAAGGTTTAAACAACGGCAACCAATGCGGCAGCGACGGAACGCTCTTCAAGGGCTAAGACATTGTACGTCCGACACGCTGCTGCTGTATCCATCCACTCCAAAGCAATGCCGTGCGCTTTCAAGGCCGCACGCAACGCTTCATCTGGCAATTCAAAGGTTGAACCGCAACCGATGATCAAGATTTCCGGTTTGTTTATAAGATGGATAACAGGCTCCAGTGCGTCGAGGGTTATTTCCCCCGACCACGCCCGCGTTTCTTCCAAAAAGACAAACACCGAACCTTCGTGTTGGACACCGGAAATGTTAAAGCCGCCATCGCCGTACGCGCGCACGATTTGGCGCGAAGCGGGAACCTGTGGCGTGATGTCGAGGGACATGCGCCCTCCTCTCAAAAAGCCTTGAAGGCTTTACGACTGTTGTTCTTGGGCTTGCTGGTCGTCCTCACCGCTGCGCCGTTCGACGGACATGTGCAGCAACATCGGCACCGCCACACAGATCGAAGAGTAGGTCCCGATGAGTATGCCCCAAATCATCGCGAAGGCAAAATCGCGAATGATTTCACCGCCAAAATAATACAGTGCCACCAGTGCCAACAAGGTTGTGAACGAGGTCATGGTCGTGCGTGATAAGGTTTCGTTGACGCTTTGATTGAGCAGTTGTTCCATCGGCATGGTTTTGTATTTGCGCAAGTTTTCGCGCACCCGGTCGAAAACCACCACCGTGTCGTTGATGGAATACCCCGCAATGGTCAAAACGGCGGCCACGGTGGTCAGGTTGAATTCATGTTGGATCAGCGAAAACACCCCAATGGTGCTGATTACGTCATGGGCCAGAGCAACCACCGCGCTGAGACCGAATTGCCATTCAAAGCGAAACCAAATGTAAATCAAAATGGCCATAATCGCAGAAACAACGGCGTAAATACCGTTCAAAAACAGCTCATCGGATACCTTGGGCCCGACCAATTCAGTGCGCCGATATTCAACGCCGTCGCCCAGCGCCTTTTTCACCGCGTTTACGGCGGCTTGGTTTGCCGCTTCGCCGCCATCTTGCGCCTGCAGACGGATCATAATGTCATCTGAGGTTCCGAATTCTTGCAACTCAACCGCGCCCAGGCCCAATTGGGAAAGCGTGGAGCGCATGCTGCCAATCTGGTCCGGCTCGGACATTTTCACTTCGATCATAATGCCGCCGGTGAAATCGATGCCGTAGCTGAGGCCCTTGATGCTAAACATCGCAATGGAAGACGCCACCAACAGAGACGAAAATACATAGAAAATCATGCGCTTGGACAGAAACGCATAATTGGGATTCTCGGGGAGAAGTTTGATCCGCATAACTGTTACCTTCTCCTTAAATGGTCAACGTCGCGGGGCGAGTGCGCCGCAACCAAGTTGAAATGAGAATGCGCGTCACCCAAATCGCCGTAAACATCGATGAAATGATGCCGACAGCCAATGTCACCGCAAAGCCCTGCACCGGACCCGATCCAAAGGCAAACAACAGCACCGCCGCAATCAAGGTCGTAATGTTGGCATCCATGATGGTGCTGAGCGCCAGTTTGTAACCTTGGTCCACGGCGGATAAAACACCCCGTCCGGTGCGCAATTCTTCGCGAATGCGCTCAAACACCAACACGTTGGCATCCACCGCCATACCGATGGTGAGCACAATACCGGCAATGCCCGGCAACGTCAGTGTCGCGCCAAAGGCCGACAGCATGGCGACGATCAACACCATGTTCATGAGCAACGCCACATTGGCGTAAACGCCGAAACGGCCATAATAAATCGCCATGAACACCACCACTAGGGCAAGGCCGACCATTGATGCAACTTTGCCCGCATCGACGCTGTCTTGGCCCAAACCCGGTCCGACGGAGCGTTCTTCCAGCACCGTCAACGGGGCGGGCAGCGCGCCTGCACTCAGCAACAAGGACAATTCCCTGGCACTTTCCGTGGTGAACGTTCCGCTGGTGATCTGGCCTGAACCGCCCGGAATAATGCCTTGAATGGTGGGCGCGCTGATGACTTTGCCATCCAGCACAATGGCAAACGGCTTGCCAATGTTGGCGCGCGTGATGTCGGCGAACTTTTTGCCGCCCACGGCATCCAAGCGGAAATTGACCGCCGGGCGCGAGCTTTGATCAAAGCCCAGCGAGGCGCTAACCAAGGTATCACCACTGACGGAAACGCGCTTCTTTAACAAATACATGCGTGCCGCGCCGCGATTGTCAAACTCATCAATCGATGGCACCAACATGGAGCCCGGCGGCACCCGCCCGGCCATAGCATCAGCCAGCGAGCCTTTTTCGTCGAGCAGATGGAAGGTCAGCTTCGCGGTTTGACCGAGCAGCTTTTTAAGTTTTTCCGGGTCATCTTCACCAGGCACCTGCAACAAAATGCGATCATCGCCTTGGCGAATGATGGTGGGTTCCTTGATACCCTGAGGATCGATGCGGCGGCGAACGATTTCGATGGATTGTTCGACCGCCGCGACGCGTCGTTCTTTCAACGATTGTTCGGTCAAGGTCAGGGTGATGACACCGTCATCGGCCAAATCGCTGGCATAGCCGACTTCTAGCTGGCGAATGGTGTCGTATGCCTTTTGGGCTTCAGCCGGATCTTTGATGGTGACGCTGACGGCGCTGTCCGTTGCGCCCAGGCCGCCGTATATGATGCGCTCTTTACGCAGCTCCGTGCGGATTGAATCCACCAAAGATTCCAGACGCTCCTTAACGACGACGCCGACTTCGACTTCCAGCAACAGATGCGATCCGCCTTGCAGATCCAGACCTAAGCTGATCTGGCTTTTGGGCAAAAACCCCGGCAAACCGTCCACCGCTTCGCTGCTCAACAGGTTGGGCGCGGCAAAGGCAAATCCAAGCGCGCAGAGAATGCCAACGACGGCAAGCTTCCAGGTTTCGATCTTGAGCATGGCAAATTCCGTTGAGTGAAGCGTATGAAATCAGAACAATCGTCGAAAAGCGGAGATCCTTGATCAGCCGCCGAGCAGTTTTTTCAGGCCAGTGCTTTTGCTTTTGCCGTCGGTCTTCGCATTGCCGTCTTGATCGTCTTGGCTGTCATCGTCTGAGTCGTTTGCAGAAACCTTATCCGCTGCTTCGGTTTTTGCCATGACCACCGAAATGGAATCACGGGCCACCAAAACTTTGACGCCATCGGCAATTTCAACCTGAACTTCGGTGTCGCTTTTGACTTTGGTGATGGTGCCGATGATCCCGCCACCGGTGACAACCCGGTCGCCGCGCCGCAACGCGTTCAGCATTTCCTTGTGCATTTTGGCTTTCTTTTGCTGCGGACGAATGAGCAAAAAATAAAACACCACAAAGATCAGCAGCAGCGGCATGAACTGGCTGAACATGTCAGCCGGAGATGCAGCACCGGCGGTTTGCGCAAAAGCAGGCGAAATCAGCATTGGAAACTCCTCAAAACCCTCATTCCACGCCACAATGGCGCCTGGGACAGGGTCCACTAAAAAAGACTGCGGAATATATAGCCGTATCGACACGGTATGCAAACGCAGAAAGGCTTTTTTAAGGCAGATCCGCAAGATAGAGGCGTATTCAGGCGTATTTACGCGAATTGTGACGCGTATTGACGGGCGCAATTTGCCCGATTATCGTCCCCGACCATGACAGATCATGAATTAAAGCCCGTTTTAGAGCGCATCGCCGACGCGTTGGACCGCTTAGCCCCCGCCCGTTCCTCAACCCAAGTGCTGGGCGATGAGGACACCTTTGTCTGGCACGCGGATTCGCAACGCCTGAGCCCGGTCGCGAAGGTCAATCGCGTGGACTTCTCATTGCTGAAGGGTATCAAGTCGCAAGCCGAGACCTTGCTGCAAAACACACGCCAGTTCACCGACGGTCATCCCGCCAACAACGCCTTGCTGTGGGGCGCGCGCGGCACCGGTAAAAGCTCGTTGGTGAAAGCGGTGCACGCTGAAATCAACGCCAACCGCAAAGATCCGCTGCTGTTGGTGGAAATTCATCGCGAAGACATCCCCACCCTGCCCCGCTTGTTGGAGATTTTGCGTGCAACCGGACGGCGCGCGGTTATTTTTTGCGACGACCTGTCGTTTGATGCCGATGATGCTCAGTACAAATCGTTAAAAGCGGTTTTGGAAGGCGGCGTCGAGGGCCGACCCGACAACGTGATTTTCTACGCAACGTCTAACCGCCGCCACTTGATGGCCCGCGATATGATCGAAAACGAACGCTCGACGGCCATCAACCCGTCTGAATCGGTGGAAGAAAAAGTCTCCCTATCGGACCGCTTCGGCTTGTGGTTGGGCTTTCACAACCTCGACCAAACCACTTATTTTGAGATTTGCGAAAGCTACCGGGTGCACTACGCCCTCGACATCAGCAAAGACGATTTGCAGGCAGCGGCCCTGGAGTGGTCGATGACCCGCGGCGCCCGGTCCGGCCGGGTGGCCTGGCAGTTCATCCAGGACATCGCAGGCAAACAAGGCAAAACCTTAAGTTAAGCTAGGGTCAGGCCCTAACGGAGAGCAAACCGTGTCACTCTGAAACGGAGTCGTAGGTCGAACCGATCATCACTTGGTATTCACCCGTATCGACGTTTTTCCATGACACAGACATATACATGGTGAGCTTCTCGCCTTGTTCGCTCACCAAAAACGTACAGAGTTGACGCGGGGCATCCGGCGCGGACCCACCTGATTCAAAGTCAGAGACGTCTATTTTTGGTGTGGGTGCCCCCTGTTGGGTGAGGGCGCTCTTTACAAGACTGCGGACCACCTCTTGCACGTCCGCATCGCCACACCCGGGCAACGCCAAGGGTACGTCTTCGGACAAAACATAAACCAACAGCGATGCCACGACGACAAGGCCAAGAGCCGCAATGCCAAAATGCGTCCCAGGCAGCGCTTTCACCCGAGCGACTTGCGTTGGCAGACTTTCAGACTGTGCCTGTAATTGAGCCACAAGCGTCGGCAATTGGGCAGAGAGCCCCAGAAATTTTGCCTGCAATCTCGGCCATCTGGACAACAGCGCCAGCCATTTGGGCGACGGCGCCGGTTTTGGCGTGGGGTCTGGGGCTGGTACGGGTGCCGGCCCAAGTTTCATCACCGGAGTGCCATCGTCCGACTGAGGGAGCGCCTTGTTTAGATCAACTTCCGACACCTCGGCCTCCGTCCCGTCCCGCCCGGTTCCCTAGGGGCGTATTCAATAGCGTACGATATTAATCTGATATCATTGGGTCCTCAACCAACAATACCTGATTTGTGCTCTGTAGGGATCATCATATCATTGACGGATGAACACAAATTCTGTCACAGTATATTAGCTTAAACCGTTATAAGAACCTGCTTTCGGAGATACGATGGCCTCTCAATTAAAACGGCATAGTTGCAACGCTTTGATTTGCTTGGCCAGCGCTTTGGGAATTTCACTTGCCATTCAAGGGCAAGCGCAGGGTGCTGAGGCCCGCAACATTACGATCGGCACGGGCAGCACGTCTGGCGTCTATTACCCCGTCGGCAAAGCCATTTGCAAATTCATCAACCAAAGGCAGGACAAGCACGGCATTCATTGTTCCGTCGCCATCACCGGCGGTTCCGTGGACAACATCAATCGGCTGCGTGACGGCACCGTTGACTTTGCCATTGCCCAATCGGATGTGCAGTTTTACGCCACCAAAGGCTATGGACCGTTTCAAGGCCAGGGTACGTATTCGGACCTCAATGCAGTTTTATCGCTACACCCCGAATCCTTCACCGTGTTGGCCCGCACCGCCGCGGGCATAAAGACATTCGACGATTTAAAGGGCAAGCGCGTCAACATCGGCAACCCCGGTTCCGGGCAACGCTCCGGCATGGATCTGATGATGCACGCCAAAGGATGGACAATAGAAGACTTTGCCCTAGCGAGCGAATTGGCCCCTGCGGAACAGTCGGCGGCGTTGTGTGGCGGTGATGTCGATGCGGTTGTGTATACGGTAGGTCACCCCAACGCTTCCATCAAAGAAACGGCCCATATGTGCGACACGGCATTGGTGCAAGTGTCCGGTCCGGCGGTCAAGTTGCTGACCGAAAAGTTCCCCTATTTCACCCCCGTGACCATTCCCGGAAGAATGTATCCCGGCTCCCCGCTCGACACCAAGACCTTCGGCGTGACGGCCACCCTGGTCACCACTTCAAAAACCCCCGAAAAAGTCGTCTATACTCTGATCGAAAGCCTTTTTAACAATTTCACCGATTTTAAATTCTCCGCTGCGGCGCTCTTTAGCCTTCAGCCCAATGACATGTCCAAAAGAGGCCTGACGGCTCCGATGCATCCCGGCGCTGATAAATATTTCCAGGAAATGCAGGACCTCTCCACGCTGTTGCAGGTCAAACCTGCGCCGCGCCGCTAATCGGAACCCAATGCCCCAACGCCTGATCATTTTGGACGCCCTGCCGTCCCCCACTGAGTTCTACGCCACTTATTGGAACCAAAAGCCATTTCTTGTACGCGCCGCGTTTGACCAGGACGACTTGGCAGGCCTCATCAGCGCCGATGAGTTGGCCGGGTTGGCGATGGAAGACGCCCCACTTTCGCGCATGGTGAAGAGCGCCGGCGACGTACTCGACTGGTCGGCGCACTTTGGTCCCTTTAGCGTTGACGACTATGCCAGCGCTGGCGACAAGGACTGGAGCCTTCTGGTGCAAAATGTCGAGCAGTTTCACCCCGACACTTCGGCCCTGTTGCGCCATTTCAAATTTGCTCCCCGGTGGCTGATGGACGACATCATGGTCAGCTATTCCGCCCCCGGCGGCTCGGTGGGACCGCACATCGATAGCTACCACGTGTTCTTGGTCCAAGGCCAAGGCCAGCGCGTTTGGACCATTGGTCGCGAGGCCCTCCAACACCCTCAACACGTTGAAGGCCTGAACTTCAAACTGCTCAAAACCCGCTACGAGGGCGACCGGGTGGAGGTCAACCGCGGCGACGTGCTGTACCTGCCGCCGAACTTCGCTCACGAAGGCACCACGATTGAAACCTCGCTAACCTATTCGGTTGGGTTTTTGGGGCCAAAGCTGTCCGAACTGCTGAGCAGTTACGGGCACCATCTGGCGCAGTTTGAAGAAACCGACCCGCGCTATGTGGGCGATGGTCTGAACGTCGAAAGTGCAGATTTCTCCATTGCGCCCGATGCCGTCGCCACCGTGCGCGAGCGCCTTGGCGGATTGTTGAACCGCGCTGACTTTACCCAATGGTTGGTGACGTTTTTTACCGAGTCTGGGCATGAGGACTTCGGTGTCTATTCTGAGCGCGAAGACCCACTGTCGCTAGAAAACTTTGCCGCCTACCTGAAAGACGGCGACAGCTTGATCAAGCCCCACTACGTCAAATTCGCCCTCACATCCGAAGCGGGGCGCTTCACCCTTGGATTTGACGGCCACAGCTTTGTGCTGGACGAACACGCCTTCGACATCATTCAAGCTTTGATGAAAGAACGGCCTGTGAATGGCACCAACATGCGGACGTTGTCAACATCACCCACCAGCGTGCAACTGCTGTGTGATCTTTACAACCACGAAGCGCTCGAGTTTTGCTGATCAGAACGGCGGTTTGTGAATGGCAAATTTGATGGCAACGTTGGTCACGACCGCGCCCAAAATAGTTCGCCCTGAACAA
>NZ_MCGG01000009.1 GCF_001746755.1 Magnetovibrio blakemorei | reverse complement strand
GATTTGATTGTCTTTGGCTTTGCGCTTTTAGACGTTCCCAAAAATATGACTTACTGTATGGTGTTCATAAGAAAGCATTTGTGGCTAGGAAATGTGCTGTGTTCAGCAAAATTTTATTGATTGAAGACGACCCCGATATTCAGACGGTCGCGCAGATGGCGTTGGAAGAAATTGGTGGCTTTACGCTTGTTGTGTGCAACTCTGGCGCTGAAGCCATCGAAAAAGCCCGGCATTTTGTACCGGACATTATTTTGCTCGATGTCATGATGCCTGAAATGGATGGGCCGACGACGCTGGTCAAGTTGCGTGGAATTGAGGCCATGAAAGATATTCCCGTCGTCTTCATCACCGCAAAAGTGATGCCGTCCGACGTTGAGCGTTACCGAGCCCTGGGTGCCGTCGACATAATTGCCAAACCCTTTGAGCTGATGACTTTGGCTGAGCGCGTCCAGGAGATTTGGAGTGCGAGCCGTGGCTGATACCCCTTTGAGCATGGAGCAAAAGATGGCGCAGTTGCGAAGGCAATACGCGCAAAAAATTGAAGGTCGGATTGCGGATTTGCAAACGACCATCCATCACCTGAAACACGCTGAGGGTGGTGCACGCCTTGATAACCTTGCGATCATTCGCGATGCCACGCACAAGCTGGCCGGATCTGGGGCGACATTTGGGTTTCCCGCCGTCACAGAGTATGCGCGCGAAATGGAACGAGCGTGTATTTGGGTGTTGGAAAATCCGGGCCGTGAGTCTGATGAGGATGCAAAAACACTCTGCGCGAACTTGGAAAAACTATGTCAGCGTTTGCTTGACGACGTCGTTGCCCAAAGCCAAGAGGCTGCGGAGGTCGATGACAGCACGGAACGTGTTTGGGTGCCGCAATTGCATGGCAGTGCACGCAAAAAAGTGTTGATTGTCATGGAATACGACGGCACGGCCGCGGCGCAAGTGCACCAAGAAATGAACCATTACGGGTTTGACGTGCGCATTGTCGATCACCCCGACAAAATGCTGGATGATTTAAAGTCCCATGGCGTCGTCGATGTGATTGTTACCGGTCTTTTGTTTGATCGAGATACGTCTGCGGCGCTGAGCGCTTTGGCCATGATGCGCGAAGACAGTGAATTTAAGGATATCTCGGTGGTGGTGAACACGGTATTGGATACCATGTCGGCACGGCTGGGGGCCGTTCACGCCGGGGCCAAAGCCTATCTGGTGAAACCGGTGGACATGGCAAATTTGATTGATGTCTTGGACCGTGTCACGCAAAACCATGAAGATGAACAGTTCCGTGTCTTGATCGTTGACGACGATGAAACCCTTGCCAGTTATACAGAACTGATTTTGCAAGGGGCGGGCATGGAAACCAAGGTCGTGTTTGATCCCATGGATGTGTTTGATGCTCTGGATTTGTTTTCGCCCGAGTTGATCTTGTTGGATCTTTACATGCCCACTTGCGATGGTCATGAAGTTGCGGGGGTTATCCGCCAACGCGAAGAGTATGCAGGCATTCCCATCGTCTTTTTGTCCGGTGAATCCGATAAAGACAAACAATTGTCGGCGATGGAATTGGGCGGCGACGATTTTCTGACCAAACCCATCCGTTCGTCACATTTGATTTCGTCGGTCCGGATCCGTGCCGCACGGTTTCGGGAATTGCGTTCTTTCATGACCCGCGACAGCATGACCGGGTTGTTCAACCACACCACGACCAAGCAATTTCTGGGCATTGAGCTTGCCCGTGCGCAGCGCAACAAAAAGGATCTTGCCGTGGTGTCTTTGGACATCGATCATTTTAAGGTGGTGAACGACACATACGGCCACGGCGTCGGGGATCGGGTGATTAAAGCGCTGGCCCGTTTGCTGCGTCTGCGGTTGCGCAGTGCCGATATCATTGGGCGTATGGGCGGGGAAGAGTTTTCCGCTATTTTGATCGACACGGGTGTTGATGAAGCCGCGCAGGTTTTCGATATCATTCGCAAAGTGTTTTCGGAAATAGAATTCACCGCCGACGATCAAACCTTTCGCGTCACCATCAGTTGCGGCGTTGCGGCGGTGCCTGACTATAATACGGCCCAGGCCTTGTCGGACGCTGCAGACAAGGCGCTTTATGCAGCCAAAAATGGCGGCCGCAATCAGGTCGTCAAAGCGCCGTAACTGCTCTGTGATCCCCGCACAGCCCCCACATCTTACCAAGTTTCTCTGCCCTTTGTTGATCGGGCTGAGTATTTATATCGCGTGAATCTTCAGTCATGGAGAATTTTCACGGGGAGCACATCTGTGCATTGACAAAGTCTGCAGTACCTATATCATGCAAATGATAATCATTCGCAATAGGTGGTGTTTCGATGTTTGCAAAATGTGAAAAACCGTGTTCGTCTCCCCAGTGCGACGGTGAAAAAAACAAAAGCCGGTTTGCGTTGTCTCGGACCAAGCCGAAAAAACTGTGGGAATTAAACCCATCAAGGATGTGTTCTGTTGTGGGAACGTGCTTAACGTTGGCGGAATTGCAACGTATCAAAAGGCGTACAAAGGTTGAATTCGGAGCAGAGACAGTCCCCGATTACGATTTGCATGGCTATTTCGTTAAAGCCGCCTCCACGAACGCTCCGGTGGGCCGTGCGATGCAGATCGCATTGGAACGCAAATACACACAAACGTGGAAAAATTTCACGCAAGCGACGTCGGTCGAACACTTGCGCGCCCTCTGGCAGGGGGCGCTGGCCGATGGCGATGTGGCGGGGGCCTATTGGGCTTTGCTTGCGCACCCCCTTGTGACGCTGGAGTTGGAGGAAATTGCGTTTGGTGAGGTACATATGCTGTCGCACCTGGCCGGATCAACCCATCGCACCGATCTCAAAACGATGAGCAAAAACAAGATTGAACTTGAAAAGCTGCGTGAGGAGTTAGAGCAGGCACGGTGTTACGTCTGGTCCCGTGATCGCATCATCGCTGGATTGCGTACGGAATTGGATGATTCCCGACGCGAAGCGCGCAATGCGGCGTTCGTCAACATCAACGGTTCAAGTGAGACCATGGGGGGCGCAACATCGAAAAAAAGCCTCATGGTGATCATCGAATCCCTTCGGGATGCCTTAAACAAAGCGGATAAATTGAATTTTGGTATGCAGGACGCCCTGGCCCGAAAGGCCAAGCGCATTGAGTTTCTGGAAACGGAGCGCTATCGGCTCAAAGAAGAATTGACGGCTATGGAAGAAGAAAGCCGTGTTTTGGAAACCACGATTCCGGCTTTTATGGGGGATATCTGCGCCAATGATGGTGGACTGTGTCCGGGTGAAGAAGCCTGTCCCTATGATTTGTGCCGAAAGCGTGTGCTGTACGTGGGCGGGCGGGCAACATCGGTGAGCCGTTATCGAAATGTGGTGGAAGGCTGGAACGGTGAGTTCCTGCACCACGATGGAGGGCTTGAACAGAGCTTTGAGCGCCTGGGTGGCCTGTTGGAGCGGGCGGACCTGGTGGTGTTTCCCGTTGATTGCGTCAGTCACGCCGCGGTCGATCATATCAAGAGCAGATGCCGACAAAATGGCAAACGTTTGGTGGCGGTGCGTTCTTCGGGCCTCGGATCATTCATGCGGGGATTACAAAATATCGCAGCGCCCCTGACGGAGGAGCGCGCGCTTCCGTCCAATGCGGAACTTGAGTATCGGCAATGATCGTACGCGGCGGGGCTGGAATATAAATCATCTTGACGTGCCGTTGCATTAATGCAATTGATAATCAGTATCAAGTAATAAGGATTCTCAACTATGATGCTTTGGAAACAATTTGCCGCGCGGCTTATATCTGAAATGCGCGGAGGTCCGGCGGTTTTTGGCCCTGCTAGTGTTGTGAAGACTGAACTGTCATTTCAAAGCCCAGCCGAAAAAAAGCAACGACCGACGGACGTGCAAAGCTCTGCGTCGATTAAGCACAAGCCACTTGATTAAATTTATGGAGCCGAAATCACCATGTACATTTGTCTTTGTCGAGGGATCTCAAATCACGATGTCCGCGATGCCGTCAAGGATGGTGCGCAAACGGCGAAGTGTGTTTTCAAGTCTTGCGGCAAAAAACCAAAGTGCGGCAAGTGCATTATGTACCTGAGCGATTGCATATCTCAACAGTCCTCGGAACCACTGAGCCGCGATCTCTCACTCTCCCGTGTGACCTTATAAGGAGCATGAATATGCAAGGTGACGAGGATGTTCTCGATCATTTAAACGGCATTTTGAAAAATGAACTGACTTCCATCAACCAAACCTTTTTACATGCGCGCATGCTCAACAATTGGGGCATCGGCGGATTGGGTAACCGCGTTTACAGCCGTTCCATTCGGGCCATGAAAGATGCGGATGCAGTCATCGAACGGGTGCTGTTCCTGGAGGGCCTGCCGTCGATGCAGGAACTGGGAAAGCTGTGGATCGGTCAAGATGTCCAGGAAATCATCGACTGTGAACTGAAATTGGAGCAGGCCAACCTTAAAGACCTGCGGGCTGCGGTGGTCTTGTGTGAGCAAAAACGTGACTACATCAGCCGGGATGATCTGACGGAACTTATTGAAAACCATGAAGAATATGTCGATTGGATCGAAGCGCAACTTTATCAAATCGATAAAATGGGCATGCAAAATTACATCCAGCTGATGTCTGGCAAAGGGGAGAACTGATCCATGCAAGGTAATGCGAAAGTCATTGAAACTCTAAATAATCTGCTCGCCTTTGAACTGGCGGCGGCGGATCAGTATTTCATCCATTCGCAGATGTATGCAGATTGGGGTCTGCCTATGCTCTATGAGCACATCCACCACGAATGGCAAGAAGAACTCGACCATGCCAAGCAGTTGATCGAACGGATTCTCTTCTTGGAAGGGATGGCAAATATGGTCAACCGCGACACCATTTCAGTGGGTACGGATGTGCCCAGCATGTTGAAAAGTGACCTGACGCTGGAATACGACGCGGTCGTCAAGCTCAAGGATGCCATCGCGTTGTGCGAAACGGAACGTGATTTCCAGAGCCGCCAGATTTTGCTCGGTCTGCTCGAAGACACCGAAATGGATCACGCCTACTGGCTGGAAAAACAGTTGGGCCTGATCGATAAGATGGGTCTGCAGAACTACATCGAACACGCGGCCAAAGGCGGCGCTTAAAGCAAGATTGAAATCAGCGAGCGGGCGTCGCCCAGGTTGGTGGCGGGTGATGCCGAGAAGGCATAATCGGCGACGCCTAAGGCCGCTGCGCGTTCGCCGTCCTTGCTGCCGTGTCCGGTCCACACATGAATGCCGCCGACCAGGCCTGCGTTTTTACCAGCCTGTAGGTCTAGGGATCGATCACCGACAATCCAAGACTTCGCCAAGTCCACGCCCATGATTTGGCTGGCCAAGGTCAGCATGCCGGGGTTGGGCTTGCGGGCAAAGTGATCGACGGCGGCATAAACGCCTTGGGCTTTTTCGTGAAACGGGCACGCGAACACGCCATCGATGTGGGCGCCTGAGGCGTTCAAGTCACTCAGAATGCGGGTTTGCACGGCGACAAAATCGTCCCAGCCGAAATACCCATAACCGATCCCCGCCTGATTGGTGACGAGAATAACAGGGACGCCGCGCGCGTTGGCAGCTTTGATGGTTTCGCCCGCATTGGGGGTGAGCTGCACGTCTTCGGTTTTGTGCAAATAGTGCGCTTCTTCAACCACCACGCCGTCGCGGTCCAAAAACAGCGCGGCGCGGCCTTCGGTTTGAGCGCGCGGGGTGAGCGTTTGAGTCCACACGCCGTCTTGAAAGCCAGCCCCTTGGGGAAATGTGGTGGGTTGTGGATACGTCGTCATGCCGGCGTGTCTGCTTCGTCTTGAAGAATATCTTGCGCCGTCAAGATCGACCCGGTGGCAAAGCGTTCCGGTTCCAGCGCCAAGCGGATGATGGCCTCACTCAGGGACACGGGCTCAACGTTGCGTTCGGTGCACAGTCCAAAGATTCGTACCCCTTGTGCCAAGTCTTGCTCCACGCCGGCAATCAGGGTTTTGAGAACCGCGCCCGCGACGCTGGCGCAGATGTCCAGGGAGTTTGTTTCCAAAGGCGCATCAATGATCAACACGATCACTCCCCGACCTTCGTCGGTCATGTGGCCGATCATTTCCCGCACCATATTCAGCGGGGCGAACACAGCGGCTTCCCAGCTTTTGCGCCAGCGGGCGTCTTCGATGTCTTCCAGCTGGCCCGGGGGCAGATTGCCGGTGCAGTTGATGAAAATCTCTGCGTCGGCACAGCCCATCGACACGGCTTCGGCATCCACGGCGATGGCGGGGTTGCCGGTGTGAGCTTCGGCTTTGACGCCATAATCACTGCGAATGTCGCTGGCGGCTTGTTCCAGGGGCATGAATTTTTGCCCGACCAGGTACAAGCCGCACCCGGTTTGCGCCAAAGCCCGCGCCACCTTTAGGCCGATGCCGCCCGCAGCTCCGGTGACCAGGGCCATTTTGCCGTCCAAGGGTCCCTTCATGCGGATCGCCTTTCGGTGCCGGGATAGCGTCTGGGCACCAACACGGTGGGCTTGGGCGTTTTTTTGGTCAATTTGGGATAATCCAAGGTGAAGTGCAGGCCGCGGCTTTCTTTGCGGTGTTGGGCGCAGCGGATGATCAGTTCGGCGCACACCGCCAAATTGCGCAGTTCCAGCAAGTCGCCGGTGACGCGCGTGTTTCCGTAGTATTCAATGATTTCCGCTTGCAGCATGTCGATGCGGGTGTGGGCGCGGGCCAAGCGTTTGTTGGTGCGCACAATGCCCACGTAATCCCACATGAAGCGGCGCAGTTCTTCCCAGTTGTGGGCAATCACAACTTCTTCATCGGGTTCGGTGACATAGCTTTCATCCCACGGCGGCGTCGTCGGCGGCAAGGTGTCTTCGTTCATCTGGCCTTGGTGAAGGCGGTCACGAATGTCTCTGGCGGCAGCCGTGGAATAGACCAGGCATTCCAGCAAAGAATTGCTGGCCAAGCGGTTGCCTCCATGCAGCCCCGTGTAGGTGACTTCACCGATGGCGTACAAACCCTCCACATCGGTGTGGCCGTTTTTGTCCACCACCACGCCGCCGCAGGTGTAGTGCGCAGCGGGCACCACAGGCAGGGGTTCTTTGGCCATGTCGAACCCGAATTGTTTGGTACTGGCATAAATCATCGGGAAGTGCTCTTCGATGAAATCTTGGCCTTTGTGGCTGATGTCCAAATACATGCACGGCGCGCCCAGGCGCTTCATTTCATAATCGATGGCGCGGGCCACGATGTCACGCGGCGCCAATTCGCCCCGGGGGTCGAAATCGTCCATGAACCGCGTGCCGTCGGGACGCTTTAACAATCCACCTTCGCCGCGCACCGCTTCGGACACCAAAAACGATTTGGCTTGCGGGTGATACAGGCACGTCGGGTGAAATTGGGTGAACTCCATATTCGCCACCCGACAGCCCGCCCGCCACGCCATGGCGATGCCGTCGCCGGTGCAGATGTCGGGGTTGGACGTGTACAGATATACCTTGCTGACGCCGCCCGTCGCCAACACCACGAACGGGGCGGAAAAGGCCAACACTTCGCCCGATTTGGTGTTCAGCGCATGCAACCCCGTGACCCGTTTGGAACGCCCATGAATGTCGCGCTCACACCACAAATCAACGGCGTTGTGGTGCTCAAACACCGTGACATTTTCAGCCTCGCGCACACGTTCTTCCATGGTGGTTTCGATGGCTTGCCCGGTGGCGTCGGCGGCGTGCACGACGCGCCGGTGACTGTGTCCGCCTTCACGGGTCAGGTGGTATTCATTGTTGCCTGCGTCACCGACTTGGGTGGTGAATTCAACCCCATAGCTGGCTAACTTTTCAATGGATTCGCGGCCATGTTCGACAATGAACTTGACCACGTCTTCGTCACACAACCCTGCACCCGCGTCCAAAGTATCAGTTATGTGCGACTGCATGCTGTCGTGTTCATCCAACACGGCGGCAATGCCGCCCTGGGCATAGTATGTGTTGCTTTCGTGCAGCTCAGACTTGGTGATTACGGCGACACGGGCAAACGCCGCCAGCTCCAAAGCCAAATTCAGCCCCGAAGCGCCACTGCCGACAACCAGTACGTCAAATCGATGTTCAGAATTCACAGACGCCACCCATCTTGTTGTGAAGCCACGTTATAAGGCTTTTCTAATTTGTTTGCCAGTCGAGACCGATGTCTACGGCGGGGGCGGATTGGGTGATGCGGCCGATGGAGATGGAGTTGACGCCGGTTTGGGCGATGGCGCGCACAGTTTCCAAGGTGACGCCGCCGGACGCTTCTGAGCGGGCTTGGTCGCCGATCAGGGCGACGGCTTCGACCAATTGCTCGACGCTCATGTTGTCCAGCAAGATGGCGTCGACGCCGACGTCTAGGGCTTCGCGCACTTGGTCCAAGGTGTCGCATTCGACTTCGATGGGGCTGTGACCCGCAGCTTTGGCCCCGGTGATGGCGGCGGTAATCGAGCCCGCCACGGCGATGTGGTTGTCTTTGATCAACACCGCGTCGTCCAGGCGCATGCGGTGGTTGGTGGCTCCGCCCATACGCGCCGCATATTTGGCCAGTTCGCGGTAGCCGGGCAGGGTCTTGCGGGTGTCCAAAATGGTCGTGTCGGTGCCCGCCACGGCGTCCACATAGGTTTTGGCCAAGGTGGCGATGCCGCTTAAGTGCTGCAACAAGTTGAGCGCGGTGCGTTCCGCCGTCAGCAAAGCCCGTGCCTGACCCGAAACGTGGGCCACCACGTCGCCCGCTTTCAACACGTCGCCGTCTTTACATTTGGCTTGCCAGTCAATGGTGTCGTCGACTGTGGCAAACACCAGCCAAGCGAGGTCCAACCCGGCTACGACCATGTCCTGACGTGCGGCCAGGACGCCTTGAAAGTGGAGGTCTTCAGGGATTGTAGAATTGGACGTAATGTCGCCGCCGTGGCCTAAGTCTTCGGCCAAGGCGTCGGCAATCAAATGTTCAACCCGTTCGGGCGTCAGCCCTGGGGGCAGTGTGTTGGGGACGTGTGGTTCCATGATCAGGCGGCGTCCTGTGATTTGGCGGCGGTGGGGGCCAGCTCCAACATGCGTTCCAGCGGTTTTAAGGCGCGCAGGCGCAAATCTTCGCTCATGACAATCGCCGGGGCTTCGTTGTGCAGTGCCAAATACATCTTTTCCAAGGTGTTCAGCCCCATGTACGGACAGCTGGAACAGCTGCACCCGCCATCAGAGCCCGGTGCCGCGTAAAAGGTTTTGTCGGGGCTGTCTTTTTGCATCTGGTGAATGATGTGTTGTTCCGTCGCCACGATGAATTCATTGGAAGGCGCGGAGTGCACAAAGCTCAAAATCTGGCTGGTGGAGCCCACATGATCGGACACTTCGATGATGCTTTCGGGGCATTCGGGGTGCGCGGCCACCAAAGCGCCGGGGTGTTGAGATTTCAGGCGGGTGATTTCGCGCGCCGAAAACTGTTCGTGGACAATGCAGGTGCCCGGCCACAACACCATGTCGCGCCCGGTTTTGCGCTGCAAGTACGCGCCCAAGTGACGATCTGGGGCAAACAAGATGGGCTGATCTTTGGGCAGGTTGTTGATGATGTATTCGGCGCTTGAAGACGTCACGATCACGTCCGACAGGGCTTTGACTTCGGCTGAGCAATTGATATAGGTGAGCGAGATGTGATCGGGGTGGGCTTCGCGCCAAATCTTAAAAGCGTCCGCTTGGCAGCTGTCTTCCAAAGAACACCCAGCGTCCGCGTCGGGGATCACCACGGTTTTTTCAGGGCTCAAGATTTTCGCCACTTCGGCCATGAAGCGCACGCCGCAAAAAACGATCATATCGGCGTCGGTCGCCGCGGCCTTGCGCGACAGGTCGAGACTGTCGCCGACAAAATCCGCCAAGTCTTGAATCTCACCCTCTTGATAATAGTGGGCCAGGATGATGGCGTTTTTGTCGCGGCGCAGACGATTGATTTCCGCTTCCAAGTCCAGGTGCGGATCGATGTCGTGCAAAGTCAGAGCCGAAGCGTTCGGCATGATGAGGGTATCGTGCGTCATTTTGTGCGGGTTAATCCCGTTATTGTCTTAGGGGTCGGGCGAAGAAATCCATCATAGTCCGCTAGAGTTATGAGGGAAAGGGGCACAGCGCAAGTGTTTGCAACATTTTGCAACACCGGAAAACGCCCCTCAAAGCCCAAGATTTAACCGCTGAAGGCTTGGATTCCGGTCTGTGCACGGCCCAAAATAAGGGCGTGGATGTCGGCTGTGCCTTCGTAGGTGTTCACGGCTTCCAGGTTCATCATGTGGCGGATGACGTGAAATTCGTCCGATACGCCGTTGCCGCCGTGCATGTCCCGCGCCATGCGGGCGATGTCCAAGGACTTGGTGCAGGAATTGCGTTTCAGCATGGAAATGGCTTCGGGTGCGGCTTTGCCGTCATCCATCATGCGCCCTAGGGTGAGGCATGCGTTAAGCCCCAAGGCGATTTCGGTTTGCATGTCGGCGAGCTTTTTTTGCACCAATTGGTTGGCCGCCAAGGGACGGCCGAATTGGTGGCGGTCCATGGTGTACCCGCGCGCCGCCAGCCAGCAGAACTCCGCCGCGCCCAAGGCCCCCCAGGCAATGCCGAAACGCGCTTTGTTCAAGCAGCCAAATGGCCCTTTGAGGCCGGAAATGTTGGGAAACAGGTTGTCTTCGGGCACAAATACCCGATCCAGGACGATTTCTCCGGTGATGGAGGCGCGCAGGGAAAACTTGCCTTTAATCGTGGGCGTACTCAGACCCTCGGCCCCGCGTTCAACGACAAAACCGCGAATGTCGCCGTCCAACTTGGCCCACACGATGCAGACGTCGGCGATGGGGGCATTGGTGATCCACATCTTGTTGCCCGTCAGCACATAGCCGCCGTCGACCTTTTCCGCCCGTGTGCGCAGGGAGCCGGGGTCGGAGCCCGCGTCGGGTTCCGTCAAACCGAAACAGCCAATCAGCTCACCTGAGGCCAACTTGGGCAGGTATTTGCGCTTTTGTGCCTCTGTCCCATACGTGTAAATGGGGTGCATGACCAGCGACGACTGCACGCTCATGGCGGAACGATAACCGCTGTCAACGCGTTCAATTTCCCGCGCCACCAGCCCATAGGCCACGTGGGAGACACCGGCGCCGCCATATTCCTCGGGCAAGGTCGGGCCGAGTAAGCCCAACGCGCCCATTTCGGTCATGATCTCGATATGAAAGATTTCGTCTCTGTTGGCATCCAAGACGCGCGGCATCAATTTATCTTGGGCGTAATCGCGCGCAGTGTCTTGCACCAAACGCTCATCTTCGCTCAACTGTTCTTGGATCAACAGGGGGTCTTGCCACTGAAAATGCGCTTTGGCCGTGGGGGACGTCATGAGAGCACCGCCTTAAGAGAGTGAAGATAACCCTTGATCTCTAACAGTTTCAGGCGGTGTTGTCATGTCTGTGTTGTGCGGACTTCATGTGGACTTAGCGCTCTGCGGCGGTTTCCAGCTTGGTGCGGAACATGCGTCCTTCCAGGCGGGTGTCGGTGGTGATGGTGGTGATCATCAGGCGCGATGACGACGTTGACCGATCGATGGCTTGGTCTTGGCGGCTGATCACTTCAATGCGGATTTCGCCGGGCATCCACCAACTGAAACGGCAATCGCGGACACCGTCAGAGGTGCGCTGTGTGCAGGAAGACACGGACGGTGCGCCATATTGTTTGGCAAGGGTGTTGATGTAATCGTCTTCACTTTGGCCCCGAACGACTTGGTCTTGGCGGGCTTTATAGGCGATGTTGTAGGGGCCGTCTTCGGCATACCAAATCTGATAGCTGCTGTCGCCGTCGCTAAAGGCCATGGTGATGGCTCCGTTGGGGGCGATGGCTTTTTGCGCATGGGGTTGCACGGCGCGCAAAACGTTCATGGTGGTGCCAAGGCGGATCTGACCAATTTGATAGGCCGAACTGGCCCTGTCATTGGTGGTGTAAAACATCGCGCCAAGTTTGTATTCCATACCCGGTGTGAATTTGATCAACATATAGGTGCCCAAAACCAAAAAGGAAAACAGGCACATGGCGACCAGTATGGGGATTTCCTTGCCTTTGGCGCCTTTGGGGTCCTTTTCCGGTTTGGATTGCTCGTACAGAACCTCATCGCCGAAATCGTAATCCGGTATTTTATACGTATTGTGGCGGTAGCTTTTCATGTTACGGCTCCTATTCATGGTGCGAATCGTCACATCACATATTCAATGTACCAAGATAGGCTTTGGGTGGCTGTGTCGGGCGTCACAGGTTGAGCTTTAGTGGGGGGGACGTGCGGGGGTTGCCGGGACCAATCCACGCACAGAATTGCCCAGCCAAATGCGCTCCGCCTTCTCAAGGTCCGCTGGGCGAAGAACCGCTTCTACGGCGCGCCCAGTATCAATTAGGTCCTGGCGCAAAGTTCCCGCCAGCAGGCCACAGTGGAGTGCCGGGGTGAGCAATTGGTCGTTTATTTCTAGGAAGATGTTGGTGATGGACCCCTCGGTCAATTCGCCAAACTCATTGCAAAACAGGACTTCGTCGCAGCCGTTCACCGCGTGAAGGCGGGTGCGTTCGTCGTCATGAAAGGCCCGGTTGGTGGTCTTGTGATAGACAAACGGATTGTCGCGACTGATGGGCGCTTCAGATACGTTAAAGCGCCAAACCTGATCGGTTGGCTGAGGGAGCAGCGGCGTCGCTTCGGTGGTGAATGTGGCGTTTGCGCTGAGCAACAAGCGGACCTTTAAGGGCGTATCAGGCTTTGTGGGGATGGCTTGGTTTAAGGTGCTCAGTGCAACGTCTTCGTCAAAGCCATAGCCAAAGTAATGCGCACTGTCCGCCATGCGCTGTAAATGTCGATCCAACAGGGCAAAGCCTGAACCGGGTTCCCACAACAAGGTTTCCAACAGATCAAATGACGGCTGCGGCTGGGTGAGGAACCGGGCCTTGAGATGGCATTCATCCCATTCTTCGGCGGGCTCAGAATCATAAACGATGCCGCTGCCGATGCCCATTTCGCCTTCTCTGCCGCCTTCACCGCTTAAGCTGATGGTGCGGATCGCCACATTCAAGCGCACGACGTTGCCGGGTGCGCCATAGCCGATGGCCCCCGTGTAGACGCCGCGGGGCTCGGTTTCGAGGCTACGGATGATCTCCATGGCTTTGACTTTGGGTGCGCCCGTCACCGAACCGCACGGGAACAGGGCCTTGATGAGGTGTGAGAATGGGGTGCCGGGGCGCAGCTTGGCTTCGATGGCAGACGTCATCTGGTGCAAGGTCGGATAGGTTTCGACATGAAATAAATCCGTGACGTTGACCGAGCCCACAAGGGCAATGCGGCTTAAATCGTTGCGCAACAGATCAACGATCATCAGGTTCTCGGCTTTGGACTTTTCGTCGTGACAAAGCCAGTGCTTGCGGGCCTCGTCGTCCAAGGGGTTGGCTGCGCGTGCGGCGGTGCCTTTCATGGGCCGGGTGCGGGCCAAGTTGGCCGATACGTCCACAAACAATTCCGGCGACAAGGACAAGATGTGGCGGTCTCCGGTGGCGATCAAAGCGCCATAGCGCGCCTGTTGGTTTTGACGCAGATGGGCAAACAGAGACAACGGGCTGCCGCTAAAATCAAAACGTTGTTTGAAGGTGTGGTTAATCTGATACACGTCGCCGGCACGAATGTGTTCGCGAATGGTTTCTATTTTTTTTAAATAGGTGTCGCGTTCTTCGGCGGGGCGTAAGGCGCTGACGCTGTGAGGCTCCGTTGCCCAGGCGTCAAAAAGACCCGCGTCAACAGGGTACGGGGCATCGAATACCCCCATCCAAATCAGTGGGCCATTCCGCTCAAGCGGCAGCAAGGGGGCCAGCTTGGGTTCCAAAACATACCCCAGCTCATACGCCAAGTAGCCCGCCACATGGTGACCGTCTTCGAGGGCTTGGTCGATTTTCGCTAGCACGGCGGCGACGTCTTGGGGCTGCGTGCAGATGAGCATGTCACGCGGGTTCGTGAACAACAGCACGCCATCCGGCGTCGTCATGTCGTCGATCAGAACATAGGGTGCGGTAAGCTCCATGGGCGCATTGGTTCCGAGTTGGGGACGCTTCCAGTTAACGTCATTGGAGAAAACGCGCAAGTCGGGGGCTTAAGGGATGCTTAGGCCTTTTTGTTTCACTCGAGCAGCGAACGCGGCGCGGTTGATGATGTGACGTTGGTGGCGTCCTCGGCTGATGGTGTCGACGCCGTCGTGGGCTTCGACTTCAAACACCAAGCGTTTGCCGTCTACTTCGACCAACTTGACCTGGGCGGTGATCGTCAGGCCCGGCGGCGTGGCGGCTTCATGGCTGACGTCGATGTGGGTGCCGACGGTCATTTCTGCGGGCCAATCCAAATGCGGCTCTATGGATTTGATGCATGCCCATTCTAAAAAACCGACCAGAAAGCCGGTTGCGAACACCTCGGGCATTTCTTGAAATTCAGATGCTTCTGGGTACAACGACGGCACGGTTTTGTCGTCAGGTACGGTGTAGACGTGTTGATAGGTTATGCCGGGCTTCAAGGTGTCTTTCATGGGCTTGAATCTCAGGTCTATTTAAGCGAATTCGGTGCGGTCGCGTCCGTTGGACTTTGCTTTATACATGGCGCGGTCGGCGCGGCCGATCAAGCTGACCTCCGTATCCCCCACGCGGATTTCAGCGATGCCGATGCTCATGGTGATGGTGCGTTCGGGGTGGTCTGGGAACAGGGCCGCGTTGCGGATGGCGTCGCGGATGGCATCACTGAGGCGATGGGCATCTTGGGCGGAGCATTCAGGGGCGAGAATGACAAATTCTTCGCCGCCCCAACGACACGTCAAATCACTTTCGCGGGCGTTTTCACTGATGATTTTAGCGGCCAAACGGATCGCGTTGTCACCGGCCAAATGGCCCATTTCGTCATTGATGTCTTTGAAGTGGTCGATGTCCATCATCAACAAACTGAAGGCCCGTCCATCGCGACCAAAGCGTTTAACGGCCTGGCTGAGGGTGAAATCAAAATGTTGGCGGTTGTTCAGTCCAGTCAGTTTGTCGGTAATGGCCAACTCTTCCAAGCGCCGTTGGAAGATGTTGATACTGTAACCGATTAAAAAGATGGTGATCAAAATGACGGCGGGTGCGATCAACAGGTTGCGGTAAAACCCTGAGCGCATATTTTCCAAGGCTTCGGATTCGGGCAACTCGATAAACAGGTGCCATTTGAGTTCCGGGATGTAGCGGGTTGTGAGTAAGATCTTGCCGTTATGGGAATCATAGGAATATGAGCCATGATCTTTGGTGAGAACCTGCTTGGCAATCTTGCCTAAGCCGTCAACATCAAAAATGGTCGTCTTGCCCGCAATGTCGGGTTGGGCGTGAACTCGGATAAGGCCAGCGTCATCAACGAAGTAAACATGGCGGCGGAATTTTTGTTGATAGGTCTTGACCAAGTCACTTACGGAGCCAAGACCCAGTCCGACACCGGTGACGCCTAAAAAGTGTCCCTCACTATCGACAACGCGGTAATTGATGAAAATGGTGATGTTGTGGTTTTGTTGATAGTTGAAATCGACATTCACCACGTAGGGATCTTCCATGTCGCGCGCAGCAAAAAACCACCGATCTTCGGGATTGGTTTCGCTGAGCGTGCGTGACACACCTTCGTAGTGATAATAGCGCAGCGTCTTTGCTGAGATGAAGTACGACGTAAAGGTTTCGTAACGTTGGCGGATTTGCGCCAAATAGCGGGTCATGCGATCCGCGTCGATCTCGTCTTCAAGAACCCAGTCTTGAACGAAAGTGTCATTGGCCATCAAAGAAGAAATGAAAATCGGCCGTAACAGGTCGGCTTGGATGGCCGAATAAATATTGTTGCTCGAAAGCGGCAGCTCGTTTTCCAAGATGGTGGTGCGCAGCACCCCTTTGGAAACCTCGAAGTTCAATATGTTGGTCGCGGCAAAGCCCACCAACAAAATCAGCGTTACGAGAGCGATCAATTTGGTGCGTAGGGAAAGATTGATCATGAGATGAGATCTGATACGGTGAAAATCAAGGCTCGGCTTTCCAAGAGTAATATAAAATCTAGATCTAAAAACAAGACTGTTAGGCAGATGTTTACCACAATTACCTATGAGCGTGTATGGTAATTTGAATGTTTCAACTTTTACATGGATTTAAGAGGCTTTCATGACGGCCAAATTGACGATGGATGAAACTCTGAGCCGACTCGCTCATATTAAATTACTGTCGCTTGATGTTGACGGCGTGATGACCGACGGCGGCTTGTATTACACGGACGACGGCGTTCAGTTTCGCAAATTCAATGTGAAGGATGGCCTGGGCATGAAGAATGCCATGAAAGCTGGTGTACAGCTGTGCATCATATCCGCCAGCAAGGCAACGTCGACGCTCACCCGTGCGGAGCATTTGGGTATTGAACATGTGCGCATCGGTGCCAGCGACAAACTGGCGGAGCTTCGCACCATTGCGGCCCAATTGGGTGTTGAGTTGGATCAAGTCGCGCACATGGGCGACGACCTGACGGATGTGCACTTGATGAAGAATGTCGGTCTGGCTTTGACGGTTTCTGATGCCGTGCCCCAGGCCCTTGAGGCCGCACATTACGTCACCTCCAAAGCCGGGGGCAAAGGGGCGGTCCGCGAAATCTGCGACATGATTGTAGAGGCCAACGCCCACACGTGAACCTGAGCTTGAGATAATCGGAATTCAGTGCCGTGAACCAGAGCAACTTCACTCAAACGGCCTTGATGCTGGGGGCCATGACCGCGCTGTTGGCGTTGATCGGTTACATCTTGGCCGGACGCGAAGGCTTGTTCATTACGGCTATTTTCATCTTTGCCTTTATGAGCTTTGGGCGCGGGGCGTCGAAGACGTGGATGTTGCGGGCCATCCATGCGGTTAAGTTGGAGGCTGGCGACGCGCCCGTTATCCACGCGATGACCGAAGAACTGGCGCGTCGCGCAGAGCTGCCCCGTTCACCGGATATTTATGTGTTGGAAGCCAACTCCATGCTGGGGTTTTCCGTGGGTAACGGTGAAGAAGATAGCGCCATCGTGCTCAGCGGAGCGTTGTTGCAAGGCCTTGCCCCCCGTGAAATCGCGAGCGTTTTGGCGCACGAAATCAGCCACATTGCGGCGGGCGATCTGACCGTCATGGGCTTGGCGGATCTCATCACACGACTGACCCGAACCTTGTCGATGCTGGGGCTGGTGTTGGTGATCTTTAACATTCCCATCGCCGCAACGGGGGGGGCGTATTTGCCCTGGGGGGCGCTGGTGTTGTTGGTTCTGGCCCCATTGTTGAGCTTATTGTTGCAGATGGGATTGTCACGGGTGCGAGAATTTGAAGCCGATGCTGCGGCTGTTGATATCAGCGGTGACCCGGAAGCTTTGGCGTTGGCGTTGGCAAAACTTGAAGTGCGCCAAAACGACGTTCTCCGTCATGTGTATCTGCCCCATGCGCCTGGGACCGTGCCGTCGTTGCTGCGCTCACACCCCATCACCCAGCAGCGGGTGATGCGGATTTTGCAGCAAGTGCCCAAAATGGCCCCGTTGCCCGCTCACTTGACTGACGAACACCATGGCTATCCGTCCGACGATGTGGTTGCCGGAGAATGGCCGCTGGGCATTCCCGTGAAGTGGCTGCTGCGTTGGTGGCGCTAATAGAGGGGCGGACTTAGCTTTCGCCATGCTGGGCTTTATTTTTCGCCGTGCTGACGGGCAAACATGGCCGTCGCGGTGTCCATGGATTCCAAGTGGTTAACAAACCAATCCGGCACGATTTCTTCAACGTACGTGCGCACCGTCTGGATATCACCCGCGTCCAATTTGTCTTTGTATGCCTGCATTTCCGTCAAAACGCGCGCGTGTTCGCCCTTGTGCACGGATGCGGCAAAAAATCCGATGCGATCCATCAGTTCATCTTCACGCGCCAGATGCGCCTTGGTGTGGGCGTGAAGCTCGTCAAATAGCTTCGGCAGTTCAGCATCTGAGCAAGTTTGTAATGCATTCATGACGACAACGGCCTGTTCGTGGTCATCGTCTTGAAAACCAATGCCGCGTTTAAGGGCGTCCGTCCATGTGATGAGGGGCATCAAGGTGTGTCCTTTTATTGATTATTGATGTTTTTTAGGACAATTGACCAAAATCAAGTCGGGTGCCTTGACCGCCGTCAGGTCTCGGATAAAAGACGATGAATTGCGGAGACATACAGGGCGGCTTTTCGCCTTAACCCTGCCAGCGATCAACCCGGTCGTGCTCGATGCTCATGAGATCCAAGGCGCGACCAACGATGTGCCGCACCATGTCGTCGATGCTTTGCGGTTTGGTGTAAAAGGCGGGCATGGGCGGCATGATGTGGCAGCCCAGATCGGCGGCGCGGCTCATCAGGCTTAAGTGACCTTTGTGCAGAGGTGTTTCGCGCACCATCAAGACCACCGGGCGGCGTTCTTTGAGGCACACGTCGGCGGCACGGATCATCAGGTTGTGGGAAAAGGAACCGGCAATTCCGGAAAGCGTTTTGATCGAGCACGGCGCGATGATCATGCCCCGCGCCTTAAACGAACCGCTGGCCACGGCGGCACCAACGTCTTTGTTGGGATAGGTCTGGGCGGCTAAGGCCTTGACGTCGTCAAAGCCCAAATCGGTTTCCAAGGTCAGTGCGCGCAGCCCGGTTTCGGTGATGACCAAGTGGGCGGGCACGCCCAAATCACGGCACGCGCGCAGGGTTTCGACACCCAATGCGGCGCCCGTTGCGCCGGTGATGCCGACGATCAAGGGATCAGAGTTGCTCATGGCGCGGATCATGGCCTTTTCAGCCTTGAGTGTCCAGAGGGCGCGAAAAACATCACCAGATGAAGGCTTCATGTATGGTATAGGCTGGGGAGCAGGAGTGTTTACATGGGTAAGGGTTTTCGGTTCGTCATGATCAGTGTTCTTGTCGGCGTCGTGTTCTTTTATGTGGTGATTGCGGCGTCCATGTACGTGTTTCAGCGCAACTTGCTCTATTTCACATCGGCCCCAAAGCCGACCCGGGAGCAGAGCGGCGTCGCCGATATGAGCGAGCTGACCTTCACCACCGAAGATGGTCTTGAACTGTTTGCCTGGTTTAAGCCCCCAAGCGATCCGGTAAAGCCCGTTGTGGTGATTTTTCACGGCAATGCGGGAACCTTGGGCGGGCGGGGCTTCAAAGCCCGGCTGTTTATGGATCAAGGGTATGGTGCGCTGTTGGTGGAATATCGTGCGTATGCAAACAATCCAGGATCCCCCACCGAACAGGGGCTTTACGCCGACGCCCGCGCCGCCTTGGCCCAGGTGAAAGCGCTGGGGTATAGCGGGCAAAATTTGGTTTTTTACGGCGAATCTTTGGGCACCGGGGTCGCCACCCAGATGGCGTCTGAGGTCCATGAGTATGGCGAATCCGTGGCCGCCGTCATTTTGGAAGCGCCCTTTACGTCCATCACCGACGTTGCGGCGGGGCGGTATCCGTTTTTACCGGTCAATCTGTTGGCCCGCGACCGATTTGAGTCTCTCGCGCGCATCAAAGTCATTGGTGCACCGTTGCTGATCGTTCACGGTGAACGAGACCGCACCGTGCCCATTAAATTGGGCAAACGTCTGTTTGATGCTGCGACTGCCCCCAAAGAACACCTGTGGATGGCAGAGGCCGGACACAACGATTTGTTCGACTTTGGGGTGGGGGAGGCTGTGCTGGCATTTCTGGGTCGGGTGAGGAAACAACCTTAAGCTTATAGCTTAAGTGATATTCAATGACCCTAGATGTCGTTGTCACATTTTTGACTCGCACAACTTGCTGATTTTTTAGTACAATTCTAACCATAAGCCAGCGGTCCTCCGCAGAAGCGGTCGCTCGTCGTTGGTCCAAGAAATGAAAGTTCCCGGTCTTGACCCCAGAAAGGGTAGGCTAGACCGAGGGTTTTTTGCGTCTAGGTCTCTGATTTTTCAGGGCTTTGCTGTGTTTGTCGCGGAGTTTGCGCTCTATTTTTCGGAGTTTTCTGAGCGGCAAAAAACCAGGAACTGAGAACGCGTCGTGCGTGCTTTGAGGCGTATCCGTCCCTGAGGGGTGGAGGCAAATCAAGCATAAAGCGGCGCAGGGATTGAACGAGGAACGGTCATGGCATTATCCGCCAGACCCATTGGAGTGCCCACGGGGCCGAATGTATCTTCCGCGCACATGCCGGCGGGAGGTCGCAATGTTGCGTCTATGGCGTTCTCTCCCATTGAAGAACTTGGCGCCAAGGCCGAAGTCTTTGCCGATCCCAATTTCAGTTTTGACGGGTTTACGTCTTGGTCCAATAACCAAGAGCAAAGGGGGCAGCGTTCGCCTTCTAACCCGACCAGCAATTTTGATATTTCCTCGACAACCTTTGTGCACCTTCTCAATCAAAATCAGCGGGACAGTGACCTGCAAGCTCCGGGTGCGGTCAAAGACGGGCCGGGCTATCACAAGTTTGTGACCAAAGCCATTCGCGCCTACGAAGGCATCGCCGATGTGATTGGCAATGCGCCAAAAACACGGGGCACGTCGCTTTCGGTTTCCATGTAACTTGACCCTGTCGTTTGGAACAGTGATTTTCATCACTTCCCCCAGTGCCGCGTTGTGAGATGATCACTGTCGGGCGCATACTGTTTTGCTGCGTTAGGAGGTTGTTTTGGTCGCAGGTATTCTCAATTCTGCCGTTTCTGGGCTGAGCCTTAACGCTCAGCGCATTGCGGCGGCTGCGGACAATATCGCCAACACTTCGACCCGGGGCTACAAGCGTACCGACGTTCAGGCCTCTACCCTCGCCACCCGACAAAGCACGACGGCATATGCCGCGGGCGGTGTTCAGGCGGTTTCTCGACCCTTGAACGGCGTTCAGGGGCTGCTGGCATCCAGCGGCTCCAGCACCGATTTGGCTTTGTCCGGGGCGGGCTATTTTGCGGTGACGGGTCCGTCTGGCGGTCAAACCTTGTTTACCCGCAACGGATCGTTCGCCCCCAATGCCAATGGTGACTTGGTCAACAGTGACGGATTTGCTTTGTTGGCCGAAAGTGCCAGCGCCAGTTCCAGCGGGGATGGCGGCTTATCGAAAGTGAACATCAATTCCATCAGCGGCACGGCGGATGCCTCAACAAAGGTTTCCATCGACGCCAATCTTCCTGCTCAAGCCAGCGTGGGGCAGACCTTCACCATCACCGCCCAGACCACGGATTCTTTGGGTGGCGGCGTCGACATAGCGTTGAATTTTACGGCCCAAGCGGGCGGCACCTATGATGTCACGGTGGGGGCCATCACAGAATCCGCCACAGGGGCGACAACCGCCATCGCCCGCGAAGGCGACAGTTCTGGTCCGGCTTATGACGTGAACGTCAGCTTTGGGGGCAATGGGTTGGTTTCGAGCTTCGACGGCAATCCAACCCCGGCCCGTTTGAGCATTTCAAACCTGTCCAGTGGCGCGGCGGATTTGTCACTGGAACTTGATTTGGGAGGACTGACGCGCTTTGGTTCCGATTTTGCGCTGGGTGGCGTCAGTGCGGATGGTGCGGGCTACGGTCAAGTGTCCGCCGTTGACGTCAGCACGGGTGGCCGCATTACCGCGCGCTTTGACAATGGCGAACAGCGCCTAATTGCCGACATTCAGGTCGCGACCTTCACCGATCCATCCGGCTTAAGTATGCAAGCAGGCGGTGTTTACGCCGCCACTGATGCGTCCGGAGCGCCCATTTATCAAACGCCCGGGCAGGGCGGCGCAGGCAGTGTGCAAAGCGGCGCGCTTGAGCTGTCCACCACTGACTTGGCTACGGAAATCACCAATCTCATGATCGCCGAGACCTCCTATCGCGCCAGCCTTCAGGTGGTGAAGGCGGCCGATCAGTTGTCTCAAAGCTTGTTGGATGAAATCGCTTAAAGTGCTTTACGCCGTCGCGTTAATGATTTGCAGGGAGGTTTGTGTTAACTTTGAGCTTCTCGCAACGACGAATCCGGCCGCAGGGTTGGGCTTTTTGATATGACATTTGCCGTAAACTCCACATTCGATGTCGCCATCTGGTATGCCGATCAGGCCCTGAATGAAAATGAATACCTGCAGCCGCTGAAAATGCATCGGCTGCTGTATTTGTCGCAGGCCTTTTACGCGATTGCTTACAACGGGCGTAAATTGATGCCTGCGGTGTTTGTCGCCGATGAGCAAGGCCCCATTGAGCCCACCGTCTATCACGCCTTTTCCCGCGGTCGTCCCGATGTGGATGTGGAGCTGTTTTTGCCCACCGAAGTGGAAGTGTTTTTGACCAGCATCTGGCGGCGCTTCGGCCATTTAAAACCCACGCAATTGACCAAGTTGATCACCTCAAACACGGCTTATGCGGTGGCTTTGCGCAAAGGCAATCGCACCGAAATCCCCTTGGAAACCATGGTCCTGGCCTTTAAGGCGGAAGCTGAGAAAAAAGAAACCAGTGTTGCCAAGCAGTTTCGCGGCCTCGATGGGCAGCGCGTCATGCTCACCCAATCGGGTGCTCCGGTGAAAGTCAAATCGTGGATGCCGGGAAGCAAATAAACCCGGCTCTCGATTTCGACCCTAAATAAACAAATACATCACCAGATACGCGAACAGCAAGATCACCACCCAAAAGACCATGACGCCCGCAGGTGTGGTGCGGGCCAAAACGCCGCGCGGGTTGTGGTGGTGAGAGGCCAAATCGATTAAGGCATTGACCAATTTGTCTTGCACCCAGGCGCAGCCGCCCAAGAACTTGGACGTGGTCAGCGTCAGGCTGCGCGCCATTTCAACCGCCAGCTTTCGGTAAAACCAGTCAAAGTCCAGCGCGATGGTGAGCTTGCGCTTGAGCATCGGCAGCAACACAAAAAAGGCCAAACCCGCATACAACAGCAGTTGCAGCATCTCATACACATGGGCGCTGGTGTAGGGCTGGTAATCGGTCGGATAGGGCAGCAAGGCGTATAAGGGGCCGGGTTGCACGCCGATCCAGATACACAGTACGGAAAACAGAATCATCGCCGCGCGCATGTTCCAGGGCGGGTCCTTGGGGCGCAAGCCACTGTCTTTTTGGAAAAACACAAACCACGGAAATTTGATGCCTGCGTGCAAAAACACGCCCGCGCTGGCCGCCAACAAACAAAGCCACACCACCATCATGCCGCCGTCATAGGCGGCTTGGTTGGTCATGGATTTGGACACGAAGCCGCTGGTCCACGGGAACGAGCTGATGGCCAGTGCGCCAACGATTCCGGCGATGGTGGTGAGCGGCATGGACTGGAACAAACCGCCCAAATCGGTGCATTTGCGTTTACCACCCGTCATGTACATGACCGACCCGGCGCTCATCAACAGCAAGGCTTTATAGATGATGTGGGTGAAGGCATGGGCGGCGGCACCATTAATGGCCATCTCCGTGCCGATGCCGGCGCCGACCACCATGAATCCAACCTGGTTGATGATGGAATACGACAAAATGCGGCGCATATCGTTTTCAAGCAGCGCATAGATGATGCCGTAAAAAATCATATAGGTGCCGATCCAAATCAGGATCTGTTCGCCTGCAAAACCAACCAGCAAAACGTAAACCGCCGTCTTGGTGGTGAACGCCGACAAAAACACCGTGCCCGACCAACTGGCCTCGGGGTAGGCATCGGGCAACCACGCACTTAAGGGCGGGGCACCTGTGTTGATGAGGAAGCCGATGAGAATGGCCCAGGTGGCGAAGCTGTTGGCCCCCATGGCGACAAAGTCGATGGAGCCGGTTTCTTGGATGTAGGCGATGACGCCGATCATCAGCACCACACCGCCCAACAGGTGAATAAGTGCATAGCGCATCGCCGCCCGACCGGAGGCTTCCGTGCGTCCCGACCACACAACGATGGTCGAACCGACCGCCATCAGCTCCCAATACATAAACACCGTAATCAAATCGCCCGCCAAGGCCACGCCGATGGCGCTGCCCGCATAGGCAAATGCGGCGGACAGTTCCATCACCCGGGTTTGATTGAGCGCAAACAGACCGCCCGCAAAGGCCATGATGGCAAATATCGTAGCGAACAGGCGCGACAGGTTTGAGCCGTCCACCAATTCCAATTGGTAATCCAGGAAGTTCGCGGTGAGCTGCACACCGTCGCCCACTTGCCAGATGGCCCCCAAGGTCAGCAGGGGCAAGCCCAACAGCAATACGCTGCGCGCCCAGCCGCCGACAACGGGCAACAAAAACGCGCCGAAAATCAAAATGAAGGATGGCGAAACGACGAACGAGGTGTTGAGAAGGTCACTGGTCATAATAGGTGTCCTTCTTGTTCAACATAAATCCCAACAGCTTGGCGAACACCACCATGCCAACACAGGTGGCAAAGCCGTACCACGAATAAAATCCAAGGGTGCCTTCGATGCCAAACTTTTCATGAGGGTGCACAGTCGTGCCCAACCATGTGACGAACGCCAGCAAGACGATGCCGCCCAGCCACAGCATCTTGATGGTGGTCGGACGCACCAACCAGTGCAGGGGGTGGCCGTTCACGTCCAGCAAGGGGGGCTTTGGGGCTTGGGCCATGTCTTGAGGCGCTTGCGACTTTTCAGGTTTAGGGGCCTTTGGCGTTTGAGGGGCCTGTTTGGCGAGGGCCTTTTTCGATTTTTTGCTTTTGCTCATGATCAGCCTCCCACCAAAGCGCGGCCCAGGGCCAAGGGCACATCGGGATAGAAGAACAGCGCGATGGTGCCCAGCGCGGTGAAGCAGAGCGCCAAGACGACGGCAATCGGCGCTTCGCCGTGATTGTCGTATTTGGCGTAAGGATCGCTTTCGGGGCGCGGTTGTTGGTCTTTGAAAAAGGCCCTATAGACGATGGGCAAGAAGTAGCCCGCGTTCAACAGCGTCGAGGCGACGATCACCAAAATGGCGAAGGCCTCACCCGTTTCCAGCGCACCGGTCAGAATGTACCACTTGGATATGAACCCGGCCGTAGGCGGAATGCCGATCATCGACAACGCCCCGATGCCGAACGCCACCATGGTGAAGGGCATGCGTTTGCCGATGCCGTCCAACTGGCTGACCTCGGTCTTGTGCGCGGCGGTGTAGATGGAGCCTGCGGCAAAAAACAGGGTGATTTTGCCAAACGCGTGGGCTGCGATGTGCATCACCGCACCCGCCACTGAAATGGGCGCCAAAATGGCGGTGGCCAAAATAACGTAGCTGAGTTGGCTCACCGTCGAATACGCAAGACGGCGTTTGAGATTGTCTTGGCGAAGCGCAATGATGCTGGCGGCAATGATGGTGAACCCGGCAATGAACAAAAGCCAGTCGACGCTATGGGCTTGGTTCAAGAAGTCCAAACCAAAGATATAAACGATGACTTTCACCACCGAAAACACACCCGCTTTGACCACGGCCACGGCATGCAGCAATGCCGAAACCGGCGTGGGGGCGACCATGGCGGCGGGCAGCCAGCGGTGCACCGGCATCAAGGCCGCCTTGCCGATGCCGAACATGTACAAGAACATCAGCACGGCCAGCTCTGGGCCCTGGATTTGACCCGCCAAGATGCCGCCTTCGACAAAATCCAATGTCCCGGTGATGTTGTAGGTCCACAGCATGGCCAAAAACAGCAAACCGATTGAGGTGCTCATCAAGATGCCCAAATAGACCCGGCCACCGCGAATGGCCAAGGGCGTGCCCGCGTGGGTCACCAAGGGATACGTGGAAATTGTGAGCACTTCATAAAACAAGAACAAGGTTAGCAGGTTGCCCGCATAGGCAATGCCGATCGCGGCCGAAATGGCGATGGTGAAGCACACGTAAAAGCGTGTTTGGTTGCCTTCTTTGTTGGCCCGCATGTAGCCGATGGAATAGACCGTGTTGACGATCCACAGGCCGCTGGCGATCAACGCGAACAGTTGTCCCAAGGGTTCTACGGTTAAGGTGACGGACAGCCCCGGCAACATGGTGAACAGATCGACGGACGGTCTGGCACCGCCCAAAACTTCGCCGGTCAGCGAAGCCACCAAGGCAAAGGTCAGCACGGCGGTGAGCAGCGACGCGGCTTCGCGCAGGTTGCGATTGCGCTCCCCCATCCACATCACCAGCAAGCCGCCGATTAAGGGTAGGAGAACCGCAAGTTTAATGGCTTGAGCTTCGCTTAAAAAGGCAAACAACATTTACAGCCCCCCCATCAATTGAAGGGCTGCGGTGTGCGCCAAATTCAACGTGAAGGTCGCGTTGGAACCGAAATACAACGCTGCCAACACCATTACCCAGATGGGCAACAACATGCTCAGCGGAACCTCTTGAGCGGCGGGCGCTCCCTCCGGGGCGGGGCGCAGGTAGGCCACTTCAAACACCCGCCACACATAAATAACAGCCAGCAAACTGGACAGCAAAATCAGCGCCGCCAAGGGCCACATGTTCAATTCCATCGCCGCGGTGACCAATTGCCACTTGCTGATGAAACCGGGGGTGAGCGGCACGCCGATCAGGCCCAAGCCGGCAATGACAAACGCCGCCATGGTGTAGGGCATGCGCTTGCCGATGCCTTCCATTTGCGTCAGCGTGACGGCGCCCGTCGAGAACACAACCGCGCCGATGGCCATGAACGCCGAGCCCTTGATCAGGGCATGATTGAACATGTGTATAATACCGCCCGTCAATCCGGTTTCCGTCGCCATGGCGATGCCCAGCACGATGTAGCCGATCTGCGCAATGGACGAATACGCCATCATACGCTTGACGTTTTCTTGCCAGATGGCGCTGAGGCTGGCGAGAAACATCGCCGCCAACGCCATGGTGATGAGGATCGGTTGCAGTGGGAAACTGGCGAACAAATCAACGTCGCCAAACAGGGTGAAAATAATCCGCAGTAAGATATAAGCCGACACCTTGGTTGCGGTTGACGCCAAGAATGCGGTGACCGCGCCCGGCGCAAACGTATAGGCGTTGGGCAGCCACATGTGCAGCGGAAACAAGGCCAGCTTTAAGCTGATGCCGACGGTGAGAAACGCCAACGCCGCATGCACCGTGCGGGTGTCGATGACCGCAGGCATGATGGTCTTTAAATCGGCAATGTTGAGCGTTCCGGTGGTTTGGTACAGAAGTCCCACGCCGATGATGTAAAAGGTGGCCCCGAGGGTGCCCATGATCAAATAGCGAAACGCCGCCGTCAGTGCGCGTCGGTCCGTGCCCAACGAAATCAGCACGTAGCTCGACAAACTGGAAATTTCCAAAAACACAAACAAGTTAAAGGCATCGCCCGTCACGGTGATGCCGAGCAAGCCCGTCAGGCACAACAACAGCATGGCGTAAAACAGATAGATACGGTCTTTGCGGATTTCTTTTTCAACGCTGCGTTTGGCGTACGGCAGAATGACGGCCGCAATGGCGGAAACAATCAAGACCACAAACACGCCCACGGAATCGAGTCTGTATTCAATCCCCCAAGGCGCGTCCCAACCGCCGATGCGGTAGCGGACGACACCTTGATCCATGACGGTGTCCAAGAGTTTTAAGGAGATGGCAAATACGGACCAAGCCACCGCCGTCGCCACTGACCACGCGCCAGTGGCGCTGCGCAACAAAACGCATACAGGCGCTGCCAGCAACGGCACGATGACCAACAAGATCAGCCAAGGATCGGACGTCATTTCGGCTCCGCTCATGCGATGTCCTCCTCATCGTGTTCGATGGTTTGGATTTCATCTTCTTCAATGGTGCCGAAGCTGTGATTGATGCGCACCACCAATGCCAATGCCAGCGCCGTGGTCGCAACGCCGACCACAATGGCGGTCAGGATCAGCACATGGGGCAGGGGGTTGGAATACAGTTCGATGCCGTCTTTCAAAATGGGGGCAGAACCGCCCGACACCTTGCCCATGGAGATGTAGAACACAAACACGGCAACTTGAAAGATGTTCAGGCCTACGACTTTTTTAATCAGGTTGTGCTGGGCGATGACGGTGTAAAAGCCCGCCATCATCAACACAATGGCGACCCAATAATTGAGCAGGCCCAAAAGGCTCGATGCGTCGTTCCAATCAAACATGTTAATGCCCATCCCCTTTTTTGCTCGGGGTGACAACGTGGTTGTGCTTGCGGAACGGCAGATTGTCGTTCACGTGGCCGGAAAAGGTGTAAAAAATCGTAATCATCGCGCCCGCAACGGTCGTGCCGACACCGAACTCAACCAAGAAAACACCCAAATGCTGACCGCCGTGCACGGTGGCGGCCAGCACGTTGTAGTCGAGGAATTCTCCGCCCATCAACATCGTGACAACCCCGGTGCCGCCATAAATCAGTACGCCAAATGCCAGCATGCTCCGCGTCGCTGACGCGGGGATGGCTTGACGGGCGACCCGCACACCGTAAATCAGGGAATACAAAATAAACGCCACCGCAAAGATGACGCCCGCTTGAAAACCGCCGCCGGGACCAAAGTCGCCGTGAAATTGTACGTAGAGCGCAAACAGCAAGATCAACGGAATCAGCAGTTTGGCGACAACGCGCAGAAGGGGCTTTTCGGTCATCATGATGAAGAAGCCTCTTCATTTTTGCGTGCCCCATCTTCGGGCTTCACAGGTTCGTCAAGCTCATCTTCCCGACGCCGTCGCGCACGGGTGGAACCGGGCATGTTCTTGTTTTGCGTGCGACCAATGATCACCAAAACGCCCACCGCGGCCGTGAACACAACCGCCGTTTCACCCAAAGTGTCATAGCCGCGGTAGCTGGCCAAAACCGATGTGACGACGTTCGGTGGACCGACTTCATGAGCGGACTTTTCCAAATAGCGGTTTGCCACGTGTTGGTTGATGGGGGCGTTGATGTCGCCGTAACGCGGCATGTCCATGGTGCCGTAGATCAGCACGCCACCGGTGGCCAAGACCAAAATCAGGGCAAAGGGCGACACCTTTTTGTGAACCTTTTCTTGGTCCGTTGTCATCGACAAAGTGCCGAGCATCAACACGGTGGAAATGCCAGCCCCCACGGCGGCTTCGGTAAACGCCACGTCGACGGCGTCCATAACCAGATAAAGGGCGGCGGCAAACAGCGAATAGATTCCCGAAAGCATGATCACGGCAAACAAGTTGCGCAGGCGCACCAGCCAAAAGGCCGTTGCCGTCATAAACAAGAGCAAAGAGATGGCGATTACGTGTTCGATGGTTTCGCCTCCTGTTTCACTTTTGGATCAAACGTCGGCTCAATTTTTGTGTCCAGCTGAGGGTCTTCGATCACTTTGGCCTCGACCAATTCTTCAACCGTCGGTCCAGGATTGACCCCGCCGTGAATGGCGGCTCGCGCCAAGGCGAATGTCGTGGTCGGTGAGGTGAAAAAGATAAACACCAAGATCAAGGCCAGTTTGACGACAACGATCCAGGTATCGGCCTGAAACATCAACCCCGTTAAAATCATCATGATGCCCATTGTGTCGACCATGCCGGCACCGTGCATGCGCGAAAAGATATCCGGCAAACGCACGATGCCAAGCGCACCGACAATGGCAAAAAACGAACCGGTGACAATGAACAGCCAACTGAGCCAATCGGCTAATGGCAGCGGGCCAAGCGGGGTGTGCAACAGGTCAAACATCATACGTCACCCTCGTCCGGGCCTTCCATGGGGTGGCCTAAATCTTGGAACTTGACGTATTTGGTCACTGCAATGGTGCCGATGAAGTTGATCAGGGCATACAACAAACCGATGTCGAGAAAGTCGGGACGTCCATCCAAAAAGCCGTAAACCGAAATCAGCACCACGGTTAAGGTGCCCGACACGTTCACGGCCAGGATGCGGTCAAACACGGTCGGTCCGACAAACGCACGGATCATGCTCAGTGCCATGGAAATCAGCACCGCCAGTGCGGCCACGCCGTACATGGTGATCGTCATGATGCGGGTCCTGACGAGGTTGGGCCTGAAGTTGTGGGGCCAGACGATGTAGGGCCAGGTGTTTTATCCGACTTGTCGTCTGTCTTGCTCATACCTTCCATGGCGGTGCAGCGGCGATCCATATCAAGGGTTTCGATCCCTTCGCGCGCGCCATAGGTCAGGGCGTGAACTTCGAAGATTCCGTCGTCGTCCATGGTGATGGTGACGGTGCCGGGTGTCAACGTGATGGAATTGGCATAAGTGGTTAGGCCCACATCGCTTTTTTGCGACGCCTTGGTTTTAAAAATGTGAGGATGAATGTCCATCTTCGGGCTCAAGATGATTTTGGCCACATCCCAATTGGCTTTGATGATTTCAACAATCAGCCAGGGAAAATAGACCAAAGCGCGGGGGCCTAGGTGGATGGGGTGACCTTCATGATCGACGACATCCATACGGTGCGCGATCCAAACCGTCAGCACCACAGACGCCACTCCAAGCCCCATCAGCAAAGGCTCAGGCATGCCCGACAGCAAACCCCAAACGACCATTAAGGCTGCGCCAAGTGAAAAGGCATGCAACACGTATATGTGCTCCCTCGTTTCATTGTCCCTATGGTGGAGAATAAGAGCCGAACCCAAGCGAAGCAAGCCTCAACACAGGGAATTTTTTGCTTTTGCGAAGAACGGGATAAACTGTACGCTGTCGGGTCACGAAACACGCAACAGACATAAAGAATTTCACCATGTTTGGCTTTGCTCAAAGATCCTTTTTCCTTTTCGCCGCTGTCTTTGCCGTGACTTTTGCGGCGATGGGGTTCGCCCTGCCTGGGGTAAGTTTGGCTTTTGAAGATGAAACTTATGGGGAGAGCGGTGAAAAACAGCTCATGTTTCCCACCATTGCGCTGAACATCGTCAGTCAAAACGGTAAAACCAGCGCGTTTGAGGTGGAACTGGCGATGACCCCCGCCCAGCAGCGCCGGGGGCTGATGTTTCGCGACAGCTTGGCTCCCGATCGGGGGATGCTGTTCGACTACACGCCGCCTCGGCACATCACCATGTGGATGAAAAACACGTTGGTGTCGCTCGATATGCTGTTTTTCGATGCGGATGCTAAGCTGGTGTACATTGCGCCGCGCACAAAACCGTTGTCTCTGGACCTGATCCGGTGCCCGGTTCCGGTGCGCTACGTCTTGGAAGTGCCCGCCGGAACCGCACAAAGACTGGCTTTGCGCCCAGGCGATCGGCTTGAGTTGCCCTGAGAAGCAAATTGGGCCACTTAAGTTCCCTTTTTGATCTTTTAAGGGCTTGCTTAAATCGATCGGAAGCCCTAGAAACGCCGCAGTCGGGGAGTGGCGCAGCCTGGTAGCGCATCTGGTTTGGGACCAGAGGGTCGCAGGTTCGAATCCTGTCTCCCCGACCATTCACTTTAGCCTTATGTTTTTAAACATTTTTTTCGAAGTGTGCGGGTGAGTGTGCGTAAGGTAAACTTACACGCAGAGTGCCATTGAGCGAACAAACCAGAAAGACTGCAGATGACCAATCCCCAAAGCATCGAAAAGACGGCCAAGGCCCTTGTTGCTCATCACGGTGAAGACGGCGCCCAAGGGTATTGCAAGGAACGCATTCAATACCACGACCAAGCGAAAGAGTCCGAGGCGGCGAACCTTTGGCGGGCGATTGGCAAAGCTGTGGGGCAAATTGTTGACGGCGCGCCTGAGGATAAAACGGACGTTTAGTCCGTTATCGTGAACGTCAGTTTATCCGCTTCGTCTTTACTGACCAGTCCATCATCTACGACGTTGCGTTTGGCTTCTTCAAACAGGTCCTCATCGGTGACCAAGGTACCGTATCCAGCCGCGTACATTTCGTAGGTGTGCAACACCTTCCCATCGGCGTCTCTCACTTCAATATTGGCCATCGTACTTCCCTTTGGTTGGTCGTTGAAGCGTATATAAGGTGCCCAGACCTCTCTATACAGCTAATAATTTGGTTTTTGATTGGCCTTGTAACATCCTGTTACAAAATCAGCTGATTTGGGCATATTCGGGTTACATTTCTCACTTATTGTGTCCTCGTTTAGTGGAGCACTTTATTTCAACTCGGGAATTTTCAGATGCAACACCTGCTCAAAACCTACGGCACGACCTTCACCGTCGGGCTTTTTATTGTGTCCACCGTTTCGGGCGTATTTTTGTTTTTTCACATTGCGGCTCCGGCCTTTCACGGTATGCATGAATGGTTGTCGATGGTGCTGATCGTTCCGGTCGCTATCCATATTTGGAAAAACTGGACGGGGTTATTGGGGTACTTTAAGCGCAAGACGATTTATATGCCCCTGGTGGCATCCATCTTCGCCGGTTTTGCGTTTGCCTATCCATCCTTAAGCTCATCGTCTTCTGGCGGTAACCCGTTGCGGGCGACGGTTCATGCGGTTCAGGGCGGAACCATCAACCAGGTTGCGCCGCTGTATAAACTGAGCCCTGAAGCCTTAAAAGCGCGCCTCCAGGCCAAAGGCTATACGGTCGCCTCATTCGACCAACCCATCGTCGACATTGCAAAGGCATCCGGAAAGGACGAAGGCCCCGACTTGATGGCCGCGATCGCGTTTCCCGAGTGAGTGGGGCCGCAAAATGGCAGATGGTAAATAACGCATTCCATTAATGCTGTTCTCACGCACACGGTTTCTTAACGGCACGCACATTAGGATGTGTTAATATACTAAGTGAAGGACGGACCCAGAATGGGAACGAACTCCGTCAGAATGAGGAGAAATGATTATGTTTGAACTCTTTTGGATTATGGTTGTTGTCTTGGTCGGGTTCTTTGGTTTCACGCTTTATGAATCTGCGGAATAACCCGGTGCGATAGCAGACCTTGAGCTGGCGGTTGAAGCGACTTTCAGTTTGATCATCCGATAAAAAGGCCACACAAAACAGGGGGGACGCATATGCTCCCCCTCTTTGTATGTGGAATTGGGGTGACGTTTTGATTTGCCCCGGCTGCGGGCTCACCCGTCATGATCCAGATGCCGTGCATTGCAAGCATTGCGGCATCGTTCTGCGCATCGAAACGGATGGCGAATAAGCGGTCTCTGCAGAGTCGCTCTTAAAGCTCAGGTTTTGGAAAGAACCCGTTTGGCGGGCAGCGTAACGGTCGCCTTGGTGCCTTTGCCCAGTGCACTTTTGATGGTGAAGATTCCCTGATGCATTTCCACCAGCCCCTTGGTCAGCGAGAGCCCAAGACCGGTGCCGTCGTGCTTGCGCGCCAGGGAACTGTCGACTTGGCCAAATTGTTCCATAGCTTTAGCCAGACCTTTTGCGTCCATACCAATGCCGGTGTCGGTCACGGAAATCACCATGGCACCGTTTGCGTCGACAAAGGCATCACAGGACACTTCCCCGTGTTCCGGCGTAAACTTCACCGCATTGCTGAGCAGATTGAGAAAGATTTGTTTTAACCGTCGGGAGTCGGCAAACACATTGGGCAAATCTTTTTGCGTTATTTCCGTTAAGGCGACGCCCCCTAAATCGGCCTTCGGTGCGACCAGGCGGAGCATGCTGTTCATGGCGTCGGCAACGTCTACGTTTTCCTCGTGAAGAACCAGTTTGCCCGCTTCAATGGCGGAGGCATCCAAAATGTCATTGATGATGTCGAGAAGGTGCGTGCCGGACCATTTGATGTCACCGGCATATTCGAGATACTTTTCGTTGCCCAGGGGGCCCAAAAGTTGGCCTTGCATGGCGGATGAAAAGCCAATGATTGCGTTAAGCGGAGTGCGCAGTTCGTGGCTCATATTGGCCATGATTTCAGATTTGGCGCGGTTGGCGATCTCGGCCTGTTCATAGGCTTCTTGGGTGCGTAACTTCTCAAGTTTATGCTCGGTGATGTCTTCGTGAATGGTGACAAAGTGTTTGATTTCGCCATTTTCATCCATCACCGGAGCAGCAACCATGGATGCCCAAAAAACCTCGCCATCTTTGCGCCTGTCTTTGATTTCACCTCGCCACTCACGACCGGCGGTAAGATTTTCCCACATGCTTGCATAAAAATCAGGTGGGGTATCCCCTGATTTGAGCAGGCGCGGTGTTTGGCCAATGGCTTCTTCTGGGGTGTAGCCGGTCATTTTTGTAAAGCAGGGGTTGATGTATTCGATGGTGCCTTTGGTGTCGGTGATGAACATCATGTTTGGACTTTGCTCAAAGACATGCGTGAGAATGCGCAATTCCACCATCGCCGCATCCCGTTCGGCCAAAGGTTTGCTGATGCGTAAAAACACCAATGTGCCGATAATGGTCATTAAAGCGACGCCAATTAAACTGATCAAAGCGGCGCGAATGAACGGTTTGCGGATTTCTTGCAGATCGATTTTAGCGACAATTCCGGCTTTGAGCATGGGCAGGGGTTCATGGGCGGCCAAGACCATTTCGCCGCGGTAATCATAGCCCAATATCGTTCCGCTTATGCCGTTTAGCGCCCGGCGCATGGGCTCGCCCAATTTGGATTCCCATGGGATAGGTATCATTTCGGCAAAATCAAAATGGCGGTGGCTGAGCACGAAAACGATGTTGTCTCCTTTACGAGTGCCCAAGGTGAACTCACCCGTTTCGCCAAACCCCGGATAGTTATTGTGCGCGGCTTTGAGCAGGAAAAATGTCGCAGCCTGTGCGTCATCAGCAAGTTCGCCACTCGGGTGAAGGGCGTTAAACTGTGCCACCGTGTTGATCAAAATCGCCTGCGTTTGCGCCAATTCGGTCAAGCGCACGGTTTCTTCTTGGTAGGCGGCGTTGTATAGCAACCAATTTGAAAGCAAAGCCGATGATAACGAGACACAGGTCAACACCAACACAGCTTTGCCGAGCCAACGTCGATAGTTGATTTTGTGGTTCGGGACCTGGATCACAACGCAAGACCTTATGAAGTCTGGAGAATTAATTTAGACTATCTATTGATGTTACTTTTTCAACGTATTCAATGCATTCATATTTAGCAATATCTTCAAAATCATTGACTGTTCGCCAAGCTTAGCCCAAAAGGTTAGGCATACGAACCATTGACGCTGTATGGGATTAAAACGATGGCGAACGCTCGCATTTACCGCCCGGCCAAAAACGCGATGCAGTCTGGCAAAGCCCGAATGAAAACGTGGATACTTGAATTTGAGCCAAATGAGGCCAAATCCCGCGACCCGTTGATGGGCTGGATTGGCTCCGGCGATATGCGCGCTCAGGTCAAGTTGCGGTTTGACAGCGCAGAAGCGGCTCAAGCCTATGCAGAGCGTGCGGGTTTGGATGCCATCGTCACCCAACCCCACGAACCCAAAATGATTTTAAAATCATACGCCAGCCGCTTTGCGTTCGACAGAACCCGGTAAACACTTCGGCCCTACATTCGTGGGGCCATCCGGCCCCGTAGCTCAGCTGGATAGAGCATCGGATTTCTAATCCGACGGTCACTGGTTCGAATCCAGTCGGGGTCACCAATTTCCCAAAATAAACCATGCATATTGGACCGTTTTCAGGGAAATGGAAAAGAGCCGCTCGACAAATATGTGTCGTTCGGTTATTGAGCGTTTAGGTCAACAATTTCTGAAGGAGGTTTTTTGTTCGTCATTGTCACGCAGCGGGCTGGTTAACGCTCAGGGCTCACGCGAATGCGGTTTGCCGCGGTTTTTCTCGCGTCCCTCGTATGTACAACCAGCCAGCCATGGGTGCGGTTTTGTGAATCGCGCCGATGTTTTTGTGTGACTTCAACGCAGGTGAGTAATCACCTTGCTTAAGCTGGTGAATGAACAATGACTTTCAATATGACCGACCTGGCCGAATTCGGCTGGAATACCTTTTTCACATCCCAACTGGAAATAGATGATTTTGAGTGCGGCGTGCCGGTGCGCGTGATGGCCGTGCATCGTGGTGCGATCAACATTGTCGGGCCGGGGATAGAGGCCTCCATCCCTCCTTACCGAACCGATCCGGATGACGTCGAAACCAGCGCCACCGTGGGCGACTGGCTCATCGTGGACGACAAAACCCATCGTCCCAGACGCCTGTTGAAACGCCGCAGTTTGTTCAAGCGCCGTGCGGCGGGAACGGGACGTGAGGTGCAACTGATCGCGGCCAACGTGGATACGTTGTTGATCGTGACGTCGTGCAATGCAGATTTCAACGTGGCGCGATTGGAACGCTATCTGGCTCTGGCCCTAGAGGCGGAAGTCACACCCGTCATCGTGCTGACCAAGGGCGACCTGTGCGACGATCCCAAAGTGTACGTTGATCAAGCTTTCGCTTTGCCATCGGTGCATATGGTTGAAACCCTCAATGCGCTGGACCCGGCGGAGGTGAAACACCTTATACCTTGGTGCTTAAGCGGCCAGACTGTGGCGCTGGTTGGGTCGTCCGGGGTGGGGAAGTCCACGTTGATCAACACCTTGACGGGCCACGCCGACGTCGCGACCCAGGGCATCCGTGAAGACGATGCCAAAGGGCGCCACACCACCACCGGGCGCGCTTTTCACCGCATGCCGTCCGGCGGGTGGTTGATTGATACGCCGGGCATGCGCGAACTGCAATTGACCGACGTTCAGTCGGGGCTCGATGAAGTGTTTTCCGATATCGTTGAGCTTGCTCAAGCCTGCCGGTTTTCAACCTGTCGACATGATACGGAGCCGGGTTGCGCCGTAACGGCAGCGATAGAGGCTGGCGAACTGGACGTGGAGCGCTTGAAACGATGGCGCAAATTGGTCGCGGAAGAGGCCTACAACACGGGAAGTCTGGCGGAGCGGCGATCGCGTGACAAAGCCTTTGGCAAGATGATCAAGCGCGTCATAAAAGATAAAAAGGATTTCTCAGGATCTTAAGTTCCTCCAGCTTCCGTGCGGCGGCACGCTCATTTGGGCTTGTCGCCGCAAACGGGTTGGGGTGTGGATGAGCCTGTGCCCATCTTTTTGCTCCAATTCCCCATTCATTTCGTCAGTTTATGAAGGTTGGATTGTTTTTGCCCAGGCGGAAGTGTTGAAGTGTGAGTTTTGCTTTGCCCAGGAATACTTTTCGCCTATCTTTGGGATGATTCTAGATAACTCATTGATTGAGGGGACAAATATGAGGTTGTGGGGGAAGGCGATTGCGCTGAGCGTTGGGGTTGGGGTTGGGGTTGGGTTGGGGTGTTGGGTGGATGTGTGAGCCAGGTCCAGGGAATTGAGGTGACGCATACTGTGCCTGATGATCGTGCTCTGGCCTATCTGAGAGATATTGAGGCCACGTTCAATGCGCCCCCTCATGTGATCGGTGCACCACAATGTGATTATTCACAAAGTGGGATGGCAGGCCGAAAGGTTCAATTCCTGTTGGTCGGTTCGACATCAGAACGCCAAGGCCAAGTTGCATATGATCAATGGCGCGTTGATGAGGTCAGGAAGGGAGAGGGGATCGCGGGTCCCTTTTTTACCGTAATTGTCACAAGTCCTGACGGGGCCAAGTGTACGCCGTTGCGATCCAAAGCCGGTACGCCTGAGGCCATTGTCCTGCCCAAAATCAAGGAGACGCTCACCGCATTGGTGTCGCTTGGCGTAACGTATGACGCGAAGAGTTTACGGCCTTAACGCTGTCGAAACGCGAACGGTTCGTGGCCATTGAGAATTTGTTAAGGGAAGCTTGAGAGAATCATAAAAGGTTTTTCAATGGACCAGAAAGGGCCTGTTATGAATTCTTTTCGCTATGAAGTTACTTACCTGTCCGATGCGCCGATCGCAACCTTAAAAAGCCGTCTGGCGGCGGTGTGCGAAGGGGCTTGGGAAGCGCGCCGTATGGGGCTGTCCTTGTTGAGAACGGGCAGCCATCGGTACCGACTGTTCTTTGAACGCGAAAGCGATATCAGGGCATTGTTGCAGTGACGCCTTCTCCCCATTCACAATCCAAATAACGCATAAAACGACTTTTAAAGATATGTGGTCACAGTGTTCATGACCTCTTTGGGAGGCATGAAGCAATTTTTTGTGCCCCGCAATCAAAGTATCTAGGCCTATCATCCATCTGGGTGATACACGCAGTTGTCGAAGACGCCTATGATTCAGGAAGGGTGAGTAGGTTCGCTTTGCGAACAGGACGAATAATTTGACCCATGATAAATGGGGCCTACACGGGGACCTTTATGGACTTTACAATGGGTGGGCAGATCATGAGCCGTATATTGGTTATTGATGATGATAAGTTCGTTCGTGCTTCGATACGCGCCGTTTTGGAAAGTGTGGGACATGAAGTGTTCGATGCCGGAGATGCCGATGTCGGCATTTCTCAACAGCACATAAATCCCTTTGATATCGCTATCGTGGATTTGGTTATGCCCAAAAAAGAAGGGCTGGAAACCATTCATGAACTCAAACAAGATTTCCCCGACCTGCCGATCATCGCCATTTCGGGCGGCGGGGCCATCGTTAAGAAAAACTTCATCCAGGCCGCTGAAGCGTTCGGTGCGACAACCACGTTGGAAAAACCCTTTGGTGGGGATGAACTTCTGAATGCCATCTCCTTTGCGGTGTCGGATGGCGTGAAACCGAATACAAGCACCTCTGCCTCCGCTTAATGGAGGAGCTGTTTATGGTTCGCGGAGGCCTTGCGGGTTTTTGCCGCTATATTGCTTGTCGTGAAAATGCATGCGTCCTTGAAATGGGACGCTGTCGTTTGCCTATCTACTATTTGCAGGCGGGACGGGCGTTCACGTAACCATAACCAAAGATGTCATCCCTGCCAGGTGTTCCTAAGTCGCGGGTTGCGGTGCTGAGCGCTTTGCGCAAATCGTTAGGGGTTGGTGTTTTTCCAGCATTGTTCAAGATGGCGGCCATTGCCGTGATGTAAGGCGTCGCAAATGACGTGCCGCTTTGCGCTTTGCCGCCGCCACCGGGTTGTGCCGTATAGATGGCGACACCAGGGGCCGCAAAATCGACATATTGGCCTTGGTTGGCGTGGCTGTAAATCAGTTCTGATCCTTTGGTTGCCGTGACGGCAACGACAAAGTCATAAGCCGCAGGATAGGCGGGCTTGTCCGCGCGGCCCCAATTGCCCACTGCTGCAACCATCATAAAACCTTCTTTGTTAGCAAGTTCAAAGGCTTGACGTACAACTTTGTTGTCGTTGCCGGCGATGGACAAGTTGACAGCATCGACATGTTTGGTCGCCATCCAGTCAATGGCTTTGAGTAAACCGATTGAAGACCCAACTATTTTGCCGTTTTCGTTGATCTCAAACATATTGGCGGCATATAGCTTTGCGCCGGGCAACAACCCGCCCCAATCGGCTTTGCCCACCAGCATGGCCGCCACGGCGGTGCCGTGGTCGGGAGGACCTGGTTCACGTCCGGGTTTGGTAAAGGCTTGGTGTTCAATGTGTTGACCGACGAGGGCGGGGTGGGTCATGTCGATGCCGCTGTCGATTTGGCCTAAGACGAGACCCCTGCCGCAGGTGGGCGACAAGGTGTCCCAACCCGCCATCTCACGGGCGTTTGAACCGGCAATCGCTGAGCCGCCCGCGCTGGCTTCGTATTGCTGATTGGCATCAATGGTGACGCCCGGCAGCACTATGGACAGTTTTTTGATCGCATCCTCTACGCTCATGCCAGATGGGGTGGAGACCCGCACCAAGGACATGTTGAGGCGCCCCAAACGAATGTGTTCCAAAACACCGAAACCGGCCTCGCGAATTTTATCTTCAAAACCGGCAGGAGGTTCTGCAATAAGAACCTCACCTGGCTCATAGGCCGTGTCGGGATTAAAGTTCGAACGTTTGCCCTCATAGACATTGAATTGAAACATCCGTCTTTGCTGTTCAGCAGAGGAGGCCGTTGCCGCGTTATCGTGTGTACGATCGGCTGATATGGAATCTGATTGTACAGTTACCGCAAGCCGTGATTTTTGAGATTGTTCGAAATATGTGAAAGCAGCCACACCGCCGACGATGACGACCACCATAACGCCCAGTCCGATCAAGATGGTGGTGAGTGTCTTGGTATCGGAATCCATGCGTTTTGGTTTTGCTATGGATTTCGCTTTTTGGGGAGGAGGGGCGGAAGCTATTTTTGCCATGTGTTTTTACTTTATTTTATGCGCAAATCTATCGGGATTTTATGCGCAAATTTATTGGGGACAGACCCTGTCAAAGACAAAACATAGCCAAAAATGCCTACGGCTAATATTGTGTGATAATTATAAGAGTTTGCAGGGTAACAGGGCAATCACCCAAAGAACGTATACGACCCCATGTAGAAGAATGTTTATGGGTAGAGGACATGTGGTGAGTTAAGTTTATAAGTCCACAACAATTGCAGCTATACGTGATAAAATGCTGTGACGTTTATCACACGTTTTTTTGTGTTCTCGCGTAAACTAGGGAGCATCTCCCTGTTAAAAGTGTGGTTAAATGGGGTTAAATGGGGCTCGCGCCTGGCATTGAATTGAGTTGAATTGGTTGTAAATGGAACTGCGTTTTTCAGAAGATCGTCGTAAACATCCGCGCGCAGAGCGGATGTGCTTGAGCGTGCGTTTGCAAAATGAGAGCTTTGAGGTGACAAATTGGAGCATGGGTGGTTTTTTGCTGGAAAACTACCACGGGCATTTGTCGACTGGTGCCTTGGTTAGGGTCGTGGGGCTTGGGTGTCGTGACGGCAAGATTCTTGATGTCGACTTGCCCGCCCGCGTGGTGCGCACGGATGAAAACACCATTGCGGTTAGTTATTTGGGCTTAGACACCAACGCCTACCATTTTTTGACCGATGCGCTGAACAAATGCGGTCAAATGCGCAATTTGGTTCAAGACTCAGCTTTACTTTGATACCAACTGACCGGGGATGTGGGCGCTAAAAGTGTCGCGCACCGCCTGTTCGCTTAAATTCCGGGTGATGAAAACCAACCGAGACCGCTGATCCAGGCCGTGCCAGGATGCCAAGGCGGCAGGGGGATGGAAGACGTGCTGCACGCCGTGAATGGCAATCGGGCGGTCAACATCTTTGACGTTCAACAGACCCTTGACGCGCAACACATTGGCCCCTTGTGTTGCCAACAAGGTTTCCAGCCAGTCTTGAAACGCCATGAAATCAATTGGGCCATCGGCTTCTAAAACAAATGTGCGGATGCCTGGGTCGTGGTTATGGCCATGGTTATGAGCATGGTTTTTGATTTTTTCATCATTCAGCCAATGAGCGGCATGGGCGATGAAATTTCGATCAAACAGTCCCGCTTCGATGAGGGCGCGGGCGGCGACTTGGCCGTGGGCGGCGCAAATTTGCGGCGCGCCCGGATTTAAATCGCCAAGCCGCGCTTGCAGGGCCTTCAGATCTGCGGGGTGGCTCAGATCGCATTTGCTGATGACGATGCGGTCCGCGATGGCGGCTTGTTTGACGGCTTCGTCCTGGCTGTCCAAGGTGGCGTTGCCCAGCAATCCATCCACCATGCACACCAATCCGTCCAGGCGGTATTGTCCGGCGATCAACGGGTCGCTCATCAGCGTGTGCACGATGGGGGCGGGATCGGCCAAGCCTGTGGTTTCGATGATCAGGCGTTCAAACGCGGGGACGCGGCCATCGGCGCGTTTGGCGATGAGGCTGCGCATGGCCTCAACCAAATCGCTGCGCACCGAACAACACACACAGCCGCTTTCCAGCAACACGGTGTTTTCATCAATTTTTTCCACCAGCAAATGATCAATGGATACGTCGCCGAATTCATTGATCAATACGGCCACTTTGCCCAGGTCCGGATCGTTCAGCAGGTGATTGAGCAAGGTGGTCTTGCCGCTGCCGAGAAACCCCGTCAGCACGGTGACGGCCACGGCAGTGGGAAGCGGGTCAGCCTCAGTTGTGTCAGCCATAGAGGTCGTCTAGGGAAACTTCGACCTTGGCGATGGATTTGATTTCGCCGTCGCGCACCGCGTTGTAGAAGCAATTGCGCCGCCCGGTGTGGCACGCCACGCCTTTTTGATCGACCAGCATCAGCACCGTGTCTTGATCGCAGTCCCAGCGAAAATCGACCAGGGTTTGCACTTGGCCGGACGTTTCACCCTTGCGCCATAGCTTGGAACGGGATCGGGAATAATAACACACCCGCCCCGTGGTCAAGGTTTCGACGACGGCGTCTTTGTTCATCCACGCCATCATCAAAACTTCGCCACCGTTCCCATCTTCAAGGTTTTGCTGGGCAATGGCGGGCACCAGTCCATCTGCGGTGTAGGACAACACATCGGCGATTTTTGTGGCGAGTTCCGGTGACGCGGGGACGTAGGGTTTCATCAGAGTATCCATTATTCAGCGCTGGGCTGGAGTCGCGGTTGCATGCACATCTCCATTGACGAGATGATGTCTTGGATGATGCGCAAGTATGTGTCTTCGGACAAGGGCAAATTTGTGCCCATGGGATCAACTTCGCGTAATGCGATGCCCGTTTCCGCCTGAAGGCGCAGGGCCATTTTGGGCGGGAACTGGGGTTCGTGCAGCAAACACTTCACCTCTTTGACTTTGATCAGTTCCATGATGTCGGCAACATGTTTGGCCCCCGGTTCGCGTCCCGGCGTGGTTTGGATGTGGCCGACTTCGTTAAACCCGAACTCAAGCGCCAGATAGCTGAAACCATCGTGTTGAACCAAATAGGGGACGTAGCGCATGGCGGCGACGTACTGCATGGTTTTGCGCGCCAAGATGCCGATTTTCTGGCGGGCTTGATCGGCGTTATGCTCGTATGTATCCGCATTGGCCGGGTCAATTTCACTTAACACATCGGCGATATGACTGATCAAAGCACGGGCGTTGCTGGGGGACAGCCAGATGTGCGGATCGACGCCGGTATGGCCATGCTCATCTTCAGCTTCATTTTCATGATCAGCATCTTCAGGCTCGTAATTCAGCCGCCGTAATCTGGGTGCTTTCAGCAATTCAACGACCTGGGCGGAGGAGGCGAGCTTTTCCAGCGGTCCCGACAGGGCGATTTCCAATTGCGGGCCAATCCAAAAGACAACGTCAGCATCTTCAAGCGTGCGGGCCTGGGACGGCTTCAGCGAGAACTGGTGTGGTGATGCCGTGGCCGGAATGAGCAGAACAGGATCACCCAGTTCGCCCATGACCGCTTTCACCAGCGCCTGAACCGGCTTGATGGACGCAACCACCTTGGGCGGCGCGGCGAACGCTTGAACAGGCCCAAGGGTTAAGAGGGCTGAGGCCAAGATGGCGACAAACAAGACCAAGGGCTTGATCGGGAACGGGGCGAAAAGGTGCAGTGCGCGCATGGTCGGTAATCCTTTGGTCGGCAAATGAGTGTGGTCGGAGTGTTACAATATAACGTTTGTAGGTCAAGCTTGAATGTTATATTGTAACATTTCAAAGCAAAGGGATTTTGATCATGGCCTCAATTGCTGCACCGCTCAAGCTTGGCTCATTTCCAGACGATCATCACGATCACAAAAAATGCGTCACTCAGGCGCTTCGACAAGCTGATGGAATTTGTACGACCCGCGGAGTCCGCCTGACCGATATGCGCAGGCAGGTTTTTGCCCTGGTGTGGCAAAGTCATAATCCGGTCGGAGCCTATGAAGTATTGGAAGGCTTGCGTGCCGGGGCAAAGAAAGTTCAGCCGCCAACGGTGTATCGGGCGCTGGAATTTTTGTTGGCTCAAGGCCTGATCCATCGCATCGAAAGCCTCAATGCCTATATCGGTTGCACCGTTCCGGGCGATGCTCATGCCGGGCAGTTTCTCATTTGTCGAGATTGCGGCCAAGCTGCCGAATTGATTGATCAACGCATTGATGCTGCGATCGATCAAGGGGCGAAGTCGGCTGGATTTTACGTCGAACATCCCACCGTTGAGTTGGAAGGCCTCTGCGCACATTGTCGTTCAACGTCCGAGGCTAACTCACATTATGAATAGCCTGATACCGCTGATTGAAGTGAAGAACGTGGACGTTTCCTATAGCGGTCATTGTGTTTTGTCGGGTGCCAATGTGGTCGTACGCCGCGGCGAAATCGTCACCTTGATCGGCCCCAATGGCGCGGGCAAAACCACGTTGGTGCGGGTGATGCTGGGGCTGTTGCGCCCCACTGTTGGAACCGTGTCGCGCCAACCGGGCTTGTCCATTGGCTATATGCCGCAACGCCTCAGCATCGATCCGGCCTTGCCCATCACGGTGAAGCGGTTTTTGCAATTGGGCTCTCCTCAAGGTTTGCGCAAAGACCAATGCGCTGAGGTGCTTGAAGAAGTGGGGGCGGGCCACGTTATTGCTCAACCCATGCAGGGCATTTCCGGGGGCGAGTTGCAGCGCGTTTTGCTGGCGCGCGCGTTGTTGCGTGAACCCGATGTGTTGGTTTTGGATGAACCCGTACAAGGCGTCGACCTGACGGGGCAGGCGGAACTGTACCGTTTGATCGAAGGCATTCGCGAACACCGGAACGTCGGCGTGGTGATGGTGTCGCACGACTTGCATGTGGTGATGGCGCAGACCGACCACGTTATTTGTCTGAACCAGCATGTGTGCTGCGCGGGACATCCCAGCGCGGTCAGCGTGCATCCCGAGTTCGTTGCCTTGTTCGGCACCGATGTGGCCTCGACCTTGGCAGTTTATGCCCACAAACATGACCATGAACACACGCTTGATGGGCATGTGGAGGAGGGGCATGTGGATGGGCGCGAACATGTCCATGTCCATGGGGAGAGCTGTCATCATGGATGAGTGGGGCTTGGGGCTGAACGTGGATGCCTTTTTGGTGCGCGCCTTGTTGGCAGGGTGCGCGGTGGCGATTGTCGCCGGACCGTTAGGGGCGTTCGTGGTGTGGCGACGCATGGCGTATTTTGGCGGCGCCCTGTCGCATACGGCATTGCTGGGCGTGGCGTTGGGTTTTTTGCTCGGCGTCGAGCCAATTGCCGGGGTGTCTTTTGTGGTTGTTGCCGTGGCGTTGATATTGGGCGGATTGCAGCGTGTGCGCGGGCTTTCGTTGGATACTCTGTTGGGCGTCGTCGCCCATGCGGCGCTGGCGTTGGGCTTGATTGTGGCCTCCACCTTGGAAGGGGTGCGCATTGATTTGATGGGCTATTTGTTTGGCGACATCCTGGCCGTAGGGTGGGCGGATGTGGCGTGGATCTGGCTCAGTATCGCCGTTATCCTGGGCGCATTGAGCTTTTTATGGCGCGATTTGTTGAGTGCCACGGTGCATGCCGACTTGGCCCAGGTGGAGGGCGTCAATGTGCGTCGTACCGACGTCATTTTCATGTTGTTGCTGGCGTGTGTGGTGGCGCTGGCGATGCAGGTGGTGGGGATTTTGCTGGTTACGTCCATGCTGATCATCCCCGCTTCAGCGGTGCGCAGCTTGTCGCGAACGCCGGAAGCCATGGCGGTTCTGGCCGCTGGGACAGGGGTGATTTCCGTATGCGCCGGGTTGTGGGCGTCTTACCTGTTCGACATTCCTGCCGGGCCGGGCATCGTGGCGGCGGCGTCTTTGCTGTTTGTTGGTGGCATGTTGGTCAAATCACGCGCATAGAGACCTTAAGCGCAGGCGCTTTGTCGGGGGAGATCTAGGGGGACTTGTGTCAAGGTCCACGCTTGCAACGCTTTGGCGGCCTTTAAATATTGGCATTCCAGTCCAAGCGGCGGGTGGAGATATAAATTGATCGTTCTCAGCCCGCCTTCCAGACAATGGGCGCAGGTGTTCGGGCATTTTTGCCCACCCAGGCAGCACGCTTCGTTGCAATTGCGCAGATCCTTCATGCCGTGGCACCACATGGTCACGGCATCCGTGAAGTTCTCGCTCAAGATCGTGTGAGAAACAACGTTCAGGAGGTGGATGGTTTGTTTTTTGATGATGAACATTTTGACCTCAACTCATGCGTAAACTCGATGAGTTTCAATACAAAATGTTCATTACATTTGTATGGTGGATTTAAGATCTTATGCGTGCAATCTCTGCAACCCCGCATCTAAATCGCGAATTAAGTCGTCGGAGTCTTCCAAACCCGCATGAATGCGTAGAACCGGCTGTTTGTAGGGCCACGTGACGGTGGTGCGCATGGTGCGGGGATCGGACGGAATGATCAGGCTTTCAAAGCCGCCCCAACTGTAACCCATGGAGAATAACTCCATACCGTCGAGCAAGCGCGCCAGGTCGGCATCGCTGGGGCCATCTTTTAAAACAATGCCGAACAAACCCGATGAGCCGGTGAAGTCACGCTTCCAATTGGCGTGTCCGGGGCAGCTTTCCATGGCGGGGTGGAGCACCGTTTCGACTTCGGGGCGCGCCGCCAACCAGTGGGCCAGTTTCAGCCCGGTCTGCTCGTGGCGGCTCAGGCGCATCGCCAAGGTGCGCAGGCCGCGCAACCCCAGATAACAATCGTCTGGCGCGGTGGAATAGCCGAGGCCCACTTGGGTGATTTTCAGGTGCTCGTACAAATTGCGATCATTGACGCTTATGGCCCCCAACATGGCGTCCGAATGGCCGACGATGTATTTGGTCGCAGCTTGCAAGGAAATATCAACGCCGTGCTCAAACGGCTTGAAGTGGTAGCCCCCCGACCAGGTGTTGTCCATGACCACTTTTGCTCCGCCCGCATGGGCGATTTCAGCAATCATAGCGATGTCTTGGACTTCAAAGGTGATGGAGCCTGGGGCTTCGGTAAAGACGATTTTGGTGTTGGGGCGCATCAAAGCTCTAATCTCGTTGGCGCTGGCCATGGGCGGGAAATAGCTGGTCTCGACGCCGAATTTTTTGAGAAAACCTTCGCAGTATTTGATGGTCGGGAAATAGGCGCTGTCGGTGACCAGGACGTGCTCTCCCGCGTGCAGGGTTGCCGCCAGCGACACAGCAATGGCAGCCATGCCGGACGGCACTGCGACGCAATGGGCGGCCCCTTCCAAGTCGGCCACGGCCTCTTCAAAGGCAAATGTCGTCGGCGTGCCGTAGCGGCCGTAATAGACCCTGTCAAAGCGGTGCTTTTCCGCATCATGAAGCGCCGCAACGGTGGGAAAGGTGACGGTTGAGGCATGATACACAGGGGTGTTAACAATGCCGAAATTTGCCTCTGGATCGCGCCCTTTGAGGCTCAGGCGGGTGTCCGCATGCAGTTTATGATGCCCGGATTTGGCGTTTGAAGAGGTAGAACGCGTCATGTTGAAATGGTATCCTTTTGCGGGAGTACGTCATTTTTTGCTCGTAATGCAGTTGGTCGAAACGCATATGTAAGCGGATGAGTGTGGCGTGAATCGGACTGAAATACCAGTCTTGAGGCTGTGTATGAGAGTGATTTACACTACCTAGTGCAAATTGCGGATATCGCATGTTGATTGTTCCGTTACATTTGTGTCTTGGGTGTTTGAAACAATCGTGTTACGCCTTTGATACATCTGGTGCGAGAGTGACTTCCACGTTAAGTGCGTAAATGGTTGGGGAACCAGGAAGTCAATCTTCAAGTGCATATCGGCGTGTGACGTTCCCACGCCGATGTCGATATAAGAATTAAATTGGGAATTTTGGAGGAAACAACCGTGAAAAAATCCATTACCGTATTCGGCGCCATGGCTGCCACCATGATCGCTACGTCTGCTTTTGCAGGTACTCTTGAAGACGTTACGGCGCGCGGCACGCTTTCGTGCGGCGTGAACACCGGCTTGCCGGGGTTCTCTTTGCAAGATGACAAAGGCAACTGGACCGGTATTGACGTTGACGTTTGCCGCGCTGTTGCTGCTGCCGTGTTGGGCGATGCCACCAAAGTCCGCTTTGTACCGTTGACGGCAAAAGAACGTTTCACCGCATTGCAGTCTGGTGAAATCGATATGTTGTCGCGCAACACCACCTGGACTCACACTCGCGACACCTCGCTGGGTCTGAACTTTGCCGGTGTGAACTACTACGATGGTCAAGGCTTTTTGGTGCAAAAAGCGCTCGGCGTGAAAAGTGCCAAAGAACTCGATGGCGCATCTGTTTGTATCCAGGCCGGTACCACCACCGAATTGAACTTGGCTGATTACTTCCGCCTCAACGGCATGAAGTATTCCGCCGTCGTGTACGACACGTCCGATCAAACCCGTGAAGGTTTTGAAGCGGCACGTTGCGACATTTTGACCTCTGACCAATCTCAGCTCTATGCGATTCGTTCCAAAATGGCAGATCCGACCAGCGCCGTGGTGCTGCCGGAAGTCATTTCGAAAGAGCCGCTTGGCCCCGTGGTTCGTCAAGGCGACGATGCTTGGTTTAACATCGTGAAGTGGACCTTGTACGCACAAGTGAACGCCGAAGAAATGGGCGTGACATCTGCCAATGCAATGGAAATGAAAACCGCTGCCGATCCGAACGTCAAACGTTTGCTGGGCACCGAAGGTGACGCCGGTGCGAAATTGGGCATCAGCGCCGACTGGGCCTACAACGTGGTCTCTCAGGTTGGTAACTACGGTGAAATGTTCGAACGCAATGTGGGTCTGAAAACACCCCTGGCGATTGCCCGCGGTCTGAACGCACTGTGGAACAATGGTGGCCTGCAGTACGCACCGCCGATCCGCTAAGTCTATAACTGATCCGGCCATGTCCTGTTGGGGGGCATGGCCGGTTTGGTTACCCTGTTAAGTTGGCCTAGCTTCACAAGAGCTTATAGGGAACGGGAGAGACGGGCACATGGCGGACCCCATTCAGCAACCAGATGTGGACAGCCACAGTAAAACGGCGATTTGGAACGATCCGACGTTTCGTTCCATCACCTTTCAAGTTTTGGCAGTCGTCGTTCTCGGTTGGTTTTTTTATACCATTTTCAGCAATACGCTGCACAATATGGAAAGCCGTGGAATCACCACGGGCTTTGCTTTTCTCGACAACACTTCCGGTTTTGGCATTTTGATGTCGCTCATCGAATACGATGAGACCCATACCTATGGCGATACCTTTATTGTCGGTCTGTTGAACACCTTGCTTGTGTCTGTTGTCGGTATCATTACGGCGACCATCATCGGCTTTGTCATGGGTGTTGCGCGGCTGTCGAAAAACTGGCTGATCGCCAAGATTGCTACGGTTTATGTCGAATCCCTGCGCAACATTCCCTTGTTGCTGCAAATTTTCTTTTGGTACGCGTTGATGCGCACCTTGCCGCCGCCTCGCGGCAGTATCCAGCTCATTCAAGATGCGGTGTTGCTCAATGGTCGTGGGCTGTATATGCCAGCACCTGTCCCAGCAGATGGATTTGGCTTTGTGAACATCGCGCTGTTGGTGGCGGTTATCGCTTCCATCGTGCTGGTGAAATGGACGAAAAAACGCCAAGAAGCGACTGGACAGTTGTTTCCGGCCTACTGGACTTCTCTGGGGATGATTGTCGGTCTGCCGTTGGGGGTCTTTTTGATCGCAGGCATGCCCATGAGCCTGGATTACCCCGTGCTCAAAGGCTTCAATTTCGTCGGTGGCATGCGCATTATTCCGGAATTTATGGCGCTGTGGTGGGCCTTGTCTCTGTACACGGCTACCTTTATCGCCGAAATCGTTCGCGCCGGTATTTTGGCGGTGAGCCATGGCCAGACCGAGGCCGCGCACGCCTTGGGGATTCCCAATGGGCCGACCTTGCGCTTGGTTGTCATTCCCCAGGCCATGCGGGTGATCATTCCGCCGCTGACCAGCCAGTATCTCAATTTGGCAAAAAACTCTTCGTTGGCGACCGCCATCGGTTACCCCGATTTGGTCGGCGTGTTCATGGGCACAACCTTGAACCAAACCGGTCAAGCGGTGGAAATTGTTGCCATGACCATGATGGTGTATTTGGTCATGAGTTTGTCCATTTCCGCGCTCATGAATTGGTTCAACAAACGTATGGCCATGGTCGAAAGATAGGGGAGCCTAAATTATGAACGAATTTAAACCACTTCCCAGTCTTCCGCCCCCTGCTTCTCTGACGGGCGTGGTTGGGTGGTTGCACAAAAACCTGTTTTCAACGCCGCTTTACACCATTTTGACCCTTGTCGTGGGTTACTTGGTCATCAGTTCTTTGATCCCGGTGTTGGATTGGGCGATTTTTTCGGCCAATTTTACGGGCAATGATCGCAGCGCGTGTGAATCCGGCACCGGGGCGTGTTGGGCGTTCATCGGCAATCGCATCAATATTTTCGCGTATGGAAGTTACCCGGCAGCCGAATATTGGCGGCTGGATATTTGTTTTGCCTTGTTGGTGCTGTCGTTTGGGCCACAGTTTTTTGACAAGTTCCCCTACAAGATGTGGTTGGGCGTCTTCTCCTTAACGGGCTTCCCGGTGATCTGTTTTTATCTCATTTCAGGCGGTGCATTCGGTTTGGAAAGCATCGAAACGGGGAAATGGGGTGGCTTGGCTTTGACGTTGATGCTGGCTTATGTCGGCATCGTTGCAGCCTTGCCGTTTGGTATCGTCCTGGCCTTGGGACGGCGTTCGGAAATGCCCGTGATCCGCACTTTCTGCATCGCTTTTATCGAACTGTGGCGTGGTGTGCCGTTGATTTCGGTGTTGTTCATGTCATCGGTGATGTTGCCGTTGTTCCTGCCCGAGGGCATGAACTTCGACAAGTTGCTGCGCGCCTTGATCGGCATCACCATGTTCCAATCGGCATATATGGCCGAAGTGATCCGCGGTGGCCTGCAAGCCATTCCGCGCGGTCAGTATGAAGCGTCCAAGGCCTTGGGGCTCAGCTATTGGAAAAGCATGGGGCTGATCATTTTACCCCAAGCGTTGAAGCTGGTTATTCCCGGCATCGTCAACACCTTCATCGCCTTGTTCAAGGACACCACCTTGGTCTTGATCATTGGTCTGTTGGATATTTTGGCGACCGTTCAGGCGTCGATCACCGATCCCGAGTGGGGCAGTGTGGCGACCGAAGGCTACGTCTTCGCGGCGCTGTGTTTTTGGGTGTTCTGTTTTGGTATGTCGCGTTACAGCCAATCTCTGGAGCGCAAACTGCACACCGGGCATAAACGATAGGTCCCCAGTTTAGGAAAGTTATGGCTATGGAAAATGCATCTTCAAACGAACTGGCCGTCCAACTGGTGGACGTCAACAAATGGTATGGTGAGTTTCATGTTCTCAAAAACATAAACCTCAATGTTACCCCCGGTGAACGCATTGTCATTTGTGGACCGTCCGGGTCCGGTAAATCGACCATGATCCGCTGCATCAACCGTTTGGAAGAACACCAAAAAGGTAAGATCATCGTTAACGGCATTGAACTCACCGAAGACTTAAAGCGCATTGATGAAGTGCGCCGGGAAGTCGGCATGTGTTTTCAGCACTTTAATTTGTTTCCCCATTTGACGGTTTTGGAAAACTGTACTTTGGCCCCCATTTGGGTGCGCAAAATGCCCAAGTCCGAAGCGGTGAAAATCGCCATGCACTATTTGGAGCGGGTGAAAATTCCCGAACAGGCGGACAAGTATCCGGGCCAGTTGTCGGGTGGCCAGCAGCAACGTGTCGCCATTGCGCGGTCGTTGTGCATGAATCCGAAAATCATGTTGTTTGATGAACCGACCTCGGCGCTTGATCCGGAAATGATCAAAGAAGTGCTCGACGTCATGGTCGAACTGGCTGAAGAGGGCATGACCATGTTGTGCGTCACCCACGAAATGGGCTTCGCCAAGCTGGTGGCCAATCGCGTGATCTTTATGGACGCGGGCCAAGTGGTGGAAGAAAACGAACCGCACGAATTTTTCGACAACCCGCAAAACGATCGTACCAAGCTGTTTCTCAGCCAGATTTTGAACCATTAAGCAGGGGAGGGAAAACGATGCAACCTGTGCCCAAAAGCCTGCGCATGCGTGCTGAAGAAGTTAAGAAGAAAGTCCAAGATATTTTGGATGTGTCGTGTGCTGGTCATGACGAGGAAGTCGTTAAGGCGATTGAGAAAGCCATCATTGAGGCTTTGTTGGAAGAACGTGAACGGTGCGCCGCCGTGGCTTACAATCACGTTTGTGCCGAGGACAGAGACCGCGCCCATAAGCTTTCTGAAGAAATCAAACGCGTACGTGACGCCCTGGCTGCGAACCTCGGCAGTCTGCGTTGAGGCGCTAATAAACAAAGCCCGCTCAGATGTTTTATCATCTGAGCGGGCTTTTTTGTCTACACGCCCAATGTCCCAAACCAAAATTCCATACCGTTTTTGAGAAACTCGTCATAGCGAATGTAGTGCGAGCCATCGCATGAAAAATTCAACGACACCATTCCATTGCACACGTTGATAGACCCGGCGCGCAGATAGATGTTTTCGTCCGCAAAACGCAACTGGCGAAACATGTCGAAGATGGGGGCGATGTCTTTTGCGGGGATGATGGCTTTATCGGTGTAGGGCCTGTGCGGATAAGCGAGACATGTGTTCGGGTCGGTTAAGTCTTCCAAACCGAGCAGGCGATAACAATATGGGTCATCCACCAGCCAGATGGTGGCGCGGTTGCTGGAAAAATGCAGCTTGCCGTGAAACACCCCGTGGTGGGTCATCAATTCCGTCATCAAGGACATGACGTCGTCCAGGCGGGCATCAATCTCGCTTTCAACGCGATGCTGTTGAAACAGGTTGCCGCGAATGGACGGGTCGCCTTTGATTTGCCGCCAGGTTTGGGATTCTTCATAGAGGCCTTGGGTGGCGGGCAATTCCCGCAAATCGTAATCCGCGCCCAAGAAACCGACATGCTTGTTGTTCTTGTCACGGATCACGCGAATGGCGGTTAACGATGGGCGTTTGGAATTGCGGCTGATGTAAGCTTCGGACAAGCGAAAGTTGGTGGAGCCCAAAATCCCTTGCATGTAAGGCCGCTTGGAACGGTCACGGCCAAAGTGGGCAAGGTCGGGTCCTTGGCGGGTGATGTTCGCCACCAACTGCACCCCCTGGGCGTCCATGACGTAGAGATGCTTGCAATCGGGTATTTCCTTCAAAGCCTTGGTCAGGCGCCGTTCCAGGGCTTTGCGGTCCGCCAGCAGGGGGACGCATTTACGCGACAGCTTGCGCATCGCGCGACTGATCATGGATGTCAGCATTTCACGCTGCTTTAAGACCGCCGTCCGCATATCCGCAGGCGGCACGTCTCCATCACTTTTTAGCTCATCTTGTTGGTTCACCAGTAGGGTCCGTTTCGCTTGGGGGAGGCCTTCTTAAGATGACGGATTCGCCTTCTAAATCCTAGCGCCAATCTATGAAGCATTTAAGGAAATGGCCACACAGTTTAGGGCGGGAAGGGACGTTTGTAATACGTATAAATACGAGTAAGTAGTGTGCATTGTAATCTGTATGCAGTACAATGAACGAATCAGGGCATCAGAAGAGTTGAAAACAAAATGCGTGGCGAAACCATACGGGGCCTTCAACGCAAAATTATCGGATTGGCCGTTGCCATTGTATTGGTCACGGGCGGCGCTGTCGCACTTTCCGTATTATTGCCAATGCAGACACAAATGCGCGATGGAGCGAATGCTCACATTCGCCATAGCTTGGCACTTAAGCATCTTGCCGTTGATCAGTATCTGACGCGTTTGACCGATATTGGACGTCAAATTGTCAGTCGCACGCAAATCCGAAAACGCTTGATCAGCTATAATCAAGGGAAAACCACCTTAGAAGATGTGCAGGCTTTTTCCGATCCACGGTTGGCCGATGCTTTGAATGAAGCAGGCGATGCCTTGGGTATGGTGCGCTTGGACAAGCTCAATCGGGCGGTTTCCACCGTCGGTGTCGTTCCGCCTGAAAACATTTGGGAGAAAGCTTCAACGCTAGGCGATCCAACGGTCTTGATCGGCCCTTTGGTTCATCAAGAGCACTTGGTCGTGTACGCCGTGACGGCCATATTCGACGACAAGGGTGAACGTCACGGCACGGATATCGTGATGTTTCATCTGGGTGGACTGGCGTCAATTTTAACCAACAGGACCGCCGATGACGGAGCCGCGCGTATCTCCATAGTGCTGCAATACAGCGGTGCCAATGCGGCGCGCGCGTTTGGCTCCCTCCCTGGTGCGTCGGAGATTGCGTATTTAGGGGAAGTTTTCTCTTGGGCAACCCTTGATCAAGTGCGGTCCAGCACCGATGACGTGGTTGTGGCTTTGGGGCAAGATGGCGTAGAGCGGGCCATCACCTCAACATCATTGAATGTGGCGGAGTGGGTGTTGGTGGAGATGGAAGCCACAGATACCTTGTATGCCAATGCGCGACAGACTTTGCAGAAAGTTGTTGTCGTCATCGTCTTTATGATTGCCTTGGGCTCCTTGTTGGTGCTGAGGCTATTGCACGGTTTGACGGGACAAGTTTTGGTCACGACGGAAGAACTGCACCGCCAAATTGAGGACCGTACTCGGACTCAAAAGCAAATCATTCAGGCAAAGGAAGAGGCCGAAGAAGCCAACCAAGCAAAATCGGATTTCTTGGCCAGTATGAGTCACGAACTGCGCACCCCCTTGAATGCGGTCTTGGGTTTTGGTCAGTTGTTGCAGTTGGACCCCAAGGCGACACTTTCACCGACCCAACACGATCACCTTCAATGCATTTTAGATGGTGGCAAGCATCTCCTTGACCTGGTCAATCAAATTTTGGATTTGGCCAGGATTGAAGCCAATCAGGCTTTATTAAACCTGGAAAATGTTGATGCCGTGGAGGTCGTCTCTGAATGTATCGGTTTTTCATTGCCGCTTGGGGAAACGCGTCACATCACCATCGTTAATGATTTTGCACAAGACACAGTGGTGACGCTGCGCACCGACCCGTTGCGCTTTAAGCAGTTGCTGCTCAACCTTCTGTCCAACGCCATTAAATACAACAAAGATTATGGCGAGGTGCGCATTGGCGGCTGGGAAGTCAAAAATGGGTATTATCATTTTTATGTGAAAGACACGGGCGTCGGGATTGCGGATGAAGACCAACCACACGTCTTTAACATGTTTCATCGTTTGGGGGGGCATCCAGGGATCGCTCGTGAAGGCACGGGGATCGGGCTTACCGTGACAAAGTCTTTGGTTGAGCAAATGGCGGGGCGCATCGGTTTTGATAGTCAAGTCGGGGAGGGAACAACGTTTTGGATTGAACTGCCCTTGTCTTCCAATACGAATGCCGTGATCTGGGAGGACACGTTGCACGTGGGGGTCGTTCATCTTGACGCGGATCATCAAAAAATTGTTTCGGTGATGAATAGGATTAACCATCCCTCCATCAGCCTCGACGAATTGGATCAAGTTATAAGAGAGTTGAGACAAAACACACGTGACCATTTCAAACGCGAAGAGGTGGTGATGGACGTTTGTGGCTACCCAGATTTAGTGAAACACAAGCTCTTGCACCATGATATTTTGGCTCAATTGGGGGCTTTGGAAAAAGAATGGTATGAAGCCAAAGATGTGGCCATCGTCCCAAAGCTTCAAAAGGTGCTGAAAGACTATTGGCTGGTCCACATGATGCAAGAAGACATTAAAATCGTGCAATACACAACGGGCAAAAATACAGAAATCCGTAGGGCCTTGGACGCCCTTCTTCTCGGTGGTCATGACGCTGGACCTCTGGACGACCTCAACGCGTGATGGCCGCGCACAAAAAAAAGGCCGCTCCAACACGTTGGTGTTGAGAGCGGCCGATTTTGCTGAAGTGAACGAAGCTTATTTCTTTTTCTTCGCCAAAATTTTCGGCACCGCATTGGAGCGGTCCAAGCGCGACACCGTCGGCAGACCACCGGAACCCAACAACGGGGTGACGTACTTCATGAACGCGTCGGTGACGTTGTTACCGTCCTTGTTGATCATGTTTTTGGACATGACCTTGGTCTTGGCGGCAACGTCGGAGATCGGCGACAGTTTGTATTCAACCGCGTAGTTGCCGGTGCGGTGAATGGTCACGGTGCCGTGCTTTTTGCCGGAGAAATGCGCAAACTGCACAGCCTTCTCGCCGACTTCGCGGGCTTCGATGGCATCAACATCAGACACGCAGCCCAGGAACGAGCGCTGCAAGTAACCGAAAGTATCGCCGCGCACGCGGGTGATCCCGGATTTTGCTTTGATCTGGTCGCACAGCAAGTCAGCCAATGCGCCGGTGCCCGACAGTTGGATGTTACCGTGAGCGTCTTTTTCGATGTTTTTCATCAGCGATGTGATGATGGGTGTGCCCTTGGCGTCATGGATGCCTTCCGACACCGCAATGATGCAGCGACCGTACTTGTCGTAAACGCTTTTCACGTCTTTGACGAAGTTGGCCATGTTAAACGTGCTTTCGGGCAAATAGATCAGGTGAGGACCGTCACCATCATACAAACGTGCACCCGCAGCCGCAGCGGTCAAGAAGCCCGCATGACGACCCATCACCACGCCAACGTAAACACCCTTAAGGGCGGCGTTGTCTTGGTTGATGCCAGCAAAGGCCGACGCCACAAACTTGGCAGCCGACGGGAAGCCCGGCGTGTGATCGTTGACCATCAAGTCGTTGTCGATGGTTTTGGGAATGTGAATGCAGGTCAGATCATGGCCCGATTTTTCAGCGTGTTCTGCAACGATGCGTGCGGCGTCGGAAGAATCATTGCCGCCGATGTAAAAGAACGTGCCGATGTCGTGTGCCTTCAAAACCTTGGAAATTTCTTGGCAGTATTTCACGTCCGGCTTGTCGCGGGTGGAGCCCAGCGCCGAACAAGGCGTGGCGGCAACCGCTTCAAGATTGGCCGTGGATTCTTTGGTGAGATCGAGGAAATCTTCATTGATGATACCGCTGACGCCATGAAGCGCGCCGTACACATGTTCGATTCCCGGAAATTTACGCGATTCTAAAATCGCGCCGACGAGTGATTGATTGATTACGGCCGTTGGGCCGCCGCCCTGTGCAATCAGGACTTTACCTTTGAGCATGGGTATACTCCCCTTAAATGCTGTGAATTCTCCCGGAGCGCAGTTTAGCGATAAAATCGCCCGCGTACAGCTCCCCAAAGAGGTAGCGTCGAGGCCCCAATGGGAGGTATTTCGGGAAAAATGGGTAGGGTTGCGGAAAAACATAACATTATCTGCTCAAAAGGCTTGATTTTGCCTCTCTGAGCGTTTAGTTAACGCGTGCTTCCAACGAGACCCCTTCGTCTAGAGGCCTAGGACACTGCCCTTTCACGGCGGCAACACGGGTTCGAATCCCGTAGGGGTCACCAAGCCTTTCAATGGCTTAACTATACTCTCCCAAAAACTTAGTTTACATATAGGTCCTTAGCCTGTGCACACGTCTGCGCATAGGGTGGAACTTGATGTGTTATGGGAGATGCAATGCTTCCATCTCTGCCTTAGATCATGAAATAGGGATACCTGGACATTGTATATGAAAAAGACGATTCAAATTTTGAGTTTTGTGGCAACGATTGGCATGCTTGGCAGTCTTCCCGGCCACGCTGAAGATGTCAAAAAAGATTATAAAAGTGTTGAGTCACTTCTTTCCCATCCCAAGTCGGTGGTTGGTGAGGAAATTTTCTATCCTGGCGGTACACCTGCCGAGATCACCTCGGCCATTGTGACGATTTTACCCGGTGAAAAGACCGTTTGGCACAAGCACGGCGTGCCACTCTACGCCTATGTTCTGTCGGGAGAAGCGGTTGTCGATTATGGGGATGCGGGCATTCGCAAGTATCCAGCAGGCACGGATTTTATGGAAGCCATGGATCACTGGCACCAGGGTATTAACCCGGGAACCGAACCTGTTCGGATTCTGGCCGTTTACTTGGGTGCCGCTGGCCTGCCAAATGTGATTAAAAAGCCTTAGTCATGCACGCGGCAACGTATAGGAGGCAACCATGAGCGTTGAAACGACGACACTCCCTGATGGCCGACAGGTCTATTGCGTAAACGACTATGAGGTTGGATTCAGTTGGCATGAGATCGCCTCAGATGACTTGACCCAGTACGGGCTGACCTTGCCCGCTGGCGGGACTTACGTTGATGTCGGCGCCAATATCGGGTTGTTTTGTCTGCGCTTGCGCGACCTGTGTCCGAGCGCTCGGCTTTTTGCATTTGAGCCCATGCCGAGCGCCTTTGAAGCCTTGCAGCAAAATGCCGCCACCATGGGCGGTGACCTTGAGGTTTGCCGCATGGCCCTCGGCGCGACCCCGGGTCAGGTCGTCTTCGACCATTTTCCGGCGATCACGGCCCTGTCGACCGCTGATTCGGCGTCCGGCCAAACGCTGGCCGATGGACTGCGCAATTTGCTTTTCGGTGAAGGGGCAAGCCCGGAAGTCCGCGCCATCATTGATCGGACCGGAGCCCACGAGCGGCTGGATGACGCTGCCTTTATCGATCAGTTGTTTCGCACCGAGACGGTTACAGCCGATGTGGACACGCTCGACAACATCGTGGCGCGCTACGGTGTTGAGACCATTGATCTGCTCAAGATCGACACAGAGGGGCAAGAGCGTGCGGTTTTGGATGGCATCAGTCCGGCGCTCTGGCCTCGCATCCGCCAATTGTTGGTTGAGGTGCACCGCGGCCCGGAGGAGCTGAGTTTGATTTCTTCTGAGCTTGAAGAGCGTGGTTACACCTTGGTGATTAAAAGCCACCCGATGGCCCAGGGTGGTGCACCGGTCTCTCACATCTATGCCCACCGCCCATGATGAACGTGCAGATCTCATGGGGGCGGAGGAGGTGATGCGACCGACAGAGTCCAGCGTACGAACGGGGACGCCTGATGGCGGAAAAAAAGTCTGTTTTCTTTTTTCCGGTCAGGGTTCTCAATATCGCCAAATGGGGCGAGAATTGTATGACGGGGTTGCGGCGTTCAGGGGCTTTATGGATGCCCTGGACCTCATCGTTTGTCAGGAGACAGGGCGCTCTCTTTTGCCAGAGCTTTATGGGGAGCAATGGCGGCGCAGCGATCCATTTGATCAGACGGGCATCACCCATCCGGCGTTGTACATGTTACAGCTTTCTCTGGCACGGACTTTGATGGCCCAAGGGGTGCGCGCCGATGCCGTGCTGGGCAGCAGTTTGGGGGAATATGTTGCCGCCGTCGTGGCGGGGGCTGTGGATGGCGATGCCATGATGCGTGCCATTGTTCGATCCGCTCGTTCCATTGAACAAGACTGTGAACCCGGCGCGATGCTGTCGGTGCTGGCCCCCCGCCAAATTTATGATGATGAGCCTTGGATACGTGATGCGACGAGTTTTGTCAGCAGCTACCAGACCAACCATTTTGTCATTGCGGGGCCGCTGAATTTAATCAAAGCGGCCCGGGATCATTGGGACGGTGCCGACGTTGTGAGCGTGCTGTTGCCGGTTTCTCACGCCTTTCACAGCGAGTCCATGAACCTTTGCGTTGATTCTTTGCAAGATATCTTTGGCAAACTCTCCATTGAAAAGCCGCGCACGCCTTTTTACTCCTCTCTGCTTGGGGGAAGGGTTGACGCGCTCAGCGTAGCCCATTTTTTGCGTGTCGGCAGGGAGCCGATCCGTTTTGTCGAAGCGCTGAACAATCTGATGGGCGAACCGGACTCAGAGTACGATTTCATTGATCTTGGGCCTTCCGGTTCCCTGGCCGGGATCGTGAAACAATATCTACCTGCCGACGAGAAAGACCGCAGTTTTGCGCTGCTCTCTCTCTTTGCAAACCCACGGGATCAGTATGAGCGGTTGATGGCCCGAAATCTGTCTCGCGGTAGATTTTAAACCCTTTTCATTTTTGTGCGGAATTGGTTCTGGTTGGGGCGCGTCATAAGCCTATAATGATGGAACGTCCGGTTTCAAACGGGCTGGGTCACAAGCGATCGTTTTTTTCATTTTGTTGGATGTCATGGATAGAATACGCACATTTATGGAAGAGCAGTTTCTCATTGAGTTCGATGAGACTTTCCCCGAAGAAAGCAACCTGTTCATGGAGGGGGTGATGGACTCCTTCGGTTATGTTCAGCTCTGTCGTTTTTTGGAGCAGGAATATGATATTCAGTTCACCGAAGAAGAAATGACGGGCAACGTCTTGACCAGCCTCGCTCAAATCAAAAAATATGTTGCCGCCAAAGTCGCTGCAAAAACCACTTAAAAGAGAGTTTCGGATCGTTCATGTGTGGCATTGCCGGCTTCGTTAATCCCGATCAACCCGTTGCGCGCTTGCCAGAAACCGTATCGGGCATGTTGATGGCGATCGGTCATCGCGGGCCGGATGGGCTTGGCTATGTGCTCGATGATCATTTTGCCATGGGCACGGTGCGTCTGGCTATTTTGGACCCAGAAGCCGGAATTCAACCGTTGTCCGATCCCAGTGGTCGCTATTGGCTCTGCTACAACGGTGAAATCTACAACTACCAAGAACTGCGCCGTGAATTGGAGGCGGCAGGAATTGCGTTTCAGACCCATTGTGATACCGAAGTGGTGTTGCAAGCATGGTTGCACTGGGGGCCAGAATGTCTCGCGCGCTTTAATGGTGGGTTTGCCTTCGCCCTTTATGATCGGCACGAACGCAGGTTGGTGCTTGCCCGAGACCGCTACGGAAAACGCCCTCTTTTTTATACCCGGTATCAAAACACCTTGCTGTTCGCTTCGGAGATGAAGGCGTTTTTGGCCGTTCCGGGATTTTCCTTCGCCCAAGATCCCGAACAACTGGCGGCCATATATGCGCAGTGGACTCCTCTGCCGGAGCAAACCGGGTTTAAGGGCATCAAGAATTTACCGGTTGGGGCTTGGCTCTCTTTTCAAAATGATAGCCTTGAACAGCACACCTATTATCGTCTGAGCTTTGAAACGGACATTCGCCTCAAGACGGAAGAAGAGGCGCTGGAGAGAATTCGCGACACCGTCTCTCAGAGTGTTGCCTTGCGCTTGCGCAGCGATGTTGAAGTCGGCGTTTATCTTAGCGGTGGTGTTGATTCAGCCATCGTCGCCGCTCTGGCGAACACGCTTTCGTCCCAGCCTCTTTCAACGTTTTCGGTGGCATTTGAAGACAAGGAATTTGACGAGTCCGTTGAACAGCAGTTGGTTGCCCAACAATTAGAGTCTCACCACGTCGTTCAAACCATCCGCCACAGTGACATTGTCGACAGTTGTCCGAACGCGGTTTACCACGCAGAAATTCCAGCCTTTCGCAGTGCGTTCATCCCCATGTTTTTGCTGTCCAAACGGACAAGTGAGGCCGGAATTAAGGTGGTGCTCAGTGGCGAAGGGGCCGATGAGGCGTTTTTGGGCTACGATTTGTTTAAAGAGACCCTGTTGCGCGCAGCCTGGTCGGACTTGTCCGTTGAGGCGAAAAGCGCTCGGCTCAAACAGCTCTATCCCCATTTGTCTCACTATGGCGATCAGGACAACGCCGCCAAGATGGGGCTTTACCAGCAGTTTTCGACGGAACACATGGCGGGGCTTTTTTCTCATGAGTTGCGGTTTCAAAACGGGCGCTTTTCCGCGCGCCTGATTCAACCGGGTCTTGTGGCGGACCCGTTCGCTGAGATAACGGCTCTGGTCGCAGGTGATCCACAATTCCAAGCCATGAGCCCGGTGGAGAAGGCTCAGTGGCTGGAATATAAAACCTTGTTGCCGGGGTATCTGCTGTCGACACAGGGCGAGCGGATGAGTTTGGCGCACGGCGTGGAAAACCGTTGTCCCTTCCTTGATCCGCATGTGATCGAACTGGCGGCAGCGACCAATTTGAAATTTGATGACGGTTTTCGGGAAAAACGTTTGCTGCGGGAAGCCTTTCGCGGCGTAGTGCCGGCTGCGGTGGTTGATAAGCGCAAATTCCCTTACCGCGCTCCGGATGCAGAAGCCTTTGCCGCGGCTCCTCCGGATTATTTGGACCTGATCCGCTCCGACACCGAACTGGCTAAAATTCCTTTTGTGAACCCAACATTCGCCAAACGCTTGACGGAAAAGGTGTTGAATGCACCACCCGGCGGGGTCAGCACCAAGGAGAATCAGACGTTCCTGTTTTTGCTGAGTACGGCGCTGTTACATCACTTTTTTGTTGCCCGTGAGCAGGCGCCGTTTGTGTTGTCGACAGGGGTGCGACCGCCTGTGCAGCGTGTTGTGGATCTGCGCACGGGATCAACAAATTAAGTTTATCCCTTGTCATTTTTCCCCTGTCATTTTTCCCAGGGGAGTTTCATCTCATTCACATAGCGGCTGATGTTGGCCCGGACCTTAGGATCTGAAAACAGCGCGCGGTTGGCGTCGAGGGCCGGGGCTTTGCGCTGGTGAAGAATGTCCGCCGTTTCACTCATATAATTTTTGTATCGGCCAATGGCCGTTTTATCGAGATGGCGAAGACGCAGCAGGTGTTGGCGCAGCCCCGTTTCCACCGGGGATTCCAGAGCATCCGCCAATCCACACGATAGCGCTTCTTCAGCTGTGATCGGTCGTGTCATCAAGGTGAGGTAATGCGCTTTTTGAAATCCGATCCGGCGGATTAAAAAAGGCAAGACGCAGGCCGGGAAAAGTCCGAACAGCAACTCTGACAGGCCGAAGGTCGCGCCTTCATCCGCCAAAACGATATCGGAGGCGGCGACAAAGCCGACACCTCCGGCGTTGGCCCGGCCCTTGACCACGCTGATGGTGATCAGGGGCGCTTGAGTGAGGCGCAGCCACAGATTGTAGAGGGGTTCGGGATCATCGGGTTCGGTGCTAGACGCCGTTGCTTCAAAGTCGCCTCCGGCACAAAACACATCCGGCGCGCCTTCCAGAACCAAAATTGTAATTGGCGGCGAAGTCTGTTCTTCGCAGCGCTGTAAAACGGCAGATATCTCATCAATCATCTTGGCGTTGATGGTGTTGCCCGCTTCAGCGCGATCAAAGCGAACCCGGCAGATGCCGGCATCAAATTCTACGCTCAGGGTTTCTAAGGTCATGGTTGACGTGCTCCTGGGGATGGCGCTTCGACAATCAAGGCTGAGTTGATGCCGTTAAAACCAAACGAGAGTTTCAGGGCCTTTTGTATCTGGTGGGGTTGGGGCGAGCCTCCAACCCAGCGCAAGGTGTCATCAAGAGGCGGAGATAAGTTTCTCGATGGGTGCAAAATTCCATGGCGCATTTGCAACAGCAGCGCCGCCAACTCGATGCTGCCCGCAGAGGATAGTCCGTGCCCAAGGATTGATTTTGTGGTGTTTGTCCAGGCGCCGTTTAAGCCGAGTTGTCGACAACTTTCCAATTCGGTTTCATCGCCCAGGGGAGTGCCTGTGGCATGACCGTTTAGATAATCAATATCCCCACCGCCGAGCCCCGCTTCGTCGAGCGCCATCTGGGCAGCACGCTGTTGTCCGCCACTGTCAGGCTGCGGCCCCCGGTGGCCGTCGACGATGTGTGCACCGCCGGACAAAACACCGTAGTGGGGGCGGTCTGGGGTTACCCGTTCGATGACCAAGGCAGCCGATGATTCACCAAAAATGAATCCATCATGGTTGCGCGACATGGGACGGCAGGCTTCTTCTGGGATGTCCGCAAAACGTTCTGAGCCCATGGCCCCCAGCGCGCGCAAGCGGTGCAGGTCTAAGGCAGAGACGTCTTGCATGCCGCCAAGGGCAATACAGACATCCACACGGCCCGAGCGCACCGCCTCCATCGCCTGAAGGGTCGCGACGGTGCCGCTGGCTGAGGCCGCGTCAACGGTTTGGGAAAACCCACGAATGGGAAACGTAGAAGTGCAGACCCCGCTCAGGTCCGAATCCAAAAACATATGACCGTGGCGGGGGGGGATGAAGGCCGGGCGCTCCAAGTCGGCAGCGCTTGCCAAGGCGGATTCACGCGACGCGAAATGGGAACCGCCAATGACCAATCCAATGCGCTCGGGGGCAACCGAATTTAGGTCGGCTTCCTGCCAGGCTTCGTTGAGGACCGAGACCGCGATCCGCGCGCTTAACCCCACCGTGCGTTCGATGCGCGGGGGTAAAATAGAGGGTGGATCGGGCATCTCAATGCCGATGAAGGGGGGCTGTCCCGCTTGGGACTGGCGGCCGGGGCGTTGCAGAAAGCCAAACAAATTGGGCGCACGGAGCAAGCCATCCCAAAGTGCACGTTTGCCGTGACCCAGCCCACAGGCCACACCAATTCCGGTGATGGCAAGCGGGCAGCGGTTAGGGGGTTTGCTTGGCATGAATTCGATCGGCCAATTCGCCGATGTTTTTTGGACCGTGCAGTTGCACCATAGGCACTTCCAGGCCGATGGTTTCCAAGGTCGCAATGATAATCTCACTGCGTTCAATGGAGTCCACGCCCAAATCTGCCATCGCGTCGTCGCGGCTGATGGGGTGATCTGTCAATTCAGGGACGGTGCGGCGGATCATCTTGATCAATACGTCGGAAATGGCCTGGCTATCCAATGGTTTTCCCTTGCGGTGTTGGAGGTTGGGGCTGAGGGGCAAACGGCGTCAAGCCCACTTGTATTTGCGATGATATCCCTCAACAGCATCGAGGAAAAGCCATTTCCCATCTGCGGATTGGGGCCAGACTTCGGGGATGATGTCGCAGTCCAGTTTGGCGTCCTTGGTACCGAAGCGGACCACTTGGTCTCCCAACAACAAGGCCTCGTACTGTTCGATGGAGAGCGGGTAGCGACGTTCAAGCGCGCCAGAGATGTTCATGTTCTGCAATCGCTTTTGTCCGTCAGGGGTGACGGTGCCACTGAAAAATTCCGAACAACAGCCAGAGCCGTAGGAAAACAGACCGATGCGAACCGGGTCCGTCAGGGGGGGGGTGGTGTTGATGGTGCCCGCCAAGGCAACGTAGAGCGAGCCACCGGCGCTGTTTCCCATACGCTTTCCATAGGCAAGGCTGGGTCTTAGACGATGTTCGAAGTCGGCATCGATCTCGTCGGGGTCGGCCTTAAAGAGTTTGCGCATCAGGTGGCGGTGGGCGCCTCTGACCATGCCGCCGAAGGGGGTATGAAAAGAAAGATAATCAAAGGTTTTGCGAAAGTCGGCCCCTTCGACCCGGCGGGCATAATCTTTGAAGGCACCGTCGCAACAGTCCAGATAAGCCATCAAGGACAGATCGGCATCTCCGGCCTCGGTATCGGGGCCGGGGCGGCAGGTGTCCATGACTTCAAAGGCGTGGTTGCCGTATGCCCCCGTGTCGATGGCAAAAATATGCGGCGTGTCAGAAAGCAACATGGCCACCGCGCCCGCACCGGAACTGGGTTCTGAATAAGCCCATTCCTGAATGGCGTTTGGGTCGGCGAGAGCAAAGCGGGAAATATCCGTCGTCACCACCAACACTTTGGCACCGGGAGAGGTTTGGCCAAGAAGAAAATTGACCGCCATCTGCACGCCGACGGTTCCCGAATAACACGCTTGCTTGACTTCAAACAGGCGACAGTTCGACGGCAGGTTGAGCAGGGGGTGGAGATAGGTGCTCAGGGACTTGCCGAAGTCGATACCTGATTCCGTGCAGGTGATGACCATTTCGACACGGGCTAATTCTTCGAGCGACAGTTGATCGATCAAAGGCCGGGCTGCGTTGACGGCAAAGCTGACCGGGTCTTCGTAGGGCAGGGCGACGGTTTTTTCTTCCATCAGCAGGTTTTCAAAACGGGGCATGTCCAAGCCGCGATGACGGCACAACGCCAGCACATCAAGGCTGGCGATGCCGCCGTAAAGGTTCATGGCTTCGATGCCAACGCGTTTTTGCATGACTATATTTCCAGGCGAACGGGCAGGTTGCTCATGCCGCGCGCGTTCCGCCGGTCAAGACGCCACTGGGGCGTTCCGGCAAGTTCGATGGTTGAAAATTTTTCTAACAGTGCGGAAAAGGCGATGTGGGCTTCCATTCGGGCCAAGGGTGCACCAATACAGATGTGGGCACCGCCGCCAAAGGTGTATTGAGGATTGGGCGAACGGTTCATATCGAATTGATCAGGATTATCAAATTTATTCGGATCGCGATTTACGGCACCGATCATGCCGATCACCATGGCGCCTGCGGGAATGATTGTACCTTCTAGTTCATAATCCTCAAGGGCAATCCGCAAAATCATATTGCCGCCCGGTTCGAAGCGGAGAAACTCTTCGACGGCACTGCGCATGGAGGAATTGTCCTGGCGCAGAGCGTTCATCTGGTCGGAGTTTTTGAGCAACAGAAACATGCCGTTGCCAATCAATGTGACCGTGGTTTCATGCCCGGCAATGAACATTGAGACCAAATTGGTAAGCGTTTCTTCCTCGCTGAGGGTTCCGTCATCCAGGGCACGAATGGCCATATCCATCAAACTGTCGCCAGGGTTTTTGCGGCGCAGGGCAATCTGTTCTGACAAATAGGCTTTCAGCTCATTTTGAGCCGTCAGCGCCTCAAGCTTTTGTTCCGGGGACATCATGATGTCAGCAAGGCGAATGAGGGCGGAGCTCCATTTGCTGATGGCGGAGTCCATAGAAGGCGGGATATCGAACAGGTTGCCCAATACGCGCAACGGCAGCGGTGCCGCATAGGCCTCGATAAAGTTGACCGTTTTGCCGAGGGGAAGTTGCTCAATCAGTCGCGCCGACTCCGCTTTGATCATGGGGGCCAGATCGCTCATCATCTGGGCGCGAAATGCGGGGGCGTAAACCCCACGCATACGGGCGTGATCATCGCCGTCGCAGTTGATCATCTGCGGCTGACTGCCGCTATAGAGTTGATAGCCGATGGGATCTCGGTCCCGATATTCCGGGGAATTCCAGCCACCTTTCCACTTGCGCGTATCGCGCCCCATTTGTGGCGCTTTGACAATGCGGGAAAAGCCATCGTGCCCCAAGACGAAAAAAATATTGGTCTCGGGATCGAAGTGCAGCGTCCCGCGCTTTTGTAAACGCTTGAGGGTTGGATAGGGATCCGTCAGAAATTCCAGATCACTGAGAATGGTCCACCAGTCAATGGGCTGTTCGTGTTCTGTATTGGATTTGGACATCAATCTTCCTCGGCCTTTAATCCTTCAAGTATGACTTGTCTTGAGACTTCATATTCTTAATTCCCAGCTACTGGGCACTGGCGGTAATGGGTTTGAAGTGATCATTGACCAAACCAGAAATGTCGGGGAGGCGTGGGTTAAGCCAGCGTATCCCCGAGCCCTCGGAAAAGTCGATAAAATTCAGATTTACTTTAATCGTATTGGAATTTTCCACCCAGTCATAATAGTAAACACCGTTTTTCAAGTCTGAAATGGAGAACCACCACGTCGGGTAGGTAGCACCATCTTGATAGGGTGCGCCGACGGGTGAGGCGACCGTTCGCATGACCGAGAAGACTTGAGCAACGGCTTTCTCCGGATCCTTGGTTTGGGGGAGATAACGGGAAAAATATTCGAGTCGAGCGAAACGTTCATTAGATCCAATGTTGCCAGGCAGGCCTTTTTGACCGCCGAACGGTTTGTATTGTTTGAGTTCCTGTATCTGCACATCGTAAGGGGGATCGTTGGTCATCACGGTGAAGTTGCGGCCATGATGTATCACCCGCTGGCCGTCAACAAATTCGATGATGGCAGAATCTCCGGATTTATCCTCGATGGCGACGTGAAAATCCATTGGGTTGGAACCGATATGTGATGGAACGATCTGAATTTGATCCATTCCGGCCAAAGCTTCTTCAACCGTGGCAAAATTATCAAGCAGATAACGCACCCAACGCAATGTGCTAACGGCAGGCTTGGCGGGGTTGCGTTTTTCATACTGTGATCCGGACAGAAACAGGAAATGGGCGGCAAAGCCTTTTTCGTTGATTCCGTCCGCTGCGCCGTCGTCTATTGTGAACGGTCCTTGTTTACTCAGCCAGCCCGAAAACGAGCTGGTGACACTGCCGTATTTAACGGTCCACGACAGCGGGTTGGTCTTCGTTCCACCTGTAACGGTGTCACCTCGAGGCATGATGTAGAGGTTATCTTCGAAGGGGTATGCCCAGTCCATGGTCCGGCCGACGATCACTTGATTGTCTGGGCCGTTCCAGAGCAGACGCGAACAGGCAAAGGCAGGGAGCGATGAAAATGTGAACAGCGCAAGAGCGGCGACCAACTGGAGAGGTTGGGGTAAAAAAATCCGAGCAAACTGTCTGTGAAGTTCTGTCCGATCGAGCATGACCACTCCTGCCGTCATAGCGTGTTGAAACGGGTCTGTTTCAAAGCAATTGTATAGATTTAAATCAATACAACCTAATTTAATTGTGTGGGACTCTCAATCGATTGTGAGGGAACCGTCCGGAAACGATTGCGTTAGGTTGTGGGCTTCATGATAAGGTCGCATCATGAAACTTTGGGCAATCAGCGATCTTCATTTGGGCACCCCAGCCAACCTGTCGGCTTTTATGGCGATGGGGCATTATCCCGATGACTGGTTGATCTTGGCCGGAGATATTGGGGAGCGGATAAGTGTGCTCGACCATGCGTTTTGTGAAAGCGTCCGTCGCTTCAAGCAGGTCATCTGGGTGCCTGGAAACCACGAACTTTGGACCGTCCCGGAAATTGGCTCCGATATCCCTGTGCTGGCGGGCGAGGCCCGTTATCGGAAGTTGGTCGAGTTGGCGCGCCAGCACGGCGTCTTGACCCCCGAAGATCCTTATCCCGTGTGGCCTGGGGCGGCTGGTCCGATAGAGATTGTGCCTTTGTTTTTGCTTTACGATTACAGCTTTGGGCCACCCGGCATGTCCACAGAAGAAGTCGTTGCGTGGGCCCGAGAGGAACGAGCGGTGGCCGCAGACGAGATGCTTCTTTCTCTCGAGCCATGGCCGTCGCGGGAGGCTTGGTGTGCTGAGCGCTGCCGTTTGAGTGAGCAGCGCCTTTGTGAACTGGACCCAGAGGTGCCAAAAGTTCTGATCAACCACTTCCCTTTGCGCCGGGACCTGATCGACATCCCCCGGGTGCCCCGATTTGTGCCTTGGTGCGGAACTCAAAAGACCGAAAACTGGCATCGTCGTTTCAATGCCGCCGTGGTGGTTTCCGGGCATTTGCATGTGCGGCGCACCGATTGGCGTGATGGTACGCGGTTTGAAGAGGTTTCTTTGGGGTATCCTCAGCAATGGAATTCGGGCAAAGACCTTCACCACTATCTACGCGAAATTCTCCCAGGTTAAAGGGCCGGGATTAAGGAACTCTGGCTACTTAAGTCGTTCGGCAATCCAATCCAACGGCGCGGCTTCTATCGTGACGTCAAGTCGTGATGGATCGGAGTGGCGTACCGCCAAGGCGAGACGATGAGCGTTTGTGGGGCTGGCGCGCCGAAACCCCCACGTCTGTGGATCGTTTGGAATGTCATCGAGCAGGTTCGTCTTGAACTGGATAGCCAACGGTTCGAGGCTAAAATGAAAGGCGTCCAAAGGTTGGGACAAGCCTTTGCCGATGGCCTTGATGTAGGCTTCTTTCAGCGTCCACAGGGTGAGGAAGATGTCCTGCTTTTTGTCTGCCGGTGTGGTTTGCAGCAACGCGCGTTCTTCGCTGGTGAAGACCCGTTCGGCGAGGCTGTCAATATCGCATTGTCGTTCTAGCCATTCCACATCAACGCCGATGTCGTGATGTTGGGTCAGGGCAACGGCGACTATGCCTCGAGTGTGAGAGAGATTGATCCTCAATCTAGGCAGGTTGAGCGGGGAGACGACCTCCGGTTTTCCGTATGGCCCGATGGTAAAACGCCAAGAAGAGGCTTCATGGCCCGTCCACCGTGTCAAAAGGGCGCGGGCGACGGCGTGAGCGGCGATGTAGGCGTGGCGGTCATGGAGAAAATGAAAACGCTGGGCCCGCTCTCGTTCCTCCACATCAAGAAGGGCTTCCAAAGTTGGCCAGTGGCCGTCTGAAAGCGTGGCCAGGTCAAGCCACCAAACGTCCACCCGATTTTCAGGAATGGGATCGGTTGCGAGCGAGGGGCTATCAATATCCATGGTTTTCCTTGGTGTTCAGACATGATCTCGCCTGCAACTCTATAGGGATGGGGCGTGACTTCAATAAATGACTTTAACTATCTGAAAGATAATATATAATTCTAGATTGATTATATGTTGCGCGAGGCACAAGTGCATCTGAATGTGTTGTGGTGGGTGGTTTTTCCCTTCGGCGACGGTTACTGTGCGGCCCAACTCATAAGGATTGTAATGAGAGCCTATATGTTTCCCGGGCAGGGGGCCCAGAGGACGGGAATGGGAGAAGGGTTGTTTGACCTGTTTCCCGGATTGACGGCTCAGGCAGACGGGGTTTTGGGCTATTCTATCCGTGAGTTGTGCCTTCAAGGCCCCATGGAGCGGCTGACCCAGACCCAGTTTACCCAGCCGGCTCTCTTTGTCGTCAATGCGCTCAGCTACCTGAAAAAAATTGACCAAGGCGCGGGGCGGCCCGACTATCTGTTAGGACACAGCGTTGCTGAATATGTGGCGCTGTTTGCCGCTGGTGTAGTGAGCTTTGAGGATGGGTTGCGGCTGGTCCAAAAGCGTGGCGCGTTGATGGCGTCGGCTCATGGTGGGGGGATGGCGGCCGTTTTGGGGTTGAGCGGTGAAACGGTTGAGGCTTTGATTCAAGATCATGGCCTATCGGACATTTTTGCGGCCAATTACAATACCCCTCAGCAAATCGTGGTGTCGGGCAAACGCGAAGCCGTTGAGGCCGCAGAGCCCATTTTTATGCAGGCCGGGGCATCTCTGTACAAGGTATTGGCGGTCAGTGGCGCGTTTCATACACCCTTCATGGCTGACGCAAAGGCTGAATTTGGTAAATTTGCCGCCGATATTTCGTTTGCTTCTCCTGAAATCCCGGTCGTTTCGAATGTGACCGCCCGTCCTCACTTACCCGAAACCATTCGTAAGCAGATGGTTGAGCAGATCACGTCTCCTGTCCGATGGAGCGACAGCATTCGCTATTTGTTGGCAAAGGGTCTCGCGCCCGAAGACTTCTGCGAGATTGGCCCTGAGGGCGCTGCCATTCTGAAGCCGATGGTCAAACGAACGCTCGCAGAGGCCGGACCTTTGAAGGCCGAGGATCTGCTCGCAGAGGAAGCTTCCCGTGCCGTATCAGAGCCGTCCATGCCCACACCGATAAGGGAAACTGAATCCGTTGTGTTTGGCGTGGAAAATTTGGGCTCTCGGGCCTTTTGTGAGGCGTTTGGTTTACGCCACCCCTATGTCACCGGGGCAATGTATAAAGGCATAGCGTCTGCGGATTTGGTGATCCGCATGGCGGGGGCGGGCATGCTCGGCTTCTTGGGCGCTGGCGGTCTTTCCATGGAAATGGTGGAAAGCGAAATTCAACGCATTCGGGCTGCGCTGTCCAAAGACGCCCCATTTGGCGTCAACTTTATTTCCCACCTTCAGCGACCTCATCTGGAAGAAGCGTTGACCGATTGCCTGTTGCGCAACGCCGTCAAGATCATTGAGGCTTCGGCCTTTATGGAAGTGACCCCCGCTCTGGTTCGCTATCGGGCCAAAGGGCTGTCGCACTCTGGGCGTGGTGTTCAGGCGGCTAACCGCATCATCGCAAAGGTGTCCCGCCCCGATGTGGCGGCGCAATTTTTTGCTCCGGCTTCTGAACGGCTTTTGGAAAAAATGTTGTTGGCTGGACAGATTACATCTGACGAAGCCGAACTGTTGCGCCAAGTGCCTATGGCCGACGCCGTAACGGCGGAATCGGATTCCGGCGGTCACACCGACCAAGGCATGCCCTTCACCTTGATCCCGTCCATTTTAAAAGTGCGCGATGCGGCAGAAGAACGGTTCCCCAATTTTGGACCGCTCTTCGTCGGTGCCGGTGGCGGGATCGGAACCCCGGAAGCGGCGGCGGCGTCGTTTGTTTTGGGTGCAGATTATCTGGTCACCGGGTCCATCAACCAGTGCAGCGTCGAAGCCGGGACCAGCGAAGCGGTCAAGGACATGCTGGCGGAGATGAACGTCTACGATACGGCCTACGCGCCGTCGGGTGCGATGTTCGAATTGGGTTCAAAGGTTCAGGTGTTGAAAAAGGGGCTGTTTTTCCCTTCGCGGGCGGAAAAACTGGTGAACCTTTATCATCAACATGAAAGCCTGGAGACCATAGACTCCAAACTCGCCCAACAGATTCAGGAGCGGTATTTCAAACGCAGTTTTGCGGACATTTTGGTGGGACTTCTAGGCGGCGCGTCGGACGAAGAAAAAGAGCGAATTCAGCGGATGGGCAAATATCGCATGGCCCAAACCTTTCGCTGCTATTTCAACGATGCAACCCGTTGGGCGCTGAGCGGGGACATGGATCACAAAGTGGATTTTCAAATCCATTGCGGCCCGGCCCAGGGGGCATTCAATCAATGGGTGGCCGGATCGGACCTGCAGCCTTGGCGTCAGCGCCACGTTGATGTTATGGCCCAGCGCCTGTTGGATGAGACGGCCTCTCTGCTTTCGCGGCGCGTGACTTCAATGCTGCCCAGGGACGGACGCACCTGATGAGCACAGAAGAAAAAATCATCCCGGAACCTGTGGCCATTATCGGTGTGGGCTTGCGTTTGCCCCAAGCGGATCGGCTGGATCAGTTTTGGCGTCATCTGGACGCGGGAGAGTCGTTGATTTCTCGGGTGTCCCCGCGTCGTTGGGACGCCGAGGCTCTGTTGGGCAATCCGGCCCAGGGCAACCACACCCGCAGCGTCTGGGGTGGGTTTTTGGAAGATGCGGATTGTTTTGACGCCGCATTTTTTGAGATTTCCCCGCGGGAGGCTTCTTGGATGGACCCTCAGCAGCGGTTTGCTCTGGAGATGGCTTGGCACGCCATCGAAGATGCCGGTTTGCGGGCCTCCACCCTGGCGGGAAGCCGGACGGGTGTCTACATGGGGGTGTGCCACTGGGATTATGCCGAGCTGTTGGAAAAACACTTGGCGCACGTTGATGCCTACACCCCCACCGGGATTGCGTTTTCCATCATCGCCAACCGGATTTCGCACTTTTTTGATTTTCAGGGGCCGAGCATCACCAACGACACCGCCTGTGCGTCTTCGATGACGTCGGTTTACGAAGCGGTGCGTGCCCTGCAAGCGGGGGAATGTGAACAGGCCTTGGCGGGTGGAGTCAATCTGATCTGGTCGCCCAACCATTTTGTTGCTTTTTCAAAAGCCGGCATGCTGTCCGAAACGGGCGAAAGTCGTGCGTTTGACGACGGTGCCGACGGCTATGTGCGTGGTGAGGGCGGCGCAGTGCTGTTGCTCAAACCGCTCAGCCGGGCGCTGGCCGATGGCGACCGGGTGCAAGCGATCATTCGCAGTGTCGGCCTCAACCATGGTGGCCGGACCAATTCATTGACCGTGACCAACCCTCAGGCTCAGTCCGATCTGATTCAGTCGGTGTATCGCGCGGCCAACATTCTACCCGACAGTGTCGATTTTATCGAAGCCCACGGACCGGGCACGCCGCTGGGCGATCCGATTGAAATCAGCGGACTGAAACAAGCCTTTGCCGCACTATACGCGGACGCCGGTGGCGAAGCGACGGCGAACACCTGTGGCATCGGTTCGGTCAAGACCAACATCGGCCATCTGGAAGGGGCGGCTGGTGTGGCGGGGATCGTCAAAGTTCTGGCGTCACTGCATTATCAGCAGTTGCCCGCCAACGCAGGCTTTAAGCACCTCAATCGCTTGATCGATTTCTCCGGCTCGCCGTTTTATGTGCAGGACCAAAAGGCGCCGTGGCCGAAGGGCCAACGCCCGCGCCGCGCCGCCGTCAGTTCTTTTGGCTTCGGCGGCAGCAACGCTCACATCTTGTTGGAAGGTTTTGATTCGCTTCCCGCCGAGCAATCGGTCTCAACTGCGGGCCCCGTCGTGATTCCATTGTCCGCAAAAAATGATGAACGGCTCAAAGCTTACGCGGCCGCTCTGCTCGAATTTATCAAAGCAGGTGAAGTCGAAGAGTCCGCACTTTTTGACCTTGCCTATACCTATCAAATTGGCCGTGAAGAGATGGCGGCGCGTGCGGTTTTTGTCGCCGACAATCTGGCTGACCTGATCCATGCACTTGAGGCCTTTTTGCAAGGTGCGTCTGTTAAAGCTGAACAGAGCCCAATGTCCGACCAAATGTCCGAATTGGCAGAGCTTTGGCTCTCGGGAGAGAGTGTCGATTGGCGTGGTCTGCACCAACCGGGGGACACCTTTAAACGGATCGCTGCGCCGGGGTATCCCTTTGCCCGAGATCGGCACTGGATGGATGAGTCCTTGGGCGGAAAGGATAACGCTCCTCTGCTCCATCCGCTGTTGCATCGAAATGTTTCCGGTTTGGATGGGCTTCGTTATCAGACCACCTTAAAAGGTCCGGAGTTCTTTTGGGCTGACCACCATGTTGGGGGCAATCAAATCCTGCCCGGCGTGGCCTGTCTGGAAATGGCCCGGGCGGCGTTGGATGTGAGCGGTGAAAAAACAGCTTCCCCTCATGGTCTTGTGTTTGAAGAGGTGGTCTGGATTCGCCCCATTCAGGCGGGCCCACACCCGGTGAGCGTCTTCACACATCTGAACAGGGACGGCGTGAATAGGGAAGGTGATGACGCTTTTCAGTTTTCCATCAACTTGTCAGGACCCGACGCTAAAACCGTGCCCCACGTTCAGGGCGTTTTGCGGCTGAAGCCAGAAGAAAAACCTCAGGTCTTGGCGTTGGAGACTTTGCGCGGGGCAACATCCGAACAGGTGGCGGTGGCCACGTGTTATGAACGCTTGCAAGCCAGCGGGGTTCGTCACGGTCCTGCGTTTCAGGCGCTTTCAAGCGTGCAGCGCGGGAATGGCGAGGTTTTGGCCCGGTTGAAATTGCCGCGCCGCCTGCACGCGACTCTGCCCACCATGGCGCTGCATCCGGTGATGTTGGATGCCGCCATTCAGGCCTGGGTGGCGCTCAAGGATGACGGCCTCAAAGGGGCCGCCGTGCCGTTTTCCTGTCGCCGGATCGTCGTTCATGGACCCTGTGAAACGGTGATGTGGGCGAGGGTGCGAGCGACGGCAGCAACACGGGCCGGATCAGGCGTCCAACACTTAGACATCAAATTGTGTGACAAGGACGGCAACGTCCGTGTGAGCTTTGATGACTTGGCCTTGCGGATCTTAGAAGCCGACGTGTCGCGGGCAAAGCCGCATCCTCCGGTGCTGGCGGAACGGTCCTGGCAGGAACGCACCATTGCGCAAAACCTTCAACAAGAACAGGCCAACCAAACAATCCTCATATCAGCAGGTGTGGATGAACGTTTGGGGCAGGCGGTTGGTGCGCGTCTGTCTTGTCCGTTGATCCACTTGTCCGACACTCAGGCGTTGGATGAACCTTCCCTCGTTGGTGATTGGTTTGCCGATCTGCACCGCCGCCTTGCCGGGGTGATGGCGGGGCGCCCCAAAGTTTTCCAACGGGTGTTGGTGCTGGTGCCAGAGGCGCTGTCAGCGTGCTACCGCGAACCGCTGGCCGCCTTGTTGAGCACGGCGGCCTTGGAGCATCCAAAAATAGGCGGCGCGGTGATCACCGTTGCCGATGGATTGGATGCAACCCAACTGGGCAAAATGGTTGAGGCGGAATCGCGAAGTCGAGAGAGCTTTGCCCAAATTCGCTATGCTGAAAATGCAACCCGCTGGGTTTTAAAACCCCATCCGGTCTCTCTTGGTGCTGTGGCGGACCAAGCCGTTGCGTTGTCGCTTTCACCGGATGATGTCTATTGGATAACCGGGGGAAGCGGTGGGCTGGGTCTGCTGTTTGCGGATTGGCTGTTGGTCCAAGGGGCTCGGCAGATCGTGTTGAGCGGTCGCAGCTCTGCCCTCAATGCCCAAGGACAAGAAGCCATTGCGGCGCTGATAGACCGGGGCGCGAAGGTTCATTATCGCGCCTGCGATGTTGCGGATGTTGACTCAGTCAAACAGTGCCTCACCTGGATTGTGGATGAGGTCGGACCGTTGAAGGGGATCATCCATGGGGCGGGTCTTTTGCAAGATGGTTACATCCTCACCCAGTCCGAGAGTGCCATCGCCGATGTGTTCGCTCCCAAGGTTGCAGGCAGTTTTAATCTGGACGCCGCAACCGCTGAGATAGAGCTCGACTTTTTTGTCCTGTGTTCATCCATAGCGGCATCGTTTGGCAATCCCGGACAAGCAGTTTATGCCGGGGCCAATGCTTATCTGGATGCTTTTGCCGAGCAACGCCGCCGTCGGGTGCAACAAGGCGAACGACATGGTCGCACCGTTTCCATCGCATGGCCGCTGTGGGCGGAAGGGGGGATGAGTGTTGATGCTCCAACCCTTGAAGCGCTTGAGCAACGTTGGGGAACAACACCTTTGCCAACCGCCCAAGGCCTCGCGGCGCTGGAACAGATCGTGAGCCTTGGTCAGGGTAGCGGCTATACGGTTTTGTACGGAAACGAGTCCCGCATCCATGACTTTTTGAGCACCTATGGTGAGGCTGCAAATGTTGCCGCCGCCAATGATGCCCAAGAGGACATGGGCAAAAGTGCTGGGGAGGACGCCGGGAACTTCGATGATGAGGCCCTGCGCAAAGTGGCGATTGCTTATCTGCGTGAGGTGCTTGCGGACGTTTTATTGATGGAGCCTGAAGGCATACGGGTCAATCAGAAGCTTGAAGCGTATGGTCTCGATTCAATTTCCATCGTTGAGACAACCAACCGACTGGAAAGGCGTTTTGGACCACTCTCCAAAACCTTGTTTTTTGAATATGTGGATTTAAAGGGCATCGCCGGGTATCTGCTGGAAGAGCACAAACCAACATTAGCTCAAATTTTGCTCGAAGACGGTGATGGAGAACTTTCGACTTCATCCGATGAGCGGACGTTGCCTGCTCAGTCTTCACCGTCAGCTCATGTGCGTGAGGACTCGGATCAAGGGACCGCTTCGGACAAACACGCTTCATTGCACGACATCGCTATTGTCGGCTTGTCGTTACGGGTAGCCAAGGCAGCGGACCAGGACGCGTTTTGGAAAATGCTGTCTGAAGGTATCGATGGCTTTGAGCCCTATCCAGAGGCTCGCTGGAACCATAGCGCCATCCTTCATCCGGAACGTGACGTGTTGGGCAAGACGGTGGTACGCACCGGAGCATTCTTGGATGACGTGGATAAATTTGATCCCCGTTATTTTCAAATTTCCCAAGCCGAAGCCGAGCTGATGTCGCCCGAGGTCCGCCTGTTTTTGGAGGCCTCTGTCGAAGCTTTTGAAGATGCCGGTTATTCCCGCGAGCAGATGCAGGCCCGCTATGGTGGGGAGGTGGCGGTCATCGTTGGCTCCATGAGCAACGAGTATGACCTGTTCGGTTTTCAAAACATGTTGGTGCGCGGTTCCAAAGCCAGCGGCAGCTATACCGGAACCGTTCCCAACATGGTTTCGTATTACTACGGCTTTACCGGACCGTCTTACTTTTTAGACACCATGTGCTCTGCGGCATCTGTCTGTGTTCATGAAGCCGTGCATATGCTGCGGGCCGGGCGCTGCAAAATGGCGCTGGCGGGGGGTGTTAATCTGCTGGTGCATCCGCAAAAACTGATTGCCACCTCGCAGGAACATTTCACCAGCAAGACCGCCGACGTTATTCGCGGCTACGGCGTGGGTGCCGACGGTACCATTTTGGGTGAAGGGGTCGGGGCCTTTGTGCTGAAGCCTTTGATAGATGCCCAACAAGATGGCGATCACATCTATGGGGTCATCACCGGCAGCGGCACCAGCAACGCTGGAATTCGAAACGGCTTTACGGTTCCCAATCCCAAGCAGCAAGCGGTGGCCATCGCGCGGGCGCTGGCGGATGCCGATCTTCCCGCATCCGCGATTGATTATGTTGAGGGTCACGGTTCCGGCACCGCCCTGGGCGATCCCATCGAAGTGAAGGCGTTGACCCAGGTCTTCCGCCAAGACAGTGACGACGTGCAGTGGTGTCCCATTGGTACGGTCAAAGGCAATGTCGCGCATCTGTTGGGCGCGTCGGGACTGGCCGGTATGGCCAAGGTGTTGATGCAGTTGCGCCATGACGAATTGGTGCCCTCGCTTCATGCCGAGATTTTGAATCCTGATATTCCTTTTGAGAGCAGTCCTTTTTATGTTCAGCGCCAGCGCGAACCCTGGGTGCATAAACGTGACCGGGACGGACGGGTTTTGCCGCACCGCGCCGGTGTGACTTCGATCGGTGCGGGGGGGATGAACTCGCACATCATTATTGAAGAATACCAAGACACGCGACAGCGTTCAGGTCGCGTAGAAGGTACAGCGGAAATTCTGGTTTTTTCGGCCATGAACGAAGGCCGCTTGATCGAAGTGATCAAGCGCTTTGAGACCTTTTTGAAAACGAGACCACGACACGATCTGGACGATGTTGCTTACACCCTTCAAGTGGGTAAAAACGAGTTGTCCTGCCGACTGGCTTTGGTCGTGGAAAGTGTCGAAGAAGCTTTGTCTAAGTTGGCCGCCTTTGCCGCGGCACCTTCTGCGGGGAACGGCGTTTATTATACCCGCTCCATTTTGGAACAGGACCCACCCGATTGCGCGGAGCGTCTGACGGATTGGCTGGGGCAACGCCATTTGTCCTCCATCGCCGAAGTCTGGAGTCAAGGTGCGGATGTCGATTGGGAGCAATTGCAGCGGAGCCGGGGTGCGCGGCGCGTGTCTCTGCCGGCCTATCCGTTCGAACGGATCAGGTGTTGGTACACGGATGAGCCGGACGTGCCGTCGGTGATCCATCCCTTGGGATCAAAACTCAAGCTGCATCCCTTTATTGGGCGCAACGTTTCGGACCTTTCGGGGGTGAAATACACCACCGAGATACATACTGGTGAGTTGCTGGACTATCTTTGCACCAAAGACCGTAAACAGATGTTGTCACCTCTGGTGGCTGTGGAAACGGTGGCGGCCTTGGCGCGCATTGCCGGAGTTGGTGAAAATGTATCGCTGCATAATCTGACGGTGAACGGGGCGGTGACTTGGTCGTCGTTAAAAACGCTGAACGCTTATGTCGAAGTGGATGCGGGACCGGGTGTTCGGGTGGTGTTGGAAACGGTGAATGCCTCAGGTGAAGTGTGGACTTGGGTCACAGCGGAGGTTGCTGAAATACGTCCCGCCGAAAGTGCTGCGCCGATAGATCTTCATAAGCTTCGGACTGGCGCAACACAACGGTTGGATCATAGAGAATTTTATGACCTTCTCGCGGGCCAAGGTTTTGGATTTGGTCCCTATATGGAATCGGTGTCAGAGGTCTATCGTTTGGCTGATGGCGCCATGCTGTGCACCTTGCGCAACGATTCCCCGCAGCAAGATTTCTTCAAGAACAATCTGCAGCTTTCCGCCCCGGCCTTGGCGGCGGCGTATCAACTGTTGATGTTGGTGGACCCAAGCTGGGCGGAAGATGCTCTTTGGTCCCTGCAAGACGCTGATTTTGCCTTAACCGACGTCACCGATGTCATGATAGCCCCTAGAGGTTCAGGACGGTTTTCAATTACATATTTGGACCGTGACGCCAGACCCGTCAGTCACTGGACCGAAGTGGTTTGCCAATCCCAGTCAATCTCCGTCCCCGCTCAAGCCCGACGGGCTGTGACGCGTGAGGCCATGGCGGATACGGTCCCGGATCAAACCTCAGGCGTGATCGCAGAGTTGCGTCGGGTGGCGGCAGAAATTTTGAAATTTGCGCCGCAAGATATCGGTCAGCGAGAGTTGTTCCATGATTTGGGTTTCGACTCCATCACGCTCACCCGTTATGCCCATGACCTGAGTGCATCGTTTAACATCGAACTGTCTCCGGCGCTCTTTTATGAGTGCGAACATATTCAGGCTTTGAGTGCCCACTTGATCGGAAGGCACGCCCATCTCTCCCAAATGGGGGAGGCCCAAAAACCCGAGCCATGGCCAGCGACACGTTTTGAAGCGCCGTTTAAAGAAACCGTCTCGGGCGATGATGTCGCGATCATCGGCATGGCCGGTCGCTTCCCGGGCTGTGACGATATTGAGGCCTTTATCGACAGCCTGCTCGATGGTCGTGACCTGATCGGTGATCTTCCTTTGGCGCGCTACAGCGATGCCTATCGCCAGCGCATCGAGGCGGCCCCGTTTGTGAAACGCGGTGGGTTCTTAGAGGACGTCGACCGTTTTGATGCAGCCTATTTTAAAATCTCCCCGGTTGAGGCCGAACGGATGGACCCCCAGCAACGCTTGATGCTGGAAACGGTTCGTCATGCTCTGGACCATGCTGGATACCGGGCTGATGAGTTGCCGAGGCAGACCGGAGTGTATGTCGGTGTCAGCACTCTGGATTACGCCGATTTGTTGCGCGCTGAGGGGCTCTCGCGGGACGGATACGTGGCCACCGGAAATTCATTGGCCATGGTCGCCAACCGGATTTCCCATGTCTTGAATCTGCATGGGCCGAGCTTGGCGCTGGACACGGCATGCTCCAGTTCACTGGTCGCCCTGTTGCGTGCGGTGGACGCGGTTCGCAGCAAGACGATTGATGCCGCCATCGTTGGCGGCGTGAATTTGTGTCTCTCCATCGATGGATTTGAGGGCCCGCATGACGCCGGAATGTTGAGCCCCGAGGGGCGGTGCAAAAGTTTCTCGGCGACGGCTGATGGCTACGTGCGCGGCGAGGGGGCTGTCGTCCTGTTGGTCAAACGGTTAAGCGATGCCGAGCGCGACGGAGACCGGATCATTGGCGTGGTGCGAGGCGGTGCGGAAAATCACGGCGGACAGGCCGGATCACTGACGGCACCCAGCGTTAAAGCCCAAGCTGAATTGATTCAACGTGCCATGCAGGGCCTAGATCCTCACACCATTTCTTATATCGAAGCCCATGGCACCGGAACAAACTTAGGAGACCCGGTGGAGGTCAACGGACTCAAGCGCGCTTATGCGGCCCTGCTTGACGGTCAGGTTGGCGCTCAGGCTTTTATCGGTCTTGGCACGGTCAAATCCAACATCGGTCATTTGGAAGCGGCGGCAGGGTTGGCCGGGGTGATCAAGGTGCTTATGGCGATGCAGCGCCAGATGTTGCCGCCCACACTGCACTGTCGCGACATCAACCCCCATATAGACCTGATTGGTAGTCCGTTTCGTTTGCTTCGGGACCGGGAAAGTTGGCCAGTCCGACACTCTGAGCGAGGCATCGAACAGCCCCGACGCGCCGCGGTGAGCAGCTTTGGTTTTGGCGGTACCAACGCGCATGTCGTGCTCGAATCCTATTCACCCAAAGTGCCGCCCCGGCGAAATCCGTTGCCGCCGCACAATTTTGCCTCAACCCGCTTTTGGGTGCCGGGGCAGGGCGGGGAAGGTATCAAAACATCTGACGGAAAAGTTGATACGGTGAGCTTGGTTCCCCATTGGCAGGCGTCTCCTCTTCCCAGTGGAGATGATGGTTCATTTGATCGGCGGATCGTCATTGGTTGCGAGATGGCCGTCGCTGCAGGCTTTGGGGCTGAGGTGTATCCGATTGAGGTGAAGGCCGGGGATTTGGCGCAGCGTTATACTGTGTTAGCGACACAGATTCTGGGCTTGTTGCGTGATCGCTTGTCGACGTTCAACAGCGGCACGGTCAAGGTTCAACTTGTTGTCCCCATGACGGATGAGCGCGAACTGTTTGCTGGGCTCGGTGCAATGCTCGATAGCGCGCATGAAGAAAACCCCGCCATTTCGGGGCAGGTGGTTCTGGTTGAAGGCACCTTGTCACCTGACGTCGTGGCGACGCTTTTGGCGGAAGAGGCAAAGTCCGTTCAAAAACGGGTTCGCTATCGTTTGGGGCAACGTGAAGTCTTGGTGTGGAGCGAACGCACTGGGGACGTTGCCAAGCATCATTGTCGAGATGGCGGCGTGACGCTGATTGCCGGTGGTATGGGCGGATTGGGTCGCCATGTGGCTTTGGATATTGCCCAAACGGCAAAGAACGCGGTCATTATTTTGACGGGACGTTCGCCGTTGAATGAGGAATGCCAAGTCTTTGTGGATCGGTTGCGGGTATTGGGCGCACGTGTCGCGTATCATTGCGTCGAGATCACCGACCAAGAGGCTATGACCGCATTGGTTCAAGGCATCGTCAAAGATTATGGCGCATTGAATGCCGTGATCCACTGCGCTGGATGTTTGCAAGATGCCTACATCTATAACAAGCCCGATCAAGCTTTGGCGCGCGTTCTTGCCCCCAAAGTGGCCGGCGCTTTGGCGCTGCAACACGCTTGCGCGGGCGTCACGTTGGATGCCTTTGTTTTGTTCTCTTCCCTGGCTGGGGTGTTGGGGAATGCGGGACAAGTTGATTATGCGGCGGCCAATGGATTTTTGGATGCCTTTGCCGAACGGCAAGGCGGAAACGTAATCTCTATTAACTGGCCATTGTGGCGTGACGGCGGTATGCGAGTGGATAGCGCTGTCGAAGCGGGGCTTTATCGACAAATGGGCCAACGCCCGCTTTCGACGGAGGCTGGATTGGCGGCGCTGCACGATGCTTTGGCCGCGGGTCTTTCTCGCGCCGCAGTGGTGGGTGGCGAACGGGATCGGATCTTAGCGTTTTTTGCGGATCGCTTTGCAACAAACCTCCGACCCACCGGACAAGAGACGGTGGGCCTTAGTCAGGTAACGTCCGACTTGGTCCAGTTGAAAGACGCGGTCACGGTCGCCATGCGCGAAACGTTTGGCCGCACCGCGGGTCTTTCTCCAGAACATATCGAAGCGAAAACGCCATTGGAAACCTACGGCATTGATTCTTTGATGATCACCCGTCTCAACGCAGCGTTGGAAAAGATTTTTGGTCCGTTACCCAAAACGATCTTTTTCCAGTATCGGACTTTGGCTGAGGTGGTTGAGTATCTTATACGCGAGCAAGAGGAGGGATGTCGAAATTGGGTCAACTTAACAAAGTGCCTAACACAATCCTCTTCGGCCGTGAACCCTTCGCACATGAGGCCGATTGCATCAGCCGTTTCTCCACGCGCGAAAACACAATCGAGCACGACCGTGGAACCCATTGCGGTGATCGGTATCAGTGGCCGTTATCCAGGTGCCGATAATCTGGCTGAGTTTTGGGACGTGTTGCGCGCGGGCCAAAATCGGATCGGCGAAGTGCCTTCTGAACGTTGGCCCTTGGATGGTTTTTTCCATGCGGATGTCGACGAAGCGATTGAACAAGGGATGAGCTACGCCAAATGGGGTGGGTTCTTAGAAAGCTTTGCCGAGTTTGATCCGCTGTTCTTTAAAATCTCTCCCCGCGAGGCCGCCGCCATGGACCCCCAGGAGCGCCTTTTCCTCATGTGTGCTTGGGCGGCCTGTGAAGAAGCCGGATACAGCCGCAGCCGTTTAAAATCAGCGACTGGTGGGGAAGTCGGGGTTTTTGTCGGGGTGACCAAAACGGGCTTTGCCCTGCATGGTCCGTTTAAGGGCGAAGGCGGGGGCTCAATCCGCCCCATGACCTCGTTCGCGGGGATGTCCAATCGCGTCTCCCACGCCTTGAACATTTCCGGTCCGAGCCTCTCCGTCGACACCATGTGCTCTTCTTCGCTGACGGCCATACATGAGGCGTGCCTCTATCTGCGCTCAACACCGAATGCCATGGCTTTGGCTGGCGGGGTGAACCTCTATCTGCACCCGTCCACCTATATTGATTTGAGCGCGTCGCGGATGCTCAGCGCCGAGGGGCACTGCAAAAGTTTTGGTGCGGGCGCAGATGGTTTTGTGCCGGGCGAAGGGGTCGGGTGTGTTGTGCTCAAACCCCTGTCGCGGGCGCTGGCCGATAACGACAAGATCCATGCCGTCATTCGCGGCAGTGCGGTCAACCATGGTGGACGCAGTCATGGCTACACCGTGCCCAGTCCGGTTTCCCAGCGCGACGTTATTCGCACCGCTCTTTCCCAAGCGGGCATCGATGCCGCCCAGATCACCTATGTTGAGGCCCACGGTACCGGCACCGAACTGGGTGACCCCATAGAGGTTGAAGGTCTGAGCCAAGCGTTTGCAGCCGATACGACCAAACGAAACTTTTGTAGCCTCGGTTCGGTCAAATCGAATATTGGTCATTTGGAAGCCGCCGCCGGGATCGCGGGTTTGAGCAAAATTATTTTGCAGATGAAACACGCCACGCTGGCACCAACGCTGCACGCCAACCCCGCCAACCCAAATATCGATTTTTCCGTCACCCCCTTCGTGGTGCAGCACGCCGCCGCGCCTTGGCAGGTGGATGGCACCCGTTATGCGGGGCTCTCTTCGTTTGGTGCGGGCGGGACCAATGCCCACTTGATCATTTCGGATTGGCCCGATGCTGAAGAGGTGATGCCGTCCGGTGTGAACGCTGCCGATATGGGTGGCCTTCAAGCCATTCTTTTGTCTGCGGACGGTGCGGAGCCCTTGCGTGAGCAGGCGGAACGTCTGTTGGCCTTTTTGACGGCTGGCGACATGGAGCAGCCTGTCCGTGTTGACGATTCTGAACGGGCCTCGGCGCTTGTTGAAAAGTTGGCGGCGTTGCTGTCGGTGCGACCTGAAGATATCGACCTGGACGAAACGCTTGAAGCCTTGGGGTTGGAGCCTCATCACATCGTTGCTCTGGAACGCTGGTTGGTGGAAAGCCCAGAGTATCACCTTGATCGCACTTGCACGCCGAACCAACTGTTGGCCGATCTTTCTCCGTCAACACCTGTGACCGGACTCACCAACACGGTCAATTTGTCCGATCTGGCCTTCACCCTCCAAGTCGGTCGCGACGCGATGGGGTGGCGATTGGGATTGGCCGTCGACTCAATCCAATCCTTAATCGACGGGTTGGAGCATTGGCTTCGTGAGGGCAATACGGATTACCTAGGTCTCCATGTGGGGCAGGGCCGTGCGCAGCGCGACACGGTCGCCGAACTGCTTGACGACGACATGGTCGGTGAGGGCATTGTGCGTTGGTGGCGGCAGGGCCGTATGGAGGCCATCGTGAAGCTTTGGGTCGGGGGTGTTGATGTGGATTGGGCGGCGCTGCCAAGACCTAAACCTGCGCGCACGCTCTCTCTGCCCACCTATCCCTTCCGGCGTCAGCGGTTCTGGCTACCTACGTCCGATGCCCGTGATCCCTTTACCGGCGTGGTGGCACAGCTGGCTAAGCCCATGGGTTCTCAAGCATTGGAAGACAGCAACCAAGCTTTGGAACGACACTTGGCGTCTGTTTTGAACGCCGTGTTGGCACAGCACGCGGATGGTATGATTGCACCCGCCCTCACGCGCTGGCATGAGGCGGTGCTCGCCCTTTTGAAACCGTATGGCGCGCCGCGTAAAAGCATGACAGAGGCCTGGGCCGAGTGGGAATCTTACGGACGCTTCAGCGAAAATCACGCTCAATTTTTATTGAGCACAACGGCGTTGCGGGCGCTGCCGGACATTCTTTCTGGGCACAAACAAGCGACCGATGTTTTGTTCCCAGACGGTTCCTTGAAATTGGTCGAAGCGGTGTACAAAGACAACCGGGTTGCCGCGCGTTTCAGCCAGACCTTGGCCCAAGCGGCAAAGGACTATGTTCATGCCCGGTCTCAAACTGAGCCGGGGATTAAACTCAGAATTCTTGAAATCGGTGCCGGAACCGGCGGCACCAGCGAGGCGGTTTTTGCCGCCCTTCAGGGCGACGCTGACGCTATTGGTGAATATTGTTATAGCGATGTCTCCCAATCCTTTTTGATCCATGCTCAGCGCCATTACGTGGGACAGATTCCCAATCTGACCACGGTTCTGTTTGATGTCGAACGTCCCTTGGCAGAGCAGTCGATTGAACGGGGAAGTTATGATCTTGTCATCGCCGCCAACGTGCTGCACGCCACGGCGGACATTGAACATACTCTGGCGACGGTCTTTGAGGTTATGGCCCCCGGTGGTCTGCTTCTGCTCAATGAGACCAGCCAAGCGACCTTGTTTACCCATGTGACCTTTGGCTTGTTGAAAGGCTGGTGGCGTTTCACCGATGGCCAGCGGCGCATTCCCGGCACTCCGTCCCTGACGGCGGAAAACTGGCAACGGGCTGCTGAGGCCGTGGGGTTTGAATGGGTCGCCGGGACGTCGGCGGCCGAGGCGGTTTTGGGCCAGCAGATTTTGGCCGCGCGGCGACCCGGAACAGGGCGGGTGCTTCTTGTACCAGAGGCCGTTGTCGAACAAACATTATCCCAAAAAGCTCCCGAAAAAGCTCCCGAAAAAACTTTGGGGTTGAGGGCACGATTGTTGGATCAGTTGGCTGAAGTTTTGAACATGTCGGCCGCCACCATCGACGTTGAACGGGCCTTTTCTGATTTTGGACTTGATTCGATTTTGGGTGCGGAGTGGGTGCATCGATTGCGCCGTGAACTGGGAATCGAGTTGGACCAGACCCGCTTGTTTGACTTTGCCAATGTGCGACAACTGGAGGCCTTTCTGCGTGAAGCTTATCCAGACGCGATTGCGGCGCTCAATCAGGTTGCGCCAACGGCGGCTCCGCCCCGCGAAGCGCTTGCAGCTACAGTGTCGCCAACACCGAGCTTCTCTTCCGCTTCGACAAAACAAGCGGATGGCGCGCGTGAACCGATTGCCATCGTGGGCATGAGTGGACGATTTGCCGGGTCGGAAACGGTGGCCGATTTGTGGACCCACCTGATGGCCGGGACGGATTTGGTTGAGCCCGTGACACGTTTTGATCTTTCTCCGTTTTATAGCGCCGAAGAAATGTCGAGCGTGGGACGACACGGCAGCTTTATGGACGGTGTTGATCTGTTTGATCCGGTGTTTTTCGGCATCTCGGGCGTTGAGGCAACCTATATGGACCCTCAGCAGCGGCTCTTTTTGGAAGAGGCGTACAAGACCTTGGAACATGCCGGGCACGGGGGTGAGGATATGGTCGGGCGGCGGTGCGGCGTGTTCGTCGGCTGCAGCCATGGGGACTACCAAAACCTGTTTTCCGGAAAGACACCGGGACAGGCGTTCTGGGGCAATACCAGCTCGTTGATTCCGGCGCGCATTGCGTATTGGCTCGATTTAAAAGGTCCAGCCATTGCCGTGGACACGGCGTGTTCCAGTTCTTTGGTCGCCGTTCATCTGGCGTGTCAGAGTCTGTGGAGCGGTGAATCGGAAATGGCCTTGGCGGGAGGCGTGTTTGTGCAAAGCAGCCCACGCTTTTTCCTGTCTGCCAATCAAGCGCAGATGCTTTCGCCCAGTGGAAGATGTGCCGCGTTTGGGGCCGGAGCGGACGGCATCGTGCCCGGTGAAGCGGTGGCGGCGGTGTTGTTGCGCCCACTCTCCGAAGCCCTGGCCGACGGTGATACCATTCACGGCGTCATTCTTGGCAGTGGGATCAATCAAGACGGTGCTTCCAACGGCATCACCGCGCCCAGCGCGCGCTCTCAGGAACAGCTGATCCATCAGGTCCATGATACGTTTGCCATCGATCCAAACAGCATTGGAATGATCGAGGCCCACGGCACCGGAACGCCCCTGGGCGATCCCATCGAATACGCGGCCTTAAAACGGGTTTTTCAATCGTCTGAACGATCTGGACCGTCTTGCTACTTAGGCTCGATCAAATCCAATATCGGCCACGCCACCACCGCGGCTGGAATATCTGGGTTGATTCGGGTGCTGTTGAGTTTGCACCATCGCCAAGTGCCGCCCACGTTGCATTTTGCGGGTGGTAACCCGGCCATTCCCTTTGCCGAGGACCTGTTCTGTGTCAACACGGAGGTCAAGTCTTGGGAGGCCCGCAAAGGTGGACGGCGTCGTGCGGGAATCAATGCCTTTGGGTTTAGCGGCACCAACGCGCATGTGGTTGTGGAAGAAGCGCCAGAACCTGTTGCGACGATGGCACAGCCAGGACCATTTATGTTTGTGCTGTCGGCCCGTTCCGATGAGAGCTTAAAACGTCAAGCGCAGAACCTTGTGGCTCACTTGGACGTTAACGCAGACCTGAACGCACAAGACCTGGCCTTTACCCTTTTGATGGGACGGCGTCATTTTCATCATCGGTTGGCGGTGGTGGCCGACAGTGTGGCTGAGCTGACGAAGCGGTTGCGTGATTGGTTGGCGAGCCCGACCTGCACGGGCGTTCATGTGCGCGAAATTGATGCCCAAGTTGAACGCGAAAACGCTGCACAGATCCAAACCGGAACGGTGTTGCTCGATCGTTTGAGTGATTTGGAGCAAGCAGACAGTGCGGGTCGTGAGACAGCATTGCAGGCCTTGATCGAGCTGTATCTGGCAGGTGTGCGTCTTCCTTTTGAACGCCTGTTTGCCGACATGTGTCGCCGTTTGCCCCTGCCGACTTATCCGTTTGCTCGGGGTCGTTACTGGGTTGATGCACCTCTTGCTGAGCCAACAGTCGTCCCAATAGGTGTTGAGGTGCAAGCGCGTTCTGGAAAAGTTACGCTTTGCGATCTGAGGGCAGCGAACGGGGTTGACAGTATCCCAGATCCCTTATCGTCGCCGCGTATACGTTTGGTGCCGCTGAGCAGCATGCAGATGAAAAACGCTGTTGAAACGCCAGCCGTCAAACGCAGGTCGGACAGTCCCGACGGGGTCTGTGTCTTGGAGCTGTTGAAACCTTTCGGTCGCCAAAGTGGTCGTGATTTACACCAAGCGTTGGCGCTTGCCGAAGCGGATCAGGGGTGTCGCGCCGTCGTAATTTTCGGCTCAACTGGATGGCAGGGCGGTGAGACTGAAAATATCGAAGCTGAGATCACCCGTGTGGCGTGGACGTGTCGCCTTCCGGTGATCGCCGCCCTCGACGGTTCTGCGACGGGGCCCGGCGTGGCCTTGGCCCTGATGGCTGATTTTTTAGTCCTGGCTGAGGACGCTGTTCTCGGTGTCGGTAGGGCTGAGAAATCCGAAGCGGATGCCATGGAGATTTATACCCGTCGCATGGGTCGAGCCCGTGCGGAGGATGTGTTCCACTCAGGCAAATCGTTGAAAGCCAGTGAATTGAAAGCTCAACACAGCGGTCTTCAGTTTGCACCTGTAGGGCGGGTCTATGCGACCGCCTTAACAATGGCAGCGCGGATCGCCGAAGCTCCGCGTGACGCGGCGGAACTGTTGAAGCGTCATATGCGCCATGATCTGTCCGTGTTTAACACTGATGACGGCGAAAGAACTCAGGTGTTCTCTGTGACAGACGATCGACAAACCGATTGGTCGTCGATGGAGGCACCCGTACGGATCAAATTGAACACGTCGGTGATGACGCTCGATCTGTTCAGCGATGGCGTCGTGCTGTTGCAGATGGTCGAAAAAGCTGGTCACAACACATTTACGCCAGCCTATATGGATGGCATTGAAGAAGCCTTTGCGACCATCGCCACTGAGCCGCGTGCAAAAGTGGTGGTTCTGACCGGGTACGATGGATACTTTGCCTGCGGCGGTACGGCGGACGGTTTGAATCTGCTTCAGGCGGGTGCCACCCGATTTACCGACCGAAAAATTTACAGCCTTCCTCTGGCGTGTGAGCTGCCCGTGATTGCCGCTATGCAGGGTCACGCCATTGGGGCTGGCTGGTCGCTGGGGATGTACGCAGATCACGCCCTGTTTGCGGCCGAAGGAGTCTATCATAGCAATTACATGTGGTACGGATTTACCCCCGGTGCCGGGGCGACCTTGATTTTCCCGTTCCGATTGGGTGACGATCTGGGCCGCGAAGCTTTGTTTACGGCGCAGGAATATCGGGGTGTCGATCTGGCTGGACGTGGACCGACGTTGACGGTGTTGCCCGCAGTTGAGGTGTTGCCCAAGGCCTTGGCCATGGCACACGCCTTGGCACAGCAATCTAAGGCCCATTTACAGTCCATCAAATCCCAAGCGGTTAAACCGATTGCCTCCCGCCTCGATCAAGTTCTGGACAAGGAACTGGCGATGCATGCCAAAACGTTCGTGGGTAACGAACGGGTGCGCAACCGTATTGCCGAAAAATTTGCAGGTGAGCAAGCCCAGCCGTCTGCTCATCAAGCAACAGAGTCCGGGTTTGATACAGACGTTCGAGGTCGACTGGTTGCGACTTTGGCGGAAGACCTGATGATCGATCCGGTGGAAATTCGCGACGAGGCTGGCTTCCTGGATTTGGGTTTGGATTCCATTTTGGCGGTGACGTGGATTAGACACCTGAACAGCGAGTTTGGCACCGCGTTGCCGGCAACGGTCATCTATGCTCACCCAACGGTGGGAGATTTGCTGAAACATGTGACCCGTCAATTGCCGGATGGCGGAAAGGCTGAAAGCAAGACGTCTTGCGCTCCGTGCGTTACAACGTCTGAACCGATTGTGGCCCAGCAACCAGCCCCTGACACGACAAACGTTCGGGCGCAATTGATTGCGACCCTGGCGGAAGACTTGATGATTCGTCCAGAGGAAATCCGTGACGATGGGGCCTTCCTCGACTTAGGTCTGGATTCCATTTTGGCGGTGACGTGGATACGGCGTCTCAACACCTTGTTTGGGACCGCGTTACCGGCAACGGTGGTTTATGCTCACCCAACGGTTGGGGCCCTGGTTTCTCATGTGGCTGAGGTGATGCCGAAAGTCGTCTCTGTGGTCCGGGAAAATGTCGTTACCCCAGCGGTTGATGAGAAGCCCAAGGCTCAGGTTTCTGAAGAGCGTTCCACACCGGACGCCATCGCGATCATCGGTGCGTCAGGGGCTTTTCCCCAAGCGAACGATCTGGATGCCTTTTGGCTCAATATTCAGGGCGGGCGCGACTGCATTGAAGAGGTGCCTGCGGATCGTTGGGACGTTGATCGTTTTTATCATCCTGATCCCAACCATCCAGACACCTCTTACTGCAAATGGATGGGGCGTATTGAGCAGGCAGATTGTTTTGATCCACAGTTTTTCAATATTACGCCCCGTGAGGCGGAACTGATGGATCCGCAGCAACGGCTCTTTTTACAGCACGCCTGGCATGCCATAGAAGACGCGGCCTATGATCCCTTTAGTCTCTCCGGCGGACGCTGCGGTGTGTATATGTCGTCAGGTTCAAGCGGCTATGCAGATCTTATCGATGAGCAAAATGCCTACACCTTGTCCGGTAATTCGGGATCTATTTTGGCGGCGCGGATTTCGTATTTCCTCGATCTTCACGGTCCCAGCCTGTCCATTGATACGGCTTGTTCCAGCTCTTTGGTCGGCATTGTTGAGGCCTGTGATGCCCTGTTAGCCGATCGCTGCGACATGGCATTGGCGGGCGGGGTCAGTCTGTTGATTGGGCCGAAGATGTTTGTCGATACCAGCAAGGTCGGCATGCTTTCCAAATCGGGCCGCTGCTATACCTTTGACCAACGCGCAGACGGTTTTGTGCCGGGCGAAGGCGTCGGCGTGGTGGTGTTGAAACGTCTGGATGCGGCCCTGCGCGACGGTGATCCCATTCGCGCGGTGATCCGCGGGTGGGGGGCAAATCAAGACGGGCGCACCAACGGCATTACCGCTCCCAATCCACGGGCGCAAACTCAATTGATGCAAGATGTCTACCGTCGCTTCAACATTGATCCGTCCAGCATTGATTTGGTGGAATGTCATGGTACCGGCACCCCCTTGGGCGATCCCATCGAAATCGAAGGGCTAACGGATGCGTTTGCCAACGCCCAACAGCGAACGTCTCCCTGCGTTTTGGGTTCGGTCAAAAGCAATGTCGGCCATCTTCTGGCGGCGGCGGGTGTGGCGGGGGCCATAAAGGCCATGTTGACGCTTGAAAAACAACAACTGCCGCCTGCGGTTCATTTCCAGCAGTGCAATGAAAACATTAACCTCGCAGCAACGCCCTTTACGGTGAACACGTCCCTGCAAGATTGGCCGCAGCCTGCTCAGGGGCCGCGACGGGTCGCGGTGAGTGCGTTTGGTTTTAGCGGCACCAATGCGCATCTGGTTTTGGAAGGTGCAGCGAATGCGTCGGATGTGAAATCATCTCCCGGCCCGTGGTTGTTCATCCTGTCGGCCCGTACCCCCGATCAATTGCAGGCGTATGCAGCGCGGATGGAGCGTTTTGTCACCGAACGTGCGGATTTAGATTTGGCCGGGCTGGCCCATACGTTGCAGATCGGGCGCAGCGATTTCTCTCAGCGCTTGGCTTTTGTTTATGAAAACCGCGCGGGCTTGTTGAAGACCTTGGCATCGGTGACGGCTGGCAAGCATGACGGCACGGTTCATCATTCCCAGCCTGATGCTTTCCAGACTTCCGGGCAGGGCGCGGATGAGGATATGGACCTTTTGACGACCAAATGGCTGGCCTCAGGTCAGCGTGATAAACTCGATAAACTGGCGGCGTTGTGGGTGAAAGGGATTGCTGTGAATTGGTCAAATGCCCAGTCCGCAACACGCCTGCACATTCCCGGTTATCCGTTTGCCCAGGAACGCTTTTGGTTAACCCCCACTTATCCTTTGCAGGGCCATGTGGATGCCACTCGACCGATCGTGTTGGACGGCGAGAATAAGCACGGGCTCTTGGCGCGCCAATCCTTTGAGGTGCCCAGCAACAGTGCCTCGCTTGAAGGCGGCGTCCATGGTGGAGACAGGCTGTTGACGGGATTGTTTTTGCCCGAATTGGCCCGTACCGCTGTGGAACGTTTGAGCGGCCAGTCCGTCCGTGGATTGGCGCACTTGCTGTGGGGCGTACCCATTCGCTTGAACGGAAAGGCGCGCAGTTTGGATATCCGCATGTCTTCAGATGCCGAGGGGCTTTTGTATCAGGTCGCCGCAGAAGGGGAGGACGTCAGCCCCTATCATTTGGGTGAGGTGCTGAGCGAAGCCGAAGTCGACAAAACATTCCGTCCCGACGATCTTTCGTCCGATCGTTTTGGAAAGGGGGAGACCATCGCTGGTGATTTTGTGATACCGTCCGGCTCTTCTCTCGAGTTGCTGGATGTGCGCCATGACGGCGCGGAACTTTCAGCCCGAATACGGCGGACGGGTGGGGGTGACGGTTCGGGGAAAGGCGCTCTGTTCGATGCAGATTATTTGGAAATTGCGCGCGTGCTGACGGCGTTTTGGCAACACATGGGGCAAAAGACGAAGAGTGATAGCCCCGCTATGGCGCCCTTGGCGATTAAGAGTTTGGTCGCCTATGGCCCGCCTGCCGATATTGATCGGTTGCGCATTTGGAACCGCTTTGATGATGATCAGAAACCATCAACAGTGGTTGCCTTTTATGCAGCGGATGGAACTGTGCGTTTGGTGCTGGATGATATTCGATTGGTGCAACTGGAACGATGTGACACCATCCATTTGAATACGGAGTATTTATAATGAATAAACCATTGGGGAAAATTGCGATTATCGGTGGCGGCCCAACAGGAATAGGTGTTGGTCGTGAGCTTATCGAAGCCGGTTTCGAAATCGATGTGTATGAGGCGGAATCCGATTTTGGCGGGGTCTGGAATGCAGAGGCCTCGTGTGGTCGAACCTATCGATCTTTGCATCTGATTTCACCCAAGTTCAATACCCAGGTGCCTTACTTCCCCATGCCCGATGACTATCCGGTCTATCCGAGCCATAAGCAGATGCTGGATTATATTCGCTCCTATGCCAAGGCTTATGGTCTGTATGATCGGGCTATCTTCAATGCACCGATCAAGAGTCTGACACCTGAAGGGGATCAATGGCGATTGGTGACGGAAAGCGGTCAGGAAGCGCTGTATCCGCTGGTGGTCGTTTGTACCGGCCTCCAACGTGTGCCCACCTATGGCGATTACCCCGGTTATTTTTCTGGGCAAGTGCTTCACGCGTGTGATTATAAATCGGCCCAACAACTGGTGGACAAGCGCGTATTGGTCATCGGTGGGGGGAATTCAGGCTGCGACATCGCTGCCGATCTGGTGCACAGCGCCAGTGAAGTTTATCACAGCACCCGGCGGGGATATTATTATCAGCCCAAATTTATCGACGGCAAACCGACGCCGCAATGGCTGATGCAACTTGGCAATAAGTTCGACACCAAGGAAGAAACCCTCGCCTATGTTCAAGAGGTCTTTCGTCTCGCAGGTTTCGATGGAGATGATTATGGCTTGCCGCACCCGGACTATCCCTTAGATGGTGCTCATTCGGTGATGAACTCTCAGATTCTTTATTATATTGGTCACGGAAACATTGTCCCGAAGGGCGACGTCGCATCATTTGCCGGAAACCGGGTGCGGTTTGTCGACAATTCCGAGGTGGAGGTTGACGTGGTGCTTCATGCTACCGGTTACAAACGGGACTTCCCGTTCCTTGCCGATGACCTGTTGGAATGGAAAAAAGGAATACCGGACCTCTTTCTCCATGCGGCTCCGCGCAATCACGACAATCTCTTGTTTATGGGCTTTATCAACACCTCGGCGGGGTTGGGGGATGGCTTAAAAACGCAAGGCTTGTTCGTGCGCAATTATGCCCGCGCTTTGTTTGAACACTTGCCAGGACTGGAACGTTTTTTGGCCGCCAAGAAAGTCGATACGCCGGATTTGGGGCAGTCCTATTTCGTCGATTCCTATCGCCATTTGTGGGAAGCGGATTTGTGGAAATTACTGGGGCATTCCAGGCATTACCGGGAGATGTTGGTGGAAGGCGCGCCTGAGGACGAGGAGAAGGCGAGAGCATGACGTCGCGACCACCCAGTGACCCGCGTGCCGCCATAGGGGCGCGACTGGAGCAGGAGATGATCCTCCGTGCGCAAAAACGCACCGGTGGGGCCAGTGCTGTGGCCAGTGCTGGTACGACGACTGTTGTGAAAAAGAGTGAAGAAAAAATTGCAGAGACGGCTGCGGTGGCACCGGATCGCCGTTTGGAAGAGGACGTTCTGCGTCTGGCTGGCGAAGCCTTGCGGATACCTCAAGAGCGTTTGAACCCGACAGAAAACCTATCCAACTTCGGAGTGGATTCCATTGCGATCACTGAGGTGATGGTCAAAATCTCCCGTTGTTTCGGTATATCCGTGGCACCAACCACCTTTTTTGAAGCCAAACATCTGGACGATCTTGCTGCCATTTTACGGGCACGATATGGCGCGGCCATCAACGCATACTATGCCAAGTCAGAGCCGTCGCCCCAGGCCTCTCCTTCTCCTGTGAAAACACCGTCGTCTTCGAGCCCAGGTATAGACCCATCGTGGCTGCGCCGTCATCGGGCCGTGGTTAAAGGGCCAGCAGAGAATCCGTCGGTTCCAGCCGCGAAACCTGTCGTATCTGGTTCTGTCAGCGACGCCAGCGCGACGCCCATTCCGATTGCCGTCATCTCTATGGAGGGCATGTTTGCCCAGAGCCCCGATCTGGTCTCGCTTGAGGCTCACCTCGCGAACGGTGATGATTGTATCGAGGACGTGCCTTGGGATCGGTGGGATTGGCAACAGCTTCAGCAAGACCCCAAAAACCGTTCGCAGACGGCGCTCAAATATGGCGGCTTTGTCCCCGGTCATGATCAGTTCGATGCGGCATTCTTTAATCTTTCCCCACGCGAAGCGGAATTGATGGACCCCCAGCATCGCTTGTTCATGATGTGTGTGTGGAAATTGATCGAAAAGGCGGGGTATGCGCCGGGATCTCTCGCGGGACGAAAGATCGGAATTTTTCTTGGCATTAATCTGCTTGATTATGTGGATTTGGCCAACCGTGCGGAGATTGCGGACCCACAAAAAATGACGGGTTTGGGGCATGTGTTTTGTCCCAATCGGTTGTCGTTTTTGCTCGATGTTCATGGTCCAAGTCAGGTGGTGGATACCGCGTGTTCCAGCTCGTTGGTGGCCATTCACCGGGCGGTGATGAGCATTCGCCACGAAGGATGCGAGATGGCCATCGCTGGTGGTTCAAACCTGATGCTGACACCAACACAGCATATTCTGTTCTCTAAAATCGGCATGTTGGCCCCGGACGGGCGCAGCAAGAGTTTTTCCGCTCACGCCGATGGCTATGGACGGTCCGATGGGGTCGGGGCGGTGTTGCTGAAACGATTGGATCGGGCCGAGGCTGACGGCGACACAATCCTGGGTGTGATCACCGCTTCGGTGGAACATCATGGCGGCCAGGGGAGTTCTCTAACGGCCCCTAATCCCAAAGCTCAGGCTGCGCTGATTGTGGAGGCCCACCAACAAGCCAACATCGATCCGCGCAGTATCGGTTATGTTGAGTGTCACGGCACCGGCACGCCCTTGGGTGACCCCATCGAGGCACAGGGATTGAAGGCCGCTTTTGATCAACGTTATCAAGAGCTGGGAATCACCCCGCCACAAAACCCGCATGTCGGGCTTGGCTCCATCAAATCCAATATCGGTCATGCGGAAACGGCAGCCGGGGTGGCCGGATTGATCAAGGTTCTGCTTTCCATGGAGTCTGGCACGCTTTACCAGAGCCTCCATTGCGAAGACCCCAATCCTTTGCTGGAACTGACGGGTACGCCGTTCTATTTGCTTGAGGCCGCGCGCCCCTGGTCCCAACCCATTGTCGACGGTGTCCAGATGCCAAGGCGCGCGGGTCTGAGCTCTTTTGGGGCGGGTGGTTCCAACGTTCATGTGATCGTCGAAGAATATCTCTCACCTACATCAACCCGTCGGTCCGAGCCGCCATCCAACACGCCCATGCTGTTTCCCATTTCGGCCAAAAACGATACTGCTTTGAAGGACGCGGTTGCGCAGTTGCGTTCCCATGTGGGGGCGGTGTCGGTTGCCGACTTGGCCTATACGTTACAGGTGGGCCGAGACGCCATGCGCCACCGCCTTATGTTTGTCGCCGCCAATGGCGAAGCATTGCTGCGTCAAATGGATGCCTTCCTGCAAGGTGATGAGACGCAGGCGGTGCGGGGGACTGTTGCGCGTGGACGGCATATTGATTTGACGTCCTTCAATCCGGTTGGTGTGGATGCGCTATCGATTGCTCAGCGTTGGGTGGACGGCGAAACGATTGCGTGGGCCAGCCTTTATCCATCAGATTCAGGGCGCATCCGTTTGCCCTTGCCAACCTATCCGTTCCAATGCAAACGCTTCTGGTTGCCCTGTGATGAGCCCGCTCAGAAAACGGTTGCCCGTCCGCTGACGCCACGTGCTGACGGCGAAGGGCGTTTTGTGCTGACGTTGACGGGCGCTGAGTTTTTCCTGAGGGATCATCGCGTGATGGGCCGCCCGGTTTTGCCGGGGGTTGGCTATTTGGAGATTGCCCGCGCGGTGGCAAAACAGTTGGGCTTTGAACCGGGCCGCATTGAGCAGGTGGTGTGGCTGCAACCGCTTTTTGTCGAATGCCCCGTGAACTTGGAAATAGTGCTCGACCAATGGACGGAACAACAGGCACGGCTGCGGATCTATCGCATTGTCGACGGGGATGGCCGTGAAGAGCATGCGCAAATGCGCGTCGCCAAAGCCGCTGCCGCTGTCGCCGAAGTGGATTTGTCTCGTTTGCAGGCGACGCATTCTTCACGCGTTGAGGCGTCACGGGTCTACCAAATTTTCGATCAGATGGGGCTGAACTATGGACCCAGCCATCGGGCGGTGCAGTGGTTGGCGGCCGGGCAGGATGAAGGGGGCAATCCATCGGTGTTGGCCCGTCTTGCGCTGCCAACCGAGGGGATTGGGGATGCTGTCCGTTTTGATCTTCACCCCAGTTTGATGGACGGTGCGTTTCAGGCGGCTGTGGGGATGGCGCTGCCCGAAGACGGTACGGATTCTGTCGGTGCGGCGTTGCCGTTTGCGTTGGCCTCCGTTGAACAATTGGGCGCGTGTGAGCAGAACATGTGGGCTTATGTTCGCACGGCTGCGGATCAAAGGGCGGGGACCCGCGTTCTCAAAACCGACATTGACTTGATCGCTGACGATGGCAGCGTGCGCGTGCGCTTGAGAGGGTTCGCTGCCCGCACGGCGATTGCAAAACAGACCTCATCGGATATTTCCGTTCAGACCTTTACACCCCGTTGGCAATCGTTTGATCCGCACGTGGGCAAGGATCAAAAATACGCTCAGCGGGTGGTTCTGGTGGCTGATGGGCTGGTCGAGCAACAGGCCTTGGCCGTTGCCTTTGAGGGGGAAAACGTTCAGACCCTTGCCGATGAAACGACGATGCCTCTGGCCGAACGTTACACGCGTCTTGCCGAACAAGTGTTGAGCGCACTGCAAGGCTTGGCCAAAAGCTGCGGGACAACCACGATCCAGGTTCAGTTGGTGCTGCCGGACGGGGAAGGTCTGGCCCCCTTGAGTGGGTTGATTGGTATGCTGCGAAGCGCCGGTTTTGAATATCCCAATCTGAGTGGGCAGGTGATCTTAGTGCAGCCGGGTGTCGATCCACTTGTGCTGGCGAGTCGTCTTGCCGCGGCGTCATCAGCACCGGGTGGAGCGCTGTTGCGCGTCGACCCCCTATCCGGTGCGCTCCAAGTTGAAGGGTGGGGGCTGGTAGCCCCATCGAACAATCCGACGCAGGGCTTCTCCTGGCGGCCAAAGGGCATCTATCTGATTACCGGCGGAAGCGGTGGCCTTGGTCGTTTGCTGACCCAGGCGATTTTGCACGTGGCCCCAGAAGCCACAGTTGTGCTGGCCAGCCGTTCCCGACCCCAAGGGGAGGGCGCTGCATGGTTGGCTCGCCAAAACCCGGAACGTGTTCACCATATGTGTGTCGATCTTGCTGATGACACAGCGGTGATGGATATGATGAAGACCATTCGTCAGCATCATCATCACCTTCACGGCGTCTTCCATGCCGCCGGGGTGTTGAATGATTCAGCGCTTGCGAACAAACAGGCGTCGGATCTTCGCAAAGTCTTGTCACCGAAAGTGGTGGGTACATGCAATCTTGATCAGGCGATCGGTGACGAACCGCTGGACTTCTTGGTTTTGTTTTCGTCCATAGCCGCGTCCCTGGGCAGTCCCGGTCAGAGCGATTATGCCGCCGCCAACGGATTTTTGGATGGCTATGCGGTGATGCGTGAAGCGCGTCGCAAGGCTGGTCTGTGTCAGGGCCGCACTCACACCATCGCGTGGCCTTTCTGGCGTGACGGCGGCATGGCTATGGACTCTTTGGCTCAAGCCAAAATGACCAAACAAACCGGCTTGGTGGCGTTGGAAAGCGCAGACGGTATCGCCGCTTTGACCCAAGCCTTAAGCGGTGACGCGCCGCGTCTTCTGGTGGTTGCCGGGCAAAGTCAGCGGGTCCGGCATTTGATTGAAGGACTGGAATATGTCCCCAATTTGCCCTTGGAGCGTGAAGCGAAACCAACGCCTAACTCTGTGACGGTCGAGCGGGCAACGTCAAACGAAAACCTTCCGAAGCGTGTTTTGTCGGCCTTGGAACGGATTGTTAGCGATCTGCTCAAAGTGGATCGCGATGAGTTGGACCCGGATGTTGAACTGCCTGAATATGGTTTTGATTCCATCAGCTTTACGCAGTTTGCAGCGGCCTTAAATGATCAGTTTGATCTGGACATCACGCCGACGATCTTTTTTGAGTGTCCGACATTGGCACTGCTTTCAGCCCATCTTTGTGATTACGATGAAACGGCACTCAGAGCTGTGCTGGGTGGTGGTGAAAAACAAACGATTTCGCCAATTGCCGCCAACGTGGGTCCGCGCCCGCCCGCCGTGAAGTCGTATGTGCCCCCCCTCAACTCTTCGCGTCATTCAGACGATGACGCCATCGCCATCATTGGCATGAGTGGACAGTTTCCTCAGGCCCCGGACCTTGACACCTTTTGGCGTCATTTGGCGACAGGGCATGACGCGATTTCGGAAATCCCATCCAGTCGCTGGAACTGGCGCGATTATTGGGGAGACCCATCGAGCGAGCCCGGGCGCTGTAAAATCAAGTGGGGCGGGTTTTTGGACAATATTGCCGCTTTTGATCCCGACTTTTTTGGCATCTCCCGACCGGAAGCCCGCTATATCGACCCTCAGCAACGTCTGTTGCTGACCCAGGTCTGGCGCTTGATGGAAGATGCGGGGTATGCCCCCAGCACCCTTTCGGGATCGGATACCGGATTGTTTATCGGTACGGGTGATTCCGGTTATGGCCGATTGGTGATGGAGTCCACAGATCACATCGAAGGTTATGCGATGACCGGATTGGCCCCGTCTTTAGGGCCCAACCGGGTGAGTTATTTTTACAATTTGCACGGCCCCAGCATGGCTGTCGAAACCGCGTGCTCCAGCGCTCTGGTCGCGGTGCACCGGGCTGTGGAAGCCATCCAGTCGGGGCACTGTCGTGCTGCCTTTGCAGGCGGTATCAATACGCTGTTGGTGCCGGATACTTATATCGGTTTTGCCAAGGCAGGGATGTTGTCGCCGACAGGACGTTGTCACACGTTTTCAGCCGAGGCCGACGGTTATGTCCGCGGTGAGGGTGTTGGACTGGTGTTCTTGAAACGCTTGTCCGATGCCGAACGGGATGGGGACCGCATTTTGGCGTTGATCCGCGCCAGTGGAGAAAATCATGGGGGCCGCGCCAGTTCCCTGACGGCACCCAATCCAAATGCCCAGGCCGATCTGTTGCGCACGGTCTATCGACGGGCCGGGTTTGATCCCCGAACGGTCGGCTACATTGAGGCCCACGGCACCGGCACGCCCTTGGGCGATCCCATCGAAACAGAAGCGTTGAAAGCCGCGTTTGCTGATCTTAGCCGGGAGGCCGAAGAACAATTTGGTCCGGCTGACCCTATCCACTGTGGCTTGGGTTCGGTTAAATCAAACATTGGTCATCTTGAGTTGGCGGCTGGTATTGCCGGGTTGATCAAAACCGTGTTGCAGATGCGTCATGCCATCTTGGTCGAATCCCTGCACGCCAAACCGCTCAATCCTTATCTCAAACTGGACGGCAGCGGTTTTGAGGTGGTGGGGCAATCGCGTCCGTGGCCGCGACGTCAGGATGGGGCCGGCCAGACCCTGCCGTACCGAGCCGGAGTCAGCAGTTTCGGCTTTGGTGGCAGCAATGCGCATGTGGTGGTGGAAGAATATATCGCGCCAGCAGCGGAGCAGAGAGCCGTGGTCGTGCCCCCGCAGACACACATCATCATCCTTTCGGCGCGGACCGAAGCGCAACTGCGTGAAGCGGCGAGCCAACTCAGCGACGCGGTGGCAAAATCCAATATCGCACTGGCTGATCTGGCCTATACCTTGCAGTTTGCCCGCGACGCCATGGAGCATCGCTTGGCCTTTACCTGTGCTTCACGCGACGAAGTCTTAAGCCGCTTAGGCGCGTTCTTGGATAAAAGGGACATGGTGGAACTTCACCTCGGTCAGGTGAAGACAAATCGCAATGCTGTCGCGGTATTGCAAAAGGATGAAACCCTCAGCCAAGCGGTGGCCGGATTGGCGGATCGGGGCCACCATGATGATCTGTTGGAATTGTGGGTGCGGGGCTTCAATATCAATTGGCGTGATTTGCAACAGGGCAGCAGGGCGAAAAAAGTATCCTTGCCGGGCTATCCGTTTTCCATGGCGACCTATTGGGGCCGGGCCCAAGGTGGGGGGATGGGAACGGGAACGGAACCAACTTCCGTAACCGCGCCAATGCCTCAGCCTTCGACACGTCCTCCTGCCATCCGTGAGGTGAACGCCGAATACGCCCCTGAAAAGACCGCTTTGTCCATCTTGTTGCCCCTTGCGGCCCAGGTGTTGGAAGTGGATGCGTCGGAACTCGATGTTGATGTGGAGCTGGGTGAGTTTGGATTTGATTCCATCGTCATGACGACGTTTGCCAACCGGGTCAATGACGCGTTGAAACTGACGCTTTCACCAGCCGACTTTTTTGAATATGCCACTCTCAATCGACTGGCCGCGCATGTGTCCGCGCAGGGCTCTCCGGTTTTGCTTCAAGACACGCCGCAGCCGACGCTACCAGTTGAAACGCCGATAAGGGCAACGGCACCCCTCCGGGATCAAGAGCCTGACCCATTGGTGATCGTTGGCTACAGTTGCCATTTTCCAGGCGCTCGGGATGCCGATGCGTTCTGGCAAAACCTCATTGAGGGCAAAGAGAGCCTAAGCCGGATTCCTCTCGAGCGCTGGGATTGGCATGCCTATGACGGCGATCCAAAAACCACTGCGGGCAAGACCAATGTCCACTGGGGCGGCTTCATTGACGGTGTCTTTGAATTTGATCCTTTGTTTTTCAATATCTCGCCCCGCGAAGCGTTGTTCATGGACCCTCAACAACGTTTGTTGATGATGCATGCGTGGAACGCCATCGAAAGTGCGGGGCATGCCCCAACCTCTTTGGCCGGAAAAAAGGTTGGTGTTTTCATCGGCACGGCGGCCAGTGGTTATCGGGACCTCATCGGTGAAAATGCAGGTGACGAAGGTTATGTGGCGACAGGGTCCGTCGCCTCTGTGGGTCCCAATCGATTGAGTTATTTTCTGGACCTGCACGGGCCCAGCGAACCGGTCGAGACCGCGTGTTCAAGTTCTTTGGTGGCGTTGCATCGGGCGGTGCAATCCATACGCAACGGCGAATGCGATATGGCCCTAGTCGGCGGCATCAACACCATCCTCACACCAGAAGCCCACATACAGTTTTCCAAAGCCGGAATGCTGTCCCTTGATGGTCGCTGCAAAACGTTCTCCAACCAAGCCGATGGGTATGGGCGTGGGGAAGGGGCGGGAGTCCTGTTTATCAAACGTCGTTCTGCGGCTGAGCGCGATGGTGACCCGATCCGCGCGATCATTCGTGGCAGTGGCATCAATCATGGTGGCCGCGCCAACTCGCTGACGGCCCCCAATACCGTGGCCCAAGCCGATCTGTTGCGTGGTGTCTACGCGGATGCAGGGATCAATCCGCGCCATATTGGGTATGTCGAAGCCCACGGCACCGGCACCGCCTTGGGCGACCCGGTCGAAATCAACGCTTTAAAATCGGCCTTTGGACTGTCACAGCCAGGCTCCTTCCAAGCTGAAGACTCCTTGTGTTCGATTGGATCGGTGAAGACCAACATCGGTCATCTGGAATTGGCTGCCGGTGTCGCCGGGATCATCAAGGTGCTGTTGCAACTGGAACACCGCACCTTGGTGCCCTCTTTGCACTGTGATGAAATCAACCCCCATATCCAACTGGCCGGAACGCCATTTGAAATTGTTCGCACCGCCCAGCCGTGGCAATCGCTTCGCAATGATGAAGGGCAAGACCTTCCCAGGTTGGCTGGCATCAGCAGTTTTGGGTTTGGCGGTGTGAATGCCCATGTGGTGTTGGAAGAGTACAGGCCTTCTCAGGAGGCACAAACCCCGGAACCTCTTTTGGACAGACCGGGTGTGTTTGTTCTGTCCGGTCGGGATGCTCAACGCCTGAAGGACCGGGCCGCAGCGCTTTTCGCCGTCTTAGGTTTGGGTCGGATTCGGGAATCGGACCGAGATGACTTGTCTTATACCCTGCAAGTTGGCCGCACTGAGATGTCGAGCCGACTGGCAATTGTCGCATCGACATTGGAAGCGTTGCGCGATGGTTTGAAGGCGTTTCTTTCGGGCCAAGCCGCTCCGGGTTTGTTTGTCGCTGAGGGTGAGCGGCGCACGTCATCGCTCAGTGCCGACGACGATCCCTCCATTGTCGCACAAACTTGGGTCAACGGTGCAGAAATCGACTGGTCCATTTTGCACACGAGGTCCCGCCGCCGTCTGGTTTTGCCGGTCTACCCGTTTGCGCGGGACACCTACCGTGTGTCTTCAAGGTTACCCTCACCACACAATCCGTCAGACACCACCTTGGCGCGTGACGGTTCTAAGACGGTTTGCGTGGACGCGGATGCCTTTTACATGCGTGATCACCGGGTTCGTGGACAGCGCGTTTTGCCGGGAGCCATGAGCCTGGAGCTGGTTCGGGCGGCGTTTGTCGGCGCAGGGGTCTCGACTCCCATTTCCATGCATAGGATTGCTTGGCGACGTCCATTGACGCTGGATGTGGGGCATCAGGATGTGGTTGTCGATTTGGGCCCAGCCACAGAAGACGGAACTTCATTTTCGCTGCTGAACAAAGTCGACGGAGATCTTGAATACGTGCGCGGTGTCATTTCCCGCTTGGACGACGATCAAACGCCGCCCGCGTTTGATCTGGGCCAAATCCGTTCGCAGTGTCCCCGATCGATCCAGCCTGAATGGCTCTACGACCGTTATGCGGCTCTGGGATTGGAGTATGGTCCGGCTTTTCGTGTGGTTGAAGAAATTTGGACCGGAGACGGCCAAATCCTTGCCCGACTGCGTTTGCCAGATGCCGCCAAAGAGGGCTCTCTTATTCTGCACCCCAGTCTGCTGGACGGGGCATTCCATGTCGCCTTGGGTTTGTTTGAACAAGAAGAACGGCTCACGGCGGCCCTGCCTGTTGGTTTGGATAGCCTGCAGATGTTTGCCCCGACAACGGACAGCATGTGGGTGTGGCTGCGGCTCCAGCCACAACAGCACGGCGTTTACAAATTCGATCTTGATTTAGCCGATGAAGATGGTCAGGCCCATGTGGCCGCACGTGGGTTCACGTTGCGCCCCCTGGCTGGTGAACACACAGATGTGACAATCGCCGCAGATGTCTTGCAACACGCTGCCGAGCGATATTTCAAATCGCTGCTGGCGCGTCTCACCGATATTGCTGAGGACCAGATTGAGCTAGGTGAACCTCTGGAACGTTATGGTATCGACTCCTTGTTGATCAATCGTCTCACCGATGCTTTGGAAAAGGATTTCGGTCCGCTTTCCAGCACGCTCTTTTTTGAGTACCGAACGCTGCAAGCCGTGATCGACTACTTTATGGCAGACCATGCCCAGACGTTAGCCGTCGTAACAGGGGTGAGGGAGGATGCAACGCCTTTTCCCTCACGCGAACAAACGGCCGTCACTGGAAGGAATGCAACCGCTTCCCCAACGGATCAGCCCATTGCCATCATTGGCATGGCGGGGCGATATCCCGGAGCAGACTCGCTAGAAGCCTTCTGGAAAAACTTAGCCGCAGGGCGTGATGGCATCACCGACATCCCTGTTGAACGGTGGGACCACGCCAAGCTGTTGAGCGGCCAAATCGGTCGCGGTGGTTTCGTCGACGGTTTTGATTGTTTTGATCCACTCTTTTTCAATATTTCGCCCGCAGAAGCCGAATACATGGACCCCCAAGAACGCCTGTTTTTACAGTGCGCCTGGGAGACCCTGGAAGATGCAGGCTATACCCGCTCGACCTTGGCACCAGCACGTCAACCGCTGACGGGGGGAGATGTCGGCGTTTTTGTCGGTGTGATGTGGCAGGAGTATCAGCTCTATGGCGCGGAGCGTTCGGCGCAAGGCCAGTCGCTGGGTTTGACGGGCAACCCCGCGTCCATCGCCAACCGGGTGTCTTATTTTTGCGATTTCCATGGCCCCAGCCTTGCCGTAGACAGCATGTGTTCGTCGTCGTTGACGGCGATCCATTTGGCCTGTGAAAGTCTGCGCAGCGGCAGCTGTCAGGTCGCCCTGGCTGGGGGCGTCAATCTGAGCCTGCACCCCAATAAATATATTGTCCTGGGTCAAGGGAACTTTCTGTCCGACACGGGGCGTTGCGAGAGCTTTGGTCAGGGCGGGAATGGTTATGTTCCCGGCGAAGGGGTCGGTGCGGTTCTGTTGAAACCGTTGGATCAAGCCATAACGGATGGGGATCGGATTCAAGGTGTTATTCGGGCGACGGCCCTCAATCACGGGGGTATGACCAACGGCTACACGGTTCCCAATCCTGACGCTCAAGCCGCAGTGATTGGCCGGGCCATGGACCAGGCCTCCGTTTCGCCAGAATCCGTGAGTTATGTCGAGGCCCATGGAACCGGAACCTCTTTGGGTGATCCTATCGAGATTCGGGCTTTGAGCAAAGCCTATCGCGGGCAAACGGACAAACGGGCATTTTGCGCCATCGGTTCGGTCAAATCCAATATTGGCCATCTCGAAAGCGCTTCTGGGATTGCCGGATTGACCAAGGTTCTTTTGCAGTTCAAACATGGCCAGTTGGCGCCGTCGCTCCATTCCGAGACTTTAAATCCCCACATTGATTTTGCATCCTCACCCTTCACCGTACAGCAGCGCCTTGCACCCTGGCCTCAGCAGGTTCAGGGCGGTCAGCCATCTCCTCGGATCGCGGGGCTCTCTTCGTTTGGCGCGGGCGGTTCCAACGCCCATGTGATTTTGCAAGAGTATATCCCCGCGTCCCCTGAGGTGCGGACGTCCGAGCAAGTTTCGCAGCCAATGCTGTTTCCCGTGTCGGCACAGGATCCGGAACGCCTCATGGACCTGCTGAAACGACTTCAGTCGAATGTGCGTGAACGCTCCATGAACGATCTTGAAGATGTGGCTTATACGCTGCAGGTGGGACGCGAAGCGTTCGATGAGCGATTGGTTTTTCTGGCTTCGACAAAAGACGAACTGCTTGCTGGTCTCGATCAGGTTTTGGCGGGAGAGACAAGGGGGAACAGCCTCTTCAGAGGACGCGCCGGGCGTGGTCAAAAAGCTGATGTTCCATTGAGTGCGAGCCTGAGCGACATCGCACAGGCCTGGGTGAACGGTGCGACGGTCAATTGGCGTCGTTTGTGGCAAGGCGTGACGCCCCGACGTATTGCCTTGCCAAGCTATCCCTTTGCCCGAGATCGTTACTGGGTGCCGGAAGCTCAACAAGGTGTAGCTCACTCAAACGTTAGGGCGGATCAGTCTTCTTTACCGTTGTTCTTTGTGCCGGACTGGCGCACCGAAGATGCGTGGGCCATGTCAGCCGATGAGGCACATGAGCGCGACGAACAATCGTGGTTGGTGTTGTGTGAATTGCCGGACAGTTTGGCTGATAAACTCGCCGAGACGGCATCTCCGGCCCACGTGGTGCGGCTTCAAAGCGATGAAACACGTGATATTGCAGATCGTTTTGTCAGCCATGCCAGCCGCCTGATGGAGCTGTTTCAGAGCCTCATGAAAGCGGGACAAGGCCGCGCGGTTGTGCAGGTGGTGGTGACCGAGGATAATGACGGCCGTCTTCTTGCCGGACTGGGTGGCATGCTGCGCACGGCCAGCCAGGAAGCCCCGTCATTGAGCTGTCAGTTGGTGGTGTTGACTGGTGCGTATCCGGATCATCTTGGTGAACGTCTGCGGGCGGACCGCATGGGGACGGATGGTGATGGCGATATTCGCTATCAGGCTAACCAACGCATGGTTCGGCGCTGGCGGGAAGTGTCTGCGCCAAGAACGGCTCTGGTCCCAGCTTGGAAAAAATCGGGTGTCTATCTCATCACCGGCGGGGCGGGTGGTGTGGGGCTGGAGGTTGCCGCCCAGATGGCTGCGGATAACCGCAATCCGTCACTCTGGCTGCTGGGGCGCTCAACCCTTTCTTCCCAGCAACAAACGCAATTGGATGCGTTGCCAGCTCGGGTCCATTACCGCCGGGTTGATGTGAGCGATGCGGCAGCGGTCAACAAAGTGGTGGCCGAGATCCGCCAAACAGAAGGCCACCTTGATGGCGTCATCCATGCGGCTGGGGTGATCCGGGATGGCTTGCTGCGTCATAAAAGCCAGACGGACCTCTCCGCCGTCCTGGCCCCCAAAGTGGCGGGGCTGATGAACCTGGATGCCGCCATCGGTGGCGAACCGCTGGACTTTATGGTGTTGTTCTCTTCACTTTCGGGGGCATTGGGAAATGTCGGCCAAGGCGATTATGCGACCGCCAATGCATTTTTGGATGGCTTTGCCAGCCACCGCAATCGGCTCACTGCCCAGGGACAGCGGTGCGGCCATACCTTGTCGATTGATTGGCCGTACCTGCGCGATGGCGGTATGCAACTGGATGCAGCCGTTGTTCATGCAATGGAAAAAAATACGGGGCTAACCCCGCTGGAGCCATCCGCCGTTATATCGGCGATGAGGGCAGCCATGGGTTTTCCTGACGTGGATCAACTGTTGATCATGGATGGAGATCGTCCAAGGTTGAGACGCCTGATGGGGATCACAAGTAGTGCGCCCGCAGCACCATTAAAAAGTGCGGCTCCCACATCTGCTGAACGTCTCCCCGCACGCCCAATGGTCTCGACCCGCCAGCACCGCATGCTGGCGTGGGTTTCGGATGCTTTTTCTCAGGTTCTCAAAATTCCGGCTGAGCGTTTGGATGCGGATGCGACGATTGATCGTTTTGGCGTGGATTCCATTTCGGCACTGCACATCCTCGAAGTGTTGGAAGGGGAATTGGGGCCGCTGCCGCAGACTTTGTTGTTTGAGCATCCCACCATCAACGCATTGGTTGACCATCTGCTCGCCGAATACCCGGATGCTATGCTTGACGTTGCTCAATCGCCCAAGGATGAGCGCGTTGACGAGCATATTGACGAAAAGTCAGTAAGTCCTCTTCAGACGAAGGCGCGTTCAGGAGATGTTGCGATCATCGCGGTGGCGGGACGTTACCCCGGTGCGGGCGATGTTGAGGCCCTTTGGCAGATGCTTGTGGCGGGGCGCGACGGCATCACCGAGGTCCCCAAATCGCGTTGGAATGCGGATGCACATTATTCGGCCCGAAAAGGCAAGGCGGGACATAGCCACTGTAAGTGGGGTGGTTTTATCGACGACGTGGATTGTTTCGATGCCAACTTCTTCGATTATACACCGCGTGAAGCGAGCCTTCTTGATCCCCAGGAACGTCTTTTTTTAGAGACCACGTGGCATTTGCTGGAACGGGCGGGGCATACCAGGGCCGCCCTCCAAGATCGTTACCAAGGCAGGGTCGGCGTGTTTGTCGGTGCCATGTACCAGCAGTACAATGCCATGGAGACGGACCGCGACAGTCAATCTCTCTTACGGCTTTCGTCTTATGCCGCCATCGCCAACCGGACCTCGTTTTTCTTTGATCTGCAAGGGCCGAGCGTGGCCGTGGACTCTATGTGTTCGTCCGGGCTTCAGGCTGTCCATCAGGCTTGCCAAAGCCTGCAAACGGGCGAGTGCCAGTTGGCGATTGCGGGTGGCGTGAACCTGTCCATCCATCCAGATAAGTATATTGGTTTGAGCCGTCTTGGTCTGATTGGTAGCCATGCTGATAGCCGTGCTTTCGCCGTTGATGGTGACGGCTATCTGCCTGCCGAAGGGGTTGGGGCGGTGTTGCTGAAGCCCTTGGACGAAGCCCTGTCCGATCAGGACCCGATCCTCGCGGTGATCAAAGGCAGCATTGCCAATCACAGTGGTCATTCCGCCGGCTTTGCCGTTCCCAATATTAAGGCCCAGGCGCGCCTGATGGAGGAAAACTTCCACCGTTCCGGCATCGACCCGCGCTCCATCGGTTACGTTGAATCCTCCGCAAACGGGTCTCCGGTTGGTGACGCCATAGAACGGCGCGCCCTTAGCCGTGCGTTTCGCAGCTTTACCAAAGACGATGGCTTTTGCACCATTGGCTCGGTCAAAAGCTTTATCGGCCATGCCGAGGCGGCTTCGGGGTTGGCCCAACTCACCAAGGTGCTGTTGCAGTTTCAACACCGCAGCTTGTTGCCATCCTTTAATGATCATACCGCCGCGGAAGTTTCCCAGCTTTTTGCCGGGTCGCCGTTTGTGCTGCAAAATGCGCTTGCGCCGTGGGCAAGACCTTGGATTGACGGCCAGGAACAGCCGCGCCGGGCTACGGTCAGTTCGTTCGGTGCCGGGGGCGCAAATGTCCATGTGATTGTTCAAGAGCCACCGGAGCCATTCGCAACGGCGGAAAATGTGCCCGAGACCAACCCGCTGCGACAGTATCCGCTGTTTGCCAAAACGCCAGAACAGTTGAGGGCAGTGGCTGAACGTCTAGAGGACTATGTGTTGGTAAATCCTCACGTATCAATGGCGCGTCTCTCTTACACTTTGCGTGTTGGGCGAGAGCCGATGGCGTGTGGCGTGCTGTTGATGGCCCATGATGTCGAGGACCTTCTCAAGCGTTTGGCCGAGGTCAGGGACGGACAGATCAAAACCTTGGAAACCAATTTTCAACTGCGCCATGACACTGCGGAAACCCCGCTAACACCTTTGCCATTGCCCGGTTATCCGTTTGCCCGAGACCATCACTGGATCGGTTCAAATGAGTCTGAACACGTTTTTGAAACACGCGCTCCCAAAGCACCTGTAAAACAGGGTGCTGCCTTGTTGACGGTATTGGTTAATGTGCTCGCCACAGAGCAGGGCGTTAAACCGGGACGCATCGATCCCACAGCAAGCCTTCGCGCCATCGGGGTCGATTCCATGATTGGCCTTCAGTTGATCTACGCCATTGAGGAGGCGACGGGGATCGTCGTCAGTCATCGTGAACTTGATCAATCGAAGTCGTTGCAACATCTGGCTGAACTGGTCGGCGCGCATACGGGTCAAGAGAGACTTGCGTCACCTCAAACCGTTCACTGGGATGCAGATGGAGGCCCTTGGCAATCCGTCATGGGGGAGGGCCAAAAAGGCATATGGGTCGCCCAGATGCTTCAACCGCGCAGCAGCGTTTACAATGTGCCCATGGCATTTCGGGTCAAGCACATCGACCTTGAGGTTTTGCAGGCCGCTTGTCGCTGGTTGTTGGATCGCTATCCGATTTTGACGGTTCGGGTGGCGGACAAAGAAGGTGAACCCCATTTGGTCGCCAGCACCGTTGAAGAGACCGTACACTCCCTGTCCGTTCCAAAGGGTGTCGACGTGCTCGCGTTTGCCCGTCAACGGGTGGTGCGCCCGTTTGATATGGGCGAAGAAGCCAAGATTCGTTTTGAACTGATTTCGGGGGATTCTTTAGACGCCAAAGAACAGCTCTTTTTAATCGTTGTGCATCATTTGGTCACCGACGGTGTTTCCATGGCGGTTATGGCGCGAGAATTCTGGAACGCCTACGAGAGGATGCTAACCGGGGAAGCGCCAGCCCTTTTGTCAGATGCCGCTCAACACGCAGATTATGCCGACTTCATCGCTTGGGAACGGGCGATCATGGACAGTCCCGAAGGGGCGCGCCAGCGGGCATTTTGGCAAAACCAATTGGCGGGCGTGCTGCCAGTGCTTGAACTGCCATGTGATCGCAAGCCAGATTCCGAGGGACTTGTCGACGGCCGGACCTGCGAAATGCGCCTGTCGAAAAAAGTGACAAAAACGGTCTCGGCTGCGGCGGATCGACTGGGGATCAGTCGCGCCTCATTTTATCTTGGGGTGTTCACAATCTTGCTCTATCGCTACAGCGGTCAAAACCGGATGATCGTTGGCGTGCCAACCGTGCGACGACCGAAACGTCGTTTTGAAGAGACCGTCGGGTATTGCACCAACATGATGGCTCTGCCGCTGGACGTTAAGGGGAGCATGCGGACCAAAACGCTGTTGTCACAGGTCCACCAAGCTATGATGACGGGGATGGACCACGGCGATTACCCCTTTGCCAGCATCGCGCGGGCGTTGGGTGATACGGCGCGGGGTGAGCCGCCGTATCAGGTGAGCTATGGCTATCAAAACTTCTCCGGCAGTTCCGCAGAAATGCCCGTGCTGAGCACAGGCGAGGTGAGCTATGTGCCTCAATTGCGTCAGGGGGGGGATGGTCTGTTCGGCCTGGATCTATTCGATGAGGCGTCAGGTTTAACGGTGGTAGCGGCCTTTGATGGGGCCCGCTTCGATCCCAAAACCGTCAACCGCATGCTGGAACATTTTAAGGCATTGGTGGTCGCGGTGGCTGATAAACCAAGACGCCGAGTTGCCAGCTTATCGATGTTGAGCAACGCCGAACAAAAATCTTTGTTGCGAGACTGGAGCGGCAACACGCGTTCGGCACATGCACCTCGGTTGATCGCGGACTCATTTCGACGTCAGGTCCAAAAACATCCCCAAGCCGTCGCCATTGTGTCGAAGGGCAAAACGGTAACCTATGGACAGTTGCAGAAACAAGTTAACCGTCTGGCCCGCATGCTTTGCCAACGCGGATTGCAGCCCGGAGATCGCGTTGCCGTTTTGCTGAAGCGCGAGCCCGCCAGCATCGCGGCGCTGCTGGCGGTGTTGGTGGCGGGGGGCGTCTGGGTCCCGTTGGATGCGAATTATCCAGACCAGAGATTGGCTTTGATTCTCAAAGACGCCAAAGTCAGTCTTGTGTTGAGCCAAGGCAAACTAACAGCGCGTGCCGTGGCCTTGGGGGTGACACGCAAAGGGATTATCGATCTGAAAACAGATGGCAAAACCATCCGTGAAATGTCGGCTAAATCCCCTAAGGACAAAGTTCACGGGGCTGATCCGGCTTACATCATTTATACGTCCGGTTCGACGGGCGTGCCCAAAGGGGTGGTGGTGTCTCACGGTGCCATTGCCGAACAGTGCCATGTGATTGGGGCTTATTACGGGCTTGGGCGAAAAGATGTGGTGCTGCAGTTCGCCTCACACAGTGTTGACACCGCGTTGGAACAGATTCTCCCGACCCTTGTTTTCGGCGCACGATTGGTGTTGGAAGATGAGGAAATGTGGATGCCGGAAGACTTTCATCGGCGGCTTCACAAACTGCGCATTACCGTTGTCGACCTGCCCCCGGTCTATCTTCGCGAACTGTTGATCGCGTGGTCGGACGGCCCCACGGACAGACCTGCTTTGGTCTTGCGTCTGTGCATCGTGGGTGGTGAGACGCTTGCCCCGGACGTTGTTGAGCTTTGGCAAAATAGTCTTCTCTCCAAGGTTCGCCTGCTCAACGCCTATGGCCCGACTGAGGCGACGGTGACGGCCCTTGTTCACCCCGTTGAGCCGCAGTCTTCAGTTGCCAGCATTCCCATCGGACAGCCTTTGGCAGGTGTGGAAGTCTATATTCTTGATGAGGACCAAAATGTGGTGCCGGAAGGGGTGGTCGGAGAGCTTTATCTGAGCGGCAGCCGCTTGGCATTGGGGTATCACGGCAATTCAAAATTGACCGCTGAGCGGTTTGTGACCAAGACACTTGATCCGCGCAGGGGGGCGATGCGCCTTTATCGTACCGGAGACCGCGCCTCTTTCATTCCCGACAGTCAAGGGACGGTTGCCTTCCATGGTCGTATGGATGATCAGACAAGCATTCGCGGCTTCCGGGTTGAATTGGGAGAGATCGAGTCAGCCTTGATGGCCTTTGGTGGCTGTGAGGCCGTCGTGCTGCCCAAAAGCCTTGCGGATGGAAAAATGGCGATTGAGGCCTTTGTGGTGGCCATGGCCCCTGATTTTGATCGTCTAGGGTTGGACGATTTTTTACGGGCTCGGTTGCCTGCACATATGATTCCCAGACGGGTGCGATACCTCGATGTGTTGCCCCTGACGTCTGGCGGTAAGGTGGATCGGACCGCTTTGCTGGCGTTGCCGGACGAGTTTTACCAAGTCAGCGCGGGGCGGTCGAAGCCGAGTGACGAGGTAGAGCAGCGGCTGTTGCAGGTCTGGGAAGAGGTCTTGTCCGTTGAAGGGGAAACATGCCCAATTGGTGTGGATGATTCTTTTGAGCGATGCGGTGGCAACAGTCTGTCGGCGGTGCGGCTCTTGCGGGAGATCGAGCGTCGTTTTGAATATCCCTTTTCCTTCGCTGAGTTTGCCAAGGCGCCGACCATTGCCGCACAAGCGCGAGTGCTGCGGTTGCGACGGGCAGAGTGCAAAACGATGATTGGTGAAGCACGGGAAAGCTTGTTGGTGCCCCTGCGGTTGCCAGACAAGCGCGCGGATGGCCGCCATCCGTTGTTCCTGATTCATCCCGTATCGGGTTCCGTCACCTGTTACCAAGCGTTGGCGGACCGACTGAACCCCAAGCGCCCGGTTTACGGTGTACGGGCGGCGGAGGTTGAGAAGAGGTCTGATTCCAATGATTACGGTATCTCCGCCATGGCCCAAGACTACGTGGCCGCAATACAAGAGATCCAGGCGCAAGGACCTTATTTATTGGCGGGGTGGTCATTTGGCGGGGTGGTCGCTTTTGAGATGGCATGTCAGTTGCGCAATAAGGGCGAAAAGGTTGCTTTCCTGGGTTTGTTGGACAGTTATCCCCCTGAAATGGTGCGTCAGATGGAAGAGAGCCTGCGCCGTAAAAAAGAATTCCCAGGTGAAACCGCATACTGGGTCCAGGCATTCGCTCAAGATCTGTTGGGGATAGAGAATTTTATGCCGAAGCGAAGTGGTAGTCCCCTGAAATCACTTCTGGAGCGTGCAGAGACTGTGCAGCTGCTCCCAGGGGTGAATGCGGCGCAATTCCAAAATCTTTTTGAGCTGTTCTGCCATAATCGGGAGGCGTTGGTGAGGCACACTTTAACGTCGTGTGATTTTCCCCTGACCCTTATTCACGCCAGCGCCGAGCGTGGGGACGATCTTGGCCAAGAATGGCGCAGGATTGCCGGCGAAAATATAACTGTTTCGGCGGTTTCTGGGGATCACTACAGTTTTTTACGCATACCCTTTCTCGATAATTGGGTGAATGCTTTTTCTGAACAGATCGAACGGATCGAACAGATTCATATAGAATGAATGGGGCTAAAGCGTTTAGACCTTGAAAAACAAACAAATTTTCTTTAGCATCTTGAAACTGTTGTTTCAGATTTAATCGAGATTTATCAAAGATAGGGGATGGCCATGTCAACGGAAGCTGTTGCGGAAGCTGTAGAAGTGCAAGACTCTGAAAATAAAGCCGAAGTTGCGATGGATATCGTGAAAAGGAATATGCTCTGGTCAGCGGGTGCCGGAATTCTGCCGATCCCGTTGGTTGAGTTTGTTGCCATTACGGGCGTTCAGGTCAAGTTGATCAAAGAACTTTCCGAGCATTACGATGTTCCCTTCCGTAAAGATCTTGCAAAATCGAGCGTTATCGCCTTGCTGGGTAGTTTGGGCAGCGTGACCATCGGTAAGGTTTTGGCAACCAGCTCCTTGCGGGCGATCCCTGTGGTTGGACCTTTGGTTGCCGCTTTGTCGCTGCCAGCCATTTCCGCTGGGGTGTCGTATGCGATCGGTCGCGTTTTCATCTCTCACTACGAAATGGGCGGGACGTTGTTGGACTTTGATCCCAGCGAAGTTCGGGATTACTTTAAGTCGATGTTCGATGAAGGGGTGAAAAAGGCCTCCAATATGGGCGCAGCTGGCGGCAAAGGGAAAGCGGCCAACGCTTAATTGTCTGAACAAGGCTCTGACAAGCCGTTTAATCACCTTAATTCAAGCTAAGGGTTCTGCGTTCAGATGATCCAGTTGTTTATCTTGTACTTTATCGCTGCGGTGTTTGTCAGCTATATCGGTCGCAATAGCCGTTTGGGCTTTTGGGGCGTTTTGGTGGTGAGCTTTTTTATTACCCCTGTTCTGACCCTCATCATCCTGATCCTCTTTGGCCGGACGCGGGCGCTTCGCAGTGAGTGACGGACAAGTTAAACCTGCCCCTGGTAATGGTGAAGCGACCGCAAGCTGGGTAGCTGCGGTCGGCATTTCCCGTTGGAGTGTGACCCCATCATGAATCAGACGAGCGACTCATTAGCAAACAACGCAGGTGACAACGAAGGTAAATCGCCGGTCTTGGCTGTGTTGCGCCAATTTCGGACGGGCATCGTCCTTGCCATACTGACGCTTTTGTTTTTGGTCGTGCTGTTCTGGCAGACGATCCTCGTCTTCAATCATGCCGGCGAACAAGGGGTTTATTGGAGCCGGTTTTTTGGCGGGACGTCTCCCCGGATACTCGGTGAGGGGGCTCACTTGAAACTCCCTTGGGACGAAATTTTTATTTATGATGTACGCCTCTCGGCCATACATGAGGAGACCATGCTGCTCACCAAGGACGGCATGGAATTGGATATCGAATGGTCGGTTCGCTATCGCCCGATCCCTGAGGACCTACCGTTCCTTCATCAAAGAATAGGGCCCGATTACGCGCAAAAAGTTGTTGTCCCGGGTATCATTTCCTCGCTGCGTCAGGTTTTGGGCAATTATACGGCAGAAGAAATTTATGCCTATGATGAACAGGCCCTTCTGGCAGAGATGGAGGCTCTGATTGATAAACACTTCTTGGTCTATCCGGTCTCGATTAAAAACCTTCTTATCATTCGCATCAAATTGCCCGATAAGATGTCTGCTGGGATCGTTGATAAATTGCTCTACAAGCAACAAATGCTTGCCTACGATTTTCGTTTGAAAGCCGCTGAGTTGGAAAAGTCACGGTTAATCATCGAAGCGGAGGGGGTGAAACAGTTTGAAACAATCAGCAACGTTTCCATCCTCAAATGGCGTGGTATTGATGCGACCGTTCAGATCGCCAAATCGCCAAATTCGAAAATCGTTGTCATCGGCACCAACTCTCAGAGCTTACCGTTACTGCTGAACACAGATAAATAGTGCTGGGTTAAGGCTGTTGCTCTTAGAGAGGGGCGGCGTTACTCAGCCAGTTCGGTGCCGGGACGGTCCCACTTGATGGTGCCCAAATCAAACTTTATGACACGATCCGCCAGATGCCAGAAGCGTTCGTCGTGGGTGACCGCGACAACGGTTTTCCCCTGTGCTTTTAAGTCCGGGAGGATTTTAGTGTAAAAGACTTCGCGGAAATGAATGTCTTGTTCGGCGGCCCACTCATCAAACAGATAGATCGGACGGTCTTCCAGTAAAGTGGCAATGAGGGCGAGGCGTTTGCGTTGCCCCGTGGAAAGATTGAGTTGGCTAAAGCAGCCATCTACAAACTTCACTTTGCCTGTTAACTCCATCATTTCGATCAGCCGATCAACCTCTTCCTGTTTGACATGCTCCAACCCATAAAGCCGATCAAAGAGATGGAAGTCGCCAAAAACAGCCGCATAAAGCTCTCTGATTCCGGCGACCCGGACATCGTCCAAGGGGGCGCCATCGTCAACGGAGATATGTCCTGAATCACGATGATAGAGCCCCGCAATCAGTCTTAAGGCGGTTGATTTGCCGCTGCCGTTGCCGCCAACAAGAAACAATATCTCTCCTCGCTGCAGGGTCAGGTCCCAGGGACCGGACGTAAACAGGGATGCGCCGTCTTGGTCCCGGTGGTGATATGTGATTTCAGAAAAGTTGATGTGCTTAAAGTTTTGAACCGACTCAGATGCCTTGCGGGCGTATGTGGGGGCAATGCCACCTGCGGCTTCAAGTTCCTTTTGCATGCTGAGAATTTCTTGCAGACCGACGTCCGCGCGCAGGAACAGAGGCGATTCAGCGACAATCTTCGTGAGCGGCGTCAAACAGAACATCATCGTCGGTACGAGCTGAAAAATAATGGTGCTGTGGGCTGCTATATAATTGGGAAAAACGAAGACAACGATCCCCAACATCGCAAACATGACAATAGCACCAAGTAAAATGAGATAAGTCCACCGTCCGCCAGCCACCGTTAGCAATTCTTCGGTGGCGCGCGATTGCTGGTTAAAAACTTGAAAAACCGCTTTGCTGCGGGACCTGTTGAGGCGCAACTCCTTGCTGCCATGGATGATGTCTCCAAACCGATCTAACAGTTTGGCTTGTTGTTCAGCTACTTTTTGAAGGATGTCTCGATAGCTGGTGTTGATGTGCAGGTAGCCGTATATCCCCAGCAACACAGCCAGCATGAAGACGACCAAAGCGGCCCAGGACAGATAGGCCAGATAAAACAGCGCGATCACCAACAAGATGGCTTGCTGAAAACCTTCCACAAGGATGGGGAAGGTGATCGATAGGTGGTTGGTTTCATGGGACAGCAGCGAATAGAGCTTTCCGCGCCCTAAATGATTGACTGTCTTTAATTCAGAACGCCTGAGTTTGTCCGCGACATCAACGCGAAGGTTCATCAACAGCCTCTCAATGACGCGATTGGCTTGTAACAGCGCCATTTTATTGCACTGGAAATAAAGCGCAAAACCAGCCGCAAAAACAAGCCAGCCGATGAGACCCGGCCTCTCGCCCTGAGCCACCAGAATGGCGACTTCGTTTACGACTACGATCAACAAAGCATTGGCGATGCCGGCAATGGTCGTAAACACTGCGATTTTGGTCAGTTCGCCCCGACGCGCTTGTTTTAAAAATGGGATAATTGCCACGATGTTAGCCTTTATCCGAGCGAGGATGGGGCGGGGTAACAGGACCCATGGCACCGATCTCTAAGTTGAGGGTGCGGTCACTCAGATGCCAGTAACGATCGTCATGGGTGACCACCAGGACCGTTTTGCCCTGTTCCTTGAGTTGGGCGAGAATCTCGGTGTAGAAAATTTCACGGAAATGCGCATCTTGATCTGCGGCCCATTCGTCGAACAGGTAAATTTCCCGATCTTCCAACAGACTGACGATCATGGCCAGCCGTTTGCGTTGTCCTGTGGAAAGTTCGAGGGTCGAGAAACGGCCGTTGGTGAATTCAACTTTATCCTCCAACTCCATCCAGCGAATCAGCTCATTCACCCGGGATGGGCTGACGCCTTCCAATCCGTAGAGTCTGTCAAAGAGGTGAAAGTCGGTGAAAATGCAGGAGAAAAGCGCGCGATAATTCTGTCGCGTTGCGTCTGTAATGGGGACGCTATCAACAAGGATCTGACCGCCGTCGCTTTCATAAAGGTTGGCAATCAATTTAAGGGCTGTCGATTTTCCGCTGCCGTTTCCACCCAGCACAAAAAGACGCTCACCGCGATGAATGTCCAACGTCCACGGACCGGTGGTGAAAATCGCGTTGTGACCGGCGTCCCGATAGCTGAATTGAATGCCTTCCAGTGTAATGGTTTTGAAGGACAGAAAAGGGTTGGTTTCATCGCCGGGCACGGTGACAGGCACGTCATCCCTGTTCAGTCGCTGTTCCAGTTCAAACACATGGCCCAATCCGATATTGGCTTTGGCAAACAGGGGAGCCGCAGAGGTGACCGCAGCCACAGGTCCGACCAAAAAGATAGACGCCGCGACAATTTTGTAAATCGTGTCGGTATAGCCTTGGAAAAATATCGGCAAGACGAATACTACGACGCCGACGAGGGCATAGAGAAAGGCGTTGCTGAACAACAGCAGCACGGCCCACTTGCCGCCAATGCCAACAACAACCCGCTCCAAATCGTTGAGCACGCGTTTAAACCGTTTGTGCAGGGCGTCGTTTTTGTCGGCGTTCAGGCGGATTTCCTGGAAACCATCTGTGTAGTGCTGCAATGAGTCCAAAAACTGGGACTCATGGGCGTGAACCTCGACCATGGCTTGGTTCATGGCCAAACGGCGCCGCCAAAAAAAATACAAAGCAAAGGCCGTGGATGAGGCCACCACGATGAAGGCAATTTTTGAGAGAAGGGCGATGTAGATCAAACAAAAAAACAGCAGCATCAAGCTTTGAGATGCGCTGGCCAGCAATGCAAAAGTATGGCTGAGGTGGTTCGTTTCCTGGGCCAAAGTGGAAAAGATGTCGCCATGGCCGATTTTTTCCAGAGTTCTCAAGTCAGCCTGAAGAATCTTGTCGGCGATACGCAAACGCAATGCGCTCAAACGTTTTTGCAAAAAACCATTGGCCTCTTGCAGCGAGGTCCGATTGGCAATGAGGTAGATACAAAAGGCAATGAGGTAAAGCAGCAGCGTTTGCGTTTCGACGGGTACATCCAGCACACTTTGTTCAGCGGCAATGTTAATCAGGGCAATCAAAATCGCGTTGGCCATCCCAGCCAATGCCGTAATAAAAATGACGCTTCGCGAGGGGAGTGTGCCGCCCAACCTGAGGAGGTGAAATATATGCATGGTTTCCTATGTGGTGGAGTTGCGTTAGATAGTCCCGTCGAACATCAGAACGTCGCCAATAGCACCTTTGCGATAACTAATGTGGTGGGCGCGTCAATCACGTAAGACACTATGCCCGAATGTGAATTGGAATTCCAGTCGGCATTGTTTGGCAAAACTCTAATTGCAATCAAACCATTTACCCAGCCTCATGTCCGGAAACGGTTTACGGATTGTGACGCGGATGTAATTCGTCGTTATACCTTTATGACTCGCGACGAGTTTCAGTCTCGCGTTGGGGCTTTCAATCTTGGCGTTGTCCTTGCCCAACACACACGCCTGGGTGCGATCCTATTGTGGCTGTGGGCTTGGGTTGAGGTGTCCTTCATTGTTTTCCTGGGTGAATAAGCGTTAGTTCAATTTGTGTGTGATGGGTTGACGAATACCGAAAATCCCCTATACATTTCAGCGCTACCTATAAGGTAAATGTTAATTTTAAATCAATCATGAAATTATTTTCAAAAGTGTTTTAGGGGGGAAGATGAATATTAAATCCATTCGCGTGTTTGCTGCAGGTGTGGTCGCCTTACCAATTTTAACGACCGGATGCTCATCAGTTACAGGAACTGTAAATCAAAGTGTTTCCGTAGAAACTCATGGGCAAACCGGCACAGAAGTTGTTGGCGCATCTTGCGAGCTGACAAACAACAAAGGTAAATGGTTTATTCAAACGCCCGGATCTACGACCATCCATAGGTCAAACGATGATATGCAGGTCTTATGCAAAAAAGAAAGTATGGAGAATGGACGGGCAGCAGTGGTATCAGACGTGAAAGGTTCAATGTTTGGCAATATCGTTTTTGGGGGAGGTGTTGGCGCTATCATTGACCATAGCAATGGGTCTGCATATGAATACCCACCTGTCATAGACGTTGTTATGGGAAGCTTTTCAAAAATTGAAACTCCCAAGAACCCATCTGCCCAACAAGACAATGACAAGCCTGCTGAAATGCAATCTTTAACGGCTTCGACAAAGACGGAAGCAGACAATCAAACGCCAACAAAGGATTCCACTTCCCAAAAATTACGTGACCTGCTTGCCCTAAGAAATGACAACGTAATTACCGAAGATGAGTTCCAACAAAAAAAGAAAGCATTGCTTGAAAGTCTATAAAACAGCACGAAAAACAATCATCATTTTTCACCGTTTCGCCCCGTAATAAATGTCCGTTGCCGTGATGTTTAAATGGATGTCGGCGCCTTGTTGTGTGGCTTTGATGACCAGCAACGTAAACGGCAAAAAGAAGGTGTAAACGCAATTGACCTTGTCATAACAATCGACGGAGGTTGGCAGACCATAAGTAAAGGCGAGATGCTCTTCCAATCCGGCCGGGGACATGTTTTTAAGATTGTTTGCGTAGCTGATCTGCCAGACTTTTTCACCGTACTCGGGGGTGTTGAAGCGCAGCGTGTAGAGCACGCCGTTCTGATTGATTTTGCTGACCTTGTCGCCTTGGACCACGATCGTTTGCAATGTGGGCAGCTTCGCGCGCATCTCGTCATAGGGCACGCCAAGGCGTATCCCTTCGGCAATCTCTGGGGGTCTGTTTATGTCGAAATGAAAGAAATATCCGCCGAACACGATGGAGGCGTAAGCCGACGCGCATACGATCACGGCGGTTATGGTGATGTATACGAGGACGTGGAAACTCCAAAGGTTTCGCGTATCTTTTTTGCGCCGACCGGGACTTCGTTTATGGTTTTCATTTTGCACGGTGAGCCTCATATGTTCAGCAGATAGATGGTCTGTTCATCAGTTTGTACCATACGCCTCTATAGGTCAGGTCTTTTTGCCGGGAAAAGAAATGAAAAAAAACTGGAAAGGGATTTTGATCATTGCTGCCCTGGTGGTGATGGTGCCTTGGTTCTTAGCAGGTTTTAAGGCTGATGCCTTGGGTTATTGGCTGCAGGTGGCCTTTGCTTTGGTGTTGAGCGCCCTTATTGTGAGTCCTGTTGTGGGGCTTGTTGAGCGCCGTTTTGGCGAAGGGGCGGCAGGCTTGGTGGCGTTTATGCTGTTGCCAGAAATGGTGTTGTTTTTTCATTTTATTTTATTTCCCCGCGTTGAGGCATGGCTGTTTGCGTTGGGGTAGGCGGCAATTGAGAATTGCACGCATTGATAATTGTGTTACGATTGAATCGTTCTATGTTATTTCCTGGTCTTAATTGGGCTCGGAATGGGGGAAATGGTTATGGGATCACATGATGATAAAACCTGTGCGGCGTTTGAAGCGGCATTGCGTGCTATGGGCGGGTCTCATCTGCGTTTAGATCAGGTGGTGGAGGCGTTTCAGGTGGCGTTTCCTGCCGCGACCATGCAGGCTGATATGCGTCAGCAATTGCATGACGCCATTTTGCACTTAAGCCAGTCGGGCGTGCTGACCCTTTCCGCGGAAATGCATGATGACAATCACCCCATTTCCTTGCCTTCATTCGTCGAGATGTCGGCCAACATTTATTATCACGATCCAGTCTCCAATTCGGTGAATTGACGGACCCTAGAGATTCAGGCGGTCAAGTTCGCGCTTGGCAGCATCGTATTGGCGAAACTGGACGGCACCGGTGGCGAGGACCTTTTCAAAGGCGCGGCGTGCCGATGCCTTATCGCCATTCAGCAACGCGTTTATACCCAAAAAGAAATAGCCCGTGCAGCGGCGCTCTTGTTGGCTGGGATGTTGATCGGCCTTGCCGGTATCGCTTTCCATAGCGGCAATGAGCGCTGCTTCATCGATTTGACCTAGAACGTGGCGCACCAACGGTCCCGGCCAGGGCGTTAAATCTTCTTTGGCAGCGTCTTTACCCAACTGTGCCAAGCCGTCTTGCTGGGCGCGGGTGCGGCTGAGATATAGCCACAAGTGACTGTACAGCCTAAAACTTGGGTCTTTGGCGACACCTTGGGCGCGCACAAAGTCGGTCACCGCATGGCGCGCGTCACCGATATAGAGGTTTAAGTATCCCCGGCTGAACAAGGCAAAGGCATGGTCAGGCTTGGCGGCGATGGCGCGGGCGTAATCCCCGATGGCGGAGAGTTCCTTGCCGGATTTTTCATTGGCCCAGCCGCGCGCAAACCAAGCCTCGGCTAGATTGGGCTCAATCTTCACCGCCTGATCAAGATCGCGCAGGGCCTGATTGTAAAATCCCTTATCGATGGCGCTCCAAGCCTTTTCCACAAAGACCTTGGCGACTTCGGCCTGGGGTTTGGGGGGAATTGGCGCTTGGGGTACGACGATCAAACTGGGCTTGGGCAGAGGTTTGGGCATGGCCGCAACGTGTGTTTCAGCTTGAGGCGCATCTCCATCTGTATTGACCTCCGCTTCACCCGTTTCCTGGTTTTGAACCGTGTCCGGTTTTGGATCGGCAGTCGGGGCCTGCGGTGCAGGTTCGGGGGCGCTTTCTATAATGGGCGCGGGTGCGGGCGCGGATATGGGGGTGGGCGAGGGCATGGGTTTGTGGACGGTGATGGAGGAGACTTGAGGTTCAGGCAGTGGCAGAGGTTCTGCAACCGCGCTCTCTTGCACGTGTTCCTGAACGGTGTCTTGAAGGGGGGGGGGAAGCGTAGGGGGCGGCGCCGGGGTTTGGGCCGGGGTCGGGGTCGGGTCCGGGGCCGGTGTGGCTACGTCCAGCGTCCGTTGAGGGGCAGCAGTCGCAGCGTTGGGCTGTGGGCTGGAATGTGGTGCGTTTTCAGAGTTTGCGGATTCCAACATATCGGGACGGTAATAGATAACGTTGGCCAGAATGAGGACGGCGAGGCCAAGGGCTCCCGCCAAAATCCAGGGCACGGGGTTGGGGGCATGGGCGCTGAGGGTCGGAGAAAACGGGGAGGCGTGACCCAACGTCGGGATTTCCCCACGCTTTCGTTCGGCATCCGATTTTTTCAGAGCTTCGAGGATATAAGACATGCTTACATATCCCCAAGAATAATCGTTTTGCCGAATGTTTCTCCGGCCACGCCCGTGATGTGCAGGAGCGTCTGGGGGGTGACGACGCCGTCAGAGTCCAGATTGTGGTCAAGCTGGAACAGGCGGATTTTGTCACGCAGGCTGGGGCCAAAAAAGACGCTGCCTTGGCCCGATGCATCCGCCGCATTGTCAGGGTATCCGGCTTTCGCCAACAAACGGCGCAGTTCGACCACGTCTTGGCCTTGGTCGCCAAACGCCAACGGACGCTGAATGATGTCGTTGGCCTTCCACAAAATCAAATAATCCCCCGGCCAACGCAGTCCAAAGGCCAACGTCTGCATGGCAATGGCGCGATCACCGAAATCAATGGTGATGCTTTCGCCCACCAGATCTTTTTCAATGGTCGATACAACACCGTAAAGAAGCTCGCCATCGGGCATGGTGAATGACACCACCTGGGGGCGATTCATCGCCTTGATCCCGGTGATATTGGTTTGACCTTGTTCGCACATTAAGCCCGCAGAGCGGGCCTTCTGGCAAGGCGTCAAGCCATCCAGAGCAAGGTAGTCCTGGCCCCATTGTTTGAACAACGTCACCAAGGCGCTGTCCAAGGAGCCGACCTTGCCAAGGTCCCCAATCAAGGTCGATTCCGCCTTGGATATATCTACTATTTCCGGTGTATCGGATTCCGCTGTGGGGCTGTTGAGTTCAGGCTCTGCCTCAATTGTGGACGGTTGAGGGGGGAGTGCATCGGGCAAAATCGCATCGGAGATCTGCCCCGGTTCTGAGAGGGGCTGAGAAGGGGAAGGGGAGACAACTTCCGGTGCGGCTTCGGGTGCCATTTCTGGTACATTTTGTGGCTCATCGCTCTCAATCACGTCTGTAACGGGGGACGGAAGGACGAGGGCTAAGGTGCGGCCTAGTTTTTCGTGCAGACTCCAGTGGTATGGATCGAACACGCCCAGAAACAGCACGCCCGTGAGGGTAAGAGCCAAGGCCAAGGAGGTCCAGGCGCTTTTGCCGCTGACTTGACCGTAGGTGCCCAGCACTTCACCACTGGCGCGTTTGGCCAGTTTGCTGTCAATTTCGCGTTTGCCTTCCACGTAAGCGGCCAGCAGGGCGCGGTCGCAGATGGAATTGATCAGGCGCGGAACCCCGTGGGAGGCTTTATGGACGGCGGCAACACCTCCTCGGGTGAACACGCGGGTGTCCAGTCCGGCCACTTTCAAGCGGTGTTCGATGTACGCGCGGCTTTCGCTTAAGGTCAAAGGGCTCAGGTGGTAGCGCGCCGTGATGCGTTGCGAGGTTTGGCGCATTTTCGCCAACGCCAAGGTGTGGCTGAGCTCCGGCTGCCCCACCAAGATGATTTGCAGCAGCTTCTTTTCAGACGTTTCCAAGTTGGTCAGCAGTCGCACCAATTCGAGCACTTCGGGGCTGAGACACTGCGCTTCATCGATCATCAACACCGGATTGCGGCCCATGGCATGGGCGCGCAACAGATGGTGATTCATGAAATCGAAGTAATCTTTGAGGCTTTTGGTGCCCAGCGGGTAGGGGATGCGCATTTCGTCGCAAATGGTGGCCAGCAACTCGGCTTCGGTCAATTTGGGATTGAGAATCAACGCGACATCGGTGTTTTCGGGCAACTGTTCCAGCAACGCCCGGCACAAGGTGGTCTTGCCGGTGCCGACTTCGCCTGTGAGCAAAACAAACCCGCCGCTGTCGCTGACGCCATACAACAAGTGCGCCAGCGCTTCTTGATGGCGCTGGCTCATGAACAAGTAGTGCGGATCAGGAATGATGGAAAACGGATTTTCCGAAATTCCAAAATAGTCCTGGTACATGGACTGGGTCATAAATCAGCGCGGTTCCATTATGCGTGTTGATGTATTGGGTTCATGGCACGCGCATGTTAGCACGCGCTTTAACATCATTTGAAGCGATGAACGTCACACAACAAGTGCTTGTTTAAATGGCTTGAAGCTTGACTGCAGTGCCGCTGGCAACCACCATGAGCATCGATTTGCCATCACCGGAAACTTCGGAATAATCCAAATCCACGCCAATCACGGCGTCCGCACCGGCGATCAAGGCTTCTCTGCGCAGTTCCGTCAAACAGGTCTTGCGGGCATCGCGCAGCACCTTTTGTGAAGCGCTCGAACGACCGCCGACAATGTCGCGGATCGAGGCAAACATATCGCGAAACATGTTCATGCCGAACACGCATTCGGCCGTAATGATTTCAAGGCGTTGGGTGATTTTATATTCGGGCATGGCAAATTCGGTGGTGAGAATCAAGTTTTTGGCAATTTCGTCGATCACCGAAGTGGATAGCTCATCGTACTGCTTGTTGGCGATAAGCTCTTCAATTTCTTTTTCATTTTTACCGAACAATCCAAACATCGTATTATTTCCTCACAAGGGGGTATGGTATTGACATATACGGGTATTATAAACATGCTCTGGGTGTCTTGAATACGCCTTGTCGTGGATAGACCGTACAGTATATGCTGGAATTATTATAAATTTTGCATTTTGAGCACTCATTTCTACCCTGCCGCACAATTTATTGTTTGCCCGGAACGGGTTGGTGAATTGCTTAAGTAACAAACAAGGCTGCGCATGCCCGACGTCGACACTTATATTCGCAATGCCCGCATCTTGGTGGTGGACGATAATTTCACCAATGTGACGCTGTTGACCAACTTGCTTGAGGCCGAAGGTTACGTGCATGTCATTGGAGTTACGGACCCCCGTGAAGCCGTGGCGCTTTACCAAGCGGAGCCTTTTGATTTGGTTTTGCTCGACATTCGCATGCCGCATATGAACGGCTATGAAGTCATACAGACCTTGAAATCTATGGCGAACGGCAATATTGCACCGATTATGGTGCTCACGGCGCAGACCGACATGGATACCAAGTTGAAGGCCCTGGAAGCGGGTGCACAGGACTTTTTGCACAAACCGTTTGAACGGGTTGAAGCGTTGATCCGCATCCGCAATATGCTCGAAGTGCGCTTGTTGCACAATCAGGTTCGTCAGCAAAACGAAGACCTGGAACATAAGGTCCAAGAACGCACCCACGAATTGGAAGAAACCCGCTTGGAAGTGGTGCGCCGTTTGGGCCGCGCGGCGGAATATAAAGATAACGAAACCGGCATGCATGTTGTGCGGATGAGCAAAATCGCCGAACTTCTGGGGCGCGCCATCGGCATGAGTGAAGAGGATGTGAAGCTGTTGCTTCATGCCAGTCCGATGCACGACATCGGTAAAATCGGCATTCCCGATAGCGTTTTGCTCAAACCCGGAAAGTTGGACCCCGCCGAATGGGAAGTGATGAAAACCCACGCCCAAATTGGCATTGAGATTCTCGGCGATCATGTTTCGCCCTTGATGCAAATGGCGCGTATGGTGGCCTATTCGCATCACGAAAAGTGGGATGGTTCGGGCTATCCTCGGGCATTGAAGGGTGACGCAATCCCGTTGGTTGGGCGCATCACCGCCGTAGCAGACGTGTTTGATGCGTTAACGTCTGAGCGTCCCTATAAAAAAGCCTGGATAATTGAAGATGCCGCCCAATTTATCAAGGATCAGTCGGGGATTCATTTTGACCCGGCCATCGTTGAACAATTTTGCAAACATTTTGAGGCCATCGCAGCGATCAGCAAATCCTATCGGGATACGTTTGAAGTGAACGACTGATCGTCCCGACTGCCTTTTTAACTTTCGGAGACCGCTCCCGTGGAGCCTGTTCCTTTCCCCCCCGCACCAACGCCAAGGACGGCACGTTGGTCGTTGGCCTTTTCGTGCGTGGGGCACACGTATTCACATCTGTTTGCGCCGATCTTTTTTGTCGTCGCCTTGTTGTTGGAATCTGAGTTCAATCTGACCCATGGCGAAGTCGTCAGCTTGATCGTGGCCGGCAACGTGATGTTTGGCGTGTGTGCGCCGTTGTCTGGCTGGCTGAGTGATAAGTGGTCGGCCAGCGCCATGATTGGTGTGTATTTCTTTGGCTTGGGCGCAGGCATGGTGCTGTGCGGGCTGGCGCAAACGCCGGTTCAACTGATGATTTTCCTCACTCTGACAGGCGTGTTCGGCTCCATATATCATCCCGTCGGTTTCGCGTGGTTGGTGTCGCAGGTGGAAAAACGTGGTACCGCCTTGGGCATCAACGGCGTGTTTGGCACCTTGGGGCCGTCTGTCGCCGCCCTGTCCGCTGGTGTGCTTTCCGCAGCTTTTACCTGGCGCGCCGCCTTCATCGTGCCGGGGGCGGTGGTGTTTGCCACGGGCATTGCGTTTTGGGTGCTCCGCCAGCGCGGTATCATCCATGACGCTGCCATAGAACGGGTGGGGGAACCCACGCCCCCCAAGCATGAAGTGGTGCGCACCATTATCGTGTTGGCCGTAACCATGCTGTGCACCGGATTGATTTATCAGACCTCTTCACCAGCTCTGCCCAAGCTCTTTTCCGAGCGTCTTGCATCTTTTGCCGATGATAGCGTGTTGGGCATCGGCGCCATGGTGGCGTTGGTGTATGTGGTGGCCGGGGCGGTGCAGTTGGTGGCTGGACGCCTGAGCGACACGTATTCGCTCAAAGTTCTCTATATGCTGGCGTTTGTGTCGCAAATTCCCTTTTTGATCCTAGCGGCGCAGTGGACCGGTGGTGGATTGATGATCGCCGCCTTGGTGATGGTTTCGGCCAATCAAGCCGCACTTCCGGTGGAAAACACCCTGATCGCGCGCTACGCGCCCAAGGATTGGCGCGCCTTGGCGTTTGGCCTTAAGTTTATCTTGGCGTTTGGGGTGAGCAGCTTGGGGGTCTTGCTGGAAGGCTCGCTGTATGATCTGACCGGCGGGTTTTCGATCATCTTCATCGTGCTGGCGTGCATCGCCACCGTGGGCTTGGCGGTCAGTTGGCTGTTGCCATCGCAAAGCAAACCACAGCCTGTTTTGGCTGAGTAATTAACGATTACATAGTATTGGTTATGTTTCTTAATGTTCAGCGAGAAGTCCAAGGCGCTTGATTTCAATTTTCGGGCAGCGGTTTTGCACCACCACAAGGCCCGCCGCTTCGGCTTCTCCTTTGGCTTTGTCGTTGGTGACGCCAAGCTGCATCCACACCACCGTCACGCCCTTATCATCGCTGAGCGTTATGGCTTCGCGCACCGTTTCGCCCGCTGCGTCTGAGGCGCGAAAGATGTCAACCATATCAAAGGGGCCGGGGGCCTCTTGCAGGGATGCATAAACGGTTTCGCCTAGGATCGTTCCGCCCGCAAGGCCGGGGTTGATGGGGATGATCTTGTAGCCCTGGCCCTGCATGAATTCCATCACTTGATAAGAGGGCCGCTCGGTTTTGTTGGAGGCGCCCACCAGGGCGATGGTGTTGATGGTTTCTAAGATTCCAACCAGCATATCGTCAGTGTCGGTTTTGCTCATTCTTTACGGTCTCTCCATTGGGGCATCGGCTGTTTGTCGATAAAGGCGCGCACACCGTGGCGGGTATCGGGGTGTTGCATATTTTGGGCCATGGTTTCAGCCGCGATGACATAGGCCTCTTCAATGGGCAGGTCGAGTTGGTTGAGCAACAGGCGTTTGCCAAATTCAATGGCAGCAGGGGATTTAGAAGCGATTTCCAGCGCCAGGTTTTCCACTTCTGCTTCCAAGACTTCCGCGCCTACTGCACGATTGAGCAGGCCCAGCCGCTCGGCTTCCTCAGCAGAGATGAATTTGCCCGTATAAAGCATCTCCGCCGCCGCTTTGCGGCCAATGGCGCGGCTGAGCGGCACCGACGGGGTGGCGCAAAACAGACCCAGATTGATGCCCGATGTGGCGAATTTGGACTGGGTGGACGCAATTGCCAAATCGCACTGCGCCACCAATTGACAGCCTGCTGCTGCAGCGATGCCATCGACCATGGCGACGACCGGTTGCGGCAGATGGTGGATTTTCAGCATCATTTTGGCGCAGGCGTTAAACAACGTGGCACACGGCTCCAGTTCGGGACGGCTCATCATTTCTTTGAGATCATGGCCCGCCGAAAAGGCCTTGCCCGCACCTTTGATAACCACCACACGCACGCTGGCATCGTCGGCCAAGGCATCAAGTACGTCGCTTAAGGCCTGAATGGTGGCCTCTGACAAGGCGTTGAGCTTGGTTGGGCGGTTCAGCGTCAACCACGCCACCTGGTCCTTGTTTTCGCGCAGAATCAAAGCATCTTCTGGGGTGGAGGTGGTGGCAGGTGCAGGGGAGGTCATGGTCAACGGCCCATTTTCTATTTTTGACGTCTGTTCACTTTATATACTTGCTATATTCGACTTTTGCAGTTGGTGTGTCTAGGTCCTGACACGCGTATCGCGGCAAAAATCATCATTTTAGCAAGGTATCCTAATACCTCAAAAATAAGCCTTTGTTTTTATTGACTTATTTGACGAGTGATCAAAACAAAATGTTTGACAGGGGCGTGGGACTGGCTTAAAACGCGGCTTCTTCGTGATTTTGCGCTTTTGGGCGATTTCATGAAACCAGTTTTAACACCCGTGCGGCTTTTCCCAAGGGAAAACAACCCGCACACATCCGCGAAACGGAGCTGAATATGAAAACCTATTCCGCTACACCCGCTGACGTCGTGAGAAAATGGTATGTCATCGATGCTGAGGACCTGGTCCTTGGTCGTATGGCCAGCCAGATTGCACTGCGTTTGCGCGGTAAGCACAAACCGATGTTCACCGCACACATTGATTGCGGCGACAACATCATCGTCATCAACGCCGAAAAGGTGAAGTTGACGGGTCGCAAGCGCGAAAACGAAAAATTCTATTGGCACACCGGACATCCGGGCGGCATCAAAGAACGCACCTTGGGCGCGATCTTGGATGGCAACTATCCCGAACGTGTGGTCATTAAGGCTGTTGAACGCATGATTTCTCGTACGCCCATGGGCCGCACGCAGATGAAAAAATTGCATGTTTATGCCGGTTCCGATCACCCCCATGCTGCGCAGAATCCTGAAGTTTGGGATATTGCCGCCATGAACACGAAAAACAAGAGGAGCGCGTAAGCCATGGCTGATCTTGGAGACCTTAAGGATCTGGTCGCTGGTGGCGAAGTCTCGACGGCTGGTGCCGTTGCGGGTGGAGCTCCGGCGGTTGTAGAACCGAAAATCGATGCTCAGGGCCGTTCTTACGCCACGGGCAAACGTAAAAACGCCATTGCGCGCGTGTGGATCAAGCCGGGTAAGGGCAAGATCACCGTCAACGGCCGCGAAGTCGAAACTTATTTCGCGCGTCCTGTGTTGCGCATGTTGATCAATCAGCCGTTTTCCGTGGCTGCTCGTGAAGGCCAGTACGATGTGGTCTGCACGGTCACCGGTGGCGGCCTGTCGGGTCAAGCCGGTGCGGTGCGTCACGGCATTTCCAAAGCCCTGACCTACTTCGAGCCAGGCCTTCGTCCCGCGCTCAAAGCCGGTGGCTTCCTGACCCGCGATTCACGTGTTGTTGAACGTAAAAAGTACGGCAAAGCCAAAGCCCGTCGCAGCTTCCAGTTCTCCAAACGTTAATTCGGAAACTGTTTTATGGGATCAAGGGGCTGCAAGAGATTGCAGCCCCTTTTCCTATGGTTTTTTTGACCCAAACCAAGTCAGAACAGTGATATAATCTAAACGGATCATCCAACCTTTTATGTGCGGGCTAAGCATTGCTGAAATTCATGGTCAATCACCCGCGCAGTTCCATCTGGGCGCTCTTGTTGATTTTTACCTTGGCGTTGCCGTATCCGGTGAACGCTTCGAACGGCTTTGAAGAGGTCTTTGAAAAGCACAACGATGCGATGCTTTTGATTGATCCTGGCGATGGCCGCATCGTCGATGCCAATCTGGCGGCAGCGCAGTTTTACGGTTATACCCGCGACCAGTTGCGGGCCATGAAGATTCAAGACATCAATCAGCTGACCGCCGCACAAGTCGAGCAAGAACGGAGACTGGCAAAGACCGAGGGGCGCAGTTATTTCATTTTCCGTCACCAGCTTGCGGACGGCACAATTCGCACGGTTCAGGTATACTCAATCCCCGTTAATTATAACGGTCGGATCGTCTTGTATTCCACCATTCACGACATTTCCAACGAACGGGTCCTAGAGGACGATTTGTGGCATTACCAGACGCAACTGGAAGAGATGGTTGATCGCCAGACCAAAGACATTCAAAAAGACAGTCGCAGGTCTATATTGGGTCTCAGCATCGGGGCAGGATTGTTGCTTTTGCTGGCGCTTTATCTGTTGCTGACCTTGCGCAAACACAGAAAAGCCGAAAAAGCCCTGGCTGTGAACCACCAGTCTGTTCTGCGTTTGCAGCGTCTCTCGTCAGCTGCTGACAGGGACTTTGAGAGCAAGGTGAACGAGCTGTTGGAAATGGGCTGCGATGTGTTTGGCATGCCGTTGGGGATTGTAAGCCGGATCGAAGGCGATACTTATACGGTCATGTATGCGTGCAGTCCGAACGGAGCGCTGATTCCTGGTACCGTTTATGACCTGAACAACACGTACTGCATCCACACCTTGAATTCAGATGCGCCGACCGCGTTCGTCAACGTTGGCAAAAGCGAAATTGCCGAACATCCCTGTTACAAGGGGTTCGGCCTTGAATCGTACATCGGCATTCAATTGATGGTGGGCGGTCAACGCTATGGCACACTCAACTTTTCAAGTCTTGAGCCCCATTCAGAGCCTTTTAGCACCTCAGAATACACGCTGATCCGGCTCTTCGCGGATTGGGTCGAGAATGAATTAACCCGCAAAGACTATGAAACCGACATCATTCTTGCCAAATCCGAAGCCGATCTGGCAAGTCGCGCAAAATCAGAGTTTTTGGCTTCCATGAGCCATGAGCTGCGCACGCCGTTGAATTCGATTATTGGTTTTGCCGAAATGATGAAGTACGAAATCAAAGGCCCGTTGCCGAGTGTATATATTGAGTATACGGGGTTCATCACCAAAAGCGGAAAACTGCTGTTGGAAACCGTCAACAGCATCCTGGATTTGGCAAAGATTGAGGCTGACAAATTTGAGCTCTAC